>JBEKBX010000010.1:0-116323 GCA_050015175.1 Acidimicrobiales bacterium | reverse complement strand
GCGAGGGCGGTGAAGGCGACACGGTCGACGCCGGCGGCGAGGAGCCCCTGACCTCGTGCGGCGCCGAGGAGGTAGGCGCGCTCACCGGCCGACAGGCCGAAGGCCTCGGCCAGGGGTCGGCGGCGTCCTGGGTGACCACGGTGAGCCCGGTCCAGTGCTTGCGGGCGGACTTGGCCATGCGGAAGAGGAACTCGGCGCCGGACGGCTCGGACATCAAGAGCCAGGCCTCGTCGACCACCACCAGCCGGCGGCGGCGTTTTGCGGGGTCGGAGACCCGCCGCCAGATCGTGTCGAGCGTCAGCAGCGTCCCGGCGGCCTTCAGCTCACCGGGCAGGTCGCGGAGGGAGAACACGACGAGGTGCCCGTCGGGACGGGTCGTGGTCGGCCCGTCGAACAGCCCCCGGTGCGTGCCGGTCACAAACGGCGCCAGCCGGGCCGCGAGCGTCCGGGCGACGAGATCGCCGTCGGCGTCGAGGGCAGCGGCGAGGTCACCCAGCAATGGCGCGGGCCGGGCGTGGCTGCGAGGATCCGCGGTGATCCCGACCGCCTCGTATGCGGCCACGATGCCCCTGTCCAGCGCCGCGGTCGAGGCCGGGTCGGGCTTTTCCCTAAGTAGCACCGCGATCAGGGTGTGGACGAACAGCGCCCGGCGGGTGAGGGCCTCTGGTCCCGACGACAGGTCGAACGGGTTGACCCGGACGCCCGGCGCGCCGAGATGGACATAGGCGCCGCCGGCGGTCTCGGCCAGGCGGCGGTACTCGTCCTCGGGGTCGACCACCGCGATCTCGACACCCGCGTAGAGGGACCGGAGCGCTTCGAGCTTCGCGAGGTACGACTTGCCGGCGCCGCTCCGAGCGAGGATGACCGAGTTGTGGTTGTCCTGGGCGAAGCGGTCCCACAGCACCAGACCGGAGCCGTTCGTGGCCGTGCCGTATAGGACACCGGTGGTGGCCGACAGCTCGGCCGAGGCGAACGGGAACGACGCCGCGAGGGCGTCGGTGTCGAACGAGCGCCGCCGTAAGAGGGCGTCAACGCCGACCGGCAGGGTCGACACCCAGCCCTGCAGGCTGCGCCAGGTGGCCGGCTGGGAGTCGAGGAGCATCGAGGAGCAGAGCGCCCGGACCCGGGCGCACTCGGCGTCGAGCGCCTGCTCACTTCGGGCATGCACGGTGAGGTAGAGGCCGACTCGGAACAGCCTCTGCTCCCCGCGGGCGAGCCCGGCGGCAAGCTGCATCGCGTCAGCGGCGGCGACCTCGACATCGGGATCGACCAGCCGGCCCTTGGCGGCATCGGCCCGACGCCCCGACTCGAGGCGGGCGAGCTGGCGACGCAACCGCTCAGCGGCCAGGTTGGCGGGGACCGGCTCGACCTGCACGGCGACGTCGAGACGGCCCGGGTGGGCGGTGAGTGGCTCGAGCCAGCCGTAGCCGACCTCTCTCGGGTAGCCGACGATGCAAAAGCTGCGACACCAGCCGTCACCGACTCGCAGCGCCCGCGGGCCGACCTCGACGGCGTCGGGGCCGAACGGCGAGGCCGGGCGGGAGGCGGGGTGCACGATGCGGGCGAGGAGGCTGCTCACCGGAAGCCTGCGTTCGTGGCCGGAGTGCTCGGTGTGAGGCGCGCGAGGGTGACGGGCGCGTCAGTCCCGGCCAGTCCTTCAGGGCGTGGCGGTGCTGAAGGATCGAGGCAGCGACCCAGGCACTCGGCCGCGGCAGGGCCGTCGAGGACGACGAGGGTCACCCCTGCCGCGCCGAGGGCCGTTGCGGCCTCGGCGGCCCGCCGGTGCAAGCGCCCAGCCGCGTCCTGGAGGTTCGTCTGGCGCAGCACGACCAGCACCTCGCGGGCCAAGAGGTCGCGGCGCTCGGCCAGCTCGGCGAGGAACCGGGCATGGGCGCGTGCGGCGGCCTCCAGGGCGGGGTGCGGCAGTCCCGGCGCGGCCTCGAGGAGCCGGTCGATGGTGGGAGTGAGATCGACCGGCTCGGCTCGCACGAGGATCTGGATGGGCTCGGCGAGCGAGTTCAAAAAGCGCGCGAACCCGGCAACCAAGGCTTCCTGCTCGGTCGGGGTCCGCAGAGCGAAGGTGACGGCGCTGGCCCGGCAGACAAGCGCCAGGCCGTCGGTGCCGAGGTCGACCACTCCGTCGGCGGCGACCCCGACAAGTGGGAGGCGCAGCGGGGCGGGCAGCGGACCGGCCAAGCCAGCGGCGAACAAGGGTGCGGGCGGGACGCCGTCGGGGGCGGGCACGAGCCGGTGGGGGGAGCGGTGATGCCGCCAGGCGGCGGTCACCCACCGGTCCGCAGCGACACCTTCGAAGCGCCCGAGAGCCAGCATCGCCGCCACGGAGCCCGACGGCAGCGCGAACGCGCCGTAGACGGCGATCGGGACCAGATGGCGGGTGGCGGTGTAGCCGGCCCAGAGCACCACCGCGGCGACGGACAGGATGGCGAGCTGTCGGGCGGTGAGATTGGCGAGGATGCGGTCCTCGCGCTCGACATCGGCGGGGATGCGCACCCGGCTCCGGTCGCGGTCTCGTGTCTGATCGGCGGGGCTCACAGCCCGACTCCCGCGGCGAGGGCCTTGGCGCCCTTGTAGATGATCACGTCGCGCACGACCCGACCTAGGCCGCCGTGGCTGCGCGAGCCGGAGAAGACCACGCGGCTCACCCAGGACGGGATCTTGACAAGCACCCAGCACAGGCACGCCGAGACCAGCAGGTCGACCAGCCCGCCGGTCGAGGCGATCCCGAGATTGGCCGGGCCGCCCGAGGCGAGGAACACCCGTAGCGCGGTGACGAGCACGAGGGACTGGGCGACCTGGACGGCGAGGGTGCCGGAAAAGGCCCGCCACCACAGCCTGGCGAGGCCCTCGGTCTGGGGCAGGGCGTGACAGACGAGGCAGATCGGCGCCGCGACGAACGATCGCCAACACGGCGACGACCCCGCCGAGGAGCACCACGAAGATCCCACCACCGGCCAGCGACCCGAGGACGAGCTGGAGGAGCACCACCGCGGCCCCCGACGGGTCGACGCCCTGGCCGAGGACGGCTTGGGAGAGCGAGTCGGCCGTCGAGATGGCGAGGCCCGCCAGGCTGAGGCTGGCGTTGACGGCCACCGCGGCGACGATGATGCGGGGCAGGACGTCCTTGATGGCGGTGCGGGTCTGGATGGTCTCATAGCCCATGACGATTGCCCCGCCGACGAGCACGAACAGGATCGGGTCGAGCGCCGCGGTGACGAGGTCTCTGAACCAGTCGTCGATGGCGGCCTCGATGTGCCCGGTGATGTCGAACAGCCCCGGCGAGGGTTGGCTGCCGCCGCTCACCGTGCCGCCGCTGCCGGACACGGGCGTCGTTGGTGTGGTGGTGCCACCCGGGCCGACCTGGATGCCCGGTGGGCCCCCACCCGAAGAGCTCGACGACGAGCCGGAGCTGCCCGAGGGTGTCGTGGTCGCCGTGGCGCTCGACTGGGAGGCCGGCGAACTGGGGGTCTTTGCGGCGGTGAGGACGACGGCTGGGGAGCGGATCGCGGTTCGGCGGGCGACCTGCGCGTCCGCGCTGTGACTGCCGGCGCCTAGGGCGAGCACGGCGATCAGGCCGCCGATCGCTATGAGCAGCCCCCGGTGCCATCCTGGCCAGGCGCGCAGCCGCGTCATGAGCCGCCGATCACCGAGGCGAGGATGGAGACGATCAACGGGGCCAAGATGGCGAGCGCGTAGCCGATGGCGGCGGACTTGAGGGCGGTCTTGGCCCTCTCCACCTGGCCGGGATCGCCGCCGGCTGTCAAGTAACGCAGCCCGCCGATGGTGAGAAACAAGGTTGCGACCCCGGCCAGGATCCCGACGATCCAATTGGTCAGGCTGCTGATCACCCCATCGAGTGTCGGGGCACCACCACCGGTCGCGAAGGCCGGGGACGCGAGCAGTACGACGAGCCCGCCAGTGAGGAGAACGGCGAGCGCGAGGCGACCCAGCACGGCCGGGGCTCGCCCCTTCGTGAGCCGGGTCGCTCGTCTGATGACCACGAGGTCATCAGACCGCCGGGCGGGCTCGGTGTGTCTTTCGTGGGTGGGATGTGTCGTGGCGGCCTCCTTGGATCGATCCCGGTGCGCCATCCGGGGTGGCGGGGGTCGTCCCAGCAGGTCCGCTCGGGCCGGGTTGGGCACTCTCACCTCCTGGGCATTGGTGTCGAGCGACGCTTGTCCGGTCGCCGGTCCATTGACCGGCCCTGCCGGGGACGACCCCCGTTAGAAGAACAAGGGTTTTCGAGCCCTTTTTCGACAAACTCGAACGAGGAATACCTCTCCGAGGTCAGCCATTCGACGAGGGCCGATTCAGCCCGACGGCGCCGTTGGTGGCACGCCTTGTAGCTGATCCCCAGGGCGTCCGCGACGTCCGCGAGCTCGACGTCACCGATCCGGGTGGCCCCGATCAGCTCGGCGTCCGCCGCACCGATGACCCCGGCCCGCACGGCCCGCTCCAGCACGAGGTCGGGGTGTCCCCACGGTCGGCGCGGGGCGGCGGAGACCGGATCTGTGCCCGGCCGGGCGCGCTCGGCTACCTCGGCGCGCAGCAGCCGGTCAGCGCCGATGCGGGCCAGCCAGCACAGCCGGGACGCGAGGCGCGCTCGGCCCGGCTCGCAGCGGGCCACGGCGGCCAAGAACGCGACGAGTGTCTCGGCCTCGATGTCGGCGGCCTTGCCCGGACACGCTTGCACGAGCGGCCAGACGGCCCGGCGCAACCCGGGTAGGAGCACCCCGGCGAGGCCGACGGTCCAGGCGCCGCCACGGGAACGGGAACGGGAGACGAGCTCGTCGACCACCGCGTCGCGCGCCGCGAAAGCCATTGAGGGGTGCAGCAGCATCGCCTTCAGCTCGCCGAGGGGGATCGCCCGGTCCGGCAGACCGTCGAGCGAGGTGCCGTCGAGGGCGAGCGGGCGCGGGCCGCTGACGAGAAGATCGAAGGTCTTCTCCAAGGTGTCGAACGGCGAATCGGTGAGGACACGGCGGGGGACCATGGGTAGCTCCTTTCACTTCGGAGCCGCCATCAGGCCATGGGGACTACCCCGCTTTTCCCCCGAATTGACCCCACTCGCCGGCAACGGCGACTGCCCCGGATGTGGGGTATTCGCCGCTACGGCGGACCGACCCGAGGCGTTCGTGCAGGTCAGCGCCGCGGGGTACTCGACCACCGCGCGTGGGGTACTCGGCGGGGAGACCCGGCCAGGCCGCCGAAAGAAATCTCTCGGCGAGCCCTTGCGGCGGACGCGGGGTCGGCATCCAGGCCACTACCCCACAAGTGGGGTAGACCGTACCCCGCGGGGTTCGGGGCCGCGGGGTAGCCGCGGGGTACGGACCGGCGGACCGTGAGCTACCGGGATTCGGCGATCCGGTAGCGACGGGGCTTGTCCCCGACCAGCTCCACTTCGCCCCGAGCGGCCATGGTGGCGAGCGAGTTCGACACCGCACCCTGGGACCGGCCGAGGGCCTTGCCGACCGCGCTCGGCCCGAAGGCCTCACCGGGTCGGGTGGCCAGGTAGTCGTGCACGAGGGCGCCGAGGCCACCACGGGCGAGCCGGTCGCGGCCACCGTCGGTCGCGACGGTCTCGGCCGCTGCAGTGCCGGACGCCCCGATGTCGGGGGTGGCGGTGTCGCTCGCCGAGGGGACCAGCGACCAACGGTCGGCGACCCGGACGCCGGCTACCCGCCCGCCGGGGGTGCGCCGGACGCGGCGAGGCGCTTGGCCGCGGTGGACTGGCCGATCCCGAGCGCGTCTGCGAGGTCGGCGGCAGTCACCTCCGGGTGGGCTGCCAGTGCTTGGGTGATCGTCTCGGTCGAGATCTGCTGAGGCCGTGCCATGGTGACTCCTTCGGGTCGAGTTGAGTTCGGTCTCGGAGGACCTACCTCCGTCTCGGCGACGACCTCAAGGGCATTTGCGAACCTTTGTCGACTGTTGCCTGAGCACCAATGGACGAGGGTTGATCGCGGGGGTTTGTCGAAAAAGAGTCTCGGGACCCTTGTTCTTTAGTTGACGCTTCTCCGGTCGTGGGCCGCCCATGACCACAGCCACCACTCCGCAAGATCCCGACGTGCCGCTGGCCATCTGGCCGGTGGCCCAGACCACCGCCCAATACCAACGGACCGGCCGCTATTTGCCCGGCTGCACGGCCCATCCCGGCAAGATGCTCCCCGAGCTCGCCCGGCGCATCGTCACCGAGTACTCAACACCCGGCCAGGTGGTCCTTGACCCTCTCGCCGGCATCGGTACGACCGTCGTCGAGGCGGTCCTCTTGGATCGGCGTGCCGTCGGTGTCGAGCTCGAGGACCGTTGGGTCGCCCTGGCCAAGGCGAACCTCGACCACATGTTGCCCGTCGGCCGGCGCCACCTGGCCGAGATCCTCCTCGGTGACGCCCGGCGTCTTCCCGAGGTGCTCGGCGACCTCACCGGTCGCTTCGACCTAGTTGTCACCTCGCCGCCGTATGCGTGCGACGCAGGGATGATCGACAAGCCGGCGTGGCTGGCCGGTGGCCGGCTCTGCCCGGCCGAGACCCTCAACTACTCGAGCGACCGGGCCAACCTCGGACACGCCCGCGGCGCCGTCTACGAGACGGCAATGGCCGAGATCTACGCCGCCTGCCACGCGGTGCTCCGTCCCGGCGGCCGCCTCGTCGTGGTCACCAAGAACACCCGCCGCAAGGGTCGCACCCTCGACCTCGCCGGGCTCACCGTCGCGCTGGCGAGCGCGGCGGGGTTCACATACCTCGGCCACGTCATCGCCCTGCACGCCGCGATCCGCAATGGAGACCTCGTCGCAAGACCCTCGTACTGGCAGACCACCCAGGTCCGCCACGCCCGTAGCCGCGGCGAGCCCGCCCATCTCGTGGCGCATGAGGACGTCACCTCATTTATCCGCTCGGAGGTAGCCGATGCCCGCTGACATTCCTCTGTCGGTGTGGCCCACCGCCCAGCGCAACGCCCGGGCGCAACGCGCCGGTCGATACGTGGAGATCTCTGGTCACCACCCGGCCAAGATGCTCCCGGCCATCGCCCAACGGGTGATCGCCACCTACACCAAACCCGGCGACCTGGTGGTTGATCCCATGGCCGGCATCGGATCGACGCTCGTCGAGGCGGTCCACCTGGGTCGCGATGCCATCGGCGTCGAGTACGAACCGCAGTGGGCCGAGCTGGCACGGGCCAACATCGAGTTCGCCCGGAGCCAGGGCGCCACCGGGCACGGCGAGATCGTTTGCGGCGATGCCCGTCACCTCGCCAGCGCCGTCGACCCAGCGGTGCGGGGACTCGTGGCCCTCGTGCTCACCTCCCCGCCGTATGGGCCGTCACTCCACGGACAGGTCACCGCCCGGCCCGGCCAAGGGGTCCGCAAGTCCCATGACCGGTACTCGACCGACCCCGCCAACCTGGCCCACGTCGGCCTCACCGGGCTGCTCGACGCCATGCGGACCGTCCTCGTCGGCTGCGCCCGTCTCCTGCGTCCCAAAGGGATCGTCGCCATGACCGTTCGGCCGTGGTGGCGCGACGGCCAGCTCATCGATCTCCCCGGCGCGCTGGTCCGCGTCGGGGAGGAGGCCGGGCTTGTCCTCTACGAGCGAAACGTCGCTCTCCTCGCCGCGCTGCGAGACGACACCCTCGTGCCTCGGGCGTCGTTCTTCGCCCTCGAACAGGTCCGCAAGGCCCGTCAACGCGGTGTGCCCCGATTGGTGACGGCCCATGAGGATCTGTTGGTCTGGAGGTTCCGCTGAGCGGCTGGACCACTGAAACGACGAGACGTCGGTAGTCGCGCCGATCGGCGCGACTACCGACAAGACGAGCTCGTCGTGCTCCCGCCGATCGAGGTGCCTCTCGACGCCGAACATGAACGGCGGGCGCTCATCGCCCTCGCCGAGCTGTTGGCACCCCTTTTCACTGCCGACGCGCTCGTGTCCGAACACCCGAACCACGCGGACGCACAGCGATCCGGCGAGGACGGGCAGCAACCGAGCAATGAACCTGTTGCCGCAAGCCTCGAAGCTGCCACAGGACAATCGCCAGCGGCGCCGGGTGGCCTTGACACCCGGCAGTGACGGAGGTCTCCTCTAAGACCCGAGACCAGCCCGCCAAAAGGACATCCAAGATGAGGATCGCCACCTACACCAGAATCTCGACCGACGAGGCCCACCAGCCCTACTCCCTCGAAGCCCAGGCCACCCGGCTCGGTTCCTACGTCGACAGCCAGGAGGGCTGGGAGTTGGTCCGCACCTTCAGTGACCAGGCGTCCGGGGCCACCACCGAACGCCCCGGACTGGAGCGGGCCCTCGCCGAGGCCCGAGCGCAGCGCTACGACCTGCTCCTCGTCTACCGGGTGGACCGCTTTGCCAGGTCGGTCCGGGGTCTGGCCAGCCTGCTCGAAGCCCTCGACGTCGCCGGGGTCGCCTTCCGCTCGGCCACCGAGCCGTTCGACACCGCGACCCCGGCCGGGCGAATGATGGTCCAGATGCTGGGCGTGTTCGCCGAGTTCGAGCGGGCCACCATCATCGACCGGGTCATCGCCGGCATGGAACGCAAGGCGGCCCGGGGCGAGTGGTGCGGCGGGTCACGCCCCTACGGCTACCTCGTCGACCCCGCAAGCGGGCACCTCATCGTCAACTGCGACGAGGCCCCTCTCGTGGCGGTCATCTTCGACCGCTACGGCCGCAAGCGCCACGGCGCCAAGACCATCGCCGCGTGGCTCAACAGCCACGGACATCGCACCAAGGCGGGCAGACCGTGGAACCACATGGCGGTGCTCACCGTGCTGCGCAACCGGGCCTACCTCGGCGAGGTCTACTTCCGCGACACCTACCACCCGGCACCCCACCCGCCGCTCATCGACCCCGACACCTTCGACCTCGCCCAGCAGATCCTCCGCCTAAGGAGTGAGGACTACGCGCACCGGGCCTCCAACGCCAGCGACTACCTCCTTGCCGGTCTCATCACGTGCACTCGGTGCGGCAAGGGCTACATCGGGACCGCCGCGCACGGCAACAAGTACCGCTACCGCTACTACACCTGCTTCTCCCGTCAGCGCTACGGGACCGCCACCTGTTCGGCAGAACGGCTCCCCGCCGACCAGCTGGAGAGCGAAGTGCGCGGGGCGCTGCTTCGGACCGTCCAACGCCACGACCTCCTCGAGGCTGCGCTTGCCGCCGGTCTCGCCCGATCCGGTGCGCAGCGCCGTCAGCACCAAGACGAGCTCGGCGTGGTCGACGCCGAGCTGACCAAGTCCGAAGAAGCCATCGAACGGTACTTTCTCGCCTTCGAGGCCGGCACCCTCTCCGAGACCACCTGCGGGCAACGAGTCCAAACCCTCGCCGCAAAGATCGCCACCCTGCAAGCCCGCCGGGGTGAACTGGCCGCGCTTCTGGATGCGGAGCAGGAGCCCACCTTCACCGAAGTGCACCTCGAACAGCTCCGCCGCCGCGTCACCGACACCATCGAACACGGTGACCCTGACGCCCAAAAGGGCCTCCTCCAAGCGCTCGTCGCCCGAATCGAGGTCGAAAGCCGGGCCGCCGTGCGCCCGTACTTCCGGGTACCACTCGACGGCACAGGCTTGACGGGGTTGAGCCCCTCCGACAACGGAAAGGTTCGACCACCGTCAGGATCGGCGCCCCCGGCAGGACTCGAACCTGCGACACGCGGTTTAGGAAACCGCTGCTCTGTCCCCTGAGCTACGGGGGCTAGCTACCGCTAGCCGGACTGGTCCGTACTCTACGATCCATTGAGCCCGCGTCCCACAACGCACGACTCCAAGCTGGTCCCGACGCGAGCCGGGAGGCTGAGAATGCCATCACGTAGTGCAGGTCTGCTGCCTTATCGTTTGAGCGAAGACCGGATTCTCGAGGTGCTCGTCGTGCATCCCGGCGGCCCTTTCTGGGCCAACAAGGACGACGGCGCCTGGTCCATCGCCAAAGGCGAGTACGAGCTGGGCCAGGATCCCGAGGAAGCTGCGAACAGGGAGTTCGCAGAGGAACTGGGCCAAGAACCTCCCACAGGACCGAGGATCGACCTCGGCGAGCTCCGCCTGCCGAGCGGCAAACTTGTGCGGGTGTGGGCGGTCGAGGGTGATATCGACGTCGGGGACATCGTCAGCAACGAGTTCGAGATGGAGTGGCCGCCACACTCGGGCAAGACGGCTTCGTGGCCGGAGGTTGACCGTGCGGCATGGGTGTCTGTGGCCTCAGCCACGCGTAAGCTCTCGAAGGGGCAGGTCGGCTTTCTGGACCGGCTCGTCGCGACGCTCCGGCAAACAGCAGAGAGAGGCTTCTCACTGGGGAGTTGATTCCTCAGGAGTCACTCGACTCGCGAGCGCCAAGCCGGCCTCATGTCAGTGCCGAGTGCGAGGCTCTGTTCGAGGGCGAAGGCGACCCGGATGAGAAGTGGCTCACTCCAAGCCGTGCCCACGAGGCAAAGCCCTATCGGAAGCCCGTTGGCCTTGCCGACCGGCAGGCTGATCGCCGGGTAGCCCGCCACCGCCGCGGCCTGGTAGCCGGCACGGGGGTGTGAGTCGCCGTTGACGTGGTCGATGCGCCAGGCGGGGCCCATTGTCGGGAAGGCGAGCACGTCGGCCCGTGCGCGTTGCAGGGCAGCGTCGATCCCGTCTTGGCGCGCCCGGCGCCAGTTACGCGCCCGAGCTTCGAGGTAGGCGGGATCGTCGAGACCGCCGACCCCGCAGGCGGCGAGCAGGATGTCCTGTCCGAAGATGATGAGCTCGTCGGCTGCATGGTCCTCGTTGAACGCCACGATTTCGGCGAGGGTGCGGGGCTGCCCAGGAGCAGTCGGTCTCGTCGCAAGATAGCTCTCGACTCCGGCCTTGAACTCGTGCAGCATCACCGCCATTTCGTCGTTGCCCTGCGAGATCGCCCCCGCCGTCGCGACGTCAGCACGATCGACTATGACCGCGCCCGCCTCCCGGGCGACTTGTAAGGCAGCCTCGACAAGGGCGTCGGCCTCCGCGCTGTAACCGAAGTAGTGCTGGCGCGGGATGCCGAGGCGTACGCCGGAGAGCCCATTGTGATCGCAAAAGGCCGTGTAATCCTTGGGCATGTCGCCGGGGCGGGTCGTCGTGACCGGATCCAGCGGATCCGCGCCTGCGCCGCCGCCTGCGAGGACGCCAAGAAGCGCAGCGGCCTCGGCGACGCTCCTCGCGATCGGCCCCACGGTGTCCTGGCTCGACGAGACCGGGACCACGCCGGTCCGGCTCGTGAGGCCGACGGTGGGCTTGATCCCCACGACCCCATTGAAAGCCGCCGGGCAGAGGATGGACCCGTCTGTCTCGGTACCGACTGCGAGAGGGACGAATCCTGCAGCCACACCGGCGCCGGACCCCGAGCTGGAACCTCCTGGCGAACTGTCCAGCGCATGGGGGTTGTGGCACTGACCGCCCACGGCGCTCCAGCCGCTCGAGGAATGCTTGTCACGGAAGTTGGCCCATTCGGAAAGGTTGGCCTTCCCAATTACGATCACGCCGGCCGCGCGCAACCGCCGCACGACGACTGCGTCGGTTGTGGGTCGCGTCATGGCGAGTGCCAGCGATCCCGCAGTAGTGCCCTCTCGGCCAGCCGTGTCGATGTTGTCCTTCACGAGTGCCGCAATGCCGTGCAACGGGCCGCGGATCCTGCCTTGCTGACGCTCGGCGTCCAACGTCTCCGCGGTCTCGATCGCATCTGGGCAGGTGGACAGGACCGCGTGCAGCCCGGGACCTTCACTGTCGGCTTCCGCGAGGCGCCGCAGCAGGATCTCCACGATCTCCAGCGAAGTGACGGAGCCTCGCTCGAGCAGGACACGTGTCTCAAAGGCCGATTGGAAGCCGACCTCGGCTGTCGAGGGGCTGGGATCGTTCACCGGTTCAGTCTGGCCGACTCCGGGCCCGAATTGTGGGACCAGGGTCGTTTGTTGGACACCGAGCCAAATGCTCAGGCTGCGGAGCCTGTCGCGACCAGCTCGACCTCCGCCGGTACGCAGCTCACGTCGCGGACTCCACGCGAACGGGGGATGACGACGATTGCCGCGACGGCACCGGCGACGGCGATCCCGCCAGCGACCCGCATGCCGAGCGCCATCGCGGTCGTGAACGTGTCGTGCGCGGCTCGCAGGATCTCGTCGCCGCGCACGCCGCCGATGCTCGTGCCGACTGCGTCGGCGGCGGCGATGGAGCCCGTGGCGATGTGAACCACGAAGCCGGGGGCGTGGTGGGTGGCGAGCCTGGTCGTGAGACGGCTGCGGTAGACCGCGGCAGCCAGGCTGCCCACTACTGCGACACCGAGGGTTCCTCCCACCTCACGGATCGTGTCGTTGACGGCGCTGCCCGCGCTTGCTTGGTGGGCAGGCACCGTCGTCATGATCGTCGAGCTCGCCGGAGCCATGACGAGTCCCATGCCGGCTCCCATGATCGCGACCGCGAGTGCCAGCGCTGGGTACCCGGTACCGACCTGTGCGGTCGAGAGATCAAGCAGCCCGAGTCCCATGAGGGCAAGCCCTGCGGAGATGACAGCCCTGTTGCCGAGACGCCTGGCCAGGACGGGCGAGAGCGGTGAGACCGCCCCTGTCGCGAAGGCAAAGGGAAGAGCCCGGACGCCGGCCGAGAGCGGGCTGTAGCCGTGCACCAGCTGGAGGTACTGGGTGAAGACGAAAAGGCTCCCGAACAGGGCGAAGAAGGTCACGGTGATGGACCCCGACGCGGCCGAGAACGCCCGGGAAGAGAAGATGCGGAGATCGATGAGAGGCTGGTCGACCCGGAGCTCCCAGCAGACGAAGATCGCCAGGGCCACGAGGCCGCCCGCGGCTTCGGCAAGCGTCCCTAGGCCTGTCCAGCCGCGGGTCGGGGCTTCGATTACGGCGTCAACGACCGCCACGAGCGCTCCGCCCACCAGCAGCGTGCCGACGACGTCGAGCGAGCGCCGCCCGGGCTCAGCAGTTTCAGGAACGACCCAGAGGACACCGGCGAGGGCAACCACGACGATCGGGACGTTCACGAGGAACACGCTGCCCCACCAGAAGTGTGCGAGGAGGAAGCCTCCGAGCGTCGGCCCGATGATGACCCCGACGCCGGCCACTGCCGACCATGCCGCGATCGCCTGTGCGCGCTCTCGCGGAGGGAAGACGGCGTTCAGGATGGAGAGTGTCGCGGGCATGACGAAAGCCGCTCCGAAGCCCATCACGATCCGATCGACGATAAGCACGCTTGCGTTCGGGGCGAAGGCCGCGGCCAGGCTGCCGAGGGCGAAGACACCGAGCCCGCCGATGAGCGAGAAGCGGCGCCCGTAGCGGTCGCCCAGCGCTCCGGCGGGGATCAGCAACGCAGCGAAACACAGCGTGTACGCGTCCACGATCCATTGCAACGAGCTCGTGCCGGCGTGCATCACTCTCGCGAGAGTCGGCAGCGCCGTGTTCAGGACTGTGTTGTCGATGACCCCGGCCAGCAAGCTCAAGCAGAGCACCAGCAGTATCTGCTTGCGTCGCGGATGGCCGTCCGGCCACAGCCGGCTCGCCGTGCCACCGGTCAGCTGAGGGTGCGACGGTGGAGCACAGGTGACCTTGACGCGCATGCCGCTTCTCCTTGCTTCTGAACTAACGTATGTTGACTTACGTCTGTAAGTATAGACAGATGAGCTAACGATTGTAAAGTAAGTGTCGTGACGAATCTTCGAGGCGACCTGAACCGCCAGGTCAGAAGGGTCCGACAGCCACGGGAGGTGCCCCCCAAGCGGAAGCGCAACCCTCGAGGACAAGGGGCGCGCCTGACCGAGGACATCGTTTCCGGGGCCCTGTCGATCATCGAGCGCGAAGGAACCGACGATGCGGTCACGCTTCGCGCCGTTGCCCGCGAGATCGGTATCGCGGCTCCCTCGATCTACGCGCACTTCTCGGATCGCGAGGCGATCATGCTCGCGGTCGTCGCTCGGGTGTTCGACGAGCTGACCGAGGCCATCTCCGAGGCGCATCTTTCCGTACGCGACGATCCCGTAGAGCGCCTGGTCGCCGGCTGTGAGGCATACGTGGCCTTCGGCCTGCGACGTCCGGCGCGCTATCGGGTGCTTTTCTCCGAGCGGCGGCCGGATGGCGACGGATCTTGGAGGGAGTATTGCAAACCGGTCGTGCTCGGCCCGAGCGGTGCACCGGTGCTCGAGTTCGGCGCCGAGAGCTTTGCGCTCCTCGTGGACACACTCGCGGAGTGCATCGCGGCCGGCCGTTCGGCGAGTACCGACGCGATGGCCGACAGCACCGCGATCTGGGTTGCCCTACACGGAACCGTCAGCCTCAAGTCCTCGGCACCGGGCTTCCCGTGGCCGGAGCCCGAGGGCTTCGTCCGGCAGTTCGTGCTGCGCCTCGCTCGCATCAATCCGGAGGCGCCGGCTTAGAGCTGCGCTTGTCGCACGCCGGGGCTGCTGGTCGGATGTTGCCCGCCTGATCCTTGCTTCGCGTACCGTTACGAGCCATGAGGACGTTGGAGGAAGGATGAGCCTGGGCATCCCCGGCGACCGCAACCGGTTCGCACAACGCCTTTTCGCGGACCTGCCGGCCCGCTATGACCGTCTTGCCGAGTGGCTCTCGTTCGGACAGAACTCCAGGTGGCGAAAGGCGATGGTCGACCACATGGTGCCTGGCTCGCCTCGGCGGGTACTCGACGTTGCCTCCGGGACCGCGGGTGTCGCGCTCCAGCTGGCGAACCGGACGGGCGCGCATGTCGTAGGCGTCGATCTCACACTGCCCATGCTGAAGATCGGGCAGCGCAACGTTGCGCAGGCTCACCAGGTGAGGCGTGTCCAACTCGTCAACGGCCGAGCCGAGGCGCTCCCGTTTCCCGAAGCGCTGTTCGATGGGCTCACCTTCACGTACCTGTTCCGGTACGTGAACAATCCACAGGCGACGCTGAACGAGTTCGCACGCGTCGTGCGCCCGGGCGGCCTCATGGCGAGCCTCGAGTTCATGGTGCCTCCTAGCCGTTTCTGGCGCGCGTGGTGGTGGGCCTACACGCGTTTCTTGCTACCGATCGGAGGGCTCGTGAGCGGCGGCATGGAGTGGTGCCGGGTGGGACGTTTCCTCGGTCCGAGCATCTCGAGGCTCTACAAGCAGTATCCCGTCGCCTGGACCGTCGAGGCGTGGAACAAGGCAGGATTCGAGGATGTCGGTACGAGAGTCATGAGCCTCGGCGGAGGGCTCGTCATGTGGGGCCGGCGGTCAAGTGGCTGACGAGCGTGCGAGCGTCCCGCGGGCTGATGAGGACGCCCCGCCTGCTCGTGACGCGGAATCGCCGGCTCCTGAGTCGGTCGCGCCCGCGTTCTACGGCGTGGGGACCGGTGGCTGGCGGGACTGGTGGATAGTTCTGCACCCGCCGTACACGGCATGGCACCTGTCGTACGTGGTGGTCGGCGCCTGTCTGGCCCCGTTCGTGAACACGACCCGCTTGGTCGCCACGATCCTTGCCTTCTTCTTTGCTGTCGGGATCGCTGCTCACGCCCTCGACGAGTTGAACGGCCGGCCGTTGAGGACCCAGCTGCGCTCCGAATACCTCGTGGTCGCGACCCTCATCGGGCTTGCGGCGGCTGTCGCTCTCGGCGCCGTCGGCGTGACGAGGACTGGTTGGGTGCTCGTGCCGTTCATAGTGGTCGGGCCGTTGATCGTGATCGTCTACAACGCCGAGC
Organism: Acidimicrobiales bacterium; assembly: GCA_050015175.1. GTDB lineage: Bacteria > Actinomycetota > Acidimicrobiia > Acidimicrobiales > Bog-793 > Fen-455. Next base: position 100,646 of record JBEKBX010000010.1, on the reverse strand, counting down.
TTCTCGGGGGCGTCTTCCACAACGACGTCGGCTTTGGTGTGGGCTGGGGAGCGTTCCCCGTGCTCACCGCGTACGTGGCCCAGACGAAGACCTTGGCCTTGGCGCCGGTGCTGGCTGCTCTCGGGGCATTCGCTCTGTCGGTGGCCCAGCGCCGCCTGAGCGCGCCCGCCCGGGCCCTGCGCCGCCGGACCGACCGCGTCGAGGGAGCCGTCACGACCTCCAGCGGCGAGGTCCGCGCGATCGACCGGCAGTACCTTCTCGCCCCCCTCGAGGGTGCACTACGGGCTTTGGTATGGGCGACGGTCCTGTTTGCAACGGCGCTTGCGGTGGCGCGGCTGACCTGAGCGCGGCGCCAGCGCGTTCTCCTAGCTGTCGCGGCGCGCGGCCACGGCCCTTCTGGTTTCCGTGACCTGGTCAGTCAGGAGTCAAGAAAGGTCATGGGCGCGAACGGAGCGTCGAGAAAGCTCTTCGGGTCGACGCCCATGATGTCGGCCAGCAACGTCGCGTAGACACGCCGGAAGTCGGTCGTGTGCCTGAAGTTGTCCGTGTCGTCCAGCTTCGTCAAGCTCGGCAGTTCTCCGTAGAATCCCCCCTTCACCGACGGCCCCACGACGATGACGTTGCTCGCCGAGCCGTGATCCGTGCCTCCGCTCGCGTTCGACTGGGGACGGCGGCCGAACTCGCTGTAGATCACGATGACGGGGCTGAGCCCACCCGAGCCGGACGGGAAGTCGCCCATGAAGTTCTGGATGCCGGCGTCGAGCTGGGAGAGCAGGTTCGACTGCGTGTCGAGCTGATCGGTGTGGGTGTCGAAGCTGCTTGACATGACCCCGTAAGCCTTGGTGGGCAGCCCTGCCTTGATGAGCTCGGCGACGACGTCGAGCTGGTTGCCGACATCCCCGGGATCGTTCTCGCTGACCGGGGTGGGGGGCTTCTGGGAGGTGAGCGCTGAAGCGGCCTTGGCGCCGACGGTGAGCAGGTTGCAGCCGGCCTGGGCAATATCGGCTTCTAGCGCGGGCTCGTGAGGGTAGGTGTGCTCGAGCTCGGAATAAGCAGCGAGGAAGTTCGGGTTTCCGCCGGGCGTCTGGTCGCCCGGAGTCGTGGAGTCCGCCAGCGTCGACGCCTTCTGACGCGTCCCACTGAACACGATCGGGACGCTCGGGCCGACCGAGAGGGCGCGGGTCGGATCCGACCCGGTCGCGTCCAGCCAACGCCCGATCCAACCGCTGGAGCTGTCGCCAGTTGGGTCTGCGGACTGCATGATTTCCATCGACTCGAAGTGACTGAAGTTCGGGTTGGGATAGCCGACGCCGAGAACTATGGCGACCTGCCCGGCATCCCACAGGCTCTTGAGGCCTGTCATTGCAGGGTGGAGCCCGAGCGCGACATCGCCGGCCTTGCCGAGCGGCTGTGCCTGGTCATGCGGGATGGCGATCTCGCGCCGTAGTGCCTGGTAAGCCGAGCTCTCGTAGGGGATCACGGTGTTGAGGCCGTCGTTGCCCCCGTACAGAGTGCAGAGGACCAGTGTTCGCTCCACTTTGTCGCTCCGCGACGAGCTGGCCGCGGTCTCGGCCGTCGCAGCCGTCGGTGTTCTCTTTCCCGCTCCGGACCGGACCAGTGGCCCAATCGGGCCGAGAGTTGCGTGCAACGCGCCTGCCGCACCGACGCCGAGGCCGCCGGAAAGAAAGTCGCGCCTGGTGAAGGACTTCGCCATGACGGGGCTCCGATCAGTTGAGTAGGTATTCGGGAGAGACGAGCGCCATGACCAGCAGTTCCTGGGCGCTCCCCTTGTCGGCTGTCTTCCAAAGCGCCCGGTAGGTCCGGTCCGACCAGGCGTCGACTGCGAGCAACTTCTTCACGGCGTCGACCTGCGCGCCGGGGTTGCCGTTCAGGTCCAGGATCTCGGTGAGATCCGCGTACTGCGCGACGTTCCATGCAAGCGAGAGCTGGTTGTTGCACGCCGAGGTCGACAGCCAGTACTCGTTCTGGCCCCAACCGCCGACATTCAGGGGGACGAAGAGCTGTTGGCCGAGAGCGGCCAACAGGTACACGAGCGTGCCCTCGCTGAAGGCAGCTGTTCTTAGACCGAGGAGGCGCAGCGTGCCGACCAGGTACTCGATCGGCTGTTTTACGAGGCCGTTCATGGCCCTCGTGGAGCGGAAATTCGGATGGTGCAGGATGGCCGTAAGGAGGTTCGTCATGTTGAGGTCCTTCTTGTAGCCGGAGGCGAGGTCGGCGACGACGGGATCCTCGGTAGTCACCGGGTAGGCCAGCCAGCTCCAGAACCGGGCAACCACCCACTTGGACGAGGCGGTGGTATGCGTGACCATGTCGATGATGTCCTGGCCCTGCCATCGCCCCGTCTTGCCCAGGAACCGTTTCTCACCACCGTCGTGGTCGTAGACGTTGAAGAAGAAATTGCCCGTCGTGTAGTCGAGGGTCCAGCCCGTGAAGGCGCGCGCCGACTGCCGCACGTCCTCCTCGGTGTAGTTGCCGACGCCCATCGTGAAGCGCTCCATGAGCTCCCGGGCGAAGTTCTCGTTGGGGTGCGCCTTGTAGTCGGTGCCCGTGTCGAGCCATATCAGCATCGCCGGGTCTTGCGCGACCGCTTGGGTGAGGGTGTCGAACGAGCCCGGGCCCAAGGTTCGGAACAGTTGGTTCTGGTGGTACATCAGGTCGGCGTAGCCGACCTTCTGGTAGGAGGTGGGGAACTGCTCGTGCAGGAGCAGGACGAGCTTTTCCCGCAGGGGCGTGTCGGTCACGATCATCCGGTCGATCCACCAGGTGGAGAGCGCGATGAACTCGGCGTAGTCGTCGTAAGAGAACCCCGGGATGTTCGCCTGCGCAAGAGGCGTCAGCTGCGGGAATTCGAGGGCCGCCCCGGCGGCGTCCGGCTCCGCCAGCCCCGCCAGCAGCTTGTCGACGCTGGCTTCGAAGCCGAGCTTTCCGGCCGCTTCGATTTCCGCCGGTGTCGCCCCGAAACCGGCTCGCCGGTACAGGTGGGCGAGCGCGCTAGAAGTGGAGCTCGTTGTCATTGGGGAACTATAGCACTATTGGCGGTCGGTTGACTACTCCTTGTGGTGAAGCAGCGACCGGTAGCCCGTTGGTCCATCCGATCAAGTCCGAGTGGGTCTGGATCGGATTCTGAAGTGGTCAGTCGCTAGTCACGATCGGGAGGTCCGTACGCGTGGCGTTTTCCCACGTGTCATCGATGAAGACTGGTGACGCTCCCCATCCCGACAGGAGGGAAGCCGCGGCCGCGGCTCTGAAGCCTGCACCACAATGCACCCACACCCGCACCGTCGTCGGCACCTCCGGCCTGCTCGCGGCCAACTGCGGGAGCGCCAGGTGGCGCGCACCACGCAAGTGGCCGGCTTGCCACTCGTAACGGTGCCGGACGTCGAACACCTGAGGTCCGGCCGCCTTGTGGTCCCGCCATGTCTCCGCGAGATCCGAGAAGGTCGCGACCGGGTAACTGTTGAGTCGGCTCCTTCCGGCAAGCTCCAGCGCCGAGATGGTCGGTCCCCAAAGTGCGGTGCCCAAGAGGTCGTCGCGGCCGATGCGGGCGACCAGCCGACGCGCCTCGGCGATCTCGGCATCGTCGCCGGCAAGTAAGACGAGGCTGCTCTCCCAGGGCACGATCCAGCCGAGGTAGGTCGTCAGGTTCTCGCCGAGCTCCAGGTTCAAGGTCCCAGGAAGATGCCCGGCGGCGTAGTCGCGTCGCTGACGCAGGTCGACGACCCACTTGGCACCGCGGATCGCATCTTCGAGTGCGTCCGCGTCGAGGCCTGGGGCGGGCTCGAAGGACGGCACGGCCGCGCCCTTGCGGTTCAAGGGGGCCATGTGGCGGTAGTACGCCGGGATCGGGAGCGGGTCACGGAGCAACGTGGCGACGAAATCCTCTTCGTCGAGGAGAGCGGCCGGGTTCTGCTCTAGCTCCTGAGCAATGGTGGGCACCAGGGTGACATCGCCATGGGTCGGTGTCGCGGAGCAGAAGCTGCCGAACCCGTGTGTCGGAAGGATCCGGGCGTGTTTCGGGAGTGTCGTCAGGAGCCGCCGGACCGAATGCCATTGCGATCGGGCGAGCGACTCGGCGAGGGCAGGGCCGAGCAGGTCGGTCCGGCCGGTCGCGTTGACCAGCAGAGAGCCACCCGTGCAGACGACATGCTCCGCAGCCTCCACATCGCTCGCGTCGCCTGCCAGTTTGACCAGGTAGGCAAGGTGGCGAGCCGTGTGACCCGCCGTCGCGATGGCGGTGACCTCGAGCCGTCCGACTACGAGGGTGTCGCCGTCGTCGAGGGCGCGGAACTCGTCGGGGAACGACACCGACTCGCCTGCGGGGATCGCGTAGGAGGCGCCGGTCGCCCGCGCGAGCGCGAGGCCACCGCTTACGTAGTCGTTGTGGATGTGAGTCTCGAGAATCGCCGTGACGGCAACACCGAGCTGTTTCGCAGCCTGCAGATAGGGCGACGGATCCCTCTGCGGGTCGACCACAACGCCCGCGTCACCGTCGCTGATGAGGTAGCTCCGGTCGCCCAGGCCGGGAGCGTCGAACGTGACGGTCGTCATGGCGGCGGCTTCCCGGACGGCGTTGCTCATTTGGACACAGTATTACCAAGGCGCGGCGAGATCGTGCCGTCCGCATGAGACCGGCACAACGATAAGGTTCGGGCTTCATGGACCACCCGCAGCCAGTGGAGCAGATCGGGCCGGAAACGGCCGTCCGGCTGCTTGCCGAGGGCGCCGCAATGATCGACGTGCGCGGACTCCAGGAGTGGAACATGGGGCGGGCGCCCGAAGCGGTTCACGTCCCGCTTGGCGAGCTCGCCGCGAGGGTGAGCGAGCTGCCGACCGATCGCAAGCTCATTCTGGTCTGCCGATCCGGTGGCCGTTCCGGTACTGCGGCGGCGGCTCTCGTCGAGAGGGGACTGCCTGCCCTCAACCTCGCTGGGGGGATGCAGGCATGGAAGGCCGCGTCGCTTCCTGTAGTCGCTGACGGCGGCGTGCCCGGCGAGGTCGCCTGAGAGCGAGCCCGAGCGGCTACCGGGCGAACAAAGCGAGCCACTCCTCGGCATTGCGGGGGGCGAGAACCGGGTTGGTGCGCTTGGTCTCGGCCAGGGAGGCCGAGCCGTCGCTGGAGTAGAGGTGGCCCGGATACACGACCGTGTCGTCGGGAAGCTTCGCCAGACGGTTGACCAGGCTGTCGTACATCGCGTCAGGGTCACTCCCGGGAAGGTCGGTGCGCCCGCAGCCGTGGAGGAAGAGCGTGTCGCCTGCGATGAGACGACCGTCCACGAGGAAGCACTGGCTCCCCGGAGTGTGGCCCGGCGTGTGCAGGATACGGATCTCGATCTCGCCGACCGAGACGGTGTCGCCGTTCCCATGGGCCACGAAGCTTGCACGCCCGACGCCCGTCGTGCGCTCGATCCACGGGACCTCGTCCTGGTGGACGTGGATAGGTACCTCGAGCTGCTCAAGGAGCTCGGCGATTCCCGCGATCGCCCAGCCGAACATGTCACCGCCGACGTGGTCGGCGTGGTAGTGGGTGGCCAGGACGCCCGTGAGGCGCATCCCATCGGTCGCGAGGATGTCGACCACCTCGTCGGGCGCGTATGCGGGATCGACGACAACAGCCTCGCCACTTGCACAATCCCCGATCAGATACACGAGGTTCACCATTTGGCGCGCCAGGGAATCGTCACTCGCGATGTCGCGACCTGCCAGCAGTTGGCGGAAGTAAAGGCGGTCGCCGGTCACGCGGGGCTGGGTGCGGGCGACCAGTCCGCCAACTTCGCGAGACGCAGGTCGTTCGAGAAGATCTCAACGATAGGAAGGCGAAGGCCGATGCGTCTTTGGAGGCGTTCGATGGCGAGCTCCTGGTCCCAGAGAACGAGCGTCACGGCCACACCGACCTCGCCGGCTCTGGCAGTGCGGCCCGACCGGTGCAGGTAGGCCTTGTGGTCCTCGGGCGGGTCATAGTGCACGACGACGTCGACTCCGTCGATGTCCAGGCCCCGCGCCGCGACGTCGGTGGCGACGAGTGCCGGGAGCTTCCCGCTGGCGAAGTCCTCGAGCGCCTTCTCCCGCGCGAACTGGCGGAGATCACCATGAATGGCAGCGGCGCGTACGCCTTCGCGGCGAAGGTCGTCAACGAGGCGGTCAGCGCCACGCTTGGTACGGCAAAAGCACAACGCCTTTGTCGCGCCGGCGACGATGGCGGCGCATACCTTCGCCTTGTCGAGCTGGTGCACCTTCAAGAAACGATGCTCCATCTCCTCGACTGTGACCTGTTTCGCCTGCACCTGGTGCAGGACGGGGTCCCGGAGGTGTCGGCGGACGACCTGGTCGACCGCCGAATCGAGCGTGGCGGAGAACAGCAGCGTCTGGCGTTCGGCGGGCATGAGCCTGAGCAGCCACTCGACCTGCGGCAGGAAGCCCATGTCCGCCATGCGGTCCGCCTCGTCGACGACGAGCGTCGAGACCTTGTCGAGCCGAACCGCCTTGCGATCCGCCAGGTCGATGAGCCGTCCCGGAGTCGCGACGACGATGTCGCATCCCTTGGCGAGCTGGCGGGCCTGGCGATCGAGATCGGTGCCGCCATACACAGCCAGCACGCGTCGGTCAACGGTTCTAGCGAGACTCTGGAGCACGTCGGCGACTTGAACCGCGAGTTCGCGTGTCGGGACCAGGACGAGAGACGTGGGTGCACGGGATCCGGCACGGGGAGTCCGCATGAGCATCGGCAGGCCGAAGGCGAGCGTCTTGCCTGAGCCGGTCTTCGCCTTGCCACATACGTCACGACCCGCGAGCGCGTCTTGGATCGTAAGTTGTTGGACGGGAAAGGGTCGTCTGATCCCCTGGCTTTCCAGCGCCTTGACCAGTTCGGGCGCAACACCGAGACCCGCGAACGTGGTCCCGACTTCCGTATCCGTCGTCATGTACTTCCTCACTGTCTAGGACCAGGCTACTGGCGGTGCCTGCGCGTCAGGTTCATGGGCCCGCGGTGCGATCATGTGAGCATGACAACACTGGTCAAGGGCGACATGGCCCCTTCGTTCTCGCTGCCTGATCAAGACGGCGCCGTCGTCGGGCTCGGGGACTACGCCGGTCGCCGGGTCGTCGTCTACTTCTATCCTGCCGATGACACGCCCGGCTGTACCAAAGAGGCCTGTCAGTTCAGCGACCTCGTCGACGAGTACGCGGCCTTGGGTGTCGAGGTGATCGGCATCTCCCCCGACGGCGGATCCAAGCACCAGAGGTTCCGCGCGAAGTACGGGCTACGGATAACCCTGCTGAGCGATCCCGACCACGAGGTGATGGCGCTCTATGGTGCTTTCGGCCCCAAGAAGCTGTACGGGCGCGAGAGCGTGGGGGTCATCCGGTCGACTTTTCTCATCGGTGAAGACGGGAGGATCGAGCGCGCCTGGTACAACGTGCGAGCCGACGGTCACGCTGCCAAAGTCTTGGAGGCTCTCGCGGGCTGAACGAACCAGGTCCATGCGCCGTCGGGCAATGGGCCCGCAAGCCGAGAACCGTCAGGAGGACGACGAGCAGTGTGCCGCGGTACCGTTAGCGAGCAAACTCACTGTCCGCGACCAGCCACTATGCCGCGTCGTTCGGCCTGTTCCTGCTGCGACGGGGAAGCGGTGGCCGCCCTCGAGCGCACCTTATCGTCAACACTCCACCAGCCGTTTTACCGTCAACACTCCACCAGCCGTCCTGGGTGTTGGGCAGGGTCACGGACGGGGTCGCGACGTGACGTCGAGACTGGGCCGTGAGTCTCTCGTGGCGGTCAGGAGGTCGATATCATCGAGCGTAAGCTGGTCGCGCAGATGACTTGTCTTCGCTGCTGATCGTGTGGCTCGAATGGCGCGAAAGTCCGGATTCCGGATGCTGACGTTCGGCCGAGGGCAACTCCACGCAAGAGAGAAAGGGTCCACAATTACCGAGGAAATAAGGCGCATACTTGGGTTACACGCACGGCTGCTTGTCGATGCCGCCGACCTGAGCGACACCGACGACCTGTTCCGCTTAGGCATGACGTCTCACGCCAGCGTGAGCGTGATGCTCGCGCTCGAGGACGCCTTCGGAGTGGAATTCCCTGAACAAATGCTCCGAAGGAGCACTTTCGAGTCCATTCGCTCGATCGAGAAAGCGATTGCCGAATTGCTCGAAACCGTCCCCGGCGACTGAAGCCGCCCACTCGTAGCCGACGAGATGCCGACGCCGTCGACCTGCGCTGCTGTCTAATCAGCGGAGGGACCTTCCTCTCGGACCGTTGCCTCGCGAGGTCTGAACTCCGGAAGGAGCTTTTCGAGAACCTGGGCCGTGAACAGCTTTGTCAACTCGGAGCGCCCGGCCAAGTTGAACAGAGAGTGGTCCATCGACTTGGCGACCTCAAAATGGCAGCGTCCTGAGCGTTCGAGACGTTGCACGGCCCACCGCGACCGCTTGGTCAACAGAGAGAACTCTGGCTCGCTACAGACGACGAGTAGCTCAGTGCCCGTCCGACTGACAGTCTCGAGCGCTCTGGCGGACGAGGGGTACAGCTGCAACTTATCGAGCACCCACCACGCCGAGGCTGGCATGGTGGCCGCGCTCAGATGTGCTATTCGATCGTTTGCCCGCAGACGGCGAGTCAACGAGTTGAGCGGTCGAACAGCTTGTCGGCGGGAGTCGACGACGCCCCTCTCGATCAACTCCGGCGGGACCAGAGGCAATCCCAGGTTGATGAGCCATGCCCGACGAGAGTGCAGAAGCAGTGCGCCTTCCACTACGTGGTAGCCACCCGAGCAAAGTCCTACCAGAACGACGCCAGCAGGATCTTCAGGCTCTATGAAGCGCGCCGCGTCGACGACGTCTTCGATCGCTTCCGCTGGGTAAACAACATCCGGTTCCCGTCCCTGTCGCGTCGGGCTGTCGCCGAGACCACCGAGGTCGACGCGTAACGCCCTTACGCCCTGCGCAGCCCAGCTACGTGCCATCTCCACCCACAGACGAGCGGGCCCTGAGTGTGGAAGAAGGCCGGCGTTCACAAACAGGACCGCTGGCATCCGAGCGCGCTCAGCATCCTGTGGCTCGGTAATGATACCGAAGAGATTCCCGGCGCCGATTCGGACAGCCCGCTCTAGGACGATGCGGCCTACAGCCGGTCGAGCAACAACGGCCGTTGTCGACCCGGGTTGGGCCGGGACGCTGGTCGGAACCGACGCTCCTTCGAGCGCTCGCGAGAGCCAGGAGACTATGTCGTTGATGACCTGCTCTGGCATGACTGAAGCGCCGGGCTCGACGTCGATGAACCGGTCCTGACCGATTGCGTCCCCGTACTCAACGTACTGCGCCGACAGTTGTTCTCGAACGCTCGCGCCGGAACGCCGGTCAGGACGCGTGAGGAGCAGTAGCCGCAGTACCGACCTGCCGACCGTGTCAGGCAGGCGTAGGGCGCGAATCGTCTCCGCGAGGTCTTCTGGTAACAGCAGACCAGGGATCTCGACACCACCCCCTTGCGCGGCTGGGGTCGCCTCCGGAGCGGTGCCGATCGCGACAGCTAGTAGCTGTTGCTCGCGTAAGAATCCACGCCCGCTTGCGCAAGGGTCCCAAAGCACGAGAGCCTCGACGTCGCCGTCTGCAGCAGCGTTCGCGGCGAGGGTCGCACCCAGTCGCAGACCGATCAGCCCGACGCGACGAACTCCCGTGTTCCGAACAAAGTCAATCGCCGTGCCGATGTCCGACAGCCAAGCACTAACACTCCCCACATCGGTTGGGTAGCCGGCCGAGTCGCCGGTGCCGGCATAATCGAATTGGAGTGTCACCATGCTTTTGGCCGCCAGCTGTTCGGCAAGACACCGGTATGCCCGGCGTGCCGAGAGCGCTTCCAAACCAATCGGCCTGCAGAGCACGACCCCGGCGCTCGCCTCCTCTGGGAGACTCAGCCAACCGAAGAGCGGTCGGTCAGTCGATCCGAACCAGATGGGTCTTGCGTTCAATCCTTCACTCTCTCGGACGGGGTCGATACATTGCTTCCGTCCTAGCCGCGTGGAATCCCCTGCACGTTTGGCATCGTTTTCACGGAAACGGTCGAGGCTCTTACGTCTATCCATTATCGCTCGCGTCCGGAAGTCGCTGCGCTGATGACCCTGGGTCGGCAGTCAGGTTCACGGCCAAAGGCGGGACCGCACTTGTGGCGGCCACCTGTCCGGGTCAAGCCCGTGAGTGTGCAGCAAAGCAAGGGTGACACGTTCGGCACCGAAGCCGACGCAAGCCGTGTGTGCGGCATTGCCGTTCGCGGACTCGATCCCGAACGCGATCCCGAAATGGTCGACGTGATAGTTGGATGAGGCGATCGCGGTCGGTTGCGCGTCAGGCTGAGTCGTGCAGACGACCTCGCACTTGAGAGTGTCGGAACGTTGGCTCAGAGCGAGCAATCGTCCAGCTCGCCCGAAGAAGGGGTCGTTCGCGACAACCACCTCCACGGTGAGGCCGAGCCCTGAGAGCAGATCGACAGACCGTTCGAGCCAGAGGTTGCGGTGGGCGACGGCACCGTCGGGGTCGCCCAGGTACACGAATTCGTGCATGCGGAACGCCTGCATCCTGTCAGGATCGGGACTCGGCTCGTGACGGAAGCAGTGCCCGAAGACCTCGAAGCGGCGGCCGCTCGCGGCAAGACGTCCGGAACACAAGGGATAGACCGCATGGCACGCAGCGGAGCACAGAGCCAGGTCGGACGGTGTGAGCAGCTCGACCCAGTTCTCTCCGCGCCCGAGCCGTTCGAGGAGCTGGACATGCAGGTCGTCGTCGCCAACGAAGACACTGACCGAGCCCAGCAGGTCGGGAAACGAGCGCAGATAACCGCTGCGCTCAAGGAGAATCCGCGGGAGGACCGCCGGGAGGTGGAGAACCGAGGCATTTTGATCTGCTCCGGCCGAGCTGATGAGATTGTCGATTCCCCGAACCACCGTCTCGAACTTGCCCGAACGGAGGTAGAGACCGTCGACGCCGGTGTCGACCAGCAGACCACTGGCGAGCAGCTCCGACCTGAAGTCTGTGTTCACGGTGCTGTCCAACCGAGCGCGAAGACCACAGCGGTGGCGAGGTTTCCCTCGTGGCTCAGGCTCAGGGCGAAGTCGCTCAGGCGCGCTCGTTTGGCGAGCTCGGATGCGTGGCCGTAGAGCCGCAGTGTGCACCGCCCGCTCTCGTCCTGGTGGACCTCGATCGATTGCCAGGCAGGCAGCCGGTCGCCCGGCCCGAGCACCTTCATGGTCGCTTCCTTCGCGGCAAAGCGCGCGGCGAGGTGACGAGCACGTACCTCCCCCTTACCGGTTGCGCAGGCGAGCTCGTGCTCGGTGAACACGCGACTGAGATACCGGTCACCGAAATGCGCCACAGCCGACTGAACCTCGTCGACGGCGACGAGATCGACGCCGACGGCAAGGCTGGGCTGATCTCCGCCCGTTGTCTTGCCTGCTTGGCTTGGGTTCACGTTGGTCATATCGCAGCACTCAGTGCCTGATCGATGTCATCTATCAGGTCGTCGACGTGCTCAATGCCGATCGAAAGCCTGATTGTTTCCGGCGCCACACCAACCATGGCGAGCGCTTCAGGGGACAGCTGGCGGTGTGTCGTCGATGCGGGGTGAGCGACAAGCGACTTGGCATCGCCCATGTTCACGAGCCGCTTGAAGAGCCTGACCGAGTCGAAGAAGCGGATGCCGGCGTCGTAGCCTCCGGCGACTCCGAACGTGATGATGGAGGGGCAGTGGCCCTTGAGGTAGCGACGGCCGAGGTCGTAGTACGGGAACCCGCGGTCTCCGAGCCAGCTCAGCCACGCGACGCGCGGGTCCTCGGCCAGGTATTGCGCTATTGCCCTCGTGTTCGTTTCGTGGCGTTCGAGCCGGACGGCCAGTGTCTCGAGGCCCTGAAGGAGGAGGAAGGCGCCTAGAGGGGAGAGCGTCGCACCGCTGTTGCGGAGGTTGACGGTGCGACACCGCACGACATAGGGGGCCTCCGGAAATTGCGTTGCATAGACCACGCCGTGGAAAGCCGGTTCAGGCTCATTGAACAAGGGGAACTTGTCGGGGTGGTCGGCCCACGGGAAACGGCCGGCGTCGATGATCGCACCGCCGAGGGTGGTGCCGTGTCCGCCGACGAATTTCGTCAAGGAGTGAACGACGACATCCGCGCCATATTCGATCGGCTTCAGGTACAGGGGCGTGGCGATCGTGTTGTCGACGATGAACGGGATGCCGTGACGATGCGCGAGGTCGCTGACGGCCTCCAGATCGACGACATTGAGCGCCGGATTGCCGACCGACTCGCAGAAGACTGCCTTGGTGTTCTCGTCGATCAGCGGCTCGAGGCGATCCGGTCGGTCATCGTCCGCGAAACGCACCTCGATACCCTGCCGCGGCAGGACATGGGCGAAAAGGGTGTAGGTGGACCCGTACAGCTGCGGTGTGGTGACGATGTTGTCGTTCGCTGAAGCGAGGTTCAGTATCGAGTAGTTGACCGCTGCCGCTCCTGAGCTCAGCACGAGCGCACCCGCGCCACCCTCCAGCGTCGCGAGGCGCCGTTCCAGCACGTCGTTCGTCGGGTTGTTGAGCCTGTTGTAGTGGAAGCCAGGGATTTCGAGGTCGAACACGGCTCCCGCATGTGCGGCGTTGTCGAATTCGTGTGCGATCGTCTGGTAAATGGGCACCGCGACAGCGCGGGTGGTCTCGTCTGCGTAGCCACCGTGGATCGCCACTGTCTCGTCACGCACCGGGCTGCCTCCTGTGCTGGATCAGCCTAAGCCAGTTGGCATACAGCCTCGTGCCTGATTGTTGCCAGGTATTGACCAGACGCTGTGCCACGGGTTCGAAAGGGAAGTCCCTCATGAGATCAGGATCGTTCGGTCGGGCCAGCACCTGAGCTTCAAAACTCTCCAGTAGCAGGCGGCTCTCGTCGTCGAAGTAGCCAAGAGGCATCGCGGGCACGGCATTGCGTTCACCTCGGAGGAAGCGCTGAAGGTCCCGCCTGTACTCGCGCAAGAGGCTCGTCGTCGAGTACTCCGGATGGCCCTGGACGAGGACGAAAGTGCACGAACCGCGGTCCTTGACGGCGACTGTCCACGTCATTTCCGGCGACTCGATCAGATTGGAGTACCCGTCCGCCTGAAGTAGGGCCGACGGCAGGTCGTTGAGACGCGAATGCGGCATGTGCACCCGGTCGCCGAGCCCCTCCGTAAGCGGATGGTCGGTTCTGATCGTTTGGGTGAACACGCCTGAACACTTGACTGCAAGTGCGTGCCGCTCGATGCCGTCGAAGAGCAGCGCTGCCGCGTGCGCGGCGAGGCAGGAGAGCAAAGCTGACGCGGTAGAGTCCTCGGCCCAGCCGATGAGCTCCGTCAGCGCTTCCCAGTACGACTCCGTTCTGAGATCGTCGGTGAGCGGCTCGGTTCCTGTGACAATGAGGCCGTCTGGGCGTTCCTCGTATATTCGGTCAAGCGGGTCGTACTCTTGAGCGATGCGCTCTTCGATAGCCGAGTTCCGCGCCAGCCCTGGAAGCCGGTACCGGCGCGAGTGCACCGCAACGTCACCCAACTCGCGGGCCGCGCTGTCGAGCAGGCCGATGAACTGTCGCTCGGTCTCCTCGAATGCCGAGTCCGGCATGTTGTTGACAAAGGCGATCTCAATGCTCGAACTGCGTGGGTCCCGTCCGCGTCCATATGCGAGGTCATCACATTCCGCCGCACGAGTGCCGCCGCCCGGTGAGGCGATAGAAAGTGAGATCGGATCTTCTCCAAGGCTCGTGCTATGTGGTCGCTACAAGTCATTTTAGGCAGCGGCTCCGCCCCCCGGACGCTTGCACCAAGGCCTTAGCGCGACACCGCGCACCTCGATGATCGCCACCTCTGCTCGTCGTCCCGGATCGTCCTCGGGTGCCTCCGTTCGCAACGCGGGGAGGCGGCTTCCGGCCTGTGCAGGCTCCCGAACCCAAGAGAGGAGCGTCTGAGCTAAGCGACAAGTTGCCCGGGCGACCACGGGGCGGCTTCCTTCTCATGTGTCCCGGGACTTTGCGTTCCATGGACCCATCTGGCAGCGCCTTGTTGTGACACCGGTGTCCACTGAGTGCCGACAACCCCTGCTGGTCGTCGTGCACGGCCCTCGCTCAGTACCTCCATTGCAGATCGCGGAGGCGGCTTCGGGCTTGTGCGAGATCCTGTGGCTCGTCGACGAGAGCGTTCCCGAGAACGCTTTCACCAGCAGGCTGTTGAGAAAACTTGGGACTGTGGTAGACGTCGCCGGCCTCTCGCCAGCAGGAATCGCCTCGTTTTCGACCGCTGGGGCGCGGCCACGTCACCGACTTACGACCTGATCGTCTTCAACCCACGCTCGCCGACGGATCTCGTGCTTGCAACCGCCTGGAGAGGGCTACGAGCGGTCGGAATGCGGCCACGCTGCTCAGCCTCACCTGAGGGTCCTCAATTGCACGTACGTTGACGGGGTCGTGTCCGCGGAGCCGATGGGACCAGTAACGGTGACCACCTCGTCGACCGGACCCAGGGCCCTTGTGCTTCGTGAACCCATCTGGTAGAGCCTTGTCGTGCCACCGGTGACCGCGGACCGTCGACAACCTCTGCTCGTGGTGGGGCACGGCCATCGTTCCGCGCCCCCGATGCAGATCGTCGAGGCGGCTTCCGGCCTTTGCGACCTCCTGTGGCTCATCGACGAGAGCGTTCCCGACGGCGCCTTTACCAGCCGACTGCTCCGGAAAGTCGGGACCGTTCTGAATATCGCCGGCATGACGCCTCGAGAGGCCGTCTCCTCGCTGCAGGCGTACTCTCCCGACGGGGTGGTCGCGTATCGCGACGAGGACATCGTCTTTCTCTCGTTGATAGCCGCAGAACTGGGCCTCGAGTACCGCACGCCCGAGGTTGCCCGGCGCCTTGTGGACAAGCTCCTGCAGCGCGAGGCGCTGAGCAATGGCGGCCTGTCGTCGCCGTTTTGCTGGGAGGTCCCGGCTGACCGCAGCCCCGCAGTCATCGAGTCCTTCGCCGAGTTGGTGGAATACCCTGCCGTCCTCAAACCGCGCATCGGCAATGGCGGTCAGTACACGATGCCCGTCGCGGACGCGGCCGATCTTGTCCGTTCGGTCGCCCTGCTCCCGACCGAGGCCGGTGGTGAGACGGGGATGTTCGTCGAGCAATATCTTCCGAGCCTCGCGACCGAACGAGGCGAACGTTTCGGCGGTTATGTGTCGGTGGAGAGCCTGGTGGCCGGAGGAGAGATCAGCCATGTGGCGGTGACCGGGCGGTTTCCGCTGGCCGAGCCGTTCCGGGAGACCGGCTTTTTCATTCCCGCCGATCTTTCGGAGGCTCAGCTCGCTGCCGTTCTAGAAGTCGCTACAGACGCGTTGCGTGCGCTCGGTGTGAGGACGGGTGACTGCCACACAGAGATCAAGCTGACCCCGGACGGCCCCCGGGTGCTCGAGGTGAACGGACGGCTCGGTGGTGGGGTGCCCGAGATGCTGTTACAGGCGAGCGGCGTGTCGCTCTTCGGGCTTTCGATCCGCATCGCTCTCGGTGAGCCGGTGGTCGTCGACGGTCCCATCCCGTGCGGCGGCGTCGGCTGGCGCTTCTTGTTCCAGCCTCCGACGTCCGCCCGGCGCGTTGTCAGCATCGAAGGCCTCGACCGGCTCGCCGCGCTTCCAGGGGTCAATGAGATCTACGTGAACCGGTCGCCCGGCGACCCGATCGACTGGCGTGAGGGGACACGCCATTACATCTACTCGGTCTACGGGGTGTCCGCGGACTACGACGAGCTCATGGAAATCAACCGCTTCCTCCATGAGGAAGTGTCGATCGCCTACGAATGATCAGCCCGAGCTCGGACCGCCTCACCAGCTTGGCGGGTCAACCGTAACTACGGTTTCAGTCCATGATCTCCTCGACGCAGTGCTGCGCGTCGAGAAAGGCCCGTAGGCGGCTCTTCGGCGACGGTAGGTAGTGCGTGAAGTAACGCACGCCTTCGGTGAGGGAGCCGAACAGCCAAATTCGGTGAGCCGGAAGGCCCTGGGCGTCGATCGGGTGGAATTCCTCGTCCAAGGCGACGCTGCCGACGTCCGTCCCGTCGTAGCAGAGGGGCTGGAGCCTCCCGTCGTGCCAGAGGTTCGTCAGTAGGCAGGAGCTCGAGCGCGAGACCGTCGGGTTTTCGAGATGCCCATGGATGAGCCAATCCACCTGTTCGGAGTGCGGATGCTCGAAGTGCCTCGAGTCGAGCAGGAATCCCGCGGACCCGCCAGGCGTGACCGATGGCGAAGGTCCGAACGGAACGGTGACGATGTCCGCGTCGATGAGAGCGAGCAGCTGCTTGGAGCGTATCGCCGGTGGACCGGCCACTATGCGGTTGACCCTTGTCTTGATGTTGTCGCGAAAGTCCAGATAGGACTCGAGCGTGAGGCCTTTGAACTCGATCACTGTGCGCATGAGATCCCTCAAGTGGCGGAGAACCTCGTAGGCGGACTTCACTGGTGCCGAGCCCCCGCGAAGCGACTCGCGTAGGTCAGCCTCGACCAGCGAGTGGACCTGCGACTCGTAGTCCTTGGATGACACGTACTCGCTACGAGGGCCGAAGAAATGCACCCAGGGGTCGAATTCGCCGTAGCGGTCGGCGAGGCCTTCGATCGCGGTCTCATAGGACCCGTCGTGCCACGCCCGGCCCAGCTGTCTCGTCACCTCGTCGGACGCCGCGCGGCCCTTCGCCAACAGGGCAGACTGGGCGAAGTACCTGATCTGCATCTCTGCGAGGACCAGGGGCAGGACTGTCGAGCGAAAGTCGATCTGGCGCCGAGGTCGCCCCGTTGCCTGACCGCCCTGGATCGCCCCGATCGCTTCTTTGGTGCAGACGACGGCTTGGAACTCGTCGCTCTCGTCGACGGTCGCCACCGCCTTCGAGCAGTAGGGGAATCCGCTCCGGGAGAAGAGGCGGAGCGTCGGCTCGTCTCCCGAGCCGAGATAACGCAGCCGGTCGCCGTGGTCGGCGAACGAGCCGCCTCTTCCCACTGTGAGGGCGATTATCACGTCGGTCGCCACGAGCCCCATGCCCTCGACGGCGACGGTGGCACCGCGCGGGATGGTCTTCGTGTAACGATCAACCGGGTACGGCCTCGGTATCAGCGCCGCGCTTGCATGCGGCTCGACGTTGTCGGTGTGTCCCGAGGTCAAGATGACATGATCGACGTCGAGGTACTCCCCGTTCGCCAGCAAGACGCTTTCGCGTTCCCCGCGACTCACGATGTTGGTCGCTGCGGTGTGGTGGTGGACGATCTCCACGTTCGCGGGCGCCGACGCGACGAGCGTCGCATAGAACCACTGCAGGTACTCGCCCATGAGCCGACGCGGGATGTAGTCGTCGGGGGTTATCTCGCGACCGGAGCGGTCGATCAGGCAGGTGTCGCCGACCCAGCGGTAGCCGACGGCGGTGACCCACCCGTACAAGCCGACGGCATACTTGGGCGACGGGCCTTCATCCTGCCACGGGTAGAGCGAGATCTGCCCACACGGCGTGTTGAGGATC
This sequence comes from Acidimicrobiales bacterium, assembly GCA_050015175.1. Lineage (GTDB taxonomy): Bacteria > Actinomycetota > Acidimicrobiia > Acidimicrobiales > Bog-793 > Fen-455. The sequence continues at coordinate 83,095 of JBEKBX010000010.1, read as the reverse complement.
AGGTAGTCAGGCTGGTCAACCGCGTAGACACCGGAGCCCGGAGTGCCCGGCTCGACGACATGAACACGCACCGGTCCCCACTGTGAGCGCGAACCCGTCACTATGCGCTCGAGGAAGCTGAGCCCCCAAGAGCCCAGCCCGACGACAGCGATTTCCATCAGAACTCCCTGGTCGGGCGAGAGGCCATCACGCGAGGTTACTACGGCGCAGACAGCGTCCTGACCGGAGAGGGCCTCGCGACGGTCCGGACATTGCGTCGCCGGATTGTCACTCAGAGGGGTCGGCTGCGGCATTCGGCATCCAAGTGGCGCACCCGTTGCACAGGGTTAGGATCACCCTTATGCCTCCCGAGAAACTGCACTGGTCTCATCTCTATGAGGAGGTCGTGACCTCCGGTTTGTGCACAGGGTGCTCGGCCTGCGTGGTCGTCTGCCCGTACGACGTGCTCGGCTACAACGACCAGGACGGTGTGTACCGACCGTTCCACGTCCCGGAGATGGGAGGGGAGGACAACTGCACGCACGGCGAGAAGGGCTGCACGCTCTGCACAAGGGCCTGCCCACGGTTCCGTTCCTGGGAGCCTGAGATCGACACCTTCCTCTTCGGGCGCGAGCGCGAAGAGGACGAGGTGTACGGCATCGCGCAGGACGTGATCCTCGCCCGGGCCACCGATCCGGAGCTGTTGGCGGTCGGCCAGGACGGCGGTCTCGTCTCGGCATTGTTGATCTGGGCCCTCGAGCACGACGTCATCGACGCGGCCCTGGTTTCGAATCTCGAGGGGGACGGGACGACGTGGAAGGCCGTGCCCGGCGTCGCCCGCACCAGGGACGAAGTGATCGCGGCCGCAGGCTCCCGTTACACCTACTCGGCCAACCCGAGCGCCTACGCAGCGGCGGCCGACCAAGGCGCGGAACGGATCGCGCTGGTGGGCATGGGCTGCCAGGCCTCGGCCCCGGCGGTCATGTCAGCGCGCAAGGCCGGCAAGGTGGCACGGCGCTTCGTGCTGACGATTGGCCTCTTGTGCTCGAAGTCCTTCGACGACGCGATCTTCCCCGAGCTGTTCGAGGCACGGTACGGCTTGGCCCGTGAGGACATCGTGAAGATGAATATCAAGGGCGTCTTCCAGGTCTGGACCCGCGACGGCGTCATGCACGAGGTCCCCCTGAAAGAGGCGTATCCGTGGACACGAGAGGGGTGTAACCACTGCCCCGACTTCGCGGCCGAGCACGCGGATATCTCGGCCGGGGGCATCGGCGCTTTCCCCGACTGGACGCTCACGATGGTTCGCACCGATCGGGGTCGGGAGCTCATCTCGTCGATGCACACTGCGGGAGCGATCGAGGTCCGTTCCGCTTTCGACGACGACCCCGGTGCGATAGCGCTGCTCCGCAAGCTCTCTCGCGTGAGCCGTCGGCGATGGCCCGAGGGCGCAGAGCTGGCTCCGAGGAGGATCCCAGTCACAAGCGCCTGAGGCCCGAGCCAGACCGGCCCTATGCACCCAGCTCCCGGGCGCGAGCGAGCAGTTTGTCGAACATTTCCGCCGTGAGCAGCCCGGTGAAGACGTTGCGCTGGCTCGGATGGTAAGAGCACAGCAACGTGCGGGGACCCCCCACCTGCGCGTGGGCTCGCTCATCTGAAGCGAGCCCACGATTTGGCGACAGGGGCACCTCGAGGCCGTGAGCGAAACGCTCCCGTCTTCCCTTCGGCCGGCCTGCACCATCCGGCAGTCGCCAAAGCGACTCGTAGGCGAAAGCGCCGAGGGCGAGCAGCACGCGGGCGCGCGGGAGCGCTCGCAGCTCTGAGGAGAGGTAACGAGCGCAGGTGTCCCGCTCGAGCGGAGTCGGCTTGTTGGCGGGCGGGGCGCAGCGGACGGCGGCCGTCACCCACGCGCCGGACAACGTGAGGCCGTCATCGATCGACCGGCTGAGCGCTTGGTTGGCGTAGCCGGCGCGATGCAGTGCTGCGTACAGGAAGTCGCCCGAGCGGTCACCAGTGAACATCCGGCCGGTCCGGTTGCCGCCGTGAGCTGCCGGCGCGAGGCCGACGATCACGAGCTGCGCCTCCGGGTCGCCGAAGCCCGGCAAAGGACGCTCCCAGTACGTTTCCTTGGAATGCGAGACCGGTGGATTGGACGCTGCGGCATGGCGCCAAGCCACGAGCCTCGGGCAGAGGGAGCAATTGACCACCTCGCGGCCGGTTTGCTCCAGGCTCCCGGCGGTCGATCGCACGGGCTAAAGGCTACGGTGTCGGTCGTGCCGACTACTCGCCGCAAAGCGCCCCGCCCTACGGTGGTGTGCTTTGTCCGCCACGGGACGACGGCCACGACCGGCAGGGTGCTTCCCGGTCGGGCACGGGGCCTGCACCTGTCCGATCAGGGCCGCGACGAGGCGGCGAAGGCCGGCGAGGCCCTTTCCGGCATGTCCGTGTCGGCCGTGTACGCATCGCCGCTCGAGCGCACGCGAGAAACGGCTTCGGCGATCTCGGAGCGTGTTGGCAAGCCCGTCGTGGTCGAACGCGGCCTCATCGAATGCGACTTCGGTGCCTGGACCGGCGAGTCCCTCGCGCAGTTGCGCAAGCTTCCTGAGTGGGAGACCGTTCGGTGCGTGCCCTCCAGTTTCCGCTTCCCCGGCGGCGAGTCGTTCACAGAGCTCCAGGCCCGCCTTGTCGACACCATCGGGAGGCTCGTCAAGGCACATCCGGGCGAGGTTGTCGTCGCGGTGTCTCATGCGGACTGCATCAAGGTCGCCCTCGCGGGCGCGCTCGGCGTGCCACTCGACCTTTTCCAAAGGATCGTGGTCGCCCCTTGCTCGATCAGCACAGTCGTGTACAGCTCCGGGGGACCAACCGTACTGGCCATGGGCGCGACCGGCGCGCCAGCGACGGGCTTGCCCCCAACGCGAAAGAGGTCGAGGTGACTGAGGATTTCGAGCTTGCAAATCCAGACCGGGTGACGATTGGGACAGTCGGTCCCGTGGGTGAGCGCGTCTTCCTGTTCCAGGTGCGTGAGGGTCCGATCCTGAAGACGCTCAAGGTCGAGAAGGCTCAAGTCTCCGCGCTGGCGCGCTTTCTGGGCCGGATGCTGGTCGAGCTTGAGCGGCCGGGGGAGCTGCCGTCCGGCGACGAGCTTGCTCTCGAGCCGTTCGGGGAACCGGATTTCGTGGTCCGTTCGCTCGGTGTCAGCTATGACGACGACCTCGACCGCATCATCCTCGTGGCGGACGAAATCGACCGGACCGAAGCCGAGACGGAGGTCGAATCGCTTTTTGGTCTCGCCGAGGACTCGGAACCTGAAGCCGAGGCGGGCGAGAGCGTGCGACTGGCGATGACGCGGGAGCAGGCGGCTGCGCTGGCAATCCGCGGGACAGAGCTCGTCGAGGCGGGCCGGCCCCCATGCCCGCTTTGCGGGTACCCGCTCGATCCGAGAGGCCACGTGTGCCCGAGGACGAACGGCCACCGCCCGCCGCTGACCTGAGCGGACCTGCCTGGCTCGAGCTCCTCGCCGTTGGGGAGCTCGAAGTCCTTGGCAGGTTGCCTTGGAGCTCGAACTACTCGTTTCTCGCGGCCGTCCGGCGGAGGGGGATCGAGCAGCGCGCCGTCTACAAGCCAGGGCGCGGTGAGCGGCCGCTTTGGGACTACCCAGGCGGCCTGTTCAGGCGCGAGGTTGCCGCCTACGAGCTCTCCGCGGCGCTCGGCCTCGGCATCGTCCCCGAGACGGTGCTGCGCCCGGAGGGGCCTCACGGCGAAGGATCGGTGCAGCGGTTCATCGACGCGGACTTCGCCGAGCACTACTTCACGCTGTTGAACGAGCCGCTCTATCACGCACAGCTCCGTCGGATAGCGGCTTTCGACCTCCTGGCGAACAACGGCGACCGCAAGGGCGGCCATCTCATAGTCGACTGGGAGAGGCGGATCTGGGGGATCGACCACGGTCTGTGCTTCCACGCGGAATCAAAGCTCCGGACGGTGATGTGGGACTTCGCCGGCGAGGAGTTGCCGGCCGAGGTGCTCTCGGGCTGTGAGCTGGTCGTCGAGTCGATCCCGAGTCCCATCGCGGCGTTGCTAGGCAGCGAGGAATGCGCCGCGCTCCGGCGCAGGGCCGCCGCCCTGCTTCGCAAGCCCCTGTTTCCGTCGCCGCGTGACGACTACCGGGCCTATCCCTGGCCCCTCGTGTGAAGCAGTGCAGCCGGATCTCGAGACTCAAAGTGTTGCTGATGGAGGCCGCTCAGCGGGCCCGCAGAGATTGCGGGGATGCGCCTTCCTCCTCAGGGAAGAGACGAAGGGCTGTTGCTTCTGGTTTTGCACGGGGCCGACGTCGTGCCGGCGAGGCTCGCAAGACACGGCGCTTCGCGTACAGGTCGGCGTCGGCGACGGCGAGGAGCTCCGCGACCGCGGCACAACCCGTCGACAAGTAGCTCGCCGTGCCCCAGCTGAACGACGGGGCACCCAGGCGCATGGCGCGGGCGATGAGTACCGATGCGTCTTCCGGCGAGGTGTCCGGCAGCACCAGGCCGAACTCGTCACCACCGAGTCGGTAGATGCCGTCCATGCTCCGGAGAGCTTTCCTCAAGGTGTCGACGAGGAGCACCAGTTGGCGGTCACCGGCCGCGTGACCGGCGGTGTCGTTGACAGCTTTGAGGCCGTCGAGGTCGATCGCGACGACGCTCAGGTCGAGCTCGGCACGAGCGCAACGGGCCAATTCCCGGTCGAGGTCGCGCTCGAAGGCTCGCCGGTTGGAGCACCCGGTCAACGGGTCGCTGAACGCCGCCCGTTGCAGCTCGTCGGTGGCTCCGCGACAGGCGTTGATCATGGTGAGGTCGATGAGGCGGGTGATCGCCCGCTGTCCGGGTTCGGTCGCGACCAGGCCCCGGAGCTGGACGAGCTGCTCGATGACGAGGACCGGTGACCCGACCCGAGCTCCCCACCGCGTCGCCGCGCCAGCCAGCGTGCGCCTGCGTTCGATCGGGACCGCCGGGCTGGTTGCGTCCGGCGGGAGGGGACTGTCCTGTGGGTTGGTCGCGTCCGGCGCGCTCGGGCCCTTGGTCCCCTTGGCTGGTCCAGGATCCCCGCTGGGCCTGCCCACCTGGCCCAAGAGCCTGGATGTGCCACCGGCAGCCGCCCCGAGAGCGTTGAGCAACAGCTCTCGTTCGTCGGCGTCTGCCCTACCCGAGGCGCACCGACGAGCCTGGCACCTCTGCCACCACGCCTCGGACAGCGCTTCGATCGTGGGGGCCTTGGGCATCATGTTCGTCAACTCTTTGGCTGATCGCTTGACAAGCCGAACCTACCATCGGGACGTTCCACCGCCGCGGATGCCACCGCCGCGTCCACGCCGCCACCGGCATCGTCAGCTGCTGCTCGGCCAGCTGGCAAGCTTGTACGCAAGAGGAGGAGGCGCGCGATGTCCGCGGATTCACCCGTTCGAATCGAGCCTGACGCGGCCGTTTTCGCACAGAACCTCCCAACGGTCTCGATCATCCTCCCGGTCCTGAACGAGGAGGCCCAGCTCGAGCGCTGCCTGAGCTCGGTGGCGGCGCAGAGCTACCCCGCGATCATCGAGATAGTCGTGGCCGATGGCGGCTCGACCGACGAGACCCGGTCCGTGGCGTCCGAATCAGCCAAGGTGCGAATCGTGGACAACCCGAGGCGCACCCGCCCTGCCGGTCTGAACGTTGCTATCGCTGCTGCTTCCGGCGACATCATCGTCCGAGTCGATGCTCGTACCGCGCTCGCACCGGACTACGTGGAGTGTTGCGTCTCGGCGCTCGAGCGGTCGGGAGCGGCCATCGTCGGCGGGCAGATGCGCTACGAGGCCCACGACGCACGCCAGCGCGGCATCGTGGCAGCCATGACCTCCCGTCTCGGAGCCGGTCCTGCGGCCTTCCGACGAGAAGGTGGGGAGCCACGCTATGTCGACACGGTCTACCTGGGAGCTTTCCGGGCGAGCACGATCCGCGAGATGGGCGGCTACGACGAGTGGTCAGGAGGTAACGAGGATGCCGAGCTCGCGTGGCGGGCTCAAGGCTTCGGCGGCGTCTACCTCGACCCGTCGATCAAGTCCTACTACTTAGGACGTGACGGGCTGGGGCCGCTCGCGCGCCAGTTCTACCGGTACGGTCACAACCGCGCCCGGACGATCCGCAAGCATCCCGGCTCGCTGTCGTGGCGCCAGCTTGCCGTCCCGGTGCTGTTCGTCGGGTTTGCTAGTTCGTGGAGGCGGGCCGTTCTGGAGGCCTATGTGGCGATGGTCCTCGGGCGAGGCGCTCTCGAGCTCACCCGCGACCCTCCGGCCGTGCCGACGCTGCTCGCGGCCTTTCCCACGATGCATGCAGCCTGGGGGTTGGGTTTTGCCAGGGGCATCGTCAAGAAGGTCACGGCGCGGGACGACGCTCAGGTGACATGCTGAGACGCCGCCGCAGGTTCCCGAGACGACGATTGGCCTATGGGCGTCGCTGGGAGTTGCTCGCATGCTCCGCTCCGACGGTCACGGGCCAGTGCCGCGCCCATTGCCGACCTTGAGGACCCGAATCGGCCAGTACCCGCCGTCCCGATCTGTGGGTGTCACTGTTCGGCGCCGAAGTTGCGCATGCCGAGGCCAGTAGTTATCAGCGTAACGAGTGCCTCCACGCGTGTGCGGAGAAGCATGACCCGCCGCCTGGTAGAACCTGAGGCAACAACGGCGGCTCTGGGATTGGTCCAGATCAGTCCAGACACAGTGGGGGAAGTGCTGGTGGACGCGGATCGTTTCAGGCTTCTTCATCCTGCTCATCCGGGAGTCACGATTACCACCCGCATCGGCTGGTCGAGTGGCGCTCTGAGTGGATCTGGAAGCTGCAGAACGCCACCTATCGCTCAACACACGTCCCCTGGGCGCCGATACATAGTGTCGAGAGCCCGGCTAGGAATGCCGTACTGTTGCTCCTGTAAAGGACGTGGGGATGGTGGCTACAGGACGCGAGACGGACCCAGGGGCGGTCGCTTTGGCAACGTCTGACGCAGCCGGGAGCTCAAACGCGCCCCTCGTTGGAGTGCGGCAGGCGATAGCGCGCGGCGGTGCCTGGTTTGCCATTGCATGGCTGGTGACCAACGCCTGTGGTGCGCTCAACACCATCCTCCTTGTGAGGTCGATGAGTCACTCGCAGTACGGAGTGTTCGTCATGGCGGCATCCACGCTGGCCATCATTTGCTCAGTCGCGAGTTTCGGGTTGTCTCAGGCCCTCGTGCAACTGTCTCCGAGGGTCGGCAGCGATGGTGCTCAGGTGGTCCTGCGGTACACCCTGCTCGTGAGTGTATGCATTGCCGCCATCGTCGCCGTGCTCACCGGGATCGCCTGCCTTGTTCTGGGTGCCGATCATTACCAGGCCCTCGCCGTGACTGTCGCGATCATGATCCCGATCGCTGTCGTCTCGCCATTCATGAGCTCGCTCTCCGGTTTCCTCCAGTCAATGCAGCAACCCAAGCGACTCGCCAGGGCTTCGCTCGTTGCACCTCTTGTCCTTAGCGCGACCGTCGTGGCTCTGTGCATGACCACTCACCCGGCAGCGACATGGATTGCGGCAGCTCGGACGGCAGCAATGCTCATCACGCTCGCCTTCCTCGCCGTCGTGGTTGCTCGCGCGGGCGGGCTCAGGAGGCTAAGGCAGGCATCGAGCCGTGACAGTGCTGTCAGCCTCGGAAGAGTCATCACACTCGGGAGTTCGCTGCTGGGCGGGACCTTGACCGCTATCCTGCTCGCCCAGCTGGATGTACTCTTTCTCGGCTTTGCCCGAGGCCGTGAGAGCGCCGCCTTCTACGGACCAGCGTCTCAGATCGCCGACAACGCCCTCACGATGGTGGCGATAGTTGGCACTTTCTATCTACCCACGATTGCCACCGTGCTCACGAGGAAAGATTTTCTCCAGGCAGGAGATCTGTATCGCTGGGCGTCTCGATGGTCGTTCGTCGTGATCGCTCCTGTGATGGCGGTGATGCTCACCTGCCCGGGTTCGGTACTCACGCTGCTTTTCGGGGCTGATTACGATCGAATGGCAACACCTGTTCGCATTCTGGCACTGGGTGTTCTCGTGAACGTCCTGTTCGGCTTTAACGGGATAACCTCCGACAGCCTCAACAAGGTAAAGCTCATCATTGGTCGCCAAGTAATCGCGATCGTGTTCAACGTAGCTGCCTGCGCAGTGCTCATTCCGAGCTTCGGCGCCATCGGAGCCGCTGTGGCCACGTCTTCGACATTGTTGGTCGTGAACTTGACTGCGAGTCTGTTCCTATTCCGTCAAACAGGGATCACGCCGTGCAACCTGAGGCTGGCCGCCGTAGCGTGTAGCCTCGCTGTCTCGGTCGCCTTCGGACTTGCTGTGCACGACGTCCGGATGGAGAACGTGCTGCGGATCGCGCTCGTAGGGTTCGTCACCATACTGCTGTGCGCTTCGGCTAGCTATCTTCTTTCGAATCGATCGGAAAGGCGAGCCATCAGGAGTGCATTTCGCGGCCGTCTGACGAAGCTCGCTTTCCACCACCTGTCTTCCCCAGCAGCGTAGCGTAGGAGAGCAATGATGCAATCGAAGCACACCATAAACGACCTTGCTCTCTTGGGTGGTCCCGTGACGTTCGATTCGCCGAAGTCGATCGGAAGTCTGGCCAACCCTGACCCCGAGAAGGTTCTGGCTTACTCACGGATCTTCTACGATCGGCACAGGTACACCAACAATGGTCCGGTCAATCGGATGCTCGAGGACCGTCTTGCCGCGTGGCATCAGACCGAACGATGCTTGACGTTCGCGAACGCGTTCTGGGGACTTTCGCTCGCTATTCGCCTGCTTGCTATCCCGGGACGATCCGAGGTGATTACGCCATCGCTCACATATCGCCGGATGGGAGAGATCATCGCTTCGGCAGGTATGGTCCCGCGCTTTTGCGACGTAGATCCAGAGACGCTTGCCCAGACTGAAGAGACGACCCGGCCGTGGCTTAACGAGGACACCGCGCTCATTCTTGGGGCTCATCCCACAGTCAACTGCTGTGACGCCGACGGATTAGAGCGGCTGTCTGCCGAGACTGGCGTGCCGCTCTTGTTCGACTCAGTGGAGTCGGCGTTCGAGACGACGAAAGGGCGACGGGTAGGTACTTTCGGGCGCGCCGAAGGGTTTTCTATTCACGCTACCAAGCTCATAAACGGCTTCGAGGGCGGTTACCTGGTCACGAACGATCACGAACTCGCTGACCGGCTGAAACTGATGAGGGGTTTCGGCATCCCAGAAGAGGACGAGATCGTTTGCTTCGGCATGAACGCCAAGCTCAATGAGATCCATGCAGCCATGGCCATGGCCAGCATGGATGACCTAGACGAACTAGTGGAGCGCAATCGCCAACGCTACCTCGCCTATCGCGAGCTGTTGGATGGGATTGAAGGACTCACGATTCGTCTGTTTGACGAGAGAGAACAGACATCGTTCAAGAACATCCTCGTACGATTGAACGGGGAGTGGCCCCTCTCGCGCGATGACACGCTGGCGATCCTGCAGGCGGAAGGCGCGCTGGCCAGGCCGTATTACTCACCCGCTCTCCATACTTACAAAGCTGGGTTTGAAACGAGGTCCGGTTACTTGCCTGTGGCCGAGCGGATTTCCCAGGAGTTCCTGCTTCTTCCCTGCGGCGATCAGATGGACCTGAGCGATATCACAGTCCTCGTGGAGCTACTCGGCTTCGTGGCGGCTCACGCTGTCGAGATCGGCAACGCTCGCAGCGCCATTAATCACCTGGAAATTAGTACCGGCTACGACCCGGTCGCCCTTCGGCGATCGCCTCGGCTAAAGGAATCACATGAAGAGTGACCTTGGTCAGTTCGCGGTCCTCGGTGGCGCGCCAGAGTTTGCAACCGAGCTGCATGTGGGTCAGCTGTACTTCCCAAAATGGGAGCAATATGAGACCGCGATGCGGGGAATCATCGATCGGAGGTACTATACCAACCATGGGCCACTGATCAGAGAGTTGGAAGCGCGGTTGGAAGAGTTCTTCCAAGTAGGGAATGTCGTGACCGTCACGAACGCCACTATCGGACTCTACCTCGTATGTCTCGCGTTGGGTTTGGAGGGCAAAGTCATCATGCCCTCCTTCACCTTCGTCGCGACGGCCCAAGCCGCCCTCTTGGCTGGGCTTGACGCCGTCTTTTGTGAGGTCGATCCGCACTCTCACCAGATGACGCCAGCTACAGCGGAGAAGGCACTGGAGGAACGCGTGAGCGCTGTGTGTCCCGTCAACCTCTGGGGGGGCAGCGCTGACGTTCCGGCACTCGACGACTGGGCACGCTCGCACAACTTGGATCTGTTCTTCGATTCAGCACACGGCTTCGGCGTCGAGAGGATGGAAGGAAAGCTCGGGCGGTTCGGCCGAGCCGAGGTCTTCTCGTTCCACGCTACGAAGGTCATGACGGCGACCGAAGGAGGATGCGTTTGCACCGACGACGACGACCTGGCGGAGCGCATCCGCAACATGCGGAGCAACTATGGCATCCGTCGTTCTATGCCGGTGTCGTTGACCGTGAATGCTCGTATGTCTGAGGCTCAGGCAGCTATCGCCCTCGCGAGCCTCGAAGGAATCGACGGACGCATCGCGAACAACAGAATGATTTTCGAGACGTACCGGTCGGCGCTGGATAGCGTGCCCGGGGTGCGGCTCGTCCAGCCGAGCAACGTCACTCGGAGCAACCACCAGTGCGTCGTGATCGAGATAACGGAGGATTTATTCGGTCTGCCTCGAGACGTCCTCTGGTCGGTGCTTCGCGCCGAGGGTGTGAGGGCGCGGAGGTATTTCAAGCCTGGAGTTCACCGGTCGATACCGTTCAACACGTTGTACCCGAAGTACCTGGAGGTGCTCCCGATTACGGATGCGTTGTGCGACACTGTGCTGCAACTTCCCATCGGAGCTCTTGTGACGACCGAGGATGCTGAGCGTATAGGCGGTCTGATACGCGACGTCCATGCCTACGCGGACGGACTGCTCGCCTGTGGCTGACGATCGTGGCCGCCTAGGCGTCATGCAGCCATACTTCTTCCCGTACCTTGCTCACTTCGGACTGATAGCCAACGTTGACCGTTGGGTTGTCTTCGATGTCACGAACTACACCCCGAAAACCTGGATGAACAGGAATCGGGTGCTGCATCCTTCTCAAGGGTGGATGTACGTGACGGTTCCTGTCGAAGGCTCCTCCCAACGCAAGCTGATTCGAGAAATGATGCTCGACAGTCCCGACGAAGCTCTCTCCTCGATCAAGGGAAAACTCGCACATTATAAGAAGAAGGCCCGATTCTATGACGACGTCGTTCACCTCGTCGAGCGTACCTTCTCTGAGCGCTCCGACGATTCGTTGGTAGCACTGAACGTCTCGTCCTTGCGGATCGTCTCCGAGTACCTCACGATCAACTTCGACTACCATCTCTGCTCGAAGATGGGCCTCGATCTGTCTGGTGTAGAACACCCCGGCCAATGGGCGCTTCGAATCGCGGAGCAAGTCGGAGCTACTGAGTACATCAACCCTGTCAGCGGGGCGCATCTGTTTCGCCCCGAGGAATTCGAGGCTTCGGGCGTAGAGCTGGGATTCGTCGAAATGCCTGCCATGCATTACGACCCGAAGCCTTATCAGTTCATCCCCTCGCTTTCTGTGCTCGACGTTTTGATGTGGAACCACCCCAGAGACGTCAGAAGATTCGTCCAAGAGCGATCGTCCGTCATCGCGGCAAAGGACGCGGTCCGTGCCTGACGATGAAACTCCGAAGGATTTTCCGAAGTGGGATTACCAGGAGTACCCGAAGACACTCCCACGCGATGACTTCTGGGGTCAGGTACGACGCACCATCATGGGAAGACGAATCAGCGAAACCGAAGTGGCGTTGATCGTCGACCATATACGTGACCAGCTCAGACTCAGGCGTAGTGACACGCTCCTCGATATCGGGTGTGGCAACGGGGCGCTGTCCGCGAGGCTGTTCGATGACTGCGCTGGGTACGTCGGCGTTGATCTCTCACCGTACTTGATCGAGGTGGCGCAAGAGTTCTTCGAACGACCGCCCACCCACTTGTTCTTCAACTCTGACGCGGCTCAGTTCGTCGAGTTTCTAGATGAACCGGGTCGGTTCACGAAGGGCCTCTGTTTTGCCACCCTTCAGTACCTGCCCTTGGCAACGGTGCGGGCCGTGCTGCAGATCCTCTCGGAAAGATTCCCGAATCTTTGTCGTGTGCTACTTGGAAACCTGCCAAACCGTGAGAAAGCGGACCTGTTCTTCAACGACGGCTACAACGAGAGTGACCTACAGAGGCACGAGTCTCAAGTCGGCAAGTGGTGGTCGACGCAGGAAATCGGTTGCCTCGCATCAAGTTTTGGATGGGAGGTCAGCTACTCTCGGATGTCGGCGAATATCTTCAACGCCAAGTACCGCTTCGATGCCATCCTGACGCGGTGTGTGAGCTCGTGAAACTCCGTATCCCGTCCAAGGCGGGCATTAAGAGGCGAGCCGTTGTCGTAAAACGGAAAGCGATGCATGCGCTTGCCCGGTCACGAGCGAGGAAGCGACTCAGCAAGTCGTTACCGGAGCACGCCAAAGTACAACTTGGTTGTGGCGAGCATCGCTTTGATGGCTGGGTAAACATCGACATCAACCCCGCAGTCAATCCTGACATCAGACTCGACCTTCGCGCCGGCTTTCCGGCGCCGGCAGAGTCGGTTGCCTTCATCTTTTCCGAGCATGTCTTCGAGCACCTCACGCTCGACGATGGGCGTCGCGCCTTCATCGAGTGTTACTCGGCGCTCGAGCCGGGTGGTGTAATGCGCATCGCGATGCCGGACTTGCGATACATCGTCGAGCGATACATGGCAGGTCGTTACGAGGGTGAGGGCGGCCCAGAGGCAAATCAGGATGCGGACTACCGGAGGATCGACAGTCCGGCACTTCTCTTGAACTACGCACTGCGTTCATGGGGGCACCTATACCTCTACGACTTTGACGAGCTGGACCTCCGTCTCCGTCAGGCTGGATTCGCCTCGGTCGATCCTCAGGAGATCGGTAAGTCTTCGCATCCCGAACTGGCCGGATTGGAACAGCGGGGCGAGTCAAGGCTGATCGTGGAGGCGACGAAATGACCCCAGCGCTGAACGAACGCGTTCAGCTTCCGGATATCGCTGTCGTCCTCATCACCTACAACCACGAAAGATTCATCGCCGAGAGCATCAACAGCGTTCTGCGACAGGAGTACCCGGGGAATATTCACCTCATCGTCACGGACGATTGCTCAACCGATGAGACACAGAAGGTTATCAGCGAGACGGTTTCGGATGTGCCGCCAAACGTGATCGTGCACCTGACTTTGAGACAGCAGAACGTAGGTGGTCTTCTGAATCTCACTGATGCTTGGGCATCTGCGAACGAGACTGGTAGTGCCTACATCGCCCTTCTGGAAGGCGACGACTACTGGACCGATCTTCGCAAGCTGGCGCTCCAGGTCAGCTACATGGAGGAGCACTCCAGCTCGACGCTGTCATTCGGTTTGGCCACCGAACTGATCCTTCGCGGCGACGCCCCGCCTATATTCAAGCTTGTTGTCATCCCGCCGAGCGGTCCCCCGACCTTCGGCGAGCTTTTGTGTGGAAACTTCATCCACACATGCACTGTTGTGTACCGGAGCGGAGTGCTGCCACGGTTTCCGGACTGGTTCGCCGAGTGCGCCTTCCGTGACTGGCCGCTCCACCTGGTTCACGCCAATGCCGGCGAAATGCACTACATTGACCATGTCCTAGCCGTCCATCGGCAGCATACGTCGAGCAAGTGGTGGAACCCGACCATGAGCCAGAGCAATCACGTCAGGGACAGCGTGGTAATTCAACGGCTCGCTATCGCACACCTTGGCACGAAGACTAACTTTCGGAGCTCACACGTGGTTGCCGCGCGGCACCGCTGGTGGGCGACGGCGAGCCGGAACAAGCCCGCGCGGTGGGCACACACCCTTGTAGCGATAACGCTTGATCCTCGTCTTGTCAGGCGGAGACTCAGAAGAAGCTTTTCGCAATACTGAGGGCCTCTTAGCTTGCGATTAAACCTCTGACCTACGTAGTGGCAGCCTGATTGATTTTCAGCTCGCCAGCCTTCGCGGCCACCTGGCGCATCTGGGCGATGAGACGCCGCATCCGCCGGTCGTTGGTGATCCACTCCTGGTACAGCTTCGCTTCGTTCGCACTGAGCCGCCGCGTGACGGTCTTGCCGTTGACCTTGGCTGTCCACTGGTAGTAGGGCCCGTGCGGTCGCGGCGGATCTTCGTGGCATTTGCAGCCCGGCGTGGCGCAACGCGTGTAGCGATGCGTGAGGCTCCCCGATGAGATGAGGCCGATCTCGGCGAGTTGCGCGGCAAGTTCGCGGTAGCGGCGCTCGTAGTCCGCCAGCCGCTGCTCACTTGTCGCTTTGGCCATCGCGACTCCCTCCATCATCTCGTCCCAAAGTATCCCAGTCTCAAGACCAGACAGTAGTCATACTGTCTGGTATGGCGGAACATGATGGTGATGAGGAACACAAGAACGAACTACGGAACTTTCGAGCCGGGCTCTACGCCTCTTTGACCCGCTGGGGTGACGCGCTCTTTGAGCTCTGCGACGCCACGTTGTGCGAACCGGGCTCGGTTGGCTCGGTGCCGGCGCTCTCCTTGGAGCCGGTGTTCCGCCGATCCCATGGCAGCCTTTACAAGGCGCTGGCTCGAGGCGAGCTCGACGAGGACACTCTGCGGCGCGCCCTTTTGACACATCGGCCGAGGCTTTGGTCGCCGGTCTTCGCCGTGGACGCCTCAGTCTGGGATCGCTGCGACGCCGAGACCAGCCCCGAACGGGGGTTCTACTACTCCGCCTCGAAGCATTCGGCCGGCCAGCCCATCGTGGCGGGTTGGTCCTATCAGTGGATCACCCAGCTCGACTGGGCTCCCGACAGCTGGACCGCACCGCTCGATGTCATGCGTATGACGCCTCGGAGCGATCCCACCCGGGCCACGATCGACCAGGTGCGCCGGTGCGCCGACTTGCTCGAATGCAAGGGCACGCTCGCATTGTTCGTCTTCGACGCCGGCTATGACCCTGTCGCGCTGGGGGCGGGGCTCGCAGACGTGGATGCTCAAATCCTGGTGCGCATTCGCTCGGACCGGGTGTTTTACACCGACCCCGCCCCTCGAGTACCCAAAGCCAAGGGCCGGCCGCGCCGACACGGCCGGCGCTTCAAGCTCAAAGACTCTGCGGTTGTACCACCTCCTGACGCCGAACTCGTGGTGCATGACCCGCGCTATGGCCGCGTGAAGGTGACGGCCTGGCATGGGATGCACCAAAAGTTGATTGGCCGTGGACGCTGGGCAGGCGACGGCCTTCCGCCGATCGTTCGCGGCAGCGTTATCCGCGTCGAGGTCGAACATCTGCCCAAGCCGATCGGTCGGGTCAAAAAGACCTTGTGGTTGTGGTGGTCCGGTCTGGGCGAGCCCGACCTCGACCTGTGCTGGCACGCCTATCTACGGCGCTTCGACATCGAGCACACTTTTCGGTTCCTCAAGTCCACGCTCGGCTGGACGACACCGTCGCTGCGCACGCCCGAACAAGCCGACCGTTGGACGTGGCTCATCCTTGCTGCCTACACCCAGCTCCGTCTGGCTCGAGGACTAGTTGCCGACATGCGGATGCCCTGGGAGAGAGTCGTTGACCCATCGTTGCTCACGCCGAGACGGGTCCGCAGAGGATTTCGTCAACTCCGCGCACACATCGGCACACCCGCTGGTGCACCAAAATCCCACACCCCGGGTCCAGGACGACCGAAAGGGACCCGAAAACCGCCGAGAACCCTCTACCCAGCGGTCAAGAAGGTCGCCTGAGCCGGGTCAGAGGTTTAATCGCAAGCTTAGGCCGAGCAACCTCTTGCGCGCCCTTACGGACGGCGGCTTGTGATCGGGATGCCACCCGACTTGCCAAGCCCGACATCACTTGACGTCGCCTCGCACTTCGGCTGTGACCAGTGGGCGTATTTCCTTCCCGAGCAGACAACCGCGGTGAGCCTGCTGGACCGGCTCATCCACCACTCCACGATCGTTGTCGCCGCAGGGGAGAGCTATCGCATGCGAGACGCGCGCAAGAAAAGAGGTGGCCGAAGAACTCCTGATCACGGCACGAGGGGTGGGGACAATTTCCCGGCCAAAACTGGGGACTTCAAACTGGCCGTTGACAGGAAGTCAGCCTTCTGGGCAGCGACGAACGCGACAACCCTCACGCGCGACTCCTTCACCAGAAAACCGTAGCTCGTTTCGTGATCTATCGCTCGACCTCCGGCTCTGCCACCCGGCGACCCAGCGCCCGATTCTCAGCAGATGCGGCGGACTCGGTCACGAACCGGCCCAGATCGTGCGTCTTGCGATCGGCTTGGTCCTTCTTCAGCCAGTAACCGAGGTCGGATTCCCCGATTCCAAACTTACGAGCGATCGCGGAAAACGACAGGCCAGGCGATCGAGCGAGTCCGCCGCATCTGCTGAGAATCAGGCGAGAACTGGCGGCGCTGCTGTCCCATCGGGACTCCTTTCGCTAGGCCAAGCCTGGCATGTCGGCTGTCCACTCGGTGGGGGACGAAGCTCCAGCACCGATCAGCGTCTACTGAGTTCGACAGGTCCTGCGGTGCCACTCAGACACTTATTTGACATGGGTCACGAATGTCCCTCGTTCATCCTCGGGGTTCCCCTCGGCGCTTTCCTGGTTCCGCGAGAAACCAGTATTGGCGCTGACCTAGCCGCCTTAAGATTCCATCTCCAAGTCCAGCGAGAAGGATGAGCATTTCCCGAGGACAGGCTAGGGCACCATTCACGACCACGTATGCCCAAGCCCAGGAGAGCAACTGGGCCACATACACACTAGCAGGAAGTTGTCGGCGTAGCATAAGCAACGTCGAGTTCCTCATTATGTAGTAGAGGCGCTGACCTGTTTCGTAGCGCCGTACCCTTTTCCTCACTTCAAACGACTTGCCGATCTGGTGGTCCATCAGCACGTCCGTGAACTCAAGTACGCGCCAACCGCCCGACCGCACAGCTGCGCAGAACGCGTAGTCTACCTGGTCCATGAAAAGCGGCTCCTCGTACGGAATTGTCTCCGCGACCTCTCGCCTCACGAGGTTGCCGCTGGTGATGAGCAGCCGCCTCTCCCGTAACCCGTTCTCGAAGTCACGAACACGGCAGTGACGCTCAGCCCATCGCCAGGGGCCTCGCGGTATCTCGACCGGCTTATGGCGCAGTCCCACTACGCCGCATTCGGCTCGCGTGCTTGCGTCGAGAAGGTCCAGAGAACCAAGGAGTCTGTTGATCGCGCCCGGGTGCAACAAGGTGTCCTGATCAAGAGTGAGCACCCAGGTGTGGCCGTGTCCCTCAGAGGCAAGACGACGAATCCCAAGGTTGAGTGCCGCGGCGATACCGCGATTCTCTTCGAGTCTGATAAGCGAAACTCCCGGTAATGGCCCCAAACGACGCACGAGCTCGACTTGAGATTGCGATCCGTTATCCACGACTACGGTCCGACTCACCTGTCGTGAAGTCTCCAGAAGCGTTAGTACGAGCGCGTCGATGTCAGGCTCATGCGTGACGACAACCGCAGCTACTGACGCTGGGTTAATCTTCGCGTCGCCGCTCATGGGTGACGATGGCGTTTCGGCTCGCCTCCGTCTCTACAGCGCCGAACCTGGGCGAAAACCCGGTCGGTTGGCGTCAGCATCAAAGCAAAAGGCCACGGTTGGCCACAGGATGTCACCGGTCAGACCTGAAAGGGCTGCCCCTCAAGATGGATCTCAAGTCATATCCCGCAGACGAGGCTGTCGAGTTTTGCGCGATAACGAGAATGTCGTATGGGCGGCGTGCTTCGGCTGCGGTCGGAGTCCAACCAGCCTCACTGATCAAGAGCACCGCGCCTCTCAGATCGAACACGTGGTGGTGGACTCCCCTCACCGTCCGATTGTCAGCGACCCGGCGCATGAACTCTTGCGCCGAATGAACACCAGGATCTCGGTGGAGATCGTGGTACCGAATTACTTCGCCAAAATGTGTGTCGTCATCCTCGCTGACGTTGTGTTGGTCATCAGACCGATAATGGCCGATTGGCGTTATCGGTCGCTTTCGATCAAAGGTGCCATCTCGATGGGGCACGATGAGGCAAAGATGGCCCTCCGGCCTGCATACTCTTTGCCACTCCCGTAGCGCTCGCAATGGGTTGGCGATGTGCTCAAGGCAATGTGAAGACAAGATGACGTCGTAGGCGTGCTCCTGGATACCGTCCAGGTCAGTAGCCTCTCTCAGGAACTGGACTCCGAGAGGCGTTGCCTCCGGTGCATAAGGCGTTCCCTCTTCAAGAGTTTCTCCCCACAAAGTCTGAGCAGAGTAGTTGACGTTGTCGAGCACATTTAGCGCTGGATAGAGCGGAAGCATCCCGTGCCGCCGAAAGCGACCGCTCGGCCCCCCGATTTCGAGGCCCTTCGCCCCATCGACAGCAGCCAGTGCCTCTTCGGCGAGTGAGGACCGAGTTCCGGTAAAGCGGTCTCTTGCGGACTGGATGAGTCCCAGCGTGCCATGGCTACGCCAAGCGGAGAGCAGAGACCGCGTCATGACTGTCAAATTCTAACCTAGGGAGTAGAAGAGCGAGTTATCTCCCGTCGACGCCGGCGTCGGCACGGTCTCAAGAGCTGTCGTGGTCCAGTTCCTCCACGTCCGAGATCGCTAGCGTCTTGCGTAACCGATGACAAGCGAACTACCGATCCACGAAGTTGCCGCCGTCGTAGTGAACTACAACGCCGGCCCGGCGCTCAGCGAGTGTGTCGCGAGCTTGCAGCGTGAGGGCATCGGGGAGGTCGTGGTAGTGGACAACGGATCGACTGACGACTCGCTCCAATGCCTCGCGACGGAGAACGCTGGTGTGCGGGTGCTCCACACGGGTCGGAACCTCGGCTTCGGGGGTGGTGTGAACTACGGGGCCCAGCGAGTAACCGGAGAACTGCTCCTCGTTTGCAATCCCGATCTCGTATTGCAACCGGGGGCTCTCGGCGCGATGGTCAACCGCCTCGCACAAGACTCGTCGCTCGGACTCGTCGGTCCGGCACTCGTAACCCCGGGAGGAGATCTCCAGCCGTCTGGGCGAGCTTTCCCAACCATCCGTCGTTCGAGTGTTCAAGCGGTCCTGGGTGCACTGTTCCCTAAGAACGCGTATAGCCGTCGCTATAGAGAGGCGAACCGTGCCGGGGCGGGAAGCGGGGTCGTGGACTGGGTAACTGGCGCGTGCCTCCTTGTTCGCCGCGGCGCTTTTGACGCGGTAGGTGGTTTCGACGGTCAGTACTTCATGTACGTCGAAGAGGTGGATCTTTGCTGGCGGCTCGCGAAAGCAGGATGGCGCACGGGCTACGAGTCGTCGGCTCGTGTCGTCCATCTCGCCGGCGTCTCGACTTCTGCGGTTCCCTTCAGAATGATCGTCGCGCATCACTTGTCGCTGTGGCGGTTCGCTCGCCGGACTACCCGTGGCTCCGAGCGGCTGCTGCTGCCGGCCGTGGCAGCAGGAATCGGCTGCAGGTGTGTTGTCGTGTGCCTTCGTCACATCGTGGTTCGACTCGGTCGGCGCGTGTGAGCGCACGTCGGAGAAAAAAACGAACCTTTACCGGGCCTTGTCTTCGAAAACGGTTCGCAACGTTCGGCCGATGATCTGCAGGTCCAGACCCAGGCTTTGGTGGCGGAGGTAGAAGAATTCGTACTGCAGCTTCTCCAGCGCATCGACGTCGCTCGATCCGTAGTCGTAATTGATCTGAGCCCAACCCGTGATGCCAGGACGGACGAGATGGCGCAGTTCGTAGAAGGGGATGGTCTTCGCGAGCAGCTCGACATAGTGAGGTTGCTCGGGCCGTGGTCCCACGATCGACAGGTCGTGGCGAAGGACGTTCCACATCTGTGGGAGCTCGTCGACGTGGAGACGCCGAAGTATCCGACCGACCTGGCCTAGTCGCGGGTCATCTTCAGTAGTCCAATTCGAGGCGGAGCCTCCAGGGCGCATAGTTCGGAACTTGTGAATCGTGAAGACAACACCGTCCTTGCCGACACGGGGCTGGCTGTAGAAGAGGGGTCCGCGATTCCCGAACAAGTCAAGGATCGCTACAAGCGGCACGGCCACCGTAAGGGCCAACATCCCGAGCAATGCAGTCACGAGGTCCAACACCCTCTTGCTCCGCGCGTAGGCTGGCCTATGGATCTCGTTGATGTCGAACAAGAGCGATATGCGCTCAAGCTCCGAGATCGGCAATTTGCCCAGCCAGACGTCATAGAAGAGCGAAAGCGTTCGAATCCGCACCCCCTTCGAGTGCAGCTCTGCGGCCTGGGTGACGATCTCCTCGCGCTGTTGGGCCTCTCGATCCAGCACCAAGAGGTTCGCGTTGGTAGTCTTCAGGACCTGCGCCAACGGCCGAGGCTCCTCGGGCGTTGGCATTATGTCGTCGGGTTGCACGACTGCGACCAGCTGGGCTGGTCGCTCGGTGTGCTCTCCCACATCGCGCACCAGGCGCTCCGCCTCTTCGCCTGCGACGATCGCGACCACTCGATCCTGGTTAGCGCGCCTACGCTGCGTCGCGCTTGACAACCCGGAGATGAGTAGAAAGACCGGCACGAGGATCGCTGAGCTCACGAAGACGACAAAGCGCGGGAGCAGTTGAGCGCCTGTGAAGAGCTGGAGCACCGAGATGATGACGTCGGCGGCCGCGAGCGCGACGAACGCCCTGGCGAAACGACGAGGCAACTGACCACCCGAGTCAGGCAACCCGGCAGCGTAGCTGGTCGCCCAGATCAGGGCGATGAAGACCATGATCCATCCGAAACGTGGCTCTTCAGTCAGCGCGTAGACATGCCGAGCTACGTAATGTGAATGAACAGCTTCGGTCGCGAGGACGACGGCTAGCGTCAGGACGGGAAGGAGCCACTTGACCGGACGACTCATCACCGACCATTCAAGCTCACCGGACGACCTAGGCGGTGCCATTGGTGCCAGCGCCTTACCTGGGCACGAGCTACCGGAGTCTTCAGGATCGACACCGGAACTCAGCTCCAGCCATGTGAGCGGCCTTGGCGTGTTCGCGGCGGTTGGAGCGGCCCTTCTCTGCTTTGCGTTCTCGCCCAAGGTGAATTCGGTGACCTTCACGCCGAAGTTCGCCGTCGTCCTCCTCTTCGCCGCGGTCGGCATCGTGCCCTTGGGCCGTCTCGTCAGTGAACGTTCATCGCTGCGATGGCCGGCAAGAGCCACTGTTGCATTTCTTGTCGTAGCGCTTGTGTCAGCTCTCGTCTCTCCGTCGCCGAACATAGGCATCTTCGGTCTTTACCTGTGGGGTACCGGTTGGCTGTTCTGGCTCGGTGCCGCAGGCGCATTCGCGATCGGGACCTCACTTGGCGCGAATGATCGCCGATGGTTGCTGCGAGGTCTGCTGGTTGGTTCGGTTGGTAGCGCGCTTGTTGCCATCTTCCAGATCGTCACGAATCCGTCGTCTCCGGGCCTGTTTCTGTACGACGGCAGCCAGGCGGACGCGTTCCTGGGGAACCCGATCTACCTGGAGGCTCTCCTGCTTGGCGGGCTCGCGCTGGTATTGGGAAGGGCGTGCCGGACGCCGCTGCGCTGGGGTGCCGTCGTCCTTGTGCTCGCGGTCGGACTCGAGTTTACGTTCGAGCGTTTTGCACTCGTGATTCTTGCCTTGCTGGTCGTGTATGCGCTGCGCGCCTACGGGCCTCGTCACGGTGGGATGTTCGCATTGCTTGTTGGGATCGGCTACGGCATCGCCTACCTCGGTGGTGGCTCCCGGCTCGCCTCGCGGGTGACCTCGGGAACCGGTGAGACCACGTTTGGCCTTCGGCTCCGAGTGTGGCTGCAAGGTGGGGATTACGTGTTGCATCACCCCTTGTTGGGTGCTGGGCCTGGTCAGCTCAGGACTGCGATGGACTCGACCGCGACGCTTTCGTTTTTCCAACACGTGCTTGCTGGCAGGGTCCTGACCGACGGTCACGACATCTTTGTGGAAGTCGCCGTCACGACCGGCCTGCTCGGCTTAGCCTGCTTCCTTGTCTGGTTGTTCGGCTCAGCTCGGTTAGCTGCGCGCGGTGCCTTTCTAGGGTTTGCCGTGGCAATGTTCGCCGTCGAGCTCGTGGAGCCGATCGACATGGCCATCGTCCCCCTCGCGTTCCTGGCTCTCGGCGCTGCAACGGCAGTGAGATCGAAAACAGAAGAGAAAGCGGCAGACTCTGCCCGCCGACAGGCACCTGTGGAAGTTGAGAAGGTCGGTAGCTCACGGTCCAACAACCGCGGCGCTCTATATGCCCGATTCACGACCATCGTCGCGCTAGCTCTGGCACTCCTCGTCGGGGTGACGATGCTTACCGGGGACGCCTATATGTTTCGTGGAACGAATTTCGCTCCAGGCCAGCCGTTCAACCTCGCAGCTGCGAAAGACGCGAACCGACTCTTGCCTTACTGGCCCGATCCTGCACTCGAACTCGCCCAGATCAAGGCATTCGACAGCTTGACCAGGGCGTCCACGGCTTCGACCGACTTGGCCGAAGCACGCCGATGGACGGCCGTCGCCGTGCTTCGGGACTCCCACAACCCACAGCTTTGGACGCTGTTAGGAGGAGCAGACGACCAAGTCAAGGCATATGGGCTTGCACGGACCGAATTCTACCGTGCGCTCTCGTGTGACAGGTGGTTTACGCCAGCTCTGCAAGGTCTCGGTCGTTTGGCTGCTATGGCTCAAAATTGGAACGAGGCGGTTTATTTCTACCGACTGGCTCTTGCGACCGTATCACATGACGCGGAGCTAGCTGCGCCTCTGCGTGCTTTGCTGAATGGTGCACAACGGCATGCAAGATCCGCTGCCGACTGACCCCGCTGCCCTGTCCGCCACTCCTTAAAGCAGGGACGTACTTGTGACATGGCGCGGGAGACTGGCATGCGCCAGCCGACAGTGGACCGCGTCTGGCGCGCCTTTGGGCTCAAGCCCTTGGCTACCGACACTTTCAACCTCTCAGAGGACCCGCTTCGTCGAGAAGCTGCGCGTCGTCGTCGGGATGTAGCTGAACTTGACCGCCGGAGCGGGCCGCGGTCGACGAGAAGACCTGCATACAGGCGCTCGATCGGACCCAACCGATCCTGCCGATGCGCCCTGGCCAGGTCGAACGCTGCACGCACGACTACGTGAGACACGGGATCACGGACCTGTTCGCGGCACGCAACGTCGCGACGGGCGAGGTCGTTTCGACGACGCGACGCCGACACCGGGCCGAGGAGTTCAGGTCCTTCCTCTTAGAGATCGACGAGTCCGTTCCGGCTGAGCTCGACGTCCATGTCGTGCTCGACAATTCCTCAACCCACAAGACCGAGACCGTCCGGAACTGGCTTGTTCGCCACCCCAGATTCAACCTGCACTTCACCCCGACGAGCTCCTTGTGGCTGAACCTGGTATTTCGAGCGCTGGTTCGCAGGGCTCACACGACGGCTGCTCAAACGCTCGGCACACCGCGGCGTGGGAGCGCGCGAGTCCGACCTCAAGACATGGACTGCAACTTGGAACGAGAATCCTCGCCCGTTCGTCTGGAGGAAGACGGCCGACGAGATTCTCGAATCACTTGGCGCCTATTGCCAACGCATCTCTGAATCGGCTCACCAGTTCACGAGCGCGAGAAGTCGCCTTCGGAGCTCGCGTCATCACGCAGAGTGTCAGAATTGGACTAAAGTTTTTGCCGACGCTGCCGATGTTCACTTGGTAGCGGTTTCCATTGACCCGAGGAGGAAAGCTTAATGAGGAATGTTCCGGAGAGGCTCCGCGCGCGGCGCCTCACACGCGAAGCAGCTGGAGAAGAGGGCTTCACGCTTATCGAGCTACTCGTTGTCCTGCTTATCATAGGCATTCTGCTTGCAATCGCGATCCCGACGTTCCTGTCGGTAACCAAGAGCGCGAACAACACTGCCGCGCAGGCCAACCTGCAGACGGCACTGACCGGTGCTGATACGTTTTACACAAACGCCAACCAGACGTACTCGGGCATCGACATGAGTACGAACGCGGGCGTCTCTGACATCACGCAGATCGACACCGGGCTCACGTACGTCTCCGGCGCTATCTCGACAGGGCCGAATGTCATCTCCCTCTACACGAACGGTTCGAGCGCGTTGGAGCTGGTGGCGTGGTCGAAGGGAACCCGGGACTGCTGGGTTGTCGTAGACCTCAAGGCAACGGCCACAGCGGCTTACGCCGGCCTTTCGGGTACTCAGGCCGCGGGTACCTACTACGGGGTGGAGCGTAATACCCCGAGTTCGAACTGCAAGGCCACTAGCTCAGCGACAATGCCGGGAGGTGGCACCTCGACCGGAGCTATGCAGACGTCGGGCTTCCCGGCTGGTTAAGTAGCGAGGGTGTTGTCCGAGTCCGTTGACGACCTCTAGGACGGTAGGTCGATCGGACGACAAGACACAGAGAAGCCCCCGTGACCATATGGTCACGGGGGCTTCTCTGTGTCTTGTCGTCCACCGTGAGGATCGCCTCACGGTGGACGACAAGAGGGATCTTGTAGAGAGGATCATCTTTCCGATCGCGGTGACCGAGCAGCTGGTTTGCACCCTGCGGCGCACGTGATCGACACAGCGGTTTGTTGCCGCGGGGACGTGAAACGGTCGGCCAGCTAGCGGGCATGGTCTAATCTTGGCAACGAATGTGCGTTACGAACACTGACAGAGGAGTCATGTCGGAGACAACTCTCGATGCGGTTGCTTTGCGAGGAATGGACCTTCGACGTCGGCCGACGGGGGCGCGTGTCAAGCCACTCTGTGCTGCGTTGGCCGTGACGGGTCCCCTTGGACTGATCAGGTGGATCAACTCACGGGTGCCCGGTCACCTTGTCCACGGCGCGATGAACCTGGTCCCGGTACTCGGTTCGCCTATGAGCTGAAGGCGGCCTTCAGGGCCGCCATGACGATCGGCAAGACTGGTGACACCGAGTGCTTCGTGGCCGCTCTCGACCTGTTTGTCGCCACTCTGTGCTGGCTCGAAGGTCACGGCTTCTGGGAGCGTCGAGCCGCGGGGCATCCAAGCTTCGTATCGTCGAGCTCGAGACCGGGCTGGAACAGTCAAGACCGCGCCGGAACTGTTCGCCGAGGAAGGCGGGCAATTCAGTCAGACGAGAGATCGCTGTCCGTCGTGGAGAGATTGGCTGAAGAGGCTCAGGTCACCAGGCGTCTATTGCAGGACCCCGGTGTTCCGTTCGTTGTGTTCTTCTGCTTGCGGAGCCCTCCGGTGAGTGCCCCTCGGTACGCGAGGCTTGTCGGACGAAGATGGCACTCGCAGTCCATCGAACATATGGCCGCGCAAGTGAAGATCAGTGGGGAGTATGAACTCGCGCCCAATCAAGCTCGCAGTTCCCGTTCAGGCTACCCCGACCGACCTGTTTCTTCAGGGTTCCGTTGTGTAGGCAGTTGCGGAGACGCTCATGGAGTACGGCTGGCCGTCACCCACAGCCAGAATGTTCGGATTAGTGCTTCCTGGACTGAAACCGACAGTGCTGATAGTCATCAGCCGTGTCATGGTGTAAAAGCCCTTCAAGAATGCGAACACATCCTTGTGAGTCCCCGACAGGGAGAAAGACACACTTATGTCCGAAAGGCCCGCGAGACCACTGGGGCTCGGGGTGTCCGCCGGAGTGACGGACAAAAGATCGCAACCTGTCTTGTTTGCAAGAGTGTTGAGCGAGTCGACGATGCCGGGTGGATCCTCTGTCGGTGGGATGGCTGTCGTTACCTTCTTGAGATAAGGGAGCTCCTTAATTACGAGCTGTTTCTCGGCTTTGAGCGACGCGAGCTCCAAATTCAACTGGGTCACCGTCGTCCGGTCGGAGGTCACCTGCTGTTGGACGGTCGTGAGCTTGTTGGCCTCGGGCGTCATCCAGGCAAACCACCAGACGACGAGCAGAACGATCACAACGCCCGTGACGATGAGAACGACCTTCGACTTCAGCAAGTCAAGGTTCAAACCTCGGAGCCGGTTCATCGTGGCACCTGGAATTCAGTAGACCGGATAGAAGTGACCTCGCCGGTGACTCCGAGGGTGGCGCTGAAGTTGACCTGCGTTGCCGCTGCCTTCGAGAGCCCGCTGAATCCGTTCACGGTCAGCTTCCCCGAACCGCCGACGGAGTAATACCAGCTGCGAAAGTAGGTATACCCGGTCGGCGATTGAAGGGAGATACCGAGTGTCGCTATCTGTGTTGCCGACGGTGGGAGCACCGTCGTGCCGGTTGTCGCTGTAGCCGCAACAGGGGGATTTGCAGTTCCGGAGAAACTGAGGACCGTGCCACCTGCCGGCGTGGCATTGGCCAGTGCCGTGAGAACGCCTGGCCAGTACACTTCGTGGGCGACGATGGGTTGGCTGATGGCCGCTAGCCCTAGGATTTCGGCACGTTCCTGTTGGACCTTGTTGTACTTGGGGATCTGGACCTGGATGCTCGTGACTTGTCTCTGCAAGGCTGCCACCTGATTCTCGGCGTTGTGCACTTTGAGGAAGCGCTGCACACCCAGACCGACCATTGCGAGGACGAGGACGATGCCGACGCCGATGACGGCGCGCTCCAGTTGCTTGCGCTTGCGCCCGAGTATCACCTCCGGAGGGAGAAGATCGAGCTCCTTGACGTCCTTCAGGCTCGGGAGCGCAAGGCCGACGACGACGGCGACCGCGGAGTCGAGCCGGCCTATCTCCTCAGGGGGCAGGTGTAGTCGCGAGCAGTCGAGGCGACCTAGAGCGCTCCCTTGCACAACAGGTAGCCGGAGCTGTTGTTGCAGTTGCAGCACGAAGCCGGAAAGACGAGACCCACCCCCCGTCACCACAACCCGGCGCACAGGGCTGCGACCGGTCAAAGTGGCGTAGTAGTCGATGGAGCTTCGCAGCTCGCCGATCAGCGACATGGACGCATCGCGAGCGGCACCTAGTGCAGCACGGCTGTAAGGGACAGATTCGTCCAGGTTCAGCTTTATCGCCTCGGCGTCGGCCACCGGCAGACCGAGTACGCCGGCGATCGCTGCGGTGACCATGTCGCCACCTTCTGCGATCGTCCGGACGAAGTGGGGAACGCCGTTCTCGTGAACGGCGACTTTTGTGAGCCCGGCACCGACCGCGACGATCGCTTCAGGGCCCTCGATCGCGGTCTCGGGGTCGAAAAGGGCCCGGATCATCGCGGAAGAGGTGGGTTCGACGCTGACCGGGTTCAGCCCGGCCGCGGTTACGATTTGGACGAGGGGATCGACGAGATCACGATGCGCGGCCGCGACAAGGACGCGCCGTATGGGCATCCCGTTGGGGCCGACAGTCTCCTCCAGGGCCCGTGCGGAGATGAGTGCCCTGTCGATCGAGAACGGGATGACATCGGGCGCCTGCAGCCGCACAGCGCCGTCTATCTCCGAATCAGGCACGAGCGGCATCTCGATCTCGCGCGTGATCGCGCGAAGCCCGGCAATCCCCAGGTGCACGTCTCCTGCCGAGAAGCCGCCCTCTTTGATGCAGCGCTCTACTGCAACGCGCACCGCGGGAACATCGAGGATCACGCCGTCGATAACCGCCCGTGGAGGGAGGGCGACCTGACCAAGGCGAAGGAGCTCAGGCTGTCCGCGTCCCACGGACACTTCGGCCATGCGGACTGCGCTGCTACTGACCTGGACACTCACGCGTCGCATGACCATCAACGTGCTCCTGACACCGAGAATGAAACTACAGTTCTGCGAACTTCCCGAAACATGCTAGCTGTTGGCATGTCGACGAACGGGGATACACGGGACCTGGCAGGACTGTCGAACGTGCCGGAAGACGACAGGGCGTGCATATGTCTTAGATATCGGCTGTCTGGGAGCACTTCTTGAGCCTGCTGAGCAGGGATGGCTTGTCAAGGGCGCCCCTCTGAACTCGGGCACCATTCACGACCGGGAGACTAGGCCCCAGGCTGCTGCAGCAGTTTGACGTAGTCGAACATCGGCAGGTACAGGCTTACGACGATACAGCCGATGCATGCGCCCATGAACACGATGATCAACGGCTCGAGGATCGAGGTCAGGCTGTCGACGGTCGCGCTCACCTCGTTGTCGTAGAAGGTAGCGACCTTTTCGAGCATGTCATCGAGCGCACCTGACTCCTCGCCGGTCTCGATCATTTGGGTCACCATGACCGGCATGACCGGGTACTGGGCGAGGACAGCCGACAAGGTCTTGCCCTCGCGGACACCCTCCTGGGCGCCGATGAGAGCGTCAGCCACGATCTGGTTGCCCGCGTTGGCGGCGACGATGTCGAGCGCTTCGATAACCGGCACGCCGGCTGATAGCAGCGACGAGAAAGTCGTGCAGAACCTGGCAAGCGCGACCTTGTGAGTAAGGGCACCGAACACGGGCGGCCGAAGCTTGAGCGCGTCCCACTTTCTCCTGCCGCTCGGCGTTGCTATCCACCGGCGCATCAGGATCACTATCGTGACGATGACCGCGATGACAACGAGCAGCCAGACACTGGCTACGACATTGGATATGGAGATGACGATCCGGGTCGGAAGGGGGAGGGTCCCGTTGAGGCTCGTGAACAAGCGTTTGAAGATCGGGACGATGAAGATCATCATCGCCGTGATGATCACGATGACAGCGCAGAACACGACAGTCGGGTACGCCA
Organism: Acidimicrobiales bacterium; assembly: GCA_050015175.1. Lineage (GTDB taxonomy): Bacteria > Actinomycetota > Acidimicrobiia > Acidimicrobiales > Bog-793 > Fen-455. The sequence goes on along the minus strand of JBEKBX010000010.1, from coordinate 54,371 downwards.
TCGCCGAGCGGACCTTCTGACGGAGCTCGACTTGCTTCTCGAGGGTGTTCGAGAGCTTGAGGAGCACCAGGTCCAACTGGCCCCCGACCTCTCCCGCGCGGACCATCGCGATGTAGAGCGGCGGGAACACCTTCGGGAGCTTCTCGAGCGCGGTCGACAGGGACGAGCCCTGTTCGACATCCTGGCGCACCTGGAGCATCGCCTCGCGGAGCGGCTTGGACTCGATCTGGTCGGCGAGCACGCCGAGCGCACGAACGAGCGTGAGCCCGGCTGAGACCATCGTAGCCAGCTGGCGGCTCATGAGCGCGACGTCCTTGAGCGAGACGCGGTCGGTGATGCCGGGGATCTTGATCTCGCGGTTCAAGTTGAGCGAGACGGGCTTTATCTCGACGGGCGCATAGCCCATGTCCCTCAGGCGCGCCGCGACGAGGGGGATGCTGTCGGCCTCGAGCTGACCTTTGACCAGCCTGCCGTCGGCGTCGCGGACCTTGTAGTCGAAGGTCGTCGTTGGCATCGTTCAGTCCTCCAGAAGGGGGTCGATCGCTGTCATCGCTGTCCCAGGTAGTCGCGGAGCTCGCTCGGATCGTGGCAGCGGTCGAAGGCCATCGCCTCGGTTATCAATCCCGCCTGGACCGCCTTCGCGAGAGCCTGGTCCATGGTCTGCATTCCCACCGCCGCGCCCGTCTGGATGAGTGAGTAGATCTGGTGCGTCTTGCGGCTTCTGATGAGGTTTCGGATCGCGGGGTTACAGAGCATCACCTCAGCGACCGGCACGCGACCGTAGCCGGAGGCGCTCAATACCAGCTGCTGGGTTATGACCGCCTCCAGGGAGCCGGCGAGCTGGATGCGGATCTGGTCCTGCTGACTGCTCGGGAACACGTCGATGATGCGGTCGATCGTCTGAGGGGTGTCCTGGGTGTGCAATGTCGAGAACACGAGGTGACCGGTCTCCGCAGCGGTTAGCGCCGTGGCGATTGTCTCGGGGTCGCGCATCTCACCGATGAGGATAACGTCCGGGTCCTGGCGCAGTACGTGGCGGAGCGCCTCGGCGAACGACTTCGTATCGGAGCCGACTTCGCGCTGGTTGACGATCGACCGGTTGTGCGTGTGCAGGAACTCGATCGGGTCCTCGATGGTCACGATGTGAACCGGTTTCGTCAGGTTGATGATGTTGACCAGCGACGCAAGCGTCGTGGACTTGCCCGATCCAGTCGGTCCGGTCACCAGCACGAGGCCGCGGCGCAGCTCGGCCAACGAGGGGACGACCGGCGGCAGGCCGAGGGTGTCGAATCGCGGGATCTCGTGGGGTATCGCCCGCATGACGGTCCCGATCGATCCCCTCTGCTGGAAAAGGTTGACCCGGAATCGCCCGACGCCCATGATCGTGTGGGCTGTGTCAAGTTCCCGCTCCGCCTCGAAGCGCTCGCGCAGGTTCTGGGTCAGTACCCGGTAGACCATCTCACGGATCTGCTCGTTGTCGAGGCGTTGGAGCCCCTCGATGGGCCGCAGCGAACCGTCTATGCGGATGGCCGGCGGCAGCTGGTTAGCGAGGTGGAGGTCGGACGCGCCGTTGCGAACCGTGTAGGTGAGTAGTTCGTCGATGTCCAGGGTCCCGTCGGGGTTGAGCGTCGGCTTGAAGGGCTCGATGTCCGGCATGCCGCCCGAAGCCGCGGGCAGCGTCGTATGTCTGACGTCGACTCCGTAGTCCGCCTGCCAGTCGCTCGCGTCATACTGCGACTCCGGCGAACCATTCGAGGACACGTCGTTATAGAGCTGGGAGCCCGCCATTACGGGCTCTGGGACCTGCGCGGGCACGTTCATCACCGAGCCGGTCACTTGTGTCGCGCCCACTCCGGCGGTTGCGGGTGTCGAAGCGGCCGTCGCCACCTTCTCATCAGAGGACAATCTCGGGTAGACGGCATTCATGAGGTGTTCGATGGCTACAGGGTCGGCCAAGAGGCATCCGGAGACCTCTACACCCAGGAAGGCCGAGATCTCACGCTGTTGGGCGACGTCGATCGGCTCGGCGCACGCGAGCGTCAGGCGCTCACCTTCGAGCTTGTAGCCGATCGCGGTCATCTCGCGGGCGAACAGCTCAGGCACCAACCGGAAGGCCTCGCCCATGGGCCGTTTCTCGGAGATGTCCACTGACGGAACTCCGGAGATTCGAGCTAGCTCGGCGAGCGATACTGCAGCCTCCACGACCCCCCGGTCTGCGAGCACAGCTGCGACGGGTCGGCCAGTTACGGCGGCCTCTGTGAGCATGTCAGCGGCCGTGTCGCCGGAAATACGACCGGCGCCGACGAGTGTCTCGGCAAGCCGTTTGGACCATTCTGTTGGGGACCGGCGGTCGGCACTCATACGACCACCCTGATTATCTCTTCCAGGCTCGTTATGCCGAGCGCTGCTTTGCGCAGTCCGTCATGACGCAATGGAACCATCCCCTGTTCGAGGGCTAGGCGTTGGATGTCGTCGTTTGAGGCGTGGGCGATGATCGAACGCTCGATCTCCTCGTCGACGAGGAGGAGCTCCTGAAGAGCGATGCGGCCACGGTAACCGGTACGGCTGCAGGCTTGGCAGCCCACCGCTCTCCGGAATCGCACCTTCCCGTTAGGCGGTTCGTCCGCTTCGGTGAAACCGATCAGTTCGAGGTCCTCGACCGTCGGAGAGTAGTCCTCCAGGCAGTTCTCGCACAGCTGGCGAGTGAGGCGCTGGGCGAGGACGCAGTCAAGTGCGGAGCCTACGAGGAAGGGCTCCACACCCATCTCGACGAGGCGCATCGGCGTGCCGGCGGCGTCGTTGGTGTGGAGGCTCGAGAGCACGAGGTGGCCGGTCAGCGCGGCCTCGACGGCGATGACCGCTGTCTCGCGGTCGCGGATCTCGCCGACGAGCACGACGTCCGGGTCGGAGCGCAGGATTGAGCGCAGGGCGTTCGCGAAGTGGAGCCCTGCCTTGGGATTCACCTGAACCTGGCTGACACCGCGGAGCTGGTACTCGACCGGGTCTTCGACTGTGATGAGGTTGCGCTCGGGCGAGTTGAGCGCGTTCAAGGTCGCGTACAGGGTCGTGGACTTCCCCGATCCCGTGGGGCCCGTCACGAGAATGGTCCCGTACGGCTTCTTGTAAGCAACCTGGTACCGCTTCTCGACATTGGGCAGGAAGCCGAGCTCTGAGAGATTCAAGGAAGCGCTCGACTTGTCCAGCACTCGAAGAACGATCTTCTCGCCGTGCACCGTCGGGAGCGTCGCCACTCGGAGGTCGATCTCGCGCCGGCCCGCGGTGAGGGTTATCCGCCCGTCTTGAGGGATGCGATGCTCGGCGATGTCTAGGCTGGCCATGACTTTGAGGCGGGTTGTCACACCACCCTGGATGGCCTTTGGCGACCGGGTCACCTCGTGGAGCACGCCGTCGATGCGGAACCGGATACGGAGATCGTCGGCGCTCGGCTCGATGTGGACGTCCGAGGCGCGTTCTTGGAGGGCCTGGCGCAGGATCAGGTTGACGTACTTGACGATCGGAGCGTCCTCGACCACCGAGTGGAGATCGGTCAGCTCGGTGACCTTGGTCTCGTCACCGGCCGAGGTCTGCGACGCCGCGGTCTGGGCGGCGAGGGTCGTCTCCCGGTCGTGGCGGTACACCCGGGACAGGTACTCGGAGATCTGCCCCGGGCTGCAAACCACGATGTGCAGGTCATTGCCCAGCAGCGTGCGCAGGTCGTCGACGGCGAACACATCCGAGGGGTTCGCCATGCCGATCACGGGTGTTTCGCCGCGGTAGGCCAGTGCGAGCACCCGGTGGCGACGGGCAAGGGCCTCGGGTATCAGCTTGGTCGCCTCGGGGTCGAGCGGCTGATCGTTGAGGTCGACGAACTCCATGCCGGCCTCGGCGGCCGAGGCTCGGATGAGGTCCTCCTCGGAGACGAGGCCGAGCTCGCTCAGGATCTCGCCGAGCGATCTGCCCGTCGCGGCCCTCTCACGTAGCGCGGCCTCCATCTCCTCGCGCGTGACCTGCCCGGAGCTCACGAGCAACTCGGCGAGGTCGGGCGTCGCCGGTTTCGGTGTGTCCTCGCCTCCCTTGCCCGGGCTGCCGGCGGAACCGTTGACGAGCTTGGTCGCAGCCAGGAGCGCGTCCACGGCCTCGGTCTCCGCCTTGGCCGTTTCGACCCGAGACGGACGCGGCGTGGGTGGGACCTCCTTGAGCACCTCGAGCACGGGCTCGGCCTCCGGTGCTTCCGCGTCCTCGGCCGCGGCGTGCTCCGGCTCTGGAGCACCGGTCGGCTCCGGCTCCGCCTGGGGCTCGGCCGGCGCGTGCGGAGACGCAGGCTCGGCGACAACTGACAGTGAGGGGGACGGAGTTCGCATCGCAGTCTCGGACGCGGTGCGCGCCGACCTGGGGTGACTACTGCCAGGTGCCTCCGCCCGGGCGTACATGCGCTCGATGTAGGCGTCGATCTGGGACTCGCAGGCAACGACGGCGTGGATGTCCCTCCCGATGATCGTCCGGAGGTCGTCCATGGTCATGAGATTGTCCGGCCGCGCCACCGCCACGACGGGAGTGCCGTACTTCCATCCGATCGCGAGCGCATGTTGACGGCGAGAGGCCTGCTCGGGCAGCAACGACGTTGCTGCGGCATTGAGCGGGTAGCGGTCGAGGTCGACGTACTCGAGACCGACCTCTTTGGAGAGGGCACGCGCTTCTGAGACCTCCGCCTTGGAAGGTGACACTTGCCGTCGCGCGGCCGTCGGCGTGCTCTGCTCTGTTGTACTCATCCCCTAATAACATCGGGCGCGCGCCGAGGTTTCTTTATCCGTTCATTTCGTCGTCGGATGGGCATGCGCGTATCCCCCTCCCAGCGCGTCCCACGCGCGGGCGCGCTAAGCGGTTATCACCGCGCTCTACGCGGTCATACTAGCCTCGATGGGGTCGTGCCGCATCATCTCGGGACGAGCCCGGCAGGAGGTGCTTAGTGCAGGTGAAGGCCGTGCTCACGTCCGCAAGAGGGCTTGAGGGGCTGACCATCGAGCCCGCATGCAAGTGATCGATGAGGTGGTGGCGGGCGTATTCGGTCTGATCATCGGCTCGTTCATCGGCGTGGTCGTCGACCGGGTCCCCCGAAAGGAATCGATCGTTTCGCCCCCGTCCCATTGCGTCGCTTGCTCGGCACCGATTCGCGCTTACGACAACATCCCCGTCGTCTCCTATGTCGTGCTCCGGGGCCGCTGCCGCGCTTGCGGCGCCCGCATTCCGCCTCGTGACGCGCTGCTGGAGCTCGGGACGGGGATCCTGTTCGTGCTGCTTGCCTGGCGACTGAGCTCGGCATGGGAGCTGCCCGCGTATTGCGTGCTCGCGGCTTCGGCGCTCGCCATCTCGGCAATCGACATCGAACACATGCGGATCCCCTCGGCGCTCGTGTACGTCACCGCCGCGTTGGGGGCACCGTTGCTTGTGCTCGCCTCGGCGGGCATGCATCGCTGGTCCGCGCTCGCGAGCGCGGCCCTAGGCGGCGCGATCGCCTTTGTCGTCTTCGCCGCGCTCTTTTATGCCGTGCCCAAGGGCATCGGCTTCGGTGACGTTCGCCTCGCCGGCCTGTGCGGAGGGTTTCTCGGCTGGATGGGCTATCGCGAGGTTGTCGCCGGCTTCGTGATCAGCTTCCTAGTGGCGGGAGTGCCTGCCGCCTTGCTGCTGGCGTTTCGGAAGGTGCAGCGCCGCACGAAGATCCCCTTCGGCCCGTTTCTCGCCGCGGGCACCATCATCACCGTGCTGTTCGGGGCGCCGATAATCCACGCCTGGTCCAGCGTCTGACGTCTCAATCAGTTCCTTCCGGCGGCTGAACCTATCAGGCCCCGCTTCTGCAGCGCGACGCGCAGGTCGTGCGGGTTCGAGGCGGCCTGGGTCGCGGCACGGAGATCGATCGTGCCCTGCTCGAGGAGGGCGACGAGCGCCTGGTCGAAGGTCTGCATCCCGTAGTACTCGCCCTCGCGGATGATGGCGGTGATGTCGCCACCTTGACCGGGCTCGATGATGCACTGCTGGATCCGCCCGTTGATGATCATGACCTCGAGGGCGGGCACCCTGCCGGAGCCGTCGGCCGTGGGGATGAGCCGTTGGCAAAGCGTTCCCTTCAGAGCTCCGGCGAGGCTGAGGCGAGCCTGACGTTGCTGGGCGGACGGGAAGAAGTCCACGATCCGGTTGATGGTCTCGACGCAATCGATGGTGTGGAGCGTGGCGAACACGAGGTGCCCGGTCTCGGCAGCGCTCAAAGCGGTCTCGACGGTCTCGGTGTCGCGCATCTCGCCGACGAGGATCACGTCCGGGTCCTCGCGAAGCGCCGAGCGCAGGGCGACGAGGAAGCTGAAGGTGTCGAAGCCCACCTCCCGCTGGGACACCGCGGAGAGCTCGTCCTGGTGAAGGACCTCGATCGGGTCCTCGATGGTGACGATGTGGCACTCACGAGTCCGGTTGATGTGGTCGATCATGGCGGCCAGCGTGGTGGTCTTGCCGCACCCGGTCGGCCCGGTCACGAGGATGAGGCCGCGCTGCTCGTCGGCGAGTCGGCGGACGGCCTCGGGAAGGTTCAGCTCACCGAAGGACCGGGCGTGGGAACGGACCAGCCGGAAGACCATCCCTATCGTGCTGCGCTGGCGGTAGCCGTTGACCCGGAAGCGACCGAGGTTCGGGATCGAGTACGCGAAGTCGGCCTCGTTGGTCTTCTCGAAGTGCTCCCAGGTCCGCTCCTGCATGACTTCCTTGGCGATCTTCACCATGTCTTCCGGCTTGATGACCGGCACGTCGGTGACGCGCGTGAGCTCTCCGTTGATGCGCATCCGCGGTGGGGAACCCGCCTTCAAGTGGAGATCGGAACCATCCGCCGCAGATAGACGCCGTAACAATGAATCGAGATCAGACCGCTCCATACCTACAGCGTCGCGCATCTCACCCAAAGTGGCAATCAATGGCCGGGCAACCCCTCCGGCGGCGCGACCGGCGCGCTATCGTGCGATAGGGGTAATGACAGGGTTGTAGTTCGTCCACAGGCTGTGGATGGAGCCTGTGGACAGGGAGTGGGTAGGCAGTGGTGGAGGCGTCCGGGGGCACAGCGCACGGTGGCTCGTCGTTCGTCCACCTGCACACCCACACCGAGTACTCGATGCTCGACGGAGCCGCGCGCATCCCCGATCTGGTCTCCGCCGCCGTGGCCGACGGCCAGCCCGCACTGGCGATCACAGATCACGGCAACATGTACGGGGTCCTCGACTTCTACAAGGAGTGCCGCGAGCGGGGCATCACACCGATCATCGGCACCGAGGCATACATGGCGGCGCAGTCCCGTCTCGAGCGCCCGGTGCGGCGGGGCCGCATCGACGACACGGGCGGCGAGGGGGAGCGGGGCGAGAAGCTCTACTACCACCTGACCGTCCTGGCAGAGACGACACAGGGCTACCGGAACCTCATCAAGCTCTCTTCGGCCGCCTATCTCGAGGGCTACTACTACAAACCTCGCGTGGACTGGACGCTGTTGGAGCGCTATCACGACGGTCTCATCGTGACGACCGGGTGCCTGGGCGGCGTCGTGGCCCAGGCCCTCCTCGCCGATGACTTCGAGACAGCACTTCACCTGGCGGGCCGGCTCCGGGACATCTTCGGCAGGGAGAGCCTCTTCGTCGAGTTGCAGGATCATGGCCTCGACGCGCAGCGGAGGACGAATCCCGGCCTGATCCGCATCGCCCGAGCGCTCGACGCCCCCTTGATCGCAACGAACGACAGCCACTACTGCAGACGCGAGGACGCGGTGGCTCACGACGCGCTCTTGTGCGTGCAGACCGGTGCCACGATCCACGACCCGAAGCGTTTCAAGTTCGAGGGCGAGGAGCACTACCTGAAGAGCGCGGAGGAGATGCGACGGCTCTTCGCCGAGGTGCCGGGCGCGTGCGACAACACGCTGTGGATTGCCGAGAGGGCCAAGGTCGAGCTCGAGCTGGGCAAGCCGGCGCTCCCGCAATTCCCGATCCCGGAGGCGTTCCAACGCGACACCTACGAGCAGTCGGCGGCCGGCTACCTAGCCCATCTGACCTATGAGGGCGCCGCTGCCCGTTACGGGTCCGAGATCCCGCCGGAAGTGGCCGAGCGGCTCGACTTCGAGCTGCGCGTCATCTCCGAGATGGGGTTCTCGGCGTACTTCCTCGTCGTCTGGGACATCATCCGCTACGCGCGCGAAGCGGGGATCCGGGTCGGTCCGGGCAGAGGCTCGGCGGCCGGATGCTGCGTCGCCTACTGCCTGCGCATCGTCGATCTGGACCCGATCCGCTACGACCTGCTCTTCGAGCGATTCTTGAACCCGGGCCGGAAACAGATGCCCGACATAGACATGGACTTCGACGAGCGCCGGCGCGGCGAGATGATCCGGTACGTGGCCGAACGTTACGGCGCGGATCATGTCGCTCAGATAGTCACTTTCTCCACGATCAAGGCCCGGGCCGCGGTGCGCGACGGTGCCCGGGTCCTGGGCTTCCCCTATGCCCTCGGGGACAGGATCGCGAAGGCGATGCCCCCGCTAGTCATGGGTCGCGACACGCCGTTGCGGGCCTGTCTCGAGCGGGTCGAGGGTCACGAGGACGGCTACGTGGCCGCAGCCGAGCTCCGCGAGATGTACGAGCAGGATCCGGACGCGAAATTGGTGATCGACGTCGCCAAGGGCCTCGAGGGCCTCCGGCGCCAGGACGGCATCCACGCCGCGGCCGTAGTCATCACCCACGAGCCGCTGACCGAGTACCTACCCGTTCAGCGCAAGCCCGAGCCCGGCACCGATCCCGCTGACGCCCCGATCGTGACCCAGTACGAGATGCACGGCGTCGAGGACCTTGGCCTTTTGAAGATGGACTTTCTCGGGCTGCGCAACCTCTCGGTCATCGAGATGGCCCTCGATCTCATCGAGCAGACGACCGGATCACGTCCCGACATCGACTCGGTGCCGCTCGACGACGAGAAGACCTTCGAGATGCTGAGGCGAGGCGACTCCATCGGAGTGTTCCAGCTCGAGGGCGCCGCCATGCGCTCGACGTTGCGTTCGCTGGCACCGACGAGCTTCGATGACGTCGCGGCGCTCGTCGCCTTGTACCGGCCGGGCCCGATGGCGGCCAACATGCACCGTGACTACCCCGACCTCAAGAACGGTCGCAAGCCCGTCACCTATCTCCACCCGGACGTGGAGGCGATCCTCGGGGACACCTACGGCCTGATGCTCTACCAGGAATCGGTGATGCGCGTGGCGCAGCGCTTCTCGGGCTACTCCCTCGAGGAAGCCGACAACCTGCGAAAGGCCTGTGGCAAGAAGAACCGCGAGCTCATCGCAGCCGAGCGCAAGAAGTTCATCGCGGGCTGCGTGAAGGAGGGTTACGACGAGGCGCTCGGCAAGCAGTTGTTCGACATCATCGAGCCGTTCGCCGACTACGCCTTCAACAAGTCCCACTCCTACGGATACGGCCTCGTCGCCTATCAGACGGCGTGGTTGAAGGCGAACTATCCAGTCGAGTACCTGGCCGCGCTGCTGTCGTCGGTGAAGGGCGACAAGGACAAGACCGCCGTGTACCTGTCCGAGTGCCGCACGCTCGGGATCGAGGTGCGCGTCCCGGACGTGAACACGTCGTCCTCGAACTTCACCACGATCCGGCGCACGTCGCAGGGCCCGGGCTCGGCCGACCGCGATGTGATCGTCTTCGGCCTTTCCGCCGTCCGCAACGTCGGCGAGGCCATCGTCGAGCACATAGTCGCGGCGCGCGAACGCGGAGGCCCTTTCGTCGACTTCTACGACTTCTGCCGCCGTGTCGACTCGAGCGCGCTGAACAAGCGAGCAGTCGAGTCGCTCGTGAAGGCGGGGGCCTTCGACTCGCTCGGCCATCCGAGAAAGGGGCTCTGCCTCGCTTTCGAAGGGATCGTCGAGCGGGCACTGGTCCGCCGGCGCGAGCAGGAGCAGGGGATCGCGACTCTGTTCTCGCTTCTCGACGACCAAGGCGACGCCGCCGCCGGGGCCGCTTCGCCGGCGAGTCTCGACGGCACCTGGGTGGCCATCCCGGATCTCGAGTTCGACAAGGCCGAACGGCTCGCATTCGAGAAGGAGATGCTCGGCCTGTACGTGAGCGACCATCCCCTCATGGGCCTCGAGAAGGCCTTGCGCAACGTCACCGACGTCACGATCCGCGACCTTCTCGACTCGGCCGCTCCGGGGGGAGAAGCCGTGGGAGCCGGCACCGGCACCGGACCGGGAGGATGGAGCGAGAACGCCACCGTCACGACCGGAGGTGTCGTCACGGGCCTCGTACGGCGCTACACCCGGCGCGGCGAGCTGATGGCGACGTTCGCGCTCGAGGACCTCGAGGCGGCGATCGACGTGATGGTGTTCCCGAAGACGATGCTCGAGTACGGCGGCCTGCTCGAGCAGGACGCGATCGTCGCGGTGCGTGGCCGGCTCGACCTGCGCGAGGACCAGCCGAAGCTCATCTGCAGGGATCTGCGGCGGCTAGAGCTCACCTCGCCGGGCAGCGATCCCCCCGTCGAGGTCGTGCTGCCGCTCAACCGGCTGACCGATTCCCTCGTGCGCCAGATCCGCGACCTCGTCTCCGAGCATCCCGGTAACTGCGCCGTTCACCTGCGGGTCGGGGAGAAGGTGCTCCGGCTGCCGCCCCAGTTCAACGTCGACCCGAGGGGCGGTCTCGTCGGCGCTCTCAAGGAGCTACTGGGGACCTCTGCCGTCGCGCGGTGAGTGGTCGGTACAACACCACCTGGCAGGTCGTCGCTCCAATCCCGTACACTGTTGATGGTCCGAGCCGGGACGTGAACGCACAGCCGGGCACGTTCGGGGTTCGGCGTCGCCACGAGCGGCCAGTAGCTGTAAGGCGCGGTCCGAAGCCGTGTCCCAGTGTGGTCCGGGCGGCAGGGTGAGAGCGACGCACGGGAGCATGAAACTGTCATGGCCATCGAGATCGAGGTCGCCACGAAAGACTGCACGGCGCTCACTGACGCGGAGCTTGCCGAGATGGCGGACCTCTCAGCGACGGAGGCGGGCGGCTGGGAGGTGGGTTTCCTCTCCAAGCAGCGCGAGGACTGGGTGCTCGTCACCCAGGTCCGCGAGCAGTCGAAGCTCCAGGGTTACGCGCTCGCCACGCTCGAGCGGATAGGGGGCACGCCGAGCCTGTTGGTAGGAGTTGCGGCGTTCACCAGGAGCCCCAGCGGGGCAGCGGCTCTCGACGCAGCGATGCACGACTTGTATCGCCGCGCAGTTCTCGCCTTTCCCGATGAAGACGTCCTGGTCGGGACCAGGATTGCTCGAGCTTCCGGGTTCCGCGCGTTCGAGGGGCTCGAAGACGTCGTCCCACGCCCCGACCACCGGGCGACAGGTGAGGAGCGCGCTTGGGGTCGCCGACTCGCCAAGCGTTTCGGCGCCGACGGCCAGCTTGACGACAGGACTTTCGTGATCAAGGGCGAGGGAGACGCCGCCGGGCTTCTCGATTACGACCCGCTGGAGCCACTGGACGGGGGCGAGGCTCTCTCGGCCCTGTTCGCGACGGTGGACGGCCAGCGTCGTGACAGCCTCGTGGCCTTCGGCTGGGCGATGGCCGAGGCTCTTGCCGCGAGCGCGCTCCCGGTCTGAGCCGCACACCTCCTTCGCTCGCCTCAGCGCCTGCCCTGGTCGCGTGGCGCGTCGGCGCGTGTTCCCGGAGCGTCGCGCTCGGACGCGCAGCGTCGTTCGGACGTGAGGGGCCTTCTCGTCCTCGGTGCTGCGTCAGGGCCGCGGCAGCACACCTAGCACGAGCTTGGGCGCCTGTCCCCGGTGCGGTGCACCGAGGGCGACGACCAGATACCTGGGGGCCCCGCCGATTGCCTTCTCGACGGCTTCGTTCGTCAGTGTGCCGCCCTGGTATCGATCCTTGGCGTCGATGAGGCGTTCGTCGACCACCGCCAGACGATGCCTGCGGCCTCCCAGGCTGAACTGGCACCACGTGCCCGAGATGTCGGCGGTGAATGCGGGTGGTCTGTCGGGGGCGACGACCACGACAGACGGGCGCGATCCGTCGAGGTCCACATAGGAGATCGAGGGTCCCAGCGATCCGAGCAGAGGGCGCTTGGGGTCAGTGGGGAGCAGCCCGTGCAGGATCCGGCGAGCGGCCCGGCGCCTCGGGGTTCCGACGCGCTCGGGTGCCTGCAGGACCATCACGGCTTCCGGTCGCGCCGGGTCGGGAGGTTCGTCGTCATCCGCGAGCTCGATCTCGACGACGTCAAGCTCCGGGCCCGAGTGGGGTCCCCCCCGGTCTGGGTGGGGAGACGCTCCGGCGATCAGGCTCGAGTCCGTGGCCACTACCGGCCAACCCGAGGCGCGGCTGCGCATCAGGGCGCCGGTGGCGACGTCGACGAGCACCCATTCCGGGCCGCGTGCGAGCAGGAGGCATCGGAGCACGTCGCCCGGCCGGTTCGCCCGGGCGGCGCCCGGTCGCCTGTGCCGACGCGCGGGGAGCCTCACGGCGTGCCGTCTCACGGGGACGCGACCAAGCTGTCGAGGGCTTTGAGCAGGGCATCGGCGTCACGGATCGGAGCGAGGCATGCCCCGTGGCGGCACAGGTACGCGAAGCCCTCCTCGCGGTCTGCAAGCAGCGGGCTCTCAAAGGCCACGACCTTGCCGTCTCCGGCGAGCTCCTCGGTCGTCTTTGGGGTCCAGGCGACCACAGCACCAGGCACAAATCGCCTCCGAGCCGCCTGAACAAGGTCCGCCCGGTCACCGGTGACCGCGATCTCGACAGGTCCGTGCTCGACGAGTGACGCGGCGAGGAGGAGTTCTGCGAACGCCGAAGGGGCGGCTGCGAGGCCGGCCCCGACAGAGGCGACGATCCGCCCGGCTGCAGCGGAGAGCGCGTCGTCGCCGGTGAGGGCGCCGAGGCGCGCGAGGGCTATGGCTGCGACCGAGCCCGCGGAAGGCGTCACGCCGTCTTGGACCTCACGAGGTCGCACGACGAGCGGTGCCGCGTCGCTCCCTGTCGTATGGAGGCCACCGTGCTCGTCGTCGGTGAAGAGCTCGAGCAGCCGGCTCGCCATCGTCGTGGCCTCCATCGTCCAGCGGGGGTCGCCCGTCAGCTCACCGAGGCGGGTGCAGCAGTCGACCAGCCACGCGTAGTCCGCCGCGTAGCCGAGCAACCCAGCGCGCCCTCGGCACCAGGAGCGCAGCACCCGCCCGTCCGGGCGGCGTAGATGCTCGAGGAGGAACGTCGCGATCTCCACCGCTGCTCTCGACCAGTCGTCCCTGCCGGTGGCGGCGGCCGCCTCTGCCAGCGTGGAGCACATCATCGCGTTCCACTCGGTGATGATCTTGTCGTCGAGTCCGGGCCGGACGCGACCGGTCCGCGCGGCGAGGAGCATCGACCGGGCGGTCTCGATGCGCGGTGGGCGCGCCAGATCGCCCCGGCGGGAACGGTGCAGGACCGTTCGGCCCTCGAAGTTGCCCGCAGCCGTCACGCCGTACCATGCGGCCGCCTCCGCGCCCAGGTCCGGCCCGAGCACCGAGGTCAGCTCTCCGGCCGACCACACGTAGTAGCGGCCCTCCTCGCCTTCTGAGTCCGCGTCCTCCGCCGCGTACAGCCCTCCGCCCGGTTCGCGGAGCTCCCCGAGCACGTAAGAGATGGTCTCGGTGAGCACCTGCAGCCAACGGTCGTCGCCGTCCAGTTGCCAGGCGTGCAGGTAGACCCGAGCAAGGAGCGCCTGGTCGTACAGCATCTTCTCGAAGTGTGGCACGTCCCAACGCGCGTCGACCGAGTACCGGGCGAAGCCGCCGCCGAGATGGTCGTAGATCCCGCCGGAAGCCATGGCCTCGAGTGTTCGCTCGACGATGCCGAGCGAATCGCCTGCAGGATTGCGGAGGTGATCTCGCAGGAGCAGGTCCAAGAGCAGCGGCTGGGGGAACTTCGGGGCGGAGCCGAACCCTCCGTTCACGGGGTCGAATATCGACGAGAGCCGTTCGGTCGCCTCGACGCACAGCTCCTCCGCGGGCCTCGGGGCCCGCCCGCGGGCGGTCGGCGGCGGCTCGAGGCGCCTCGCGACCGCTTCCGCCAGAACGCGTGCCTGATCGACGACCTCGTGACGGCGCGAACCCCAGGCCTCGACGACGGCGTCCAGCACCTGGTGGAACGACGGCAGCCCGTGACGGGCGCGATCCGGGAAATAAGTGCCGGCAAGAAACGGGAGCCCGTCCGGCGTAGCGAAGACGCTCATCGGCCAACCGCCGCGTCCGGTAGCGGCCTGCACTGCCTCCATGTAGACGGCGTCGACGTCGGGCCGCTCCTCGCGGTCGACCTTCACGCTCACGAAGTGCCGGTTCATCACCTCTGCGATCGCCGGGTCCGCGAAGGACTCGTGGCCCATGACGTGGCACCAGTGGCACGAGGAATAGCCGATCGAGAGGAAAAGTGGCCGGTCCAGCTCCCTCGCGCTCGCTAGCGCCTCGTCGCCCCAGGGGTACCAGTCGACGGGATCACCGGCGTGTTGGCGCAAGTAAGGGCTCGTCTCGTTGCCGAGCCGGTTCACTTCTGGCCACCGCTCGGCAAGCACCGGGACGCTTTCACGCTCCGGAATCTATGGTCTGGGACTGTGGAGCTCGGTCTCGCGGGCAAACTGGCACTCGTCAGGGGTGTGCCGCCTGCGATCCGGCCCGGGATTGGGGACCGATCCGCCGAGGTCGGCTCCGGCGGATCCCGGCCTTGACCTCCCTTTCCGACCCGGTCCGCCTCGGCCGCCGGGAGGCCCGGACCCGGATCGTGTTCGGCCCGCACGAGACCAACCTTGCAAAGCGCCGAGCGCTCTCGGAACGTCACGTCGCGTACTACCGGGCGCGCGCGTCGGGCGGTGCGGGCGTGATCGTCGTCGAGGAGGCGTCGGTCGACGATTCGGACTGGCCTTACGAACGGGCACCACTCGCATCACAGGCGGCCGAGGGCTGGTCGGCCATCTCGTTGGCCTGCCATGAGGAGGGCGCCCTGGTGGTCGCCGCGCTCGGCCACGCGGGGGGACAGGGTTCGAGCGCTTATCACCAGCGTGTCCTGCTCGGGCCCTCCCCGGTGCCCGACGCGGAGACCCGCGAGGTCCCCAAGACCATGGAGGCCGAGGAGATCGAGGCCCTCATCGCCGCTTTCGGCGTGGCGGCCGCTGCGGCGGTCGAGGCGGGCTGCGACGGTGTGGAGCTGAACGCCGGCCAGCACAGCCTGCTCCGCCAGTTCTGTTCGCGACTCACCAACTTCCGCGACGACGAGTTCGGAGAGGACCGCTCCGAGCTCCTGCGCCGGGTTGTATGTGTCACGCGCGACGCCGTCGACCGAACTTGCGCTGCCGGCGTCGTCGGTCTCCGGCTGTCGGTCGACGAGCTTGCCGCATGGGCGGGGATCGTGCCTGAGACCGCGGCGTGCCTCGTGGCAGCCGCGGCGGGATCGGGGCTCGACTATCTCTGCGCCGTGCGCGGCTCCGCGTTCCGGACCGCCGCCACGCGGCCCGACTCCCATGTCGAGCCGGGTTTCAACCGCCGTTCGTCGGCGATCGTGCGCAGCGCCCTGCCGAGCGGGGTCGCTCTCGTGGCGCAGGGTTCGGTCGTCGACGTCGGCTTCGCCGAGGAGCTCGTCGCCAGCGGCGAGGCCGACCTCGTCGAGATGACCCGCGCCCAGATCGCGGATCCTGCGCTCGGTGCCAAGGTCGCGGCCGGAGCGGCCGACCGTGTGCGTCCTTGCGTCCTGTGCAACCAGGCATGTCGTGTGCGCGACGTACGCAACCCCGTCGTCACCTGCATCGGTGAGCCTCGGTCGGGCCACGAGACGACCGACCCTCTCGTCGACCCACCTACCGCGTCTCGTGCCGTGGGGACGCCGACAGGCCAGAAGTCCCACGTTCTGATCGCCGGCGGCGGCCCGGCGGGCCTGGAATGCGCCCGCGTCTGCGCCGCGGCGGGCCATGAGGTGACGCTCGTCGAGCGGGATGACACCCTGGGCGGGATGGTGCGGGTCGCAGCGCGTGCACCCGGGAGGGAGCGACTCGCTGGGTTGGTCGACTGGCTGGAGTCCGAGTGCCGGCGCTCGGGTGTCCGGATCGTGACGGGCCACGAGGTGACCCTCGAAGAGGTCGACGGCCACGAGGGCCCTGTCGTGCACTGCACCGGCTCGCGCCCCGGCCGTCGGAGCTTCGAGGTGGCGGCCGGGGCGGCCGTCGCGACCGCAGCAGAGGTCCTATCGGCCGAGCGGCAGGTCGCCGAGCCACCTCCGAGTCCTGTCGTCGTCTGGGACCCGATCGGCGGCCCGATCGGCGTCGGGGTCGCCGAGCTGTTGGCGACCCACGGTGCCGAGGTGAGTCTCGTCACCCCTGACCACGTGATCGGTGCGCGCTTGGCGCGAGGCGGCGACATCGGGCCGGCGAACCTGCGCCTGCGCCAACGCGGTGTCGCGCTCTTGCGTCGCAGCACGGTAGTGAGGGTCGACCCGAAGGGCGTGACGGTAGAGGATCGCTTCAGCGGCGGGCGCCGTGTGATCGAAGCAGCTCTGTGCGTCGACGCGGGCTTCCTGCTGCCGCAGGACAGCCTCTGGCGCGCGTCGGGCGGCTGTCACCCTCGCGCCGGCGACGCGGTGGCCCCGCGGACGATCCACGAGGCGGTCCTCGAGGGCCGCCGGGTCGCCGTTGCTCTCGGGTTCGAGGTCGCCCGCCATGGCGAGAAGGCGTCCCGATGACGACGAGCCGGCGGTACCCGTTGCTGTTCTCCCCGCTCGGCGTCGGGCCGATCACGCTCGAGAACCGCATCGTTTTCGCCGCGCACCGGACCAACTACGCCGAGGACGGCCTCCCGACCGCGCAGCACAGCGCCTACTACGGGGCCCGGGCGGAGGGCGGGGCAGGCCTCGTGATCACCGAGGAGCAATCGGTCCACCCTACCGACTGGCCCCACGAGAAGGTCGTCTGTGGTTTCAACCCCCGGGTGATCCCTGCCTACCGTCAGATCACCGACAGCGTGCACCGCCACGGAACGCCGATATTCGCCCAGATCAACCACAACGGCGCCCAGGGCACCGGGGCGTACTCGCGTGTCGCGCTCTGGGCGGCATCCCCGGTCGCCGACCCGTTGTCCCGCGAGGTGCCCAAGGCGATCGAGGAGCACGAGATAGCCGAGGTGATCGCCGCTTACGCGACCGTGGCGGCACACTGTGCCGAAGGAGGTTTCGACGGCGTCGAGCTGCAGTGCTCGGACTCCTCGATCCTGCGCGGTTTTCTCTCGCCGGCCACGAACCTGCGCACGGACGGTTACGGCGGCTCGCTGGAGCGTCGCGCCCGGCTTCTCCTGGAGATCTTGGCCGAGGTGCGCGGAGCGGTCGGGAGCGGGCTCGCCGTCGGTGTGCGGCTGTGCGGCGACGAGCGCGTCGACCGGGGGATGACGCTCGCCGACGCCGTCGCAGTCGCGCGCATGGTAGAGGAGCAGGGCTGCGCCGACTATCTCAACGCCTCGAGCAGCGCTATGACGGTTGCACCTCAGGTGTCCGGGGACAAGAAGCCCGTTCCGGCGAGGTACTCGAGCCTCATCGCGGCGGCGTTTCGCGAAGCGGTCTCGCTCCCGGTCGTCGGCACCGGGCGTTACCGGGACCCGTACCAGGCCGAGCGCGCGCTACGGGCGGGCTATTGCGACCTCGTCGGGATCGTGCGAGCCCAGATCGCCGACCCGCAGTTCGCCCACAAGGCGCTTTCGCGTCGCACGGAGTCGATCGTGCTCTGTTCCTCGTGCACACAAGAGTGTGTCGGGCGCGTCCGGCGAAACTGCTCCCTGCGATGCACCGAGAACCCACGGGCCGGGCTGGAGGCCGAGGCCGGGCCCCGAGCGGTGGCGGCTCCCGGATCACGCCGGAGGGTCGTCGTCGTGGGCGCCGGCCCCGGAGGCCTTCAGGCGGCGATCGCGGCTGCTTCGGCCGGCCACGAGGTGATCGTCCTGGAGCGGGCCCCAGAGCCCGGCGGCCAGCTCCGCCTCGCCGCCACCGCACCGGGGCGTGGCGAGCTTCGCGACCTCGTACGCAGCCAGGTGGCCCAGTGCCGCCAGCTCGGTGTGAAGATCCGCCTTTCGGCCGAGGCCACGCAGGTCAGCGTCCGCGGCGAGCGCCCCGACGTCGTGGTTGTCGCAACCGGCTCGCGGCCCAGGCGACCGCGGTGGGCCTGCGACCCACCGGCGGGCTCGCCGAGGATCGCCGACGTCATCGAGGTTCTCGACGGCTCGGCGCGGCCCTCAGGCACGGTGCTCGTCGTCGACGAGCTCGGTTTCCACCAGGCGACGAGCGTCGCGGAGCTGCTGGCAGCCCAGGGGTGCACCGTCGAGATCGCCACGCCGGCCATGGTCGTCGGCGATGATCTCGACCTCACCGGGGATCTCGACGCTTTCAACAGGCGCGCGTCGGCACGAAAGATCGCCCAGTCGACCGAACGGGTGGTCATGGCACTCGAACCCGGCGGCGTCCAGCTGCTGGACCACCCGACCGGGACCGTCGAGCGGCGAGTCGTCGACTGGGTGGTCCTGGCGGTCGCACCTGTGTCCGAGGACCGTCTCTACCGGCAGCTGCGCGCGGAGGCGCCCTGGCTCGAGGTGAGACGGGTCGGCGACTGTGTTGCGCCCCGCCGTGCTCCCGCCGCGGTCATCGAGGGCGAGCGGGTCGGGTCGAGCATCTGATCGTTCCCGTTGCCGCCGTAGCGGGACGGCGAAGGGCGTGGGCCGAGGCTCTCAGCTCACGCTTGCGCGAGGGCCGTCGAGCTGCGTCAGCTCTCCCCTCTGGATCTTGCCGATGGCCGAGCGCGGCAGGCGCGCCACGACGATGAGCTCGCGCGGAGCCGCGAAGGGGGCCACGTGCTGGGTCACGAGCTCGCGCAGCTCAGCGAGGATCGTCGCCGGCTCGGCGCTTTGACCCGTCGCCGAGGGCACGACGTAGGCGACGAGCCTGGCGCCCCATCGCGGGTCCGGGCGCCCGCCGACCGCGACGTCGCTCACCGCTGCGTGGCCGCGGAGCACGGCTTCAACCTGCGCCGGCCAGATGTTCTCCCCGCCCGAGATCACCAGGTCGTCCAGTCGGCCACGTATCGAGAGCCGGCCGTCCTCGTTGACCTCGCCGGCGTCGCCGGTAGCGAACCAGCCGTCGGCGGTCTTGGGGTCGGTCCCGTCGCGGTAGCAGCGCAGCAGCATCGGGCAGCGGAGGAAGACCTCGCCGGCGCGGAGGCTCACCTCGACGCCTTCCAAGCCGACGCCGTCGTAGACCACGCCCGAGCCGGTCTCGGTCATCCCGTAGGTGGAGACGACGTTCCCGGGCCGCCGGGCAGGTGGTTGCTGGCCGCCTATGACGATCGTGCGGAACAGCGCCGCCCCTTCGGGCCCGAGACCGGCGAGGGCGGCGGGCACGAGCGAGACGAGCGTCGCGCCGCGCTCTCTTGCCGCCTCCTTGGCGTCCTCGACAACGAATCGAGGCTGGATCTCCACGGGCGTCCCGGTCACCATCGCCCTCGTCACGACCGACAGTCCGCCGACGTGCGAGAGCGGCAGGCACGCGAGCCAGCGGTCCCGCGACGGGTCGACGCCGAGCCGGGCGCTCGTCGCCCGGGCCGACGCCCCGACGGCACCGTGGGTGAGCACGACACCTTTCGACTCCCCGGTTGTCCCGCTCGTAGCGACGACCAGGGCGTCACCGTCCTCGACCGGTTGGCCGCCGGGGAGCGAGGCCGGATGGCCCGAGGCGTCGACGATCACCGAGGGTCCAAGGGCCTCGATGATCCGCGCGATCGCGGGCTCTCGAAGGCGCACGTCGAGCGGCAGCACAGCGTCGCCCTCGTCCCAACAGCGGCGCAGTGCCTCCGCGAAGGGCGGGCCGCCGGGAATCGCGAGGGCCACGAGGCGGCGCACGCCCCAAGCGTACGGGGACGGCGAGCTGACCGGCATTAACCTGCAGCCGATGGCGGCCACCGACTGGACCAGGCACGGCGACTTCGAGGACATCGCCTACGAGACGGCAGAGGGGATCGCGAAGATCACCATCTGCCGGCCCGAGGTTCGCAACGCCTTCCGCCCTCAGACGCTCTTCGAGCTCTCGAGGGCCTTCGACGCCGCGCGCGACGATCACCAAGTCGGTGTCGTCATCCTGACCGGCGAAGGCCCGGACGCGTTCTGTTCCGGGGGCGACCAGCGGGTGCGGGGGGACGACGGCTATCTCGGCGAGGACGAGTTGTCAAGGCGCGGCATCGGCCGCCTGAACGTCCTCGACCTGCAGATACAGATCCGCCGGCTTCCCAAGCCCGTCATCGCCATGGTCGCCGGCTACGCGATCGGTGGGGGCCACGTGCTCCATCTGGTCTGCGATCTGACGCTTGCCGCCGACAACGCGCGCTTCGGCCAGACAGGACCGAGGGTCGGCAGCTTCGACGGCGGCTACGGCGCAGGGCTGCTCGCGAGGACGATCGGGCTCAAGAGAGCCAAGGAGATCTGGTTCCTCTGCCGCCAGTACGACGCCGCCCAGGCGCTCGACTGGGGGCTCGTCAACGCGGTCGTGCCTCTCGATCGCCTCGAGGCCGAGACCCTGGAATGGTGCCGCGAGATACTCGCGTTGTCGCCGATGGCGCTTCGGATGTTGAAGGCCGGCTTCAATGCGGCCGACGACGGGCTCGCCGGCATCCAGCAGCTTGCAGGAGACGCGACGATGCTGTTCTACATGTGCGAGGAGGGCCAGGAGGGCCGCAACGCCTATGTCGAGAAACGCCGCCCCGACTTCACGCGGTTCCCACGGCGCCCCTGAGCGCGGCCGCGCCCCGAACGTGACCTCTGTCCGCGACTGGGTCGCCGGTGCCCGGCCGCGGACCCTGCCGGCCGCCGTGGTGCCCGTGGTCGTCGGGACCGCGGTCGGGGGCGCCGACGGCTCGGTGATCTGGTGGCGGTCGCTCCTGGCGCTCGTGGTCGCTCTCGGGATCCAGATCGGCACGAACTACGCGAACGACTACGCGGACGGCGTCCGCGGCACCGACGCCGAGCGGCTCGGACCCGTGAGGCTCGTGGCCGCCGGCATCGCCACTCCGGCGGAAGTCAAGGTTGCGTCCTTCTGCGCCTTCGGCGTCGCGGGCGTGGCCGGCCTCGTGCTCGCCCTCGCGACGACACCCTGGCTCCTGGTCGTGGGTGCCGCGTGTTTCGCGTCCGGCTGGTTCTATTCCGCCGGTCCCCGGCCATACGGGTACGCGGGCTATGGCGAGGTCTTCGTCTTCGTGTTCTTCGGCCTCGTCGCGGTGATCGGCACGGCCTATTTGAGCCTCGGGCGGATCACCGCGCTGGCGGTGCTAGCCGCGATCCCCGTAGGCCTCCTGGCCACGGCACTGCTGGTCGTCAACAACCTCCGCGACATCGACACGGACCGCCGGGCCGGAAAGAACACCCTGGCGGTACGCACGGGCGCTTCGGTGACGCGCTGGTTCTACACGGCGTTGGTGATCGGTGCCTTCGTGCTCGTGGTCGTCGTCGCGCTGTGGCGCCCGCTGGCTCTGATCACCTTGCTCGCCGTGGTGCCCGCCTTGGCACCTGTCCGTCGCGTGCTGGGCGGTGCCGAGGGTCGCGACCTCATCACGGCACTGGCCGCGACCGGGATGCTTCAGCTGGTGTTCGGGGCCCTTCTGGCCTTGGGGATAGGGCTTTGACCCACGTCGGCGAGGCTCGCGTGCGCGCCGGGGTCGAGGAACGCCCTCACGATCTCGACGAAGGCGTCGGGGCGCTCGAAGCAGACGGCGTGGCCCGCCCCCGCCACGATGGCGAGCTGTGCATTCGGGCCGATCGCGTCCGCCGTAGCCTCCGCCAGCGTCCTGAACTTCTCGTCCAGCTCGCCCGCCACGACCAGGACAGGCATCTCGAGCTCCCTGAGGCGTCCCCAGAGCGGTGCCTGGGTGCCGGTCCCCGCGCTCCTGAGCGAGGCGGCCAGGCCGGCTGCGGTGTTGGCGAGTCGCGAAGGCCGGTCGGCCTCGTCGTCGCTCAGGTGGGCGAAGAGCGGTCCGGCGAGCCACGCCTCGACGAAGTCAGCCACGGTCGCGTCGCCGCCTCGTTCCAGCTCGGCCGCGCGCCTGTCGTCCTCGGCCCGGCGCAGGCGTCGAGCCGGCCCCTCTCTGATGCCCGGGTGCGCCCCGACGACGACGAGGCGTTGTACGAGGCCCGGCGACTGGAGTGCCAGATGCAGGCAGCACCGGCCGCCGAGCGAGTAGCCGACGTAACCTGCCTTGCCGCACGCCTCACCGAGCGCCCTGGCCGTCTCGGGGAGTCCCGGGCCCGGGCCGGGGAGCGGAGAGCGGCCGTGCCCCGGAAGGTCGGGCATCACGACCTCGAATTCACTCTCGAGCTCCTGAGCGACGCGCGCCCAGGAGCTGCCTGTCTGAGTGAACCCGTGGACGAGCGCGACCCTCGGTCCACGGCCCTGCCTCGTCGCGTGCAGCTCGAGCTGCCGTTGCCCGGGCGGCCCTGGCTTGTCGAAGGACATCGCCGGTGACGGTAGCGGCTAGCTTCTCGGCCACGCTCGTCGACGAGTGGGTGCGCGCGGGGCTGACCGACGCCGTCGTGGCTCCCGGCTCGCGTTCTACCCCGCTCGTGGTCGCCCTCGCGCGCGAGAGCCGGATCGCGCTCCACGTACGGCTGGACGAGCGCTCGGCTGCATTCTTCGCCCTCGGGATAGGGCTGGCGAGCGGCCGGCCGGCGGTGCTCGTCACGACGAGCGGGACTGCAGCGGTCGGTGTGCACGCCGCTGTGGTGGAGGCCCACCTGTCCCGGGTGCCGCTCATCGTCTGCACCGCGGACCGGCCCCCGGAGCTGCATCACGTCGGCGCGCCCCAGACCATCGAGCAGGTCGGGCTGTTCACCGGGGCGTTGCGGTGGGCGGTGGACCCCGGCGTGCCCGACGAGGAAGCCCGGTCGAGCTGGCGCTCGCTCGCCAGCCGCCTCGTGGCGGAGGCGACCGCCGGCCCCATGGGTCCTGGCCCGGTGCACGCCAACCTCTCGTTCCGGGATCCCCTGCTCGCCAACCCCGGTGAGCTGCCCCCGGGCAGGCGAAACGGCCGGCCCTGGCACATGGTCTACCCCGTCCGGAGGGTTCTCGACCCGGGCGCCCTCGACGCGTTCGCCGCTCTCGCGCGTCCGGCGTCGAGGGGCCTGATCGTCGCGGGAGCGGGCGCCGGGCGCCCGGAGACCGTCCGCCGCTTGGCGGTCACCTTGGGATGGCCCGTTCTCGCCGACCCGCGTTCGGGCGCCCGGACGGCGGGCGAGCCGGGCGCGCCGACGATCGCGGCTGCCGATGCACTGCTTCGCGTCGAGAGCTTCGCCGCCGCGCACGTGCCCGAGATCGTGATCCGCCTCGGCCAGCCGTGGGCGTCGAAAGTTGTGGCCGACTGGCTGACGTCATGCACCGAGGCCGGCGCGGTCCAGGTGCTGATCGATCCTTTCTGGGCCTGGCAGGACCCCCGCCGCAGGGCCGATGTCGTGCTCCCGGCCGACCCGGACCACGTGATGGAGGCCCTGATGCTGCGTGTGCCCGAAGGCGGCATGCCCGGTCGCTCGGCCTGGGCGGCGCCTCCGACCTGGTCGGACGGATGGGCGGAGGCCGAGGCGGCCGCGCAACATGCGATCGAGGCTGCACTCGGCCGCCGCGCCGAAGTCACCGAGCCCGGTCTGGCGAGGGCGCTTTATGCATGGGCGCCGCCTTCCTCGACGGTTGTCGCGTCGTCTTCGATGCCGGTGCGCGATCTCGAGTGGTTCGCGGCCCCCCGTTCGGACCCGCCGCGCGTGCTCGCGAACCGGGGCGCCAACGGGATCGACGGTGTGACGTCCACGACGCTCGGCGTCACCGCCGCGGCCGGCGGCACAGGCGGTCCCGTCGTGGGGCTGATCGGCGATCTCGCCTTCCTGCACGACTCGACGGCACTAGTCCGCGGCAGGCGGGAGCCCGCCCTTCCCGCCGTGCTGGTTGTCGTCGACAACGGCGGCGGCGGCATCTTCTCGTTCCTGCCACAGGCCTCGGGGCTCGACGAGGCGTACTTCGAGCGGCTCTTCGGCACGCCGCAGAGGATCGACGTGGCCGACCTAGCCAGGGCCGCGGGATGCGACACGATCGAGGTGACTTCCCAACAGGAGGTCACCGAGCAACTCGATGCCGCGCTCTACAACGCGGCGCGACACGGACCGGCGGTCGTCGTCGTGCGCAGCGACCGCCGTACGAACGTGGCGCTCCACACCGAGCTGGAGGCCGAGGTCGCGCTCGCCCTCGCATGAGGGCCGGGGCGTTCGCCCCGCCGCCGGCAGCGTGGCACGCTTTGGGAATGTTCAAGGTCTCGGACGACCTCGCGTTTCGCGGCCTCGTCCACCAGGTGAGCGACGACGCGCTCTGGACGTTGCTCGACACCGGGGCGACGACGGCCTACTGCGGGTTCGACCCCACTTCTGACAGTCTTCATGTCGGCAATCTTCTGGGGATCATCACCCTGCGCCGTCTCCAGCTGGCCGGGCATCGCCCCATCCTGCTCGCCGGCGGCGGCACCGGGATGATCGGCGACCCGGGCGGCAAGTCCGACGAGCGGGCGCTTTTGTCGAAAGAGCAACTCGCCGCCAACCTCGAGGCGATCCGGGACCAGCTCGCGAGCCTGCTCGACATGTCGCCCGCGGCGGGACGAGCCCAGGGCCTCTTGCTCGACAACTCCGACTGGCTGTGCGCTTACGGGTTCGTCGATTTCCTCCGCGACGTCGGCAAGCACTTCACCGTGAACCAGATGGTCGCCAAGGAGTCGGTGAGGTCCCGGCTCGAGCGTCCCGACCAGGGCATCTCCTACACCGAATTCAGCTACATGCTGCTTCAGGCCTACGACTACCTCCACCTGCACGATGCCTACGGCTGTTGTCTCCAGATCGGCGGCAGTGACCAGTGGGGCAACATCACGATGGGCCTCGAGCTGATCCGCAAGGTCCGGGGATCCGAGGCTTTCGCTCTCACGTTCCCGCTCCTGTTGCGCCCGGACGGGACCAAGTACGGCAAGACCGAGTCCGGGGCGGTGTGGCTCGACCCTGCGAAGTCCTCGCCCTACGAAATGTTCCAATTCTTCGTGCGGGCCCCCGACGACGAGGTGGGCCGCCTGCTGCGCTATTTCACGCTCCTGTCCCGAGACGAGATCGAGGCGCTCGACGAGGAGATCGCGAAGCGACCCGGGCAACGACAGGCCCAGCTGGCCCTGGCACGGGCGGTCTGCACTCTCGTCCACGGCGAGGCGGAGACCGAACGTGCCGTCGCGGCCTCGCGGGCGCTGTTCAGCGAGGACGTAGCCGATCTCGACGAGGCACAGCTCCTGGAGGTCTTCGCTGACGCGCCATCCTCGCGACTCGCCCGCTCGTACCTCGATTCCAGCGGGTTCCCTCTCGTCGACGCGCTGGTTTCGACGGGGCTTGCCGCATCGAGGACCGCGGCGCGCACCGCTGTCACCCAAGGCGGCGTGTACGTGAACAACCGCCGCCGTGCCGACCCGGAGGCGTGCCTCGGTCGCGAGGACCTCCTGGCCGACCGGTACGTGGTGCTGCGCAGGGGGCGGCGGGACTACCACCTGCTGCAGTTTGAGTGAGGGCAGGCTTGCGTCACACGCCCGGCGAGGCCGCGGCCCTCGTCACCGTGCTCCTTGCGATCGGCGCGCTCGCGGGGTGCACGTCCTACACCGGCTCGAAAGCGAACCAGGTGCGCGAGTGGGCCTCCATCGCCTCGGTGAGCGCCAACGACGATCTCGTCCGCCAGGACATCACGGCTATCAAGAGCTCACTCGAGGCGGGTCGGCTGAAGGACGTCACGAGCAACTGCTCGGGGCTCGTGTTCGACACGGGAACCGCTTACGGGAACCTGCCGACGCCGGACAACACCTTGACCAACGAGCTGAATGTCGCCTACCAGGATTTCGCCAGTGCCGGCAGCTCGTGCGCCGCGGCACGAAGCCTCGGCTCAGACCGGATCTCAAGGGCGCTGGCGACCATCGACGTCGGCGTCTTCTCGCTCGACAAGGCGAGCCGTCTGCTGGCCGCCGACGGCGTGCACTGAGCCCCCATGGCCGCCAGCTCGTGCCGCGGGCATGAGCCTTCGAGACGCCAGCGCGCGATCACCCCTCCGGCACGGCTACGGTGCGGTCGTGAGCACCCGTCCGGTCCCGGTCGGTCCCTTCCCCGACGGCCTTGACGCGGAGGAGTACGACCGGTTGCGGCGCCGCGTGCTCTGGAAGCTGCCGTCGGGCCTGTACCTGCTCGGCAGCCGCGCAGGCGAGCGCCGGAACCTGATGACCCTGAACTGGGCAATGCAGGTGTCGCTCGACCCGAAATACGTCGCCGTCTCGGTCGAGCAGTCCGCGGTGACCCACGGCCTGATCGCCGAGGGGGGCTGCTTTGCCGTCGCGCTCGTCGCCCGTGAGGACAGAGAGGTCGTGCGCAGGTTTGTGAAACCGGCCGAGCACGACGCGAAAGCCCATACGCTAGGGGGAATCGCGTATCGAGACGGGGTCAGCGGGGCGCCGATCCCCGAGCTCGCGGTCGGCTACCTGGACTGCGGGCTTCGCCACAGCCTTGACCTGGGATCTCACTCGCTGTTCGTTGGAGAGGTCCTCGAAGCAGGGTTCGCGAACGGCGGCGAGAATGTTCCGGTGCTTCGTATGGAGGACACCCGGATGAACTATGGCGGCTAGGGCTGTGGGACGCAGAAACGGCATGAGCGAGAGGACGGGCTCCAGCGCGACCTTCCGGCGCTCGGAGGGGAGCGACGGTTCGGGCGACGAAGCTCTCGAGACCCGGGCTCGGGATCCGCTCGGTGGCGCCGACATTGTCGTGACCCGTCCGGCCGGCGTCGGTGACTACCGCTGGATCGGCGACGCCGCGGCCCTCGAGTCGCTCGTGGACGAGCTGTTGTCATGCGAGGTCTACGCGCTCGACACCGAGTTCCACCGCGAGAGGACCTACTTCCCCCAGCTCGCTCTCGTCCAGCTCGCCTGGAACGGCGGGATCGCTCTCGTCGACCCCCTCGCGATCGACATCTCGCCCTTGGCCAGGGTGCTGCACGGTCCCGGCCTCGCCGTCGTCCACGCCGCGGAACAGGACCTCGAAGTCCTCGAGCAGGCGTGCGGGACAGTGCCTACCAGGTTGTTCGACACCCAGGTGGCGGCCGGGTTCCTGGGCCAGGTCTCCCCCTCTCTCGTCAACCTCGTCGAGCGGGTTCTCGGCGTGCGGCTTCTCAAGGGAGACCAGCTGACCGACTGGACCCGCAGGCCCCTGTCCGCCGGCCAGCTCGCCTACGCCGCCGGCGACGTGGCCTACCTGCTCGAGCTGCGCCGGCGTATCGCCGAGCGCCTCGAGGAGAAGGGCAGGATGCAGTGGGCCGCTGAGGAGTTCGCCATCCTGCTGTCCAGGGACCGGTCGTCGACCGAGCCGGAGGAGGCGTGGTGGCGCCTCCCCCGCTCACGCCAGCTCCGCGGCGCCGCCCGCGGAGTCGCTCAGTGTGTCGCCGCGTGGCGTGAGCGCAGGGCTCAGCGGATGGACCTCCCGGTACGTTTCGTCCTGCCGGACCTCGCCGTGCTCTCGATCGCCCAGCACCCGACCCGTACACGCGAGGACCTCCGGCGCACCCGGAGCCTGGACGGGCGCCATCTCGGCGGCGGCGCCGCCGAAGAGCTGCTGGAAGCGGTCGCCCGGGGCCTCGAGCTCGCTCCGTCCGAGCTCCGCCTGCCTCCCGCCCATGAGCTGGACCAGCCCAACCGGGCCGTCACGACGCTCGCGACCGCGTACGTCGCCCAGCGCGCGGGCGACCTGGAGCTGGATCCGGCCATCCTCGCCACGCGAGCCGACCTGGTCGATTTCATGCAGGACCCCCCGCACGGCCGACTTGCCAGTGGCTGGCGCTGCGATCTCGTGGGAGAAGGGCTCCGGCGCCTTGCCAAGGGCAAGGCGTCACTCTCGTTCGACGGGCGCGGCGCACTGGTGCTGGAGGAACGCTCCTTCCGTGCTGTCGACCACTGATCAGGCGCCGGCAGCCGGGCCGCCGCCGCCGGCCGTCGGCCGCAGGTCGATCCGCAGCGTCAAGATCCCGTCCTCGAGCGAACCCTCGGCATCGCCGAGCATCGCGAAGTCCTGAAAGTCGAGCTGCATCTGTCGCAGGATCATCTGCCGCTCGGCTCCTTCGACAGGCGGAATGCCGCGTCGGCGCACGGCTGCGGCCCGCTCCCTGAAGCGTGCGATCATCTCGTCGGCGTCGAATCCCTCCGTCATCGCCGCCAACATAACGGTCGCCGCGGCCGTGGGGCGACCAGCCCGAATAGTGGCCTGGAAGGATATGCTGTAGTCAGGTGGTAGGCGACCTAGGGGGCGTCGGCGGCCAGATTGGCGGCGGCCCAGCCGGGCTACCTCATCGCTGCTGTCTGAGGCGGCATCCGCGAAATCTTGGGAGCGGCTCGTGAAAAAGGGACGTCATCGGCGTTTCGAAGAGGCGCGCAGCCTGAAGCGCGCAATCGAGGTAACTGTGGAGCCGTGTCCCGAGTGCGGGGCCGACCCCGAGGAGGAGCACGCCTCCTGGTGTCTTTACGAATCAGAGGAGCTGGACGAGCTCGAAGAGGTCGACCGGCTCCGCCCTGGCACGCACCTCGCGGCCCCGGACTTAGAGGCCAACGGCGCGCGCGACCGGGTTGACGGCGAGACCTCCGGTCCCCGGCAGGCCTAGGCGAGGCTGCTCGGAGCGTCCCGGTCGCCAGAACGGGCGCGAACGGTGGGATGTGCGAGCAACGACACCGCGCGCCCCCCGCGGGCGGTCCGGGCGCGTAGGTACGAGGCGAGCAGGTCGTAGACGTCCTGGCCGACAATGGCGATCAGCTCTTCCCGGAGAGAGACGTAGACCGGGTCGCGCCCGGTGAACGCCAGCGGTTCCTCGGTGCACCACCACGCGAACTCCGCTCCGCCCTCACCCCAGTGTCGCCGCCCCCACTCACCCAGCGAGCTCGTGACGTGCCCGTTCGCCGCAACCGTGTCCTCGCGCCGCAGCGGCAGTTGCCAGCAGACGTCAGGTTTGAGCTCGCGTGGCGGAATGCCCCGGTCGAGCGCCGCGCGGTGCAGGGCGCAGCCCGCGCCCCCGGGGTGAGTCGGGCGGTTCAAGAAGATGCAGGCGCCGTCCACGAGGCGGGTGGTCATGACACCTTTGGAGTCGCGCCTCAGCACACCGGCCTTCCTGAGGCCCTTCGAGCGGAACTGCCATTGCTCTCTGGAGAGCGTCGCCGCCGCCGCCGCGACGCGCTCGGCGTCCGCCTCGTCGCTGAAGTGCGCCCCGTACGAGCAGCAGCCCTCCATGCGTTCCGGGGTCGGCTCGGTGAGCACGCCCTGACACCCGGCGCCGTAGATGCACCGCCAAGGGCTCGACAAGAACGTCACGTCGACGAGCCATGTCCGCTCCTCTGCGGGGTCCTCGAAACTCACCCACTCATGGGCGTCACGAGGTGCGTCGGGCACAACGGCCATCCGGTCACGGTAGCGTGCTCGCCGTGAAAGAGGTGATCCGCGTCACGCCCGCCGCGCTCGAGGTCGTGCGCGGGGTCCTCGCCGCCGAGCGCGAGCCGGAGGGGCTCGCCCTCTGGCTCGAGGTGAACGGCAGCGCGAACGGCGCCTACACCTACGACCTGTGGTTCGGGCCGAAGTCCGAGGTCTCCGTTGGCGACGTCCAGCAGGTCGAGGGCGACGTCCCGATCGTCATACCTGCCGGGAGCGTCGAACGGGTCCGCGGCGCCGTGCTGGACGTGAACCCGATAGCCGGCGAGGGGGGCCTGGCGATCATCAACGCGAACACGCCTCCTCGGCTCCGGGCGTCGGTGCCGGAAGGGCGCGATCTCACCGGCCCCGTCGCCAGGCGCGTTCTCGAGGTGCTCGAGAAGGACGTCAACCCTCAGATCGCGATGCACGGCGGACACGCCGCGCTGGTCGCGGTCGAGGGCTCGACCGCCTATGTCGAGATGTCCGGTGGCTGCCAGGGCTGCGGCATGGCCCGGGCGACGCTGAGCCAGGGCATCGCCATCGCCATCACCGACGCCGTCGCTGAGATCAGCGAGGTCGTCGACGTGACCGACCACGTGGCGGGGGTGAACCCGTACTTCTGACCCTCGCCGGGCTGGGTTCCACCACGAGCCGTCCGCGGCGACGCGTCGCCGGCCTGGGTGACGGGCCACGGTCCGGACGACGACAACTACGGTGGTGGGGTGACGTGGCGGTGACGGGGGATGGATGAGCACGTGCTGCTCGTCGGGATGATGGGCTCGGGCAAGTCGACGGTCGGCCACATTGTGGCTGACCGGATGCGGCGGCCCTTCAGGGACAGTGACGCCGATGTCGAGCGGCGGACCGGCGAGAGTGTTCCCGCGATCTTCGCCGCCAGGGGCGAGCCCGCTTTCCGCGCCGAGGAGCGCGCAGCGCTTCGCGCCGCGCTCGCGTCGCCGGTGCCGTCGGTGATAGCCGTCGCCGGCGGGGCGGTGCTCGATCCGGAGACGAGGAGCCGCCTGCGGTCCGCCGGCCTCGTCGTGTGGCTCGAGGTGGCGCCGCACGTCTTGGCCGCGCGGGTCGGCACAGGTAGGGGACGACCCCTCCTGGACAGGGACCCGTCGGGCACGCTCAAGCGCCTCGAAGCGCTCCGCAGGCCGGTGTACAGGCAGCTCTCGGACGTCGTCGTGCACGTCGGCGGGCGCCGCCCCGAGGCGCTCGCCGAGGACGTGGTGCGTGCTGTTCGGGCGAGATTCGACGTGCCGGCCGACAAGGGGGCGTCGTGACGAGCGATCGAGCGCCCGGTGTCGCCCGGCCCCGGCCGGACACGGGCAGTCGCGAGGCGATACGCGTGAGGGTCGATCTGGCAGAGCGCGGCTATGACGTGGTTGTCGGCCCCGGCGTGCGGGGCGAGCTCTCGAGTTGCCTTCCCCAGGCCGCCCGCCGCGCGACCGTCGTGACCCAGGCCGGCATCGCCGTCGAGGTCGATCCGGGCGTGCCGTGCCAGGTCGTGACGATCCCCGACGGTGAGCGGGCCAAGTCGCTCGCGACCGTCGAGGAGATATGCCGGTTCATGGCTCGCAACGACATGCACCGCAGCGACGTCGTCGTCGCGGTCGGCGGCGGGGTCGTGACCGACGTGGCCGGTTACGCTGCGTCGAGCTACCACCGGGGTATCGCGGTGATCAACGTCCCGACCACGCTTCTCGGCCAGGTCGACGCCGCGATCGGCGGGAAGACCGGTGTCAACATCCCGGAGGGCAAGAACCTGGTGGGTTCCTTCTGGCAGCCGCTCGCGGTCTTCTGCGACACCGAGACCCTCGCGAGCCTGCCCGCACGTGAATGGAGATCAGGCCACGGGGAGATGGCGAAGTACGCCTTCTTGGGTGTGGAGGACCTCGACGTCCTGGGCCTCGACGAGCAGGTGGCGCGGTGCGTCGCCCGCAAGGCAGAGGTCGTGTCCAGCGACGAACGCGAAGGAGATCGCCGGATGATCTTGAACTACGGTCACACGTTGGCCCATGCCCTCGAGGCAACCGGTTTCGCCAGCGAGGACGCGACCTGTGAGACCGAGCTTCGTCACGGCGAAGCGGTGGGCATCGGCCTCGTGTTCGCAGCCGAGCTCGCGCGACTGCTGGGCAGGATCGGGACGTCCCGGGTCGAGCGTCATCGCCGGGTCGTCGCCGGCTACGACCTGCCGTTGAGCCTTCCTCCCGGCACGGACCACGCCGCTCTCGTCCGGTTCATGGCAAGGGACAAGAAGTCGGCCGGTGGCCTCACGTTCATGCTCGACGGTCCGCACGGCGTCGAGGCGGTTCATGACGTCAGTGCCGAGCTCGTCTTCGAGGCGCTGGATGCGCTAGAAGGTGACCGATGAGCGCTCCCGGGAACGACCGCAGCGAAAGGCGCCCGACCCTCCTGCTCCTGTCCGGCCCGAACCTCGGACTGCTCGGGGAGCGCCAGCCGGAGATCTACGGCACGGCGACGCTCGCAGACAACGTCGGACGGGCTGAGCGGGCCGCGACCCGCTCGGGCTTCGAGCTGGAGCACCTGCAGAGCGAGCACGAGGCGGACCTCGTCGCGGCCGTCCACGGCGCGCGCGGCACCGTCGACGCGATCGTGGTCAATGCCGGCGCCCTCTCCCACTCGAGCTGGGCACTTCACGACGCCCTGGCCGCCTTCGACGGTGTCGTCGTCGAGCTTCACGTGTCCAACCCTGATGCCCGGGAACCGTGGCGCCGCAAGTCGGTCCTGGCGCCGGTGTCCGATGGGACCGTGGCCGGCTTCGGCGGCCTCGGCTATGAGCTCGCGGTCGAGGCCGCGGCGCGACTTGTCATCGGGCGCAACGACGGCCTTCCGGACGCGTAGCATCTCCGCCCATGCCTACTGGCTCCGATCGTTCCGACCTCGCCGTGATGGACGTCGCCGGCCGCGTGCCGCGGTTGACCTCGCGCCTTGCAGAGCTCGGCTGTGATGGCCTGCTCGTCACCAATCTCACCAACATCCGCTATCTGACCGGCTTCACGGGTTCGGCCG
The DNA here is from genome assembly GCA_050015175.1 of Acidimicrobiales bacterium. Taxonomy (GTDB): domain Bacteria; phylum Actinomycetota; class Acidimicrobiia; order Acidimicrobiales; family Bog-793; genus Fen-455. The sequence continues at coordinate 21,775 of JBEKBX010000010.1, read as the reverse complement.
CGTTGCTCCTCGTCCTGTCGGACGAGGCGCTGCTCGTGTCCGACGGCCGTTACCGGGACCAGGCGGCCGCGGAGATCGCCGCGGGCGAGGCACCCGTGCGCGTGGAGATCGCCCAGCCGGCCGAGCAGTCGGCGGCGATCGAGCAGGCGGCGAAAGGCTTGCGGCGCCTCGGGCTGGAGGCCGACGACGTCACTTGGAGCGTCCAGCAGCGCCTTGCAGCAGCGCTCGCGCCCGGCACGAAGCTCGTGGCGGTGCCCCGCGCCGTCGAGGCGCTGCGCGTGGTCAAGGACGAGGGAGAGATCGCCCGCATCGAATGCGCGGCCGACATCGCCGACGTTGCCTTCGCGCAGGTCAAAGAGCTCCTGTGCGAGGCGCCGACAGAGGAGGAGTTCGCGATCGCGCTCGAGTTCGAGATGCGCCGTCGCGGGGCCGAAGGGATCGCGTTCGAATCCATCGTCGCGAGCGGCCCGAACGGGGCCCTTCCTCACGCCCGGCCGTCGGCTCGGCGCATCGACGCCGGCGAGCTCGTCGTCGTCGACTTCGGCGCGATCGTGGACGGCTACCGCTCGGACATGACCCGTACGGTCAGCGTCGGCGCTCCCCGGCCTGACGAGCTGCGCGAGATCCTCGAGGCGGTCATGGCCGCACAGCGCGCCGGAGTGCGCACCGTTCGCGCCGGGGTGACAGGTGGCGAGGTCGACGCGGCTTGCCGCGAGTCGCTCGCCGCGGCCGGTCTCGGGGACGCGTTCTTGCACGGGACAGGTCATGGCGTCGGCCTCGAGGTCCATGAGGCCCCATCGGTCTCGCAGGACTCCACTGATATCCTCGAGGAGGGTGCCGTCGTGACCGTGGAGCCCGGCGCCTACCTTTACTCAAACGGCGGTGCACGCATCGAGGACACTTTGGTCGTCACCGCGACCGGCGTCCGCCTGCTCACCAAGTCGACCAAGGACTATGTGCTCTGATGGCCTTTTCCACCAACGACCTCCGCAACGGCATGACCCTCGACCTGCCCGAGGGGCTCTTCACGGTCGTCGAGTTCCAGCACGTCAAGCCTGGCAAGGGCGGCGCCTTCGTCCGGACCAAGTTGCGCAACGCCCGTACCAAGGCGGTGATAGAGCGCACCTTCAGGGCCGGTGAGCCGATCGAGCAGGCGGTGATCGACAAGAGGGAGATGCAGTACCTGTACCGGGACGGCCAGGACTACGTCTTCATGGACAACGTCTCCTACGACCAGATCCACGTGAGCGAGGCGTCGCTCGTGGACGCCGCGTCGTACCTCAAAGAGGGCGACTCGGCGGTGATGCAGATGCACGAGAGCGAGATCGTCGGTGTAGACCTGCCGGCCGCGGTCGAGCTCACGGTCAGCGAGACCGAGCCGGGCTTCCAGGGCGACCGGGTCTCGGGCGGTCGCAAGCCGGCGACCTTGGAGACGGGCCTTGTGGTCCAGGTGCCGCTGTTCGTGAACCCCGGCGACCGCATCAAGGTCGACACCCGGACCGGTGAGTACCTCACGAGGGCCTGAGGGCTCGCCGCGCCAGATACTCCCCGGTGCCAGGCGCCGGGCCCGTGAACGGGCACTCGAGTTGCTCTACGAGGCCGAGACGAAGGACTTGAGCCCTGCCCAGCTGCTGGCCGAGCTGCCGGTCGCGCCGGAGGAGTACGCCTCGCAGCTCGTGCTCGGCGTCGAGCGACGTGCCGAGGAGGTGGACCGCCTGCTCGGAAGACATGCCACAGGCTGGGCTGTCGAGAGGATGCCGATGGTCGACCGCTGTGTGCTCCGGATGGCGGCGTACGAGCTCTTGGACGAGCGCGAAGTGCCTGTGGCCGTTGTGCTCGACGAAGCGGTCGAGCTCGCGAAGACCTACTCGACGGAGGACTCGGGACGTTATGTGAACGGCGTGCTCTCCGCGGTGGCGACCGAGGTCCGCCCGAATGAGCGAGAAAACGCCGACGCGTCGACCGGCACTTCGCTAGAGTGACGTCTCGCACGTAAAGCAGGTCCCGAGAGGCCATACGTACGAGAGGAGCCCGAGTGGCCGATAGAGAGAGAAGTTCCACGCGCCCCAAAGGGCGCGTTTTTGTTGCCCGCACCCAGGTCATGGATCGCGACGAGGTGCGACGGGCCCTGGTGCGCATCGCCCACGAGATCGTCGAGCGCAATCGCGGGCTCGAAGGCGTCGTCGTCATCGGGATCCAGAAGGGCGGTGTGCCGCTGGCCGAGCAGCTAGTCGCGATCCTGCGCGAGATCGAGGGGACTGCAGTGCCCTTCGGGACCATGGACGTGGCGTTCTACCGCGACGACATCGGGATGCGCCCGGTGCTGCCCGAGCAGGCCACCGACCTGCCCTTCGACCTGACGGGGCGCACCGTGGTCCTTTTCGACGACGTCCTTTTCACGGGCAGGACGGTCCGCGCTGCGCTCGATGCTCTCGCAGAGCTCGGGCGCGCCAGCGCCGTGCAGCTGGCCGTGATGGTCGACCGCGGTCACAGGGAGCTGCCCATACGGCCCGACTTCGTGGGCAGGAACCTGCCTACGAGGCGCGACGAGCTCGTCGAGGTGAACGAAGAGGGAGTCACGATCGGCGAGCTCCTTGTCCCCGCGAGCGAGGCTGCCCGATGACCGCGTCCCGCACCCCGACGAGCAGCGGCGTCCTGAGCGAGCACTCATGGTCGGACGGGGACCCCGAAGCGACCGGCGCGACCGGTGCTGGCGCCGGTGAGGAACAGTTCGCGGGCCACAGTGCCACGACCGTCCGGCACCTGCTGTCAATCGCCGACCTCGGCCGCGAAGGCATCCTCGAGATAATGCGGCTATCCGACGCGTTCGCCGAGGTGGCCGAGCGCCCGATACCCAAGGTCCCCGCGCTCAGGGGACGCACCGTGGCGACGGTGTTCATGGAGCCGTCGACCCGGACGCGTCTGTCGTTCGAGACCGCCGCGAAGCGCCTCTCCGCGGACGTCATGACCTTCACCGCCGCCACGTCGGCCGCGGTGAAGGGCGAGTCGTTGCGCGACACCGTGGAGACGATCGATGCCATGGGCATAGACGCCATGGTCATCCGCCACCAGGCGTCGGGGGCCCCGCTCCGGGTCACCGACTGGGTGGGCGCGAGCGTTATCAATGCCGGGGACGGCACCCACGAGCACCCGACCCAGGCGCTGCTGGATTGCTACACCATCCGCGAGGCTCTGACTACGCGCCGCAACGGGGCGGTCCCGCCCGATTTGAGGGGACTGCGCATAGCGATCGTGGGCGACATCAAGCACTCGCGAGTCGCCCGCTCTAACGTGCTCGCCTTCACCGCGCTGGGCGCCGAGGTCGTTCTCGTGGCGCCGCCGACGCTCATGCCCGTGTCGTTGGAGAGCTGGCCCGTGACCACGACCGGCGATCTCGATTCCACGCTCGGGGACCTCGACGTGGTCTACCTCCTGAGGATCCAGTCCGAGCGTCTCGGCGAGGTCCTCTTGCCCTCGCTCGACGAGTACCACTGGCGCTACGGCCTCACCCGGGCCCGCGCCGCCGCACTCAAGAAGGAGGCTCTCGTCATGCATCCCGGGCCGATGATCCGCGGTGTCGAGATCTCACCGGAGGTGGCCGACCTGCCAGCATCTCTCGTGACGCGTCAGGTGCGAAACGGCGTCGTCGTCCGCATGGCCGTGCTGTTCCACCTTCTCGGATCGGGGGCGATCTGATGGCACGCCGCGACACGCAGACCGAAGAGATCGTCATCCGTGGCGGGACGCTGGTGGACGAGACGGGAGAGCGGCGCGGCGACGTCCTCGTGAAGGACGGCCGGATCGTCGCCGTCGAGGAGGCGATCGACGCACCGAAGGGCGCGACGGTCCTCGACGCCGGAGGGTGTGTCGTTGCGCCCGGCCTGGTCGACCTGCATGCTCACCTGCGCGAGCCAGGTGGGGAGATAGCCGAGACGGTCGAGTCCGGGTCGAGGGCCGCCGCGCTCGGTGGCTACACGGCCGTGGTCGCCATGCCGAACACCGAGCCTGCCATCGACTCGGCAGCGGTGGCGCGCGACGTGCTGACGCTCGGCGAGGTGGCGCTCGCGGAGATCGCCGTCGCGGGTGCCATCACCGTCGGCCGTCGTGGCGAGAAACTCGTCCCGATGGCCGAGCTGGCCGCGCTCGGTGTGCGGCTGTTCACCGACGACGGGCGAGGTGTGCAGCACGCCGGGTTGATGCGCCGCGCGCTCGAGTACGCGTCGGGCCTCGGCGTTGTGCTCGCGCAGCACTGCGAGGACGAGCAGCTCGCGGCGGGCGGTCACATGAACGAGGGCGCCTGGTCGAGCCGCCTCGGGATCGCGGGCCAGAGCGCGCTCGCGGAGGAGGTGATGCTGGCACGGGACCTCGCGCTCGCGAGGCTCACGGGCGCGCCCATGCACTTCCTGCACCTGTCGACAGCGGGCGCCATCGAGATGATCCGCGGCGCCAAAGCCGACGGGCTCGCGGTCACGGCGGAGGTGACGCCGCATCACCTGGCGCTGTGCGACGCCGCGGTCGCGACCTACGACCCTGTTTACAAGGTCAAGCCGCCCCTGCGGACCTCCTTCGACGTGGCTGCGGTGCGTGAGGGGGTCGTGAACGGCGTCGTCGACGCCATCGCGACCGACCACGCGCCCCATGCGCCCGAGCGCAAGGACGACCCCTTCGACGACGCCCCCGCCGGGATGCTCGGTCTCGAGACCGCGCTCGCCGTTGCCTACAGCGCCCTTTGCGCCAGCCCGGAGCAAGCCGCCGTCACAGGGGACGGTCACGGCTGGGTGACACGGGGTCAAGGCGCGCCTTTGCCGATGAAGGACCTCTTCGGCCTGTTCTCCTGGCGGCCGGCCCGCATCGCCGGTCTCGACCGGGACGGTCGGGGTCCCCGCGGCGGCCTTGGTGGCCAAGGCGGCCCGATCCGGCCGGGCGCGGCCGCGAACCTCGCGGTTTTCGACCCGAGCTTCGAATGGGTCGTCGACCCGAGCCGGCAGGCCAGCAGGAGCCGCAACACCCCGTATGCCGGTCGTCGTCTCATCGGCAAGGTCCGCCACACCGTGTTCGCGGGCGAGGTCGTGGTCGAAGGCGGCGCGCCCCGGCGATGAACGAGGCTTTGGGCCCGGCGCGGTGAGGCATCGCGCGCAGGCAGCCGAGGTCGATCTCTCGACCTCGGTCGCGACCGTGAGACTGCCGACCGCCGTGATGACAGCGTCGGGCACGGCCGGGCACGGAGCCGAGCTCGGCGCCTATTTCGACCTCTCCGCCATCGGCGCCGTCGTCGTGAAGTCGTTGTCGGCCGATCCGTGGCCCGGGAACCCCGGGCCACGCGTCTGCCCGGTGCCGGGGGGCATGCTGAACGGCGTCGGGCTCCAGGGGCCGGGTGTCGCCGCATGGATCACCGACGAGCTCCCCGCCCTCGAGGCCTCCGGTGCCCGGGTGGTGGTGAGCATCTGGGGACGCCGGGTCGAGGACTACGCGCGCGCAGCGTCGCTGCTGGCGGAGGCTCCCGCGTGTGTGGTAGCCGTCGAGGTGAACGTCAGTTGCCCTAACCTCGAGGACCGCAGCCGCATGTTCGCCCACTCGCCCGACGCGACGAACGCCGCTGTGGCGGCGTCTGCGGCCTGCAGGCGGCCCCGGTGGGCCAAGCTCTCGCCCAACACTTCCGATCTCCTCGAGGTCGCCGAGGCCGCGCTCGTGGCGGGTGCTGAGGCGCTCACGCTGACCAACACGCTCCTCGGGCTCGCGATCGACGTCGAACGGCGGGCGCCTGTTCTCGGATCGGGAGGTGGGGGGCTCTCGGGAGACGCCCTCCACAGCGTCGCCCTGCGGGCCGTCTACGACTGCCGGGCGGCTTTTCCCGATGCCGGGATAGTCGGGGTCGGCGGGGTGAAAGACGGGGAAGGAGCCGTGCGGATGCTGCTCGCCGGCGCGGATGCGGTCCAGGTGGGGACGGCGAGTTTGGCCGATCCGAGGGCGGTCCCCCGGGTGCAGGCCGAGCTCGCGCACTGGTGCGCCCGGCACCGGGTGGGCGCAGTCCGCGAGCTCGTCGGGGCTGCGAACGACAAATGGGAGCGAGGCAGGCCGTGACGGTTCCAGGTGAGGTTCCACGGACCGTGCGCGACCGTCTCGCGCTCGCGCTCGACGTCGCGAGCCTTGACGAGGCCGTCGACCTCGCCGCCCGGCTGCATCGGTGGTTCTCAGTCGCGAAGGTCGGTTTGGAGCTGTTCTCCGCCGAGGGCCCCCTGGCGGTCGACGCGCTCTTGGACGAGGGCTTCCGCGTGTTCGTGGACCTGAAGCTCCACGACATCCCGACCACGGTCGGCCGCGCCGCACGCAGGATCGGATCCCTCGGGGCGTCGTTAATGACGGTGCACGCGGCAGGTGGCGAAGCGATGTTGAGGGCCGCGGTGGAGGGCTTCGAGGAGGGTTGGGCCGGCGCAGTGTCGATCGGCCATCCCGAGCCGGACGAGGGGTCCGCAGGGGTGCTCGCGGTGACGGTGCTGACGAGCGACCCGGATGCCGGCTCCGAGATCGTCGGCACGCGGGCGTTCCTGGCGGCGACGACCGGTTGCCTCGGCGTGGTGTGCGCGGCCGTGGACCTCCCCGTCGTCCGCTCGCGGGCGCCGGGTCTCTTGACTGTCGTTCCCGGGATCAGGCTCGCGGACTCACCAAATGACGACCAGGCTCGGGCCGCAGGACCGTCCTCCGCCGTGAGATCGGGCGCCGACCTGCTCGTGGTCGGCAGGACCGTGACCGGCTCGGACGCCCCGGAAATGGCGGCCGAGCGGCTCTCGGTCGAGGTCATGGATGCTCTGGCTGCCAGGCAGCACGACGAGGCACGGTGAACCGAGTCGCCGACCGGGGCATTCTTGTACGAATGTTACAAGCGGGCTACGGTGATATCGACGGATTCTCGCCCTGGGAGCGATAGCCCGCTTTTTCAAGCATCGAAGCAGCCAATGGCGCAGTTGAGTCAAGGAGGTCTGACACGATCATGATAAAGAAGCGGAAACTGACCAAGTTCGCGGTTGTGGGAACGGCGGTGGTAAGCGCAGTTTTCGTGCTTGCTATCGGTGCGACAAGCTTCGCAAGCTCGGCCAAGACGAGCCAAAAATCGGCGACACTGACGAAGGCTCCCGCCATCAAGACGGGCGGGACGGTCCTGTGGGCGGAACCGCCTTCAGCGACCCCGAACTGGATCTTCCCGTTCGCCAGCTTCGCCTACTTCTCGGTCGCCAACCTGACGCAGTTCCAGTACCTCATGTACCGCCCGCTGTACTGGTTCGGTCAGATCAACACCGCCAACCCGACATTCAACGACCAGCTCTCGCTCGCCGCCGCCCCTGTTTACTCGGACAACGGCAAGACGGTCACCATCAACCTGAAGGGATGGAAATTCTCCAACGGCCAGGTCGTTGACGCCCAGAGCGTGGTCTTCTGGCTGAACATGATGAAGGACGAAGGCCCATACAACGGGAACTGGGCGGGCTACGCGCCGGGTTACTGGCCGGACAACCTCGTGAGCTGGTCGGCGCCCAGCGCGACCTCGCTGACGGTCACACTGCACATGAACGCCACCTACGCACCGAACTGGCTGCTCTACAACGAGCTCTCCCAGATCACCCCGATGCCGGAGGCGTGGGACATCACCTCGCTCACCGGCAAGCCGGGAAGCGGCGGTTGTGGCGCCATGGTCTACACCAAGGCGGTCGCGGCCGCCTGCACGAAGGTGTGGACCTTCGACACCGACAACAACGGCAAGAGCAAGAGCCCGCAGATGGCCGGCGATCTCGCCACCTACGGCACCAACCCGCTGTGGAAGATCGGCGACGGCCCCTGGACCCTGTCCACGTTCAAGGTCAGCCCGGGGGGCAACGAGCCGACCTTCGTGCCGAACCCGACGTACTCCGGGCCGCAGAAGCCTTACATCTCCAAGTTCGTCGAGGTCCCCTTCACCAGCGACACCGCCGAGTTCGCGGCCCTCGCGGCGGGCGGCTCGACCGCACCCCAGGTCGGCTACATACCGACCCAGAACACTCCGCAGAACAACGGGCCGATCGGCAGTGTGGGCGCCAACGCCGCGCAGGTGGCCTCGACCTACAACCTCGTGCCCGTCTACGGCTGGTCGATCAACTACTTCGTGGACAACTTCAACTCGACCGGTGACAACGGCGTAGCCGGGTACATCATCCGGCAGCTGTACTTCCGCCAGGCGCTCCAGGACGGCGTCGACCAGACCGGGATCATCCGGGCGGTGGACAAGGGGTACGGCGTGCCGACCTACGGGCCGGTGCCGGTGTACCCGAAGAACTCCTTCGCCTCGACCCAGGAGACGCACAACATTTACCCGTACAGCATCTCAGCGGCGAAGGCGCTGTTGTCGAGTCACGGTTGGACGATCAACCCCGGTGGCGTGGACACCTGCGCCAAGCCCGGGACGGGCCCGAGCGACTGTGGGGCGGGTATCCCCGCGGGTGCGAAGCTGTCGTTCACCGAGCCCTACGCGAGCGGCACCATGGCCGTTACCCAGATCGTCGACGCCGAGAGCTCGTCGTGGTCCCAGGCCGGGATCCAGGTGACGACGAAGGCTGAGCCCTTCGACCAGGTCATCGGGTCGGCCGTGCCCTGCTCGATGTCGAAGCCGTCCTCCTGCACCTGGGAGATGGCCAACTGGGGTGGCGGCTGGATCTTCTCGCCCGACTACCTGCCCACCGGTGAGGAGATCTTCGCCACCGGCGCCGGCTCGAACGGGGGCAGCTACAACGACGCGACGAACAACAGCCTGATCAAGCTCACCAATGTTTCGGCCAACCCGGCGTACTTCACGCAGTGGGAGAACTACCTGCAGAAGAACCTCCCGGTCTGCTGGCAGCCGAACGCGGCAGATGAGCTAGCCGAGATCTCGAAGAGCTTGTACGGGGTCACGCCCGTCAACGCCCTGCTGAACGTGACGCCGGAGTACTGGCACTACTAAGCCCAGCAGAGTGTCTGCACGCAAGCCGAGCAGAGTGTCTGCACGCCGGCCCGGTCACGTGATGTGACCGGGCCGGCGCCTGTTCATCAGGTGCCCGACCGTGCGTCTCCTGAGACTCGACGAGCCCGCGTTGCGGCCGGAAGGGCAGATAGGACTACCATCGGGCGACGTTATGCCGGTATCGGGCCGAAGGAGAAGGCAGGTGCTTCCAGGTCGGATCCGGGTCAGGAGGCACGGCTCTAAGTGATCAGCTACATCATTCGCCGCTTCTTCCAGGCGGTCGTGGTCGTCTTCGGAGTGATCCTCATAGTTTTCGGCCTGTTCCACCTCGAGTCGACGACGGTCATTGCGAAGGCCATAATCGGACCCCGCGCGTCGGCGGCACAGGTCCAGTCCGTAATCCGCCAGCTCGGCCTCAACAGGCCCCTCTACTACCAAGTCTGGCGGCTCATCGACAACTACGCCCACTTCGATTTCGGCACTTCCTACCAGTTCAACTCGCCCGTGCGCGCGCTGATCCTCGCAGCCCTGCCGAAGACGCTGCTCCTCGTCGGAACCTCGACGGCCTTCGCGCTCCTGGTCGCCATCCCCCTCGGCGTCTTTCAGACGGTCAGGCGCAACAAGCCATCGGATTATGCGCTCACATCCATGGCGTTCATCTTCTACGCGACGCCGCCGTTCGTACTCGGTCCGCTGCTCGTGCTCTTCCTCGCCGTCGACCACCACGTCTTCCTGCCGTACGTCCCGCCGGGCGACTCCATAGGCCAGCTCGCCACGGACTGGCATGCGATGGTGCTCCCCGTCTTCACGCTCGCGGCAGTGACGATCGCGGCGTTCAGTCGGTACATGCGCTCGTCGATGATGGACGCCATGACCCAGGACTACGTGCGCACCGCCCGGGCGAAGGGCGCCAGCCGGAGCCGTGTCCTGTTCCGCCACGCCTTCCGCAATGCCCTGATCCCGATCATCACCCTGCTCGGCTTGTCGATCCCTGCGATCGTATCGGGAGCCGTCATCACCGAGACGGTCTTCAACTACCCGGGCATGGGCTTTCTCACCACGAGGGCCGCCGAGCAGTTCGATCTCGGGACAGTGGTGGGTACGACGGTCGTGGCCTCGATCGCCACCGTCTTGGGGTCATTGGTCGCTGACATCCTCTACGCAGTCGCCGACCCGAGGATCCGCTATGTCCGCGGGTGACATGCCCGGCTCCGCCGCCCGTGACCTTCTGTCGGGGACCTCGAGAACCGCCGTCGTCCCGCCCGGCGAGATAGTGGGTGTCGGCCCCCAGGCGACGTTCGAGGACGCCGACCACGCCGACGAACTCCGCACGCCCTCCGGTGGTGAGGCGGCCCAGACCGGGAGCATCGGGCGCCTGGTTCTCAGGGTTTTCATCGAGAACAAGCTCGCTCTCGTCGGCGTCGCGATCCTCGTTCTCATGACGAGCTTTTGTTTCCTGGGCCCGCTCTTCTACCACACGAACCAGACGTACGTGAACCTGGACACCTTCACCCTGCCGCCGAGTAGTCAGTACCCGCTCGGCACGGACGGGAACGGCTTCGACGTGCTGGGCCGGCTGATGAAGGCCGGCCAAGCGTCGCTCGAGGTCGGCCTCGCAGCGGCCATCGTGGCGACCATGATCGGGGTCGTCTGGGGCGCTGTCGCGGGGTTCTTCGGCGGGGTCGTCGATGCCGTGATGATGCGGATCGTCGACGTCGTCCTCTCGATCCCGACCCTGCTGCTCCTCATCGTGCTGTCGGTGCTGTTCTCACCGTCCAAGTACACCTTGATCTTCGTGATCGGCTCGGTCGCCTGGCTGACGCCCGCACGCCTCGTCCGAGGCGAGACCTTGACGCTGCGCACCCGTGAGTACGTGCAGGCGGTGCGCGTCATGGGCGGTAACGGCAGGCGGATCGTGTACCGCCACATCATCCCGAACGCGATCGGGACGATCATCGTGAACGCCACCTTCCAGGTGGCGGACGCCATCTTGTTCCTGGCCGCGCTCGGGTTCCTCGGCCTCGGCATCCACTTCCCGGACACCGACTGGGGGAGCATGCTCTCCGACGGAGCGACTTTCCTGACCGACGGCTACTGGTGGCTGATCGTTCCCGCCGGGCTCTCGATCGTGCTCGTGGTCGTGGCCATCAACTTCATAGGCGACGCCCTGCGAGACGCGCTCGAAGTACGGCTTCAGCGCCGCTGAACGGGCCGCTCAGCGGCACGCGCGCGGCCTGGGTTCAGACGAGGACGCCTTCGGCGGACGAGTTCGCGAGCGGCGTCTGAAGAGGGAGGTGACAGGCCGCCAGGTGGCCCTCACCGAAGGCGCGCAACGGCGGCTCCTCCTCGGAGCAGATCTTGTCGGCGTACGGGCACCGGGTGCGAAAGCGGCAGCCCGAGGGGGGGACGATCGCCGAGGGGAGCTCGCCGCGGATCACGTTGCGCGCCTTGGCGCGCGACTGGACCGGGTCCGGAACCGGGATCGTGTCGATCAGGCCCCGTGTGTAGGGATGGGCTGCGTACTCGTAGAGCTCCTGGGCCGGTGCGACCTCCATGAGCTTGCCGAGGTACATGACCCCGATGCGGTCGGCCAGATACCTGACCACGGCCAGGTCGTGCGAGATGACGATGTACGACAGGTTGTGGGCTTTCTGAAGGCCTTTCATCAAGTTGAGGAGCTGAGCTTGGATCGAGACGTCGAGCGCGGAGACAGGCTCGTCGCAGACGATGAGCCTCGGGCTCAGCGTGAGCGCACGGGCGAAGCCGATCCGCTGACGCTGCCCACCGGAGAACTCGTGCGGGTAGAGCTGGGCAGCCTTGCCGGCGAGGCCGACCTCCTCGAGCAGCTGCTGGATTCGGGCCGTCTGCTCCGCGCGAGTTCCGATCCCCTGGACTGCGAGCGGCTCGCGCAGGATCGTGCCGACCCGCATGCGGGGATCGAGGGACGAGTAGGGGTCCTGGAACATGAGCTGGAGGTTGCGGCGTTTCCTGCGAAGAGCCCGCCCTCTCATCTTCGAGAGATCCTCGCCTTCGAAGCGTACGGCGCCTGAGTTCGCTCGCTCGAGGGCCACGACGAGCCTGCCGATCGTCGTCTTTCCGCAACCCGACTCGCCGACGAGGCCGAACGTCTCGCCCTCCCGGACGGTGAAGCTGACGTCCGAGACGGCCTTGACGCTTCCGACCTTGCGCTGGGTGATCGCACCGGAGGTGACGACGTACTCCTTCACGAGGTGCTCGACCTCGAGGATCGGGCGACGGCTCTCGAGCTCGAGCACTCGGCTGTGGGCTCGTTGCAGCCCTGCAGCCCGTTCTTCGGCGGTGACGACGCCGAGGCGCGGTGCGCCCGGCGTACCCGGCTCCCCGACGGGGTTGAAACAGGCGTAGGAGTGGTCCGCCACTCCCGGGACAGGCTCCAGCGTCGGCTCCTCGCTCTTGCACCGCTCGGTGGCGTTGGGGCACCGCGGCTCGAAACGGCACCCGACGAGCTCGCGGCTGAGGTCGGGTGGCACACCCGGGATGTTGTAGAGCCGCTGAGTGGAGTCCTGTTCCAGCTTCGGGATCGACTGGAGCAGGGCCGACGCGTAGGGGTGGCGCATGCGGGCGAACAGCTCGGTGGTGGGGGCGCCTTCCAGGATCTTGCCTGCGTACATGACCATGACCCGGTCACTCCGGCCGGCGATGACGCCGAGATCGTGGGTGATGAGGATCACGGCCATGTTGAGCTGGGAGCGCAGGTCGTCGATCAGGTTGAGGATCTGGGCTTGGATCGTCACGTCGAGGGCCGTTGTCGGTTCGTCGGCGATGAGAAGCTTGGGATCGCACGCGAGCGCGATGGCGATCATGACCCTTTGGCGCAGCCCGCCGGAGAGCTGGTGAGGGTAGTCGTCAAGCCGCTCCTGCGGCCGCGGCATGCCCACGAGCGTGAGGACCTCGAGCGCTCGTTCCCGCGCCTGCTTGCGCGTCACTTTGCGGTGCAGGCGTACGGGCTCGGCGATCTGGTGCCCGACGGTCATCGTGGGGTTGAGCGATGTCATCGGGTCCTGGAAGATCATCGCGACCTCGTTCGCGCGGACGTTCTGCATCTGGTGCTCGGTCATCGGGACGATGTCCTTGCCACCGACCAGGATGCTCCCTGCGGTGATGTGACCGACGTTCGGCAGGAGCTTCATGATCGACAGCCCGACCGTGCTCTTGCCGCACCCGGACTCGCCGACGAGGCCCAGGCATTCGCCTTCGGCGACGGAGAACGACACCCCGTCGACAGCCCGGACGTTAGCCGTACGGAGGTGGAACTCGGTGTGGAGGTCGACTACGTCGAGGACGTTGGCCATGGACAATTCACCCCAGTGCTTTGCCGACCGGGGCACAGTTCATGCCGCCGCGCGCCACGATTGTAACCCGATACCTGGTCACCCAGCTTTTATTGCGCTATCGTAACCGCCCATGCCCCAACCTCCTAGCCTCACGCCTGAGCAGCGCCACGCGGCGCTCGAGAAGGCGGCCCGAGCGCGTCGTGAGCGCGCCGAGATCAAGGACCATCTCAAGAGTGGTCGTGTCACCCTGCGAGAGCTGCTTGTCAAGGCGGAGTCGGACGAGATCGTCGGCAAGATGAAGGTGCTGGCTGTTCTCGAGGCGCTACCTGGGACCGGCAAGGTCAAGGCTCGCCGCCTCATGGAGCACGTCGGCATCAGCGAGACCCGCCGGCTCCAGGGTCTTGGAGCCAAGCAGCGCGAGGCGCTGCTCGAGGCTGCAGCCCGGCCCTGATCCTCGTCGTCTGCGGACCCGGGGGAGTCGGTAAAGGGACGATCGTCCGGCGCCTGGTCGCGACCGACGAGCGTCTTTGGCTGAGCCTTTCGTGGACGACGCGCGCCCGTAGGCCCGGTGAGCCTGAGGACGCCTACACCTTCGTCGACCGCGACACGTTCTTGGGTCGCGTGGCCGAAGGCGGCTTCCTCGAGTGGGCGACGATCCTCGGTGAGTACTACGGGACACCGACGCCCGAGCCTGGAGAGGGCCGCGACATCGTGCTGGAGATCGACGTTCAGGGTGCTCGCCAGGTGCTCGAGCGTCGTCCGGACGCGCACTGCGTTCTCATCCGTGCGCCCTCGGCCGAGGTGCAAGAGCAGCGGCTCCGAACAAGGGGAGACTCGGAGGAGCACATCAAACGCCGCATTGCCCTCGGCAGGTTGGAAGAGGCCGAAGGGCTCAAGCTCGCGTCCCATGTCGTCGTCAACGACGACCTTGACGGGGCCGTGCGCGACCTCGCTGACATCGTGGAGGAGATCCGCCGCCAAGGTTGAAGGTGCCTCCGGTGGGATCTGCGCGTGGGCGACGGTGCCATGGGCTGAGCGCCAACGGCACCGGGTTCAACCGTCACTCGGCGGGCTTGCAGAAGTACCAGTCTTCGGCGACCCAGGTGAAGAGCGCGTTCTCGGGGGCGAAGCCGCAGACGTTCTCGGCGACCTCGTAGAAATTCAGCGCCGTTTCCGGCTGCCAGATGTCGGGAACCTGCTTCGCCAGGTAGTTCTCGTAGTCGTGGAGGGCCGACAACGACGAGGCCGAGTACGTCGCCTTGATCAGCTGATCGGCCTTCGGGTCGGAGTACTGGCCGAAGTTCGAGCCCGCGCCTGTGGAGAAGATCTCTTCACCGGTCGGATAGAAGTCCGGCGTGTAGAACCATCCGTTGCCCCAGTTGGCGATGTCCCACGAGCAGGCCTTGCGGGCAACGCATGGCGTCGCGGCGGCGCTGATGAGGGCATCGAATGCCATGGGCTCGAGCTGCAAGCGGATGCCGGCGAGCTCCCATGTCGTTGCGAGTTCCCTGATCTGGCTTTCGAAGGAACCCGCGCTCTTGTAGTACAGGTAGTTGAAGCTCAAAGGCGCACCCCTGAGGATCCCCGCTCCGCACTCGTCGGCCTTGGTTCCCGGCCTTGTACAGGTGGTGACGCCGTTCGGGACGACATCCCAGCCATGCGAGCTCAGCAGCGACTTCGCCTCTGAAGGGCTGTAAGGGTACGGGTTCGAGCTCTCCTGCGGTGTGACCATGTCGGTTGGCGGGTATACGGGCACGGGACCGTAGGTCGGAGCGCCATAGCCGGAGCTGAACTGCTGTATCCACAGCGTCTGGTTCATCAGCGACTGCATCGCTTGACGGATGTACAGCTGCTTGAAGATGGGACCCGAGATCGGGTTCGTGTAGTTGAGGGCGAAGTAGTTGACGCCCCAGGGGTACGTCGGCACGAGGTCGTACCTGCCGGCGAGCGAGGTGTTGTTCGGCCCAGTGAGCGGTGCTCCGTCCTTGCCGAAGGCTATGCCCCGGTAAACAGGCAGCTCCTGGGGTGTGACGTAGCCGATGCTGATGGCACTGCCGCCTTGCAGCTGGAGGAATTCCGAGGCGTCAGTCGTGAACGGGTCCAGCACGAGAGCCTTGAGCGACGACTTGACCCGTCCCGAGTAGTCGGTATTCGGTACCACGGTCGCACCGCCGTCGCTCGCCTGGTACTGGGTGAGGCGGAACGGTCCATCGACGACCTGCCACAGCGGGTTCGTGGCGTAGGTGTCGAGATCGCCCGCCTCGGTCGTGCCCGTGAGGAAGGCGTGCACCTTGGCGCAAGCCTTCGCGGAGGCGGAGACGGGAGTGAGCCCAGTGGGCGAGATCGAGGTCACGATCGACTTGTACGAGGCAGTCGAGCAGCCTCCCGAGCCTGCGGCAGCAGGGTACTTGGTGATGTCCCAAGCGATCGGCAGAGGCGTGATCTGGCTCAACTCGTTGTAGGTGAACCAATAAGAGCTGTACGTCGCGTCGAGCGTGAAGGTGACCGTGTCCTTCTTGTTGTTGGCGACGACGTTGGTGACGTCGCCGGGGAACTGGCCCGGACCCGGTACATAGCCCGCCCACGAGGTGGCGTCGGCCTTGACCATGTTCATCCAGAACACCACGTCCTGTGCGTCCACCGTCTCGCCGTTGCTCCACCTGTAGCCCTTCATCTTGATGGTGACCGTCCGGTCGTGGTTGGAGTACACCGGTGCGAAGGCGACCGAGAGCTGCTCGTTGAAGTCCGGGGTGCTCCCGAGGCCGAACCAGTACAGCGGGCGGAACAGCAGGTAGATCAGCTGGAGGTTCGATACGAGGAAGTACTGCCCGCTCATCATCGGGAAGAGGTAGTTCGGCCCAGGGGCGGCCTCGGCGATCGTCATGGTTCCGCCGGGGACCTCGACCTCGTGCCCGGGGGTCGTGGTCGAAGTGGACGGCGTCCGGACCGTGGGACTCGAGGAACAGGCTGTGAGCGCGAGAGCCACGGATGCAACCGCCATCGCCACAGTCGCGGGCCCGCGCAGCCTGCGCCACTTGGTCACGATCTTCTGACCTCCTCGACTCCAATTGCGCTGCCGACCAGTTCGATCGCGGCAAGGGCAGGTCACCGCCGTCGGTCGAGAACGGGCCAACCTCACCGTAGTTCATCTGTCAGACGCACCGACTTAGCACGGGACGCCCACGCCACTGCTTGCGGAGGCAGTGGCGTCGTGCTGGGGATGGACGCCCAGCGCTGTTGAAGAGGCGCCGTGCAGCCCCCGTCGCGTTCGATGCGCCTGTCCATGCCGCCAACGACGACCCTGATCAGGCCGTGGTCCACCTCGCGGATATAGTAAGGGGGTTCCGTCACGAGGGGTGAACACGTCCCTCGTACGGCAGGCCGCCTCGCTGAGGCGGCACCCGATCGAGAAGGAGCCCAATGGCTGAGCCGCGCAGCACGATGATCGATCCACCGATCGAGGTCCTGCTTGACAAGGTCGACTCGAAATTCACACTCGTGACCCTGGCGGCCAAGCGCGGGCGGCAGGTCAATTCGTATTTCAGCCAGCTCGGCGAGGGTCTCGGTGCCATCGTGCCGCCACAGGTGGCCTCGATCGCACGCAAACCCCTGTCGATCGCGCTCGAGGAGATCGCAGCAGGCAAGGTCGTGGCCGTCTGGCCAGCGGACGAGGAAGCCGCGGTCGAAGACGAGGTGACGGCCGACGAGACGAGCGGTGCCCTCGACAATGGGGAGGCGAGCTAGCCCACCGCCGGACGGCAGAGGCTGCGGCTGTGAGCGACGCGGGGTCGGGACCTGATCTAGCTGGCGGGGCTGTCGGTCACGGCGCGTCCCTCGCCGGCGCCACGGTCGTGCTCGGTGTGAGCGGTGGGATCGCCGCCTACAAGGCCGTCGAGCTGTGCCGTCGCCTGGTCGACGCAGGCTCCCACGTCGTGCCAGTTCTCACGGCGAACGCCACGCGCTTTGTCGGAGCGACGACGTTCTCCGCTCTCGCTTCTGAGCCCGCCCGCCTGGAGCTCTTCGATGACGACGTCCCGATCCCCCACACCGATCTGGGGCGGCGCGCCGATCTCGTTCTCGTCGCTCCGGCCACGGCCCGTGTGATCGGGGCCTACGCCGCCGGGATCTCCTCGGACCTGCTCGTGGCGACTCTGCTGGCGACGCGCGCCCCTGTGCTGATCTGTCCCGCGATGCACTCGGAGATGTGGGAGCACCCCGCGGTCCAGGAGAATCTCGCGACCCTCCGCCGGCGTGGCGTTCACGTCCTGGAGCCGGAGACGGGCCACCTGGCTGGCGGCGACGTAGGCGCGGGTCGGCTTCCGGCCACCGACGAGATCGTCGCAGAGGCCGCAAGGATCCTCGCGGCGGGGCGGGGCTCGGGTCGAGGCACCCTTCCACTTTCCGGCCGGCACGTGCTCGTGACCGCAGGGGGCACCCGGGAGCCCATCGACCCGGTCCGCTTCCTCTCGAACCGCTCCTCGGGAAGGCAGGGCCATGCCCTCGCGGAGGCCGCCCTCGAGCTCGGCGCTCAGGTCACCCTGGTGACGACGTCCGGGTTGCCCGTGGCGCCCGGAGTCGAGGTGATCGCGGTCGAGACCGCCGCCGAGATGGCAGAGGCCGTGTTCGAGCGGGCCGAAACAGCCGACATTGTCGTCATGGCCGCGGCGGTCGCCGACTACCGCCCGGCCGTCGTGGCGGACTCGAAGCTCCACAAGGCCGACGGGGTTCCTGAGATCCGTCTCGTCCCTACGCTCGACATCCTCGCCGAGCTGGGCAGGCGCCGGCGCCCAGGACAGGTGCTGGTCGGGTTCGCCGCCGAGACCGACGCGCTGGCGCAACGAGCGGCGGCCAAGCTGCAAGCCAAGGGGGTGGACCTGATGGTGGCCAACGACGTGGGAGCAAAGGGCGTCGGGTTCGCGTCCGAGACCAACGCCGTGACGATCTTGCACCGTGGGGGAGCCCGCACGGAGGTCCCGCTCCAGTCCAAGAGAGCCGTCGCCGAAGCCGTGCTCCGAGCCGCGCTCGCGTCGGTGCCGGCAGGAGTACAGCAGTGCCCGGGCGACCCGGGCGTGGAAACCCCGGGCTTCGACGCCCCAACGGTTGCGGCGTCGGTACCCCGAAGTGTCACCGGTCCCGATCGAGCATGAGGAGCCTGTCTCTTGCGTAGCTTCCACTTCACATCCGAATCGGTCACCGAGGGACATCCCGACAAGATGGCCGACCAGATCTCCGACGCCATTCTCGACGCGATCCTCGAGGAGGACTCCCAAGGCCGTGTCGCCTGCGAGACCCTGCTCACGACCGGGCTCGTGGTCGTGGCCGGCGAGATCTCGACGAGTGCCTACGTCGACATCCCACGGCTCGTGCGCCGGACCATCTGCGAGATCGGCTACGACCGTGAGGAGCTCTGCTTCGACGGGAACTCCTGCGGCGTGCTGGTCTCCATCGACGAGCAGTCGCCCGACATCGACCGGGGTGTGTCTACCGCGCTCGAAGTGCGCACGGGCACCGCCGGTGAGGACGTGCTCAATGCCCAGGGCGCGGGCGACCAGGGGATGGTGTTCGGGTACGCGTGCGACGAAACGCCCGATCTCATGCCGCTTCCGATCTGGTTGGCGCACCGGCTCGCGCGGCGGCTCGCCGAGGTGCGCAAGACCTGGACGCTCCCCTATCTGGGCCCTGACGGCAAGACGCAGGTGACCGTGCGCTACGAAGACGGACGGCCGGTCGAGCTCGAGACCGTGCTCATCTCCACACAGCACACAAAGGACGCCGATCTCGAGAAGCTGCCGGGCGACCTGGTGCAGCACGTGATCACCCCACTTCTGCCCACCGGCATTGACACCTCCGGGTACCGGCTCCTCGCCAACCCGACGGGGCGTTTCGAGCTGGGTGGTCCGAAGGCCGACACCGGGCTCACGGGGCGCAAGATCATCGTCGACACCTATGGCGGATGGGCGCGCCACGGTGGCGGCGCGTTCTCGGGCAAGGATCCCTCGAAGGTGGACCGCTCGGGAGCCTACGCGGCGAGATGGGTGGCAAAGCACGTGGTCGCGTCCGGTGCCGCGTCCCGCTGCGAGATCCAGGTCGCGTACGCAATCGGGGTCGCTCACCCGATCGCGGTGACGATCGACACCTTCGGCACCGAGACGGTCGCTCCCGATCACATCGCCAAGGCCGTCGACGAGCTCTTCGACCTCCGCCCGGCCGCGATCGTGCGCGACCTCGACCTGCGCCGGCCCATCTATCGCCAGGTCGCCGCCTACGGCCACTTCGGCCGTCGGCCGGCGGAAGCTCCCTGGGAAGCGACGCCGCGTCTCGAGGACCTACGCGCCGCCCTCGGCCTGTAGAAGGGCGCGCGGACCTGGCGTTCACGCCCGGGCCGGGCGCGTGCCGGCATCCGGGTCCCGGCCGGGTTCTGCGCCCGGCACGACGTGTCGATCGGCGATGAGCAGGATCGCCGAGGTCCTGCCCGACGTGAGCGGGATCGACCGCACGTTCGCCTACGAGATCCCCGAGGACCTCGCCGGCAGCGTCAGCGTTGGTTCCATCGTCCGCGTTGTCCTCCACGGAAGGCGAGTGAGGGGATGGGTGGTCGCCGAGGCGACCGTCCCTCCACCTGAGGTCGACCTCCGCCCTGTGAGCGAGCTCGTGTCGCTCGGTCCTCCACCGGAGGTCGTCGATCTCGGCCGATGGGCGGCATGGCGCTATTCGGGCCGCCTCCGGCCATTGTTGGTGGCTGCCTCACCCCAGCGCCTCGTCCGCGCCCTGCCGCCCCGCGGGCACTCGGAAGCGACCTACGAGCGGCCGGGCGGCGAAAGGACCGGGGGCGGCGCACCGGAGGGGGCGATAGCCGCGGCCACGTTCCGGGCGCTCTCCGCCGGCTCCGCCGTCCTGCGTCTCCCGCCGGCGGCACCGAGGCTCGCGGTCGTGGAGGCGGTCATCGCCGCGACCGCCGGCACGCACGGCGACGTGCTGGTGCTGGCCGCTTCCAGAGCCGACGCGGTGACCCTTGCGAACCGTCTCGAGCGGACAGGTCGAGCTGTGGCACTTCAACCCGAGGCGTGGGCGGAGGCGGCTTCGGGAGGGCGAGTCGTCGTCGGCGCCCGTTCGGCCGTGCTCTCGCCGGTGGCGGCACTGCGCGCCGTGGTCGTTCTCGACGCGCACGCGGACTCCTACCAGGAAGAGCGCGTTCCCACTTGGCAAGCCACGGTGCTGGCGGACGAGCGCGCCCGGCGCGCGGGCGTCCCGTGCCTACTGGTGAGCGCCTGCCCGACGCTCGACCTGCTCGACGGCCGGCCACTTGTCACGCTGCCCCGTGACGCGGAGCGCGCGGGATGGGCTCCGGTCGAGCTGATCGACGCCCGGGACGAGGACCCGCACGAAGGCGGGTACCCCACTCGGTTGGCGACTCTGATCCGGGCCGCGGCGGACCGGGAGCCGGACCGACCGGTCCTGGCGGTGCTCAACCGGACCGGTCGCGCCCGCCTGCTCGCCTGCGGGCGCTGCCGGAGCTTGTTGCGCTGCGAGACGTGCGGCACGGCCCTCGTCCAGCTCGAAAGACCCGCGCAGGGCGAGCCGGTGGTGCTGCACTGCACGAGCTGTGGGTCCGCGGTCTTGCCGGTCTGCACCTCGTGCGGGCCGACCCGGCCAAGGATCGTCCGTCCCGGCGTCGCCCGGGTCCGTGAGGACATCGCCGCGCTCACGGGGCTCGAGGTGGCCGAGGTCGGCCGCCCCGGCGCCGGGGCCACCGAGCGCCTCCCCACCGCGCCCGTGCTGGTCGGCACCGAGGCTGTGCTCCACCGTGCGCCACCGGCCTCGTTGGTCGTGTTCCCGGACTTCGACCACGAGCTGCTGGCACCCCGCTATCGGGCAGGCGAGCAGGCGCTGGCCCTGCTGGCCCTGGCGTCGAGGGTCGTCGGCGGCCGGCGAAGGCTCGGGCGGGTTGTGGTTCGCACGCGGTTGCCCGACCACGAGGTCCTGGCCGCGGCCCTGCATGCCGATCCCGGGCGGCTCGCCGCTTCGGAGGCGCCCCGTAGGGCGCTGCTCAGGCTTCCTCCCGCCACGGCTCTCGCTCTGGTGAGCGGGGACGGTGCCGACGAGTTCGCGGCGCGTCTGGCCCGCGGCGAGAGAGCGGTCGAGGTGGGGAGCTCGGGCGGCGGCCGCTTCCTCGTCAGGGCGCCGCGGCCCGAAGCCCTGGCCGACGCGCTCGCATCGGCAGGCCAGCCCGCCCCGGGGACCCGCATCGAGGTCGACCCGCGTCAGGTCTGAGCCCGTGACGGTGCTGTCCCGGGCCGAACGACCTGCTATCGTGATCAGTGCCGGCCCAGGTCGGTGCGGCCCGGCGCGTGCGCCGAGCCGGGACTGTTACCCTTCCTTTTCCCCGCCGGGTCGGCGTGGCCGGCCGGTACAGCAAGAAAGCACGCCACTCACGCATGCCCGACAAGACGGCCACGATCACCGAGCACCGGCTTCACGAGACCGACACCGGCTC
>JBEKBX010000009.1:0-115565 GCA_050015175.1 Acidimicrobiales bacterium | reverse complement strand
CTTGGGACGCCCTTCAAGTCGATGACGGTCCAGCAGTCGTGTGTGGCCGGTGAGTAGGCCGACAGCACGAGCGAGGTGGACTTGTCGGTCCAAAGCGACACCACGTTCAGTCCCGTCGAGTTCGCACCGCTGACGTAGTTCACGCCCGTGTCAATCTGAGAGATGTTCGAGACGTCCGTGTTCCCGGCCACGTCGATGCCCGCGTAGGTCTGGCCCTCCTCGGTCCAGTAGGCGTTGGCACCGGTGAGGGCCGTTTGCAGGTTGGACTGTGCCGTCGTCGAGTTGGCGGTCTTGGTGGTCGAGAGGAACGTGGGGATGGCGACAGCCAACAGGATGCCGATGATGAGCAGCACCACCAACAGCTCGATGAGAGTGAAGCCTTCCTCGGGCTGGTCCTTCAGGTCATGGAACCTTTTTTGAATGGTTGACATGGGTATTCCTCCTCGCAATCGATGTACAGCTTCTAGGTGTTGGGGATGGAAGAACTGTCGCTTTGCTTGCTTCGGTGTAGCTCATGTGACCGGAGGCGCATCCGGCCCGCTCCGAAAAGGGGGAGCGTGAGCGAGGCGAGACGGTGCCTGGCTCTGGCCCCGGTCACCCGGCCTTGGGGCGGGCGTCACCGCCTGTTGGCGCATTGTGGGTGTGTAGAGGACGTGACGCTCCTTGCCCTGGCGCTTGGCCTCGTACAAGGCGGCGTCGGCGTCCTGGATGATTGTGGTCCAGCCCTTGCCGGTGCCCTCCAGGACCACGACCCCGATACTGGCGTGCTGTTGCACCAGCGTCCCAGCGAGGGAGAAAGGCTCTGCGAGGACGCCCAAAAGGCGCACGGCCACCTCTTCGGCCTGAGCCGGGGAGGCCAGTTCCTCGGCCAGGTAGATGAACTCGTCGCCCCCGAAGCGACACAGCGTGTCAGACGAGCGAGTCACCTCGGTAAAGCGCCGTGCGAGCGCCCTTAACAGCTCGTCTCCGACAACGTGGCCGAATGTGTCGTTCACCTCCTTGAAGTCGTCGAGGTCCAACAACATCACTGCGCTCCATCCTCCGCGGCGAATAGTCCTCGTGTGCGCCTGGGAGAGGCGGTTGTCAAACAGCACCCGGTTGGCGAGTCCGGTGAGCGAGTCGTGCAGTGCCTGGTGAGAGAGCTGGGCGTTGAGGACGCGTTCTTCGGTTACGTCCCGGACCGAGGCGACGAAGCAAAGCATCGACCCCGTGTCGTCGCGTACGGGCGAGGTCGACACCTCGACATCGACCACCCGCCCATCTTTTCGCAGGTAGCGCTTCTCGTAGCTCACCTGGTCCACCTCGCCGGAGGTCAGACGGCGGTGGGACTCGTCTGAGATGTCGCGGTCGTCGGGATGGGTGAACACATCAGAGCGCTTTCCCACCACCTCGTCCCTGTTGCGTCCGAGCATCTGGCAAAAGGCGTCGTTGGCTTCCAGCACCGTGCGGTCGAGACCGACGAGGACTGTGCCAGCCATGGCCTGCTCGAAGGCGAGGCGGAAACGCTCCTCACCAATGACGGGGGCATCGACGACTGCGGCCTCGGCCTCGGCGGGGGCGGTCTCCACCGCTCTCCAAATGCGGTAGGGGTTTATCACCGGTGTCCCATCACGAAGCCGGGTTAGCCCGCCGGGCATGTCGGCGGCTTCGGCTTGGGCGTGTTTCGAGGATGGTGACGATGGCTATCAGTATGAGGACGATGCCAGCGCCCAACAGGTAGTCGCCCTTGTGGTTCTGGTAGTTGTTGGCGACGTAGCCGAGGAGGGGGACCGACCAGCGCACCTTGTAGATGTAGTCCCCCTTTATCGTGAGCGTCCACGGGTCACGGACGCTGTTGGCGTCGCCCTGGGTGTTGAACAGGAGCTGGCCCGAGCTGTTCTTGGTGATTTTGACGATGCGGTGGACTATCTGCTCGGAGGGCTTGAACGGGTCGGAGAAGATGATCACGTCCCGGACGCGCAGGCTGTCGACGGGGACACGCTGGCTGATGACCGCGCCGCCGACCGAGAAGCCGGGTCTCATGCTGCCCGAGAGGACCGGTGTCACCTGCCAGGTGCCCTGTACCAGGGCGAAGGCGCAGATTCCCGCCACCCCGAGCACAGCCAGCAGGAGCACGAAGGCGACGAAGGTACGAACCCACCTGCCCGCGGTTGCGAGCTTGGAGCCTGAGCGCGCCGCCTTCCTATGGGTGTTGTCCTTGGCGGCGACGAAGATGTCGCTCCCAACGACCGGCGGTGTGCCGTCCTCAGCGGCGGGCGTGTTCTCCTCAACGACAGGCGTGCCTTCCTCTACCACCGCAGCATTGTCGGTCCCGGCGACCAGAGCCACGTCCTCATCAGGGACGGGTGTGTTCTCCTGAACTACCGGTGTGCCCTCCTCGGCCACAGCAGGAGTCTCGGTCCAGGTGACGAGAGACATGGCGTCGTCGGGGACGGCGGCACTGTCCTCGGCGGGCCGTGGAGCGCTGTCCTCAACGGGGCCTTCAGTCGTCATGATTCCTCCCGCCATTGCGGCATCACCACCGAAGCGCGCCATACCCGGCGCGTCGGTCTCCGCAAGACGCAGGGGTGCCTTTACCAGCTTGGCCGCGAGATGGGAGCAGAGGGGGGATCATGAGTCGTAGGTCACCGTGATCGTCGTGGTGACCGAGCCATCTTCCGCACCGGGGGTCAGGCTCGGGATTGCTGCGCCCCCGCACTTGGACGAGGCTTGCCCGGCGTAGAAGTCGACGAAGTACGTGTCGCTGCCGCCGACCGCGAGACTGCCGGGCAAGGTCGCGGGCGTGCCCTCAAGCGACGTGAGCAGACCGTTGAGCTGAGCTGCGCCGCTGTTGTAGAGGCAGAGGCCAAGCTCTTGTTCCATGGTCGTGTTGGTGTTCGTGTCGCTTACGGCGACTTGCATCCCCGTGACCGGGACGCCGCCCGTGTTGGTGATGGTGACCGGGATGGGGGTCGAGTCGAAGGTCGAGCCGACCGGGCCGACCGTGGGCAAGGTGATCGAGGTGCAGCCAATGGAGGCGCTCGTACAGGGACCCTGGTAGCCGCCGACGGCATCGGAGTAAGGCGTGGACACGGCCACGCTGAGCGCCCCGATGCTGGCCGAACCCGTGCCCGAGCCGCGGGTCGTGAAGTAGCCGTAAGCGGAACTGGCTACGAGGGCGAGCGCCACGACGATGATCGCCCCGAAGACGAGCGCAGCGCGGTGCCAGTGCCAAGGCAGCATGGCTCGAAGGACGCGCCTTGCCATCACGACCCCGTCCCCGAGCTGTCGGAGAAGTTGCCGTCGGTGTTGGTGTAGACGGCGGTGATCGTGCTCCCAGCCGTGATCGGCCCGCAGGTGGCCTTCGAGGTGGTCGTCCCGGTACTTATGAGCAAGACGCTGCAGATGATCGTGGTGCCCTTATAGAAGGTCACCGTGCCCGTCGGGCTGCTCGGCACCGGGTCCTGACCGGAGCTGGCACTGGCTGTGACCGTGGCCGTGTAGCTGACACCGGAGGACGTGACCGCCGTCGTGGTGGCGTAGACCTCTGTGTAGGTCGCAGCTCCTGCGTAGACGAAGTTGAAGGTCGTGTTCTCGCACGAGTCCTGGTTCTTCGGGGTGTTCTTCAAGGAGATGGGCACTGACACGGAGTTGCTGCCCGATGCCGGGACGACGAGCGAGCCGAAGAAGGTGGTGTTGCTGTAATCGAGGTTGGAGATCGGGCAGCCTGCCGGGGACATCACCGCGGCGATGCTCATGGAGGTAACCGTGATGGGGACCTTCATCGGGTTGTGAGCCGTGTACCACAGGTAGCGCTGCGCTCCGGGGTAAAGGAGGGCGGCTCTCTGGCTTGTTGACGAGCTGGAGATGGTGCTCGTGATCTCGAAGCCCGTGCCCGAGGAGAGGAGGAACTTCGGTGTTTTTGAGGGAACGGTGGCGATGGAGACGAGGATGAAGACGAGCGCGGCAACGACCAGCGCCACTGCGCTGGGCACCACTGCCTTCGTTCGCCTGAACTTCTTCAACTTCACCGACTCCTAGGTCCTAAGTGGTGTGGGGTAAGGACACCGATCACTTTCTGCTGGCCGGGTGGCCGGGCCGCGGGAACAATGCCCGCGACCCGGTCCTCCGACTCAGTTGAGCTGGTGGCAATGAGCTACAGCCACCGGCTCGTGCTGTTATGGCGACGTGAATGACAGGCCGATGGTGTGACCCTCGCACGCGTTCTGGGACGTGTTGGGGTTCGACATCGTGATCGACGCCACGTTCTGGAACAGAGTGACCCCAGGAGCCACGTTCCCGGCTATCGACACGGGAGAACCGTTGACGGTGAACCAGGTCGCAAGGCACCCGGTGATGTCGTCCGAGTACTGGTCCTCGACGTCACCGCTCACGTTCGTCTTCGGAGCGATGGTCACCGTGGTGATCCACACATCACCGGTGTTCGGGTTGGTGATCGCAAAGCCGAGGGGCTGGGTCTCACCGGGCCACAGAGACGCGGTGGTACCGCCCACGACGTTGACCTCCACCGCCGGGATGTCCGCGTTCCCTGCTGCAACCTGGGCTGGGGTGCCGTAGGCGTCGGTTTCGACGGCTGGGCCGCAGTCAGTTTGCACCGACTGGAAGATGCCTGTCGTCAGGGTGCCGCAGTTGGGGGCGTCACCATGCCACCCGCTGCCGTTATCGGTCGGGTCAACGTACAAATATCCCGTGTTCGTGTCGGTCCCAATCGAGAGATCAGTCGCTGAACTCGACAGGGCGACGTTCAGGCCGCTTGCATCACCCCAGCTGCCGCTGGTGGCAGAGAACGAGATGTCGTAGACGAACTCCTGCGCAACAAAAGCCCCTTGCGAGCTGAAGTCGAACGTAACGTTCGTCAGCGACGGTTCGACGCCAGCAATGATGGCTGGCGGGAAGCTGAAGGACTGGGTATCGGTGATGGGACCAGCTACGCCTTTGTTAATACTCAGTGTCATGGGCAGATCCGTGATCGCACCGGCGCCCCAGTTACGCATTGCCACTACCACATTCACGAGTTGCTGATATCCCGTATTGGCCAGGGTGATGTCGTTGCCGAGATCGGTGATGCTGACGCACGCTAAACACTGGTCCTGGATATAGGGATCGCCGCTACCCGTGATTAGGCTGTCGTATCCAGCACCGATCTGGCTGATCGTGACATCACTGGCAGTACCGACCTTTGCCGTACCGGAACCGGACCCGCCCACTCCGAAGAAGGCAAACGCCGCCCCTCCAACACCGAGGAGGACGGCGACGACCACTCCGACGACCAACAACTTCTTGTTCATAAAGCGCTTCATTTACTGCTCCTATTCAGTCAATGGATGGATGGACTGCTTGTTAGGCGGAATCCAGGGGGGTTCCTCCGTACTGCCAGGAACCCGAAGGCTCCTGTTTGCTGCCAGGGGCACTCCTGTGGGGGAGTCCCCTTGGTGCTATCCAGACAGGCCAGATTCAGTGCCCCGCCTGGCAGAACTTCATGATCGATTCGGATGCCAGACCCGTCAGTAGCGGGGGACCGCTGCTGATAAGGCAAAGGCTGATTAGCGAGTTGACCTAGCCCGTGAAGCTGAAGGTGAAAGTCGGCTGCATGGTCTCGCCCTCGGCCGCGTTGTCAAGAGACGCAGCCGCGGGGTTCATGGTCGAGGAGTCGGTTCCGAACGGGCCATTGTCTCCGCAAGGCTCGACTGAGGTCGGGCCTGCGTAGAAGGTCACGTAGGTGAGGATGTAGTTACCCGCACCAGCAGACGTTGGGATGGAGTCGTGTTCGGGGAAAGTCGATGCCGAGCTGAACGGGCCGTTGTACAGCACGTTGTGGTTGGAGTCCTGCAAGCACAGGTAGGACTCAGAAGCCAGGGCGCTGTCACCTGTGCCTTGGTCGGTCATTCCGATTCCCGTCCAGAAGGCGGGAAGCGTGCCGTTGTTGGTGACGTAAATCGGCTCGGGACCAATCACGAACGATGATCCAACGGCTGGCGGGGTCGCCAGCGTTGTCGCCTGGCAGTCCGCGGCTGCGTTCGGGCAATTCGCGTCAAGTGTGTCCCATATCGCCACATGCAACGTGCCTGACGTGACTTGCTGGGTGGCGGTTACGTTGGTGTCAAAAACGGCGTGAGCGCCAGCCCCGACCAGGCCGAGACCTGCGAGGCTCAGTACTCCTGTCATTGCAATAGTGCGGAGTTTCATGGCTTGCTGCTCCTATTCAATAAATGGACCACTGGCTAGGGCACACGCCACCTTTGCCAAGGAACCCATGGCTCCTGTAACGGACCAGGAACCCCACGGGGTCCCTGCTTGCTGCCAGGGCGCTCCGATGAAGGAGGGTCCTGTGGTGCGGTCCAGACTGGCGGGACACGAGGTCCCGCTTGCCGGAGCCGCAACACCTTGTTGAGGAGTTCTTTGCGCTCTAGCCATGTGAACCACCGAGCGCGTGAGATGTGCTCTTGGTGCTGTAGGTGAAGGTCACCGTCGAGCTGGTGCCGACGTTCCCGAGGGCGTCTGTTGCCTCGCCGGTCACGGTGTAGGTGGCACCCGAGGTGAGGTACTTAGCCGCCAGGCCGAGCGACCAGCTCGTAGTGCCGCTCGCCACGACGAAGGTCAGGCCCGAGGCGCTAAAGCCGGTGCCGTTCCACCACTTGCCAGTGGACGCGTCCTTGATGGCCACCTTTGTGCTCGACAGGCTGGACCCGGAGTTCGACGAGGCCGTTCCGGCGATTGTCCCGGTCCAGTTGGTCCCGTATGTGGTGTTGTTCACCGGGTAGGTGACCACGACCGTCGGCGGGGCCGTGTCGTAGGTGAAGCTCACCGTCGAGCTTGTGCCCGTGTTCCCTACGCTGTCGGTGGCCTGGGCGACGGCGGTGTAGCTGACGCCCGAGGTGAGGGCCTGTGCCGCCATCGCAAGCATCCAGGTCGTCTTGCCGGTGGCCGTAACAAAGGTCTGGGTGCCAGCGCCGAACGCGCTTCCGTTCCACCACTTGCCTGTCTTGGTGTCCTTGAATGCCACAGACACGCTCGTGATGGTCGCCCCGGCTTCCGCTGAGGCCGTGCCCGTGACCTCTCCTGTCCAGTTGGTGCCGTAGGTGGCGTTGTTGACCGGGTACGTAATGGCGACGGTCGGCGGGGTTGTCCGGTTGCAGTAGGTGAAGCTCACCGTCGGGCTTGTGCCCACGTTCCCGTCGCTGTCTGTGGCTTCGGCCACGACGGCGTACTTGTGACCCGAGGTGAGGTTCCCGGCTGCAAAGGGCAAGTACCAGGTCGCCGTGCCGTTGGCTGCAAAGAACGTCTCGGTGGTGGCGCTGAACGAGGTGCCGTTCCACCACAGCTTGGTGGTCGTGTCCTCAATGGCCACAGACACGCTCTTGAGGGTCGTTGCAGCGCCCGGCGTCGCAGTGCCGGTGATCTCGCCTGTCCAGGTGGTGGCGTCGTAGGTCTTGCAGTTGGCAGGGAAGGTGATGGTGACCGTCGGGAGGGGCGCGTAGGTGAACGTGACCGTGGAGCTGGTCCCGGTTTCCCCGGTCGAGTCGGTGGCCTGGGCGACGACGCTGTAACTGTTACCCGAGGTGAGGCTTGTCGCCCCGAGGGGCAGGTACCAGGTGGTCTTGCCGGTGGCCGTCACGAATGTCTGGCTGGAGTTGGTGAACGAGGTGCCGTTCCACCACTGCTTCGTCGTGGTGTCCTCGATGGCCACAGCGGTGCTCTTGATGGTCGTGCCCACCCCCGCGTTCGACGAGGCGATGCCTGTGATCTCGCCCGTCCAGTTGGACCCGTAAGTCGTGCCGTTGACCGGGAAGGTAATGGTGACCGTCGGGGGAACCCTGCTGGTCTGGTTGCAGTAGCTGAAGGTCACCATCGGGCTGGTGCCCACGTTCCCTGCCGAATCTGGGGCCTGGGCTACGACGCTGTAGCTGTTACCCGAGGTGAGGTTGCTGGCGGCAAAGGTGAGGAACCAAGTAGTGGTGCCGCTCGTGACCGGCACAAAGGTCTGAGTTGTGGCGCTGAACGAAGTGCCGTTCCACCAAGTGCCCGTAGTGGTGTCCTCGATGGCCACCGACACGCTGGCAATGGTCGTGCTGCCACCGGAGTTCGACGAGGCCGTTCCTGTGATGGTCCCGGTCCAACTGGTGGCGTCGTAGTGGGTGCCGTTCACCGGGTAGGTGACGACGACCGTCGGGATGGTCGTGTTGTAGGCGAAGGTGACAAGAGAGCTGGTACCGAGGTTCCCGAGGCTGTCTGTGGCCTGGGCTGTGACGCTGTAGAAGTCGCCCGACGTGAGGTCAGTGGGCGGGAACGTCAGAGACCAGCTCGTGGTGTCGCTTGTGACCGGCACGGGGTTCGGGCAACTCGCCGTGTAGGTGTTGCCACTGCCGGTCCAGCAGTCACCTGTTCCCTGCTGGATGGAGACAGCCACGGTCGAGATGGACGCCCCGGCGGCGTTCGCAGCCGCAGTGCCGGTGATGGCCCCGGTCCAATCAGCCCCGTAGGTGGCGCCGTTCACGGGATAGGAGATGGCGACCGTCGGCAGGGCCGGAGCGGCGGTGTTGTAGGTGAAGGCGACCGTCGAGCTTGCAAAGGTGTTCCCGACGCTGTCTTGGGCCTGGGCGGTGGCGTTATAGCTGTCGCCCGAGGTGAGGTCAATCGCCGGGAGGGTGAGCGACCAGCTCGTCGTGCCGGTAGTGACCGGTACCCAGTTCGGGCAGGTGGCGGTGAAGGTGGCGTCGCTGCCCGTCCAGCAGCCACCACTTCCTTGCTGGAGCGAGACCCCGAGTTCGGTGATGCTGCCCAGAGCGTCACTCACCGTGCCCGTGATGGCACCGGTCCAGTCGGCGCCGTAGGTGGTGTTGTTGACCGGGTAGGCGATAGTGACCGTCGGCGTAGTTGGGATAGTCGGGGGAGGAATGGTCCCCCAGGTGCCAGCCGTGATGGCCTGGCCGCTCGTGGTCGAGGTCGTGAACACGGCGTGAGCGCCGACGCCGACCAGGCCCAAGGCGGCCAGGCAGACAACCACGACGCGTGCAACCGAGCGGAGCTTCATGTCAGCATCGTCCAGTCATCCAGGCGAACCTGGGGCGAGAAAACCGCACGGCCCCTGGTTGATGCCAAGGGCCGTGCGTCCCCCTGCCCATAGCTGGGCACTCCCAAGGAGGGAGTCCTTTGGTGCGGTCCAAACGGGTGGGTAAGAACACCCGGCCTCGCAGAACCGCAACACCTTGTGGATAAGGCGTGCCCGGTCGTGGAGAAACGGTTTTGTACGGAACTGCTCGGACGCGGCCGAGGCGCACTCCGACCTGGGAGTGCTTCCCTCTGCGGTTAAAGGCTCACACCTCGCGACCTTGTTCAGGGCAACCGAAGGTTGAGACGTGCATCCCCCCGCATCCCCGCGACTGCTGACCTCGCTCATGCGGTGCCTCGCGGGCCGAACTCTGCACCATCGGCTCGGTCGGCGAATAGAGGCGAAGGTCCCGATTGTGCCAGTTGTTGTGTAACTACACGGGAGTAGTACGAGACGGGGGACGCCAGGCGAACCGCCAGAATCCATGAAGAGCCGCTTCGTGGCGGAAATGGCGCTTGTAAGCGATGAGCTGCTTGAGGTGCTAAGGCAGCACAGAACGCTATGGCCGGCGAGCACATCAGTTACGCCGACGTGCAGGGTCTTGGTATAAGCAGCCATTGACCATTCCGCAATGGCTGTCGCTTCATGAGACCTAAGAAGACACTCCGTTCCCGCTCACTTTGCTCGTAGGTGTGAACCACCGCGACTGTCGAGCGGGGACGGGTTCGCTACTCGCTCCAACCAGTCCAAGCGACCAGATAAGGACTGGGAATCAAAGCTTCCCTCGCTGCGCGAACCATCGCGCCATTGACTATTGATGTCAAGAGGCTTTGTCAGGCTTTGTGTCATATGCAGACATACTTCGCGCGAATGACAAGCGTGGGATTTGCCTCCTTTCAGTCCGACCTGTCAGGACAGGTGGGTCTGGCTTCAGGGCGTGCCGAAGCAGGCTGACTTGTCCGTACAGAACCTCAGGTGCGGGAGCGCATTGAGGTCGTTACCCTTAGAGGTCAGCAGAAACAACGGTTTCCAGCTTCTTGGCAGGGGGCACCGTTGTGAGTCCTAGGCAGCTATTAGCTATCGCCCCTGGCGTCGCGGACGCCGACCGGATTCGTGGATGGTTCCTCCGCAGTCAGGGTCGGTCTTAGGGACCGCCTTTCTTGCAGGAGAAGCGGCCTCCGAAATTGGCTTCACCGAAGTCACTTATTGCGTTCATCTGTTCACCCTTCGTGTTGAGTCTCCGTCCTCGGGACACCTGGGTGAGGACGTGCGCTGAACCGGTTCTTGAGATGAGGACAAGGTCGGGCGGCGGGAGAACCGAGGCTGGTTGCTGACGGAGTTCCGATCATGGCTTGTGCGTCGCCATTCGCGGTTAAGGGTCCGTCTCCTGTCGCGGAGCGCTCGATCCTGAATAGTTTGTATCCCCGGGGATCCGGCGGAGCTGCCGGGCGCAGGAGTTGTGGGAAGGGAGACCGGCGAATGTGTGAGGGCGGTGGGCTCGAGCGCCAGGTGCGGGAGTACTGGGATCGCGACGCGGCCACCTACGACCGTTCGGCGGGGCATGATCCGCGAACACAAGCAGAACTGGCAGTGTGGGCAGCAGCTCTGCGCAGGCTGCTTCCGCCTCCGCCGGCGCGCGTTCTCGACGCGGGAGCGGGAACGGGCTTCCTGAGTCTGTTGTTGGCTCGACAGGGTTACCGCGTCACGGCGCTGGACCTGGCGCCTGCGATGTTGGCACAGCTGAGCGCGAAGGCGCAGTGGCGCGGCCTCAGCGTGGAGATCGTCGAAGGCAATGCAGCCGCACCTCCCGGCGAGGGCTACGACGCTGTCGTGGAGCGCCACCTCGTGTGGACCCTGCCGGACCCCCGAGCGGCGCTCGAGGCTTGGCGCCGCGCCGCGCCGACAGGAACGCTCGTGCTCCTCGAGAGCATCTGGGGCCCGAACGCGGGTCCTTTGGATCAGCTGCGCTCTCGTGCCCGGATACTTCTCCGGCAACTGAGGAACCAACCGTCGGACCATCATGCGGAGTACGGGGCCGATCTGCGCTCCGAGCTCCCGTTCGGGTCGGGTACGACCCCTGAACTGCTGGTTGACCTCGTCGAGTCAACCGACTGGGGGCCGGCTCGAGTCGAGCGCCTCCGTGACGTTGAATGGGCGACCCGCGAGGCAATGGTGTCGCCGGTAGACCGGTTGTTGGGCGTTACGCCTCGCTTTGCCGTGACCGCTGGCTGACGGATTCGGCCAACGTGCGTCCTCGTGCGCGACCGGGATTCGGGAGTAGCCGGCATGCGGGAACATCGCGGCCGCTGCGACATGGGATGCAACACTGTCTACCACTCAGAGTGGTCAGATCAACCGCGCTAGGGTGTCAAGCATGAGGCGTGCGAAGTGCCTCGCCGTGGGCGCCATCGCGACGATCATGGTTTTGAGCCTTCCCGCGGTCGCGGCGATGGCCCGGCCGCGGACCGGTGGACCGAGCGCGCCCAGGACGATTACCGCGGCACCGGGCAAGTCCCTCGCCTCTACTACGACCACATTACCGCGCGTCCCGGCTAAAGCGGACCGGGTGCTGAAGCGTCTGCTGTCGGCGGTGGCTCTCATCACCGAGGACAACCAGAAGGCGGCGGCGTTGTCGGAGTTCTACGACCTCGAGAAGTGCAAGCTGGCCGCGGCGCAACGCGAGATCGCCGTCTTGGACCGCCGGATCCACGCCGCCGAACTCCGCGTGTCGGCGGCTGGTGCACGCCTGCGCCGTACCGCGATTCGCGCTTACGTCTCCGGTGAGCTCAACGAGGTCGGTACAGGGCTCGTTTCCGGCAGCGCGTCCGAGCGCGAGATGGCCGGGGTCTACACGGGTGTCGCGTTGAACCAACTGCGCCAAGCCGTCGGGAGCTACAAGGCGACGTCGAGCGCCGCCCGCGTTACCCGTGCCGCCGCCCTTCAGACCTTCCGGCAGATGGCCCGAACCTTGGCGAGCCTGACTTCCGTGCGCGCCAAGGCCCTGGCCCTCGTGCGCAAGGCGTCGGGCGAGTACACCTCGATCAGCCGACGACTGCTACGGCTTGTCGGGAGGAAGGAGTTCGCCCGGCTGTTCTCGCCAGCGCCCACCGGAAGCCCTTACAGAGGGCCGAACCGAGCCGGCACCGACGTGTCACACGTCGCCACACAGGCCGAGGGCCTGAGGGCCGCGAAGGTGGCGCGGGAGTTCCTCGGCGTTCCGTACGTGTTCGGAGGTGTCGGCAGGGCGGGCATCGACTGCTCGGGCCTGACGATGCGCGCCTGGGCGGCGGCGGGCTACCAGCTCGCACACTCGGCGACGCTGCAGTGGGAGGAGTCCCGTCCCGTGTCCCTGGGGCACCTTGAGCCCGGAGACCTGCTCTTCTACCACTTCGCCCACGACGGCACGAATGCCATATCCCACGTCGTCATGTACCTCGGGTCGGGCCCGTTCGGTGCCGAGACGGTGATCCAGGCGGCGGAGCCCGGGACGAACGTCGCCCTCGGCCCGATCTTCTTCAACGGCCTGGTCAGCGCCGGGCAGCCCTGAGCGGCGCGTCGGGGCCGCCTGGGTGTTACCAGTGCCCCCGGTGGACCACGTCACCCATCGCTCGCCGGCCACGACGTCTCGGTGACCCGGTCGGGACGGAGGTCCCGGTCGATTCGGCGTCGCCCTCGTAGCCGAGCGCGACGGCACCGATGACCCGCTTTCCTCCGGGCACGCCGAGTGCTTCGAGCAGCGGGCCGGGGTCTCGGTGCAGCTGGAAGAAGAGCGCCCCCAGTCCCTGGTCGGTGGCAGCGAGGAGCAGCAGCATGACCACGAAAGAGGCGTCCACGAGCCAGTACGGAACTGGCCAGCGCTCGGCCGGGAGTCCCGCGAGGCTCGAGCGGGCCTTGTCCGGCTCGGCGTAGCGGGCTACATAGGCGCCTGGGTCGCAGACCGGAAGGACGATCACCGGTGCCCGGAGTATGCCGGGCAGCATCCCGGGCCCGGCGAGGAACTCAGGGTCGCTGGTCATCTCGAAGAACTGCCTGGTGCGTGTGGGGCCCTCGAGCACGACGAGGTCGACCCCTTGGCTGAAGCCAGCCGATGGCCCGTGCGCGGCAACTCCCAGCACCCGGTCCAGGACCTCGGCTGGCACCGGCTCGTCCGAGAAGCTCCTCGCCATGCGTCGCCTGCGGACGACGTCATCGAGTTCCACTCGGCGGACGCTAACTGAGTACGGGGTCCTGACGCGGACCTTCGGCCGAAGCGGGACTGGGGGCTGAACGCGGACCGTCTCGGAAAGCTGATCGCACTGGTAGCGTTTGGTGACTCGGGAGCACCGAGGAAGAGGTGGGCTGGTGCCGAGCTTCAGGGACATGCTGAACCAGGTGAGACGCGACATCGTCGAGGTCGACCCCGCAAGCGCGGACGCCGTCTTCGACCGGGCGATCTTCCTCGATGTCCGCGAGGCGGACGAGTACGCCCAAGGGGCGGTGCCGGGAGCGCTCCACCTGCCCCGGGGCCTACTCGAGCTCCAGGTGGAAGGCCGGATACCCGACAAGACCAGCAAGATCATCGTCTACTGCGCAGGCGGCACACGGTCCGCTCTGGCCGCGCAGGCGCTCGGCCAGCTGGGCTACTCCGACGTCGCCTCGATGGCCGG
This sequence comes from Acidimicrobiales bacterium, assembly GCA_050015175.1. Lineage (GTDB taxonomy): Bacteria > Actinomycetota > Acidimicrobiia > Acidimicrobiales > Bog-793 > Fen-455. Next base: position 101,870 of record JBEKBX010000009.1, on the reverse strand, counting down.
TGGGTTCAACAGGTGGAAGGACGAGGGGCGCCAGTGGGTGGCCCCGAGGACGCTCGACACCGCACAACGCAACCGGTACCAGCGGCACCTGCTTCTTCCCGAGATCGGCGAGGCGGGCCAGCAGCGTCTCTTGGAGTCGAAGGTGCTCCTGTTGGGCGCAGGCGGACTCGGCTCGCCCGCAGCCCTGTACCTGGCCGCTGCCGGTGTGGGGACGATCGGGATCGTCGACATGGACGTCGTCGACTCGTCGAACCTGCAGCGCCAGATCCTGCACAATCTCGACCGGGTCGGCGAGCGCAAGGTCGACTCCGCGAAGAAGACGCTCACGGCCATGAACCCCGACGTGGAAGTGGTCACCTACGACGTCCGTCTCGGGGCGGACAACGTGCTCGAGATCATCGACTCCTACGAGGTGATCGTCGACGGGACGGACAACTTCCCGACCCGCTACCTCTTGAACGACGCATCGCTGGTGAAGAGAACCCCCGTCGTACACGGGTCGATATTCCGCTTCGAGGGCCAGGCGACGGTCTTCTACCCCTACCGGGGTCCCTGCTACCGCTGCGTCGTGCCCGAGCCACCGCCCGCGGAACTGGCGCCCTCGTGCGCGGAGGCCGGTGTGCTGGGAGTGCTGCCGGGGATCATCGGTTCCATCCAGGCCGTCGAGGCCATCAAGCTCCTGCTCGATCTGGGGGAACCCCTCGTCGGCCGTCTCCTCGCCTACGACGCCCTGGAGCAGACGTTCAGGACATTCAAGATCCGGCGGGACCCCGCCTGCCCCGCCTGTGGCGAGCACGCCGGCCAGATCGTCATCGCCGATTACGACGACCTGTGCATGCCGCACCCCACACAGGCGCCCCCGAGGCAGGTGCCCCGCCTCGGCATCGCCGGCTGAGGCTCGCAACCCCGGGCGGAGCTCTGGACCCGAGGTGACAACCTCGGCAGGCGAAACTTACGCTTGGCCTGTGGCGAGAGGAGAGACCGAGCGTCGGACCGACTCCGGCATCGAGATCCGTCGCCGCTACGCAGCCGACGACCTGGAGAGCTTCGACCCGTCGCGCGAGCTGGGAGAGCCGGGCGCCTACCCCTACACGCGAGGGGTGCAGCGCGACATGTACCGCGGCCGACTCTGGACGATGCGCCAGTACGCCGGCTACGGCACCGCCGAGGCGACCAACGAGCGCTTCAAGTTCCTGCTCGACGCTGGCCAGACCGGGCTGTCGTGCGCGTTCGACCTTCCCACCCAGATGGGCTACGACTCCGACCACCCGCGGGCCGAAGGCGAGGTCGGCAAGGTCGGCGTCGCCATCGACTCGATCGAGGACATGCGCGCCCTTCTGTCCGGGCTGCCCCTCGACAAGGTGTCGACCTCCATGACGATCAACGCCACAGGCGCGATACTGCTGCTGCTCTACGAGCTGGTGGCCTCCGAGCAAGGCGTGGCGCCGTCGTCCATCAGCGGCACGATCCAGAACGACATCTTGAAGGAGTACGTCGCCCGCGGCACCTACATCTACCCGCCGCGGCCCTCCATGCGCCTAGTGACGGACACCTTCGCCTACTGCGCCGAGCGGATCCCGGGCTGGAACACGATATCGATCTCCGGCTACCACATCCGCGAGGCGGGCTCGACAGCCGTCCAGGAGCTGGCTTTCACGCTCGCCAACGGGATCGCCTACGTCGAGGCAGCGCTCGATGCGGGCCTGGACGTAGACGCCTTCGGGCCGCGCCTCTCGTTCTTCTTCAACGCCCACAACGACCTGTTCCAGGAGGTCGCCAAGTACAGGGCGGCGCGCAGGATCTGGGCCCGGATCATGACCGAGCGCTTCGGCGCCCGTGAAGAAAGGTCCAAGCGCCTCCGCTTCCACACCCAGACCGGTGGTTCGACGCTCACGGCCCAGCAGAGCGACAACAACATCGTCCGCGTCGCGCTGCAGGCCCTTTCCGCGGTGCTGGGGGGCACCCAGAGCCTCCACACGAACAGCTTCGACGAGGCGATCGGGCTTCCTACAGAGCACGCCGCGAAGCTCGCCCTGCGCACCCAGCAGGTCATCGCCTTCGAGTCCGGCGTGACCGACACCGTCGACCCGCTGGCCGGTTCCTACTTCGTGGAGAGCCTCACCAACGAGGTTGAAAGCGCGGCGCTCGCCTACATCGCGCGCGTCGACGAGCTCGGCGGCGCGGTCGCCGCCATCGAGGCCGGCTTCATGCAGGACGAGATCGAGCAAGCCGCCTACGAGTACGCCAAGGCCGTCGAGTCGGGGGACGAGGTGGTCGTGGGCGTCAACAAGTTCGTCGAGGAGGACGCCCGCGAGCCAGAGGCGTTTCCCCTCGACCCGTCCTTGCAGGAGGCCCAGATCGAGCGGCTGCGGGCGCTTAGGGCATCGCGGGACCAGGCCGGTGTGGACGCCGCGATCGACGACGTGCGGGCGGCCGCGCGTGGCACACAGAACCTGCTCGTCCCGATGCGCGAGGCGTTGCAGCGACGCGCGACTCTCGGAGAGGTGTCAGACGCGCTGCGCGAGGTGTTCGGCGAGTACCGCCCGAACCGCTGACCCGGCCCCGAGGGCGCTCAGGCGTGCCGGTAGGCGGTCGCGCTCAGGCGCCGGCGCACCGCCTCGTCGCTCGCAAGGTCGATCGTGGTCCACGCCATGGCCACGGCTCCGTCGAGCACGGCACGGTCGGCCGCCGGGCTCGCGGCAGCCGCGGCGAACTCGGCCTGATGGTTGACCGCCGGGAACGAGTCGATCGAGATGAGCGGGTGGATCGAGGGGATCTCGAGCGACACGTTGCCCATGTCGGTCGAGGCTCTCATGGCTCCTGCGGCGTTCTCGGCGAAGACGCGGCCGATCGCCTCGGCGTTCCTGCGGTAGAGCGCAGCCATCTCCTCGTCGGTGACGAACTCCGAGTACCGCGGGCCCTGGGGCACTATCTCGAGGGAGGCGCCCGTCGCGAGCGCACCGGCCTCGAAACATCTCACGATCTTGTCCTCCCACTCCTTCAGGGCTTCCAGCGTCTCGGCCCGCACGTAGAACTTCGCCACGGCGAGAGCCGGCACGATGTTCGGGGCGGCGCCGCCGTAGGTGACGATCCCGTGGACCTGATCGCCGTGGCCCGCGTGCTGGCGGAGCAACCCGATCGCGACCTGGGCGATCGTGATCGCGTCCGCGGCGTTGACGCCCCGCTCGGGGAACGCCGACGCGTGCGCCTCCTTGCCGGTGTAGCGGACGTCGAAGTGGCTGACGGCGAGGCACGGCATGTGGTCGAGCTCGGTAGGCGCCGGGTGCACCATGAGGGCGGCGTTGACGCCGTCGAACCCGCCGCGCTGCATCATGAGGATCTTTCCCCCGCCGCCTTCTTCCGACGGCGTGCCGAGGACGCGGACGGTGATGCCGAGGTCGTCCGCAAGCGGTGCAAGCCCCAGAGCCGCACCGATCGCCGCCGACGCGATCACGTTGTGACCGCAGGCATGGCCGATCTCGGGCAGGGCGTCGTACTCGGCGCATATCGCGACCGTGAGCGGCCCGGTGCCGGCGCTCGCAGACAAGGCCGTCGGCAACCCGCAGACTCCTCGTTCGACGCTGAAGCCGCCCTCGCTCAGTGCCTCGGCGCACCAGGTCGACGCCCGCTCCTCCTCGAAGCCGAGCTCCGGGTGGTCGTGGATCATCCGCGAGAGCGCGATCAGCCGCTCGCCGGCGTCGACGATCTTGGTGCGGGCTTGTTGCTTGGCTGCTTCGGTCACCCCCGTCAACTTATGACCGCCACGACATCGCCCGCGCCGAGCGAGTCACCGACCGAGACGCGCAGCTCTCTCACGGTCCCCGCCCGGTCAGCCGTGATCGGGTTCTCCATCTTCATGGCCTCCAGCACGCATATGGTCTGGTCGGCCTCCACGACCTGTCCCTCGGTCACGAGCAACTTGATGATCGTCCCCTGCATCGGGACCGTGACCGTCCCGTCGTCCACGCTCAGCGGCATGGCCGCCGCACGCGAACGGGGAGCAGCAGGGGCTCGGGCGTGGCGCGGCACCGGCTGGCTGGTGGAGGTGTCGGGCACCCAGAGCCTCACCCGGTAGCGGCGCCCGTCGACCTCGGCGTCGACCTCCCGCACCACCATGTTCTCGCCGCCGTTCGGGCCGCCGTCGCCTTGAAGGGACGGCCCGTCCCAGGCCGGCGCCATCTCGATGCCGGAGAAGTCGAGGCGCTCCTCGAGCCATCGGGTCGAGTGGCGCGCTTCGACGAAGTCCTCGTGCGCGAGGACCGCCCGGATCGCCGGGCTCGTGGTCGCGACGCCCTCGACCTCCATCTCCGACAGCGCGCGCAACAACCTGCGGCGGGCGGTGTCCCGGTCCTGGCCCCAGGCGATGACCTTCGCGACGAGATTGTCGTAGTACTGGCTGACCGTGTCGCCGGACTCGAAGCCGGAGTCGGACCTCACGCCGAAACCCTCCGGAAGGCGGAGCCTCGTGATCTTCCCGGGGCTGGGCAGGAACCTGCCGTCGGACGGGTCCTCGGCGTTTATCCGCGCCTCGATGGCGTGCCCGCGGCTCAGAGAGTCGATCGCCTCCTGCGAGAGCGGGAGCGGCTCGCCCGCCGCGACGCGCAACTGCCACTCCACGAGGTCGAGCCCGGTCAACAGCTCCGTGACGGGGTGCTCCACCTGCAGTCGCGTGTTCATCTCGAGGAAGTAGAAGCTCCCGTCCTCGTACAAGAACTCGACGGTGCCGGCGCCCTGGTAACCGCACGCCCGGCAGATCTCGACCGAGGCGTCGCCCATGGCCCGGCGGAGCTCGTCGGAAAAGCCGGGGGCGGGGCTCTCCTCGACGAGCTTTTGGTGACGGCGTTGGCACGAACAGTCCCGCTCGCCCAGCCACACCGCGTTGCCGTGGCTGTCCGCGAACACCTGCATCTCGATGTGACGGGGCCAGGAGAGATAGCGCTCGAGGTAGACCTGCGCGTTCCCGAAGGCGGACTGCGCCTCACGCTGGGCGGCCTCCATGGCCGTGGCGGCGTCCGCGGCTTGGCTCACGACCCTCATCCCGCGGCCCCCGCCGCCGAACGCCGCCTTGATCGCGACCGGCCAGCCGTTCGCCTCGCCGAAGGCGATCACCTCGGCCGGGTCCGTGATCGGCTCGCTCAGGCCGGGAACGCTGGGCACGCCCGCGCGCTCCGCGGCGAGCCGGGCGCTGATCTTGTCGCCCATGGTCTCGATCGCGCCTGCAGGAGGGCCGACGAAGGTGGCGCCGGCGGCCGCCACCGCCCGGGCGAACGCGGCGTTCTCGGCGAGGAACCCGTATCCGGGATGCACCGCGTCGGCACCGCTGCGCTCGAGCGCACCCAGGATGGACTCGGTCACGAGGTAGCTCTCGGCCGCCGTCTGGCCACCGAGGGCGTAGGCCTCGTCGGCGAGACGGACGTGAAGGGAGTTGCTGTCGAGCTCGGAGTAGACGGCGACCGTCGCGATCCCGAGCTCGCGGCAGGTCCGGATGACCCTGACGGCGATCTCGCCCCGGTTCGCGATGAGCACCTTGTCGAACACCGGCCCTCCTTCCTAGCCTCGTGTCCCAATGGAGCAGGTGCCGCGAGCCGACGGACCACCCGTAGGGGAGTGCTCAGTCGAGCAGGCTACCCGCGAGCATCGTGGCGGCGATCCCCTCGTCGGGCAGGACGCCACCGGCGGGAGGCCCGTTCCTTTCGCCGTGCCGGAGCGCCTGCAGGTGGTCGATTCGACGAACCGGTACCTGGTCAGCCTCGTGGCTGCCGGACTGCCCGATGGCGCGGAGGTCCCCGAGGGCTATGCGGTGGTGGCCGATCACCAGAGCGAGGGGCGGGGGCGTCTCGGGAGGAGATGGGTGGCCCCTCCCGGCACCTCGGTGCTGTGCTCGATGCTGCTCAAGCCCGAGCTCCGGACCGAACAGCTTCATCTCGCCGCGTGGGCCGTGGCGCTCGCAGCCGTCCGGGCCTGCCGGACGTCGGCCGGGGTCGAGCTCTCATTGAAATGGCCCAACGACCTGGTCGCGGGGGCCGGGGTCGCCTGGGCCGCGCCGGAGCCCCGCCCGGTGGGCGCCGAGACGGGACGGAAGGTCGCCGGCGTCCTTTCCGAGGTGCTCGCGCCCCGCGCCGAGCACGACCCCGGCCGGAGCGGAGCCCGCAGGCCCCGGGGGATCGTCGTCGGCATCGGGATCAACGTGAACTGGCCCGCGGACTGGCCACCCGAGGACTCCACGGACCCGGACCTGGTCGCGATCGCGACCCGTGCCACGTCGTTGAACCGCATCGCAGGACGCCAGATCGACCGGGGCGCGCTCGTGGGGGAGCTGCTCGCCGCCACGGCCACCCTGAACGCGATGCTCGCCAGCCAGGAGGGACGTCACCGCCTCGCGTCCGAGTACCGCCTCGCCTGCGCGACGATCGGGCGGGAGGTCCGCGTCGAGCTCGTGGACGAGACCGTGAGCGGGAGGGCTCTCGACGTCGACGACGCCGGGTGCCTCCTCGTCTCCACGGGTGCCTGCATACGGACGATCTCCGCGGGTGACGTCGTCCACGTCCGCTGAGAGCCGGTCTCTCGCCGGTGCCCCCCTGCGGGCCAGCCGTCGTCCCGGCCTCGCGGCCGAGGCCGATTAACCTGAGCCGATCATGAAAATGCTCATCACAGGCGGCGCGGGCTTCATCGGCTCCAACTTCGTGCGGTACTGGGCCCAAGGCCACCCCGAGGACCAGCTGGTCGTGCTCGACGCCCTCACCTACGCCGGGGACCGACGCAGCATCGCCGAGCTCGAGGGCGAGGGCCGCGTGGTCTTCGTCCACGGTGACATCTGCGACCAGGCCCTCGTCTCGTCGACTCTCGAGCGCCACGGGATCGAGACGATCGTGCACTTCGCGGCCGAGTCGCACAACAGCCTGGCCATCTTGGACCCGGCCCGTTTCTTCAGGACCAACGTGCTCGGGACCCAGGCCCTCTGCGAGGCGGCCCGCCGAGGCGGGGTCGCGAGGTTCCACCACATCTCCACCTGCGAGGTCTACGGGGACCTCGCGCTCGACAGCGACGAGTCCTTCAGCGAGGAGTCCCCGTACCGGCCGCGCACCCCCTACAACGCCTCCAAGGCCGGTGCCGACCATGTCGTCAGGTCGTACATCGAGACCTTCGGCCTGCACGCGACCATCACGAACTGCTGCAACAACTACGGCCCTTACCAGTTCCCGGAGAAGGTCATCCCGCTGTTCGCCACGCGGGCACTCGAGGGCGAGACGCTGCCGCTGTACGCCTCGACGAAGAACCGGCGCGAGTGGCTGCACGTCGAGGACCACTGCCGCGCCGTCGACCTCGTCCTCACCCACGGCGTAGTCGGGGAGACCTACAACGTCGGCTCCGGCGAGGAGGCGAGCATCGAGCAGATCGCCGACGGCGTGCTTCAGGCGACGGGCCGTCCCGAGTCGCTGAAGACGATCGTCCCCGACCGCCCCGGGCACGACCGGCGCTACCTGCTCGATTCGACGAGGATCCGCACCCAGCTCGGCTGGCGGCCCCTGGTGGACTTCGAGTCGGGCCTCGAGGCGACCGTCGCCTGGTACCGCGACAACCGGTGGTGGTGGGAGCCCCTGATCGGACGTTCGCCGGTCGTCGAGTCGTCCTGGGCGGGCGCTCAGCCCGCCGAGCAGTCCTGAGGCCGGGCACCAGTGCGTGTCTTCGTGACCGGTGTGACCGGCCAGGTCGGCAGCGAGATCGTCGCCGAGCTGCACCGCCGCGCGGGACTACGCCGCCGCGGCCCGGTGCTCGACGTCATCGCCCCCGAGGAGAGCGTCCTCGACATCTGCGACCGCGACGCCGTGCTGGCCGCCATAGGCACCGTCGAGCCCGATGTCGTCATCCACCCGGCGGCATGGACGGCCGTCGACGCCTGCGAGTCCGATCCCGACCGCGCCTACCTGGTGAACTGCCTCGGCACCCGTTTTGTGGCCGAGGCGGCCCGCATCGTCGGGGCGCACCTTTGCTACTTGTCGACCGACTACGTCTTCGACGGCACCTCGCCCCGGCCGTACGTGGAGTGGGACGAGCCGAACCCGCTGTCGGTGTACGGGCGCTCCAAGCTCGGCGGCGAGCGTGAGCTGGACCCGGGCCACACCATCGTGCGAACCGCGTGGGTGAACGGCAGGACGGGCTACAACATGGTCAAGACGGTGCTGCGCCTGGCCGAACAAGGCGACACGCTGCGCTTCGTGGACGACCAGCGGGGGAGCCCGACCTCGGCGGCCGACCTTGCCAAGAGAGTGGTCGACCTCTCGCTCGGCAGGCATGCCGGAATCTTCCACGTGACCAACCAGGGCTCGACGACCTGGTACGGGTTCGCCCGCCTCGTCGTCGGCGTTGCCGGCTTCGACCCTGCAAGGGTCGAGCCGATCTCGACCGGCGAGCTCAGCCCGCCGCGTCCCGCACCCCGGCCCGCCAACTCCGTGCTCGACAACGCCGCCATGCGGCTTTCGGGCTGGGACCTGCTCCCCAGTTGGGAACAGGCGATCACGGGACTTGTCGCCGAGCTGACGGCCTGAGTTGGCGAAATCCGACATCTCCCAAAGAGTCGGGGCGGTCGTCGTCAACTACAACGCAGGCGAGGTGCTGGCCCGCTGCGTGGCGAGCCTCGAGCGCAACGGGGTCGCCGACATCGTCGTGGTGGACAACGGCTCGACCGACGGTTCGGACGCCCTGGCGCAAAGCCCGGAGCGCCCGTGCCGCCTGGTCCGCTCGCCACGCAACATCGGGTACGGCGCCGGTGCGAACCTGGGCGCGCGGTCGTGCCCACGCGAGCTCCTGTTCATCTGCAATCCCGACCTCGTAGCCGAGCCGGACGCCGTCGAACGCCTCACCGAGGCCCTCGACGCCCGTCCCGACGCAGCCGTGGCGGGCCCGATGCTGCTCGAGACCGACGGCTCGGTCTACCCCTCGGGCCGGACCTTCCCGAACCTCGGCGACGCGCTGGGGCACGGCTTCGTCGGGCTGTTCTGGCCCGACAACCCCTGGACGCGTCGTTACCGGCTCCTGGGCGACGAGCAGCACAGGGCGCGCGACGCCGACTGGGTCTCAGGTGCAGGCTTCCTCGTGCGGCGCGATGCCTTCGAGGCCGTCGGCGGCTTCGACGAGGCCTACTTCATGTACGTCGAGGACGTGGACCTCTGCTGGCGCCTGCACCGCGCCGGCTGGGGTGTCCTCTACGAGCCGTCGGCTCGGGTGGTCCACGAACAGGGGCGCTCGACGTCGCGCGATCCCTACAGGATGCTCGCCGCCCATCACCGGTCGATCCTGCGGTTCGCGGTCCGCTCGACCAAGGGACGCCGGCGGCTCCTGCTGCCGCTCGTCGCGGTCGCCCTCGGTGCCCGGCTCGTGCTCGCGTGCGGGGAGCGCTATGTCGGCACCCTCCGCTCGGTCCGCCGGCGGCCCCGGGCCAGTAGCGACTGAGGACGGCCCGATGGGCGTCTGCGCGCCCGGAGGACCACCGCGGAAAGATGACGATCCAGCCGGGACTAGAGTCGCGGCCCGTGCCCAGGAATTCCATCAGCCGCAGGGTCGCGCGAGCCGCAGCGATCGGCGGAAGCCGCAGTTACAGACAGCGCACGCCCATCGGGTGGTACTCGATGCTGCTGGCAGTCTGCGTCATCGGTCTCGGGCTGATCGTGTACAGCCGCCACGAGCGTCAGCAAGCGGCCTCGACCTCCTCGACGACGACCACCACCACCCAGGCCAACACGACGCCCCCGCTCTTGACCGACCACTGGCAGGTGGCGCTCTCGGTGGACATCTGCGGCCAGGTCGCGAACCTGCCGCGCAGCGCCGACCAGACCTCGGGCATCATCACCACCGGCAACGGCGTGGTCGACATCGAGCCCGAGAGGGCCGGTGCCGAGGCTGCCCAGTTCGAAGGCGCGAAGGCGACCCTCACCAAGTTCCTCTCGTCGGAGGGCGTTGGCCTGACGGCCAGCACACTCAGCCTCCCGAAGTCGCTGGGAAAGCTCGCGGGCACATACGACAGCACTCGCAAGTGCGGCACCAAGCCGGGTCGTGTGCAGGTGCTCATCTGGCCCTCACCGAGCTCCACCACGCCGTTCGCTTCCTCTGACCCCGTCGGGATCGGCTACGCCAACGGGGAGTTGTTCGCGCTGGCCTTCGTGCCCCAGGGCTCCACTGTCGCCAGGCCGTCGGCGAGCAAGCTGGTCGCGGCCTTCCTCAAGTCTCAGACGACCACGACGACGACCAGCACCTCCACCACGACTACGACCAGTGCCTCCACGACGACGACCAAGCCGGTGAGCACCACGACGACCAAGCCGGTGAGCAGCACGACCACAACTGGTTGATGGACGCCGTAGTCCTCGTCGGCGGCGAGGGAACCCGGCTTCGGCCGCTCACCTACGAGATCCCCAAGCAGATGCTGCCCGTGGTCGGCAGGCCGATGATCGTGCACGTGGTCGAGTGGCTCGACCGTCACGGCGTCGACCGGGCCGTGCTGTCGCTCGGCTACCGGGCCGACGCGTTCGTCGCGGCCTTCCCGACCAGCCGGCTCGAAGGCGTCGCACTCGAGTACGTGGTCGAGCCCGAACCGCTCGACACCGCGGGCGCCGTGAGGTTCGCGGCGGACAAGGCCGGAGTCAGCGACACCTTCCTCGTCTTGAACGGCGACGTGCTCACCGAAATAGACGCGTCCGGCCTCGTCGAGTTCCATCGCTCGCGCTCGGCGGAGGCCTCGATCGCATTGACGCCGGTCCCGGACCCGTCCAATTTCGGTGTCGTGCCGACCGATGAGACGGGGATGGTGACCGCCTTCATCGAAAAGCCGCCGGTGGACCAAGTTCCGACGAACCTCATAAATGCTGGGATATACGTCCTCGAGACCTCGGTCCTGGACCGGATCCCGAACGGGCGGCGGGTGTCGATCGAGCGCGAGACCTTCCCCGGGCTGGTCGCCGCAGGCGGGCTCTACGCACTCGCGTCGGACGCCTACTGGCTCGACACGGGCCGGCCGCACCAGTACCTCCAGGCGCAGCTCGACATCCTCTGGGGCCGTCGCGCGAACCTCCCTCCCGCGCCCGAGATCCGAGCCGGCGTCTTCGTGGACCCGAGCGCGCGAGTCGCCTGCCACCTCGGGCCGCACTGCTTTGTCGGCCCGGAGGCGTCGATCGCCGCTGGTGCCGTCGTCGAGGACACCGTCGTCTGCGAGGGCTCACGGATCGGGCCCGGTTGCGTGCTGCGTCGTTCCGTGCTGATGCCCGGGGCCGAGGTCCGCCGGGGCGCGACCGTGGAGGACAGCATCGTCGGCCCGCGCGCCGTGATCGGCGAGAACTGCCGTCTGAGCGGTATGACAATTGTCGGCGTCGGGGCCGAGCTGCCGGCCGAGTCGGTGCTCGACGGCTCGCACTATCCCTTGTCCTGAAGCTTTCGAGAGCGGAGGCGGACGCGATGCGCGCGATGGTGACCGGAGGTGCTGGGTTCATCGGGTCGAATCTCGTCGATCGCCTCTTGGCCGAGGGCCACGACGTCGACGTCGTCGACGACCTCTCGACCGGATCGCTCGCCAACCTGGCCGATGCCCGGGCATCGGACGGCAACTTGCGCTTTCACAACCTTGACGTCCGTTCCAGCGACCTCGTCGCCCTGGTGCGCCACCGCCGCCCGGAGGTGATCTTCCACCTGGCCGCACAGGCCGACGTCCGCGTCTCGGTCGAGCGGCCCGTGTTCGACGCCGAGGTCAACATCCTCGGCACGATCCAGGTGCTCGAGGGCGCTCGCGCGGCCGAGACGGGAAAGGTCGTCTTCGCGGCCTCGGGAGGCACCTTGTACGGCGAGCCGGACGCCGCCGACCTTCCCGTCGACGAGCACCAGCCGCACAGGCCGCTGTCGCCCTACGGCGTTTCGAAGAAGTCCGCCATCGACTACCTGGTCGCGTATCGTGAGCTGCACGGGATCGAGTTCACCGCCCTCGCGCTCGCGAACGTCTACGGTCCTCGCCAGGACCCGCACGGCGAGGCCGGCGTCGTCGCGATCTTCGCAGGCAACCTCGTCGCGGGCCGTCAGTGCGTCGTGTTCGGCGACGGGACCCAGACCCGCGACTACGTCTTCGTGGACGACGTCGTCGACGCCTTCGCACGCGCCGCGCGTCGCGGCGGTGGCCTGGTGATGAACATCGGCACAGGCCAGGAGACTTCGGTGTCGAAGCTGTACGAGATCGTCGCAAAGGCGTGCGGGAGCGACCTCAGAGCGCGACAGGCGCCGGCCCGGCCCGGCGAGGTGCAACGCAGCGCCCTCGACCCGAGGCGGGCGGGCCTGCATCTCGGCTGGAAGCCGTGGACCCCTCTCGGCAACGGGGTCGCGGCGGTCGTCGACCATGTCCGCCGGACCGCCTCGTGATAGCAGTCCTCTGCGGCGGGGTCGGCGCCGCCAGGATGCTCGCCGGGCTGCAGGCGGTCGTCGATCCGGGCGAGATCGTCGCCGTCGTCAACACCGGGGACGACACCGAGCTCCACGGCCTGTGCGTGAGCCCGGACCTCGACACGATCACCTACACGCTCGCCGGTGTCGTGAACCCGGCGACCGGGTGGGGTCTCAAGGACGAGACCTTCCGCGCCATGCAGGCCCTGGAGCGTTTCGGTGCCATCACCTGGTTCCGTCTCGGTGACGCGGACCTCGCGACCCACCTCTACCGCACGGGCAGGATGCGCGAGGGCGCGACGCTCTCCGAGGTCACAGGCGAGATCTCGCGGGCCTTCCGGCTCGGCGTGCGTCTCCTGCCTATGAGCGACGACCCGGTGCGGACCCGGCTGCGGCTCGAGGATGGCCAGGAAGTGGCCTTCCAGGACTACTTCGTGAGGCTGCGCCATTCGGTGGTCGTGGGCTCGGTGCGCTTCGACGGAGCCGAGCAGGCGGTCCCCGCGCCCGGCGTGCTCGAAGCGCTCGAGTCGGCCGAGCTCGTCGTGGTCGCACCTTCGAACCCGGTCGTGTCGATAGGGCCGATCCTCGCCGTTGCGGGTGTGTCGGACGTGCTGACGGCGCGCCGCCACTCGGTAGTGGCCGTGTCGCCGATCGTGGCGGGATCCGCTTTGAAGGGCCCGGCCGACCGGCTCCTCATCGAGCTCGGTGGAGAGGCGTCCGCGCCGGGCGTGGCCCGCTTCCTCAAGGCCTGTGTCGGCACGCTCGTGATCGACGAGGCCGACGAGGACTCCGCGGGCGAGGTCGAGCAAGCGGGCGTGAGGTGCGTGGTCGCGGCAACGGTCATGAGGACGCCGGAGGCGGCTGCGGGCCTCGCCCGCGCCGTGCTCGGCGCCACGGGCACGCTCGCGGGGCCGTCGGGCTCGGCGAGCGCCGCGCCCGATGCGTAGCGCCTGGCCGGCCCTTGGGTAGAGACTGCGCCAATGGCGGTCGGCGAGTCACTGCTCGTGCTGGGGGTGAAGGGCCTGGGCGAGATCGGCCCGGGCGAGGACCTGGCGGCGCTCATCGCCGAGCACGCGCCTTTGATCGACGGCGACGTGATCGTTGTCACCCAGAAGGTGGTGTCCAAGGCGGAAGGCCGGATGGTCCGGATCGATCCCTCCGATCCCGACGCCAAACGCCTCCTGGCAGAGTCCGAGTCGGTCCGCGTGCTGCGACGCAGGGGGGACCTGGTCGTGACCGAGACCCGGCACGGTTTCGTGTGCGCGAACTCGGGCGTCGACTTGTCCAACGTTGCCAACGGCTGGGCGTCGCTGCTTCCCGAGGATCCCGACCGCTCGGCACGCAGGCTGCGAGACGGCATCCGGGCGCGCACCGGCTTCGAGGTCGCCGTGGTCATCTCCGACACATTCGGCCGTGCCTGGCGGCGCGGCGTGACCGACGTCGCCATCGGTTGCGCGGGGATCCGCGCCGTGGTCGATCTTCGCGGGACGGCCGACGCCCTCGGCCGAGAGCTCGTCGCGACCGAGATCTGCGTCGTGGACGAGATCGCCGCCGCGGCCGAGCTCGTCATGGGAAAGGCGCGAGGCGTCCCGGTCGCTGTGGTGAGAGGTGTGGACGCCGCTTTGCTGGGGTCGGGGTCGGTCGCCGAAGAGGTGGTCCGGCCGCACGGGGAGGACCTGTTCCGTTGACGGCGTGGCGCCGGGGCACCGGTCCGCCCGCCTTGGCGAGGCGGCTTTGCCCGTGGTCGCGTTGAGCAGGCTCCGGGTCGCCTTCGACGTGTTGCCCCTGGCGGGCGCGCTCACCGGGGTCGGCCGCTTCTGCGGCGGTCTCGCCGGCGCTCTCCACGGCCGCGAGGACGTGGAGCTGCGCGGGTACGCGGTGGCCCGCGACGCCACCCGGGACACTGCTGCGGCCACAGGCGCGCTCGGGGTCCCGGTGCGGACCTGGCGGATCCCGACACGGCTCGCCAACGCCGTGTGGGCACGGGCGGACCTGCCCCCGATCGAATGGCTCACCGGGCCCGTGGACGTGGTGCACGGGACCAACTACGTCGTGCCCCCTTCACGTCACGCCGGTCGCGTCGTGACGGTCTACGACTTGACGGCGCTCCGGTTCCCGCAGTTGTGCGCGCCCGCCTCGTTGGCGTACCCGCCGCTCGTTCGCCGGGCCGTCGGACAGGGCGCCTTCGTCCACGTGCTCTCGGCCTTCGTGCGCGACGAGGTGCTCGAGCTGATCGGTGCCGCCGCCGAGCGCGTCCGGGTCGTGCCCGCCGGTCTCGAGGCCCCCCCGGGCGATGCCGCCGCCCGCTCGCCCGCGGCCACGCGGCGGCCCGGGCGCCAGGCGCCCTACCTCTTGGCGCTCGGCGCCGTCGAGCCGCGCAAGGACCTGCCCACGCTGGTGAGGGCGTTCGCGGAGCTCGCGCGCACACACGGGGACCTGGAGCTCGTCGTCGCCGGGCCCGACGGTTGGGGGGAGCCGGCCTTCGAAGAGGCGGTCGCCTCCTGCGGCCTCGGCCGGCGCGTCGTGCGCGTCGGCTACCTCGCAGAAGCCGAGCGGCGCTCGATGCTGGAGGGCGCCGTGGCGCTCGCGTACCCGTCGCTCTACGAGGGGTTCGGCTTCCCGCCCCTCGAGGCGATGGCGGCGGGGGTGCCTGTCGTCGCGACGGCCGCCGGCGCCGTCCCCGAGGTCGTGGGCGACGCGGCCGAGCTCGTGGCGCCGGGCGACCACGAGGCGATGGCGGCGGCGCTGGCGAGGGTCATCGACGACGCCGGCCTTCGCGCCAGGCTCGTGCGGGCCGGGCGCGCCCGTGCCGCGTCGTTCACCTGGGAGTCGGCGGCCACCTCGATGGTCGATCTCTACGGCGTGGCGGCACGCGACAGGCGGGCCAGTTGACGCCGCTCTCGGTGTCCTTGGCGGCCGAGCAGCTGAGACGGCGCGTCCCCGGAGGCATCGGCACCTACACCCGTGGCTTGTTGAAGGGGATCGGCGAGCTCGCCGCCGCCGACCGCCCGGCGATCACGATCGTCGCGAGCCGCCCACCCTCCCGGCCGGACCCGCTCGAGGCTCTGGGGTGCCCGGTCGTGTGCTCGCGGCTACCCGGCCCGCTCATGACGCGTGCATGGGACCTGGGGCTCGCCCGCGTCGGGCGGGGCAGTGACGTCGTGCACTCCGTGTCGCTGGCCTCACCGGTGCCCTCTTCGGGCGGACCGCTCGTGATCACGGTTCACGACGTCGCCTGGAGATCGATGCCGGATGCCTTTCCCCCAAGGGGCAGGCGGTGGCACGAGGCCGCCCTGAGACGCGCCTCCGCACGGGCCGCCATCGTCGTCGTCCCCTCCGAACAGACGGCCAGAGCGGTCCTCGGCGCCGGCGTGGGCATCGCCGCCGACCGGCTCGTGATCGTGAGCGAGGGCGCCGACCACCTCGGCGAGCCGGATTTCCCGGCGGCCCGGGCGTTGCTCGAGCGCCTCGGGGTCACCGGCCCGTACCTGCTCACCGTGAGCACCCTCGAGCCGCGGAAGAACCTCCGGCGCCTCCTCGAGGCATACGCCCTCGCAAGGCCGAAGCTGCCCGACGCCTGGCCGCTCGTGGTCGTGGGACCGACCGGGTGGGGAGCGTCGACGCCGGCCACGGCACCCGGGCCGCCGAGCGGCGTCGTGTTCGCGGGCGCGCTCGAGGGCGGCGCGCTGGCCGCGATGTACGCCGGTGCCCGCTGCTGCGCCTACGTCCCGATCGTGGAGGGCTTTGGGCTTCCCGTCGTCGAGTCGATGGCCCAGGGGACCCCGGTCGTCTCGAGCCCGGTCCCGAGCGCCGGCGGCGCGTCGCTCGAGGTCGACCCCACGGACGTGTCGTCGATCGCCGGGGGGCTCGTGGCCGCGGCCGACGACGGCGGGACGCGCAGCGCCCTTGTCGAAAGGGGCCTGGCGCGTGCCGCGGCGCTGCGATGGGTCGACACCGCGCGTGCGCACGTGGCGGTATGGGAGCGGGCCGTAACCGAGGGGCGGGAGCGGTGATGACCCCCGGTCCGCCAGGCGTCACCCTCGCGGTGGCGATGGACGTGAGCGCGGTGCCGGACCAGCCCGTCGGAGCCGGCCGCTACATCGTCGAGCTGGCGAGGGCCCTGGCCCGTCGTGACGACTGCCGGCTCACGCTGCTCGCCCGGCGTGACGACGGGGCGAGGTGGTCGCTCATCGCGCCCGGGGAGCGGGTCGTCGCGATAGCTCCTGCAAGCCGCCCTGCGCGCCTTGTCTACGAGCAGGCGCGCCTCGGCTCGGTGGTCGCCGGCCTCGGCACGCCACCGGTCCAAGTGCACCACGGCCCGCACTACACCATGCCCCGGCGTTCCAAGGTCCCCTGTGTCGTGACCATTCACGACCTCACCTTCTTCGATCACGCCGAGTGGCACGAGCAGAGCAAGGTGAGGTGGTTCCGCTCCGCCATGCGCTACTCGGTGGCGCACGCCGCCGCAATCGTCTGCGTGAGCGATATGACCGCGGCACGGCTCGGCGAGATCCTCTCCCCGCGATGTCCCGTGGTGGTTGTGCCCCACGGGCTGGACCACGCTCGTTTCGTCGCCGACGAGCCACGCCCCGGTGCCGACGGCGAAGTCCTGGAGCGCCTCGGCCTTCGCCGGCCGTACCTGCTGCACCTCGGGACCCTGGAGCCGCGCAAGGGCATCGCAGACCTGGTCGCAGCCTTCGACCGGATCGCCGGCGGCGACGAGGGGCTCGAGCTCGTCCTGGCCGGTGGCGCAGGCTGGAAGGTGGAGCCCGTGATGCGCTCGCTCGCCGCGGCGCGCTCGCGCGACCGGATCCGCCGGCTCGGCTACGTGGCGGACGCGGATGTCCCGGCGCTCCTACGCCGGGCCCGCGCGGTCGTCTACCCGTCGCTCGAGGAAGGCTTCGGCCTCCCGGCCCTCGAGGCGCTGGCGTGCGGCACGCCCCTCGTCACGACCTCGGGCACGCCGATGGCCGAGGTCGCCGGCGACGCCGCCCTGCTCGTGCCGCCGGGCGAGCCCCCTGCGCTCGCGGCGGCGATCGAGGTGGCGACCTCGGAGGAGCCCTCGGGCGACCGGGCCCGCCGCCGCGCCGACGGGTTGGCGATCGCGGCCCGCTACACCTGGGACGCCTGCGCCGAGGGTCACATGGCCGTGTACCGCACCGCGGCGAGGGCCTGACGGCGACCACGCTCACAACGCTTCGAACCTGCCGGGATCAACGGGGAATCCCCGGATAGGCAGGTAGCCTGAGCGCCGTGCGCGCGTACCTGACCGGTGGGACCGGCTTCGTCGGCGAATGGCTCCTGCGCCACCTCTCCGACGAGGGCGACACGGCCGTCGCCCCCGGTCCCGAAGTCGACGTGACCGACCCCGCTTTGATCGCAGCCGACCTCGAAGCGGCAGTGCCGGACGTGGTCTACCACCTCGCTGCGCTCACCCATGTCGGTCAGTCGTGGCGCGAGCCTGCCGAGACGTTCCGGGTCAACGCCATGGGCACCCTGAACCTCCTCGAGGCCGCCGCCGCTTGCGAGGTCCCGCCCGTGGTCGTGCTCGTCAGCTCGGCCGAGGTCTACGGCCCCGCCCCCGCCGCGGAGAAGCTGGACGAGCACGCCGAGCTTCGCCCTGTCACGCCCTATGCCGTGAGCAAGGTGGCCGCCGAGTTCCTCGGGCTGCAGGCGTACCTCGGCCGGGGCCTTCCCGTGGTGAGGGCCCGGGCGTTCAACCACGTGGGCCCGGGCCAGGTCGACGACTTCGTGGTCGCGGCGTTGGCACGGCGCATGGTCGAGGCCGAGCTGTGCAACGGCGGGACGGTGAAGGTCGGCAACCTCACGGCTTCCCGGGACTTCACCGACGTGCGCGACGTCGTGCGGGCCTACCGTCTCCTCGCGACCGACGGGGCTGCCGGCGAGGCCTACAACGTGTGCTCGGGCCGGGCGATCAGCATCGCCGACCTCGCGGCGCAGATGGCCGCGATGCTTTCCTGCGAGGTGAGCTTCGTTCAGGACCCTGAGCTCTTCCGCCCCGTCGAGGTCCCCGTGCTCGTTGGGGACGCGTCGAAGCTCGTGGCCGCCACAGGGTGGCGACCGACCATCGAGCTCGCGACGACCCTTTCGGACGTCCTCGACTACTGGCGCGGGCGGCTTTCCTGACTCAGGCGGAGAACCGCAGGACCCTGGTCCGCAGCTCGTCGCGCGTCTGGCGGACGATGGCCTGCGCCGGTTCGGGGAGCAGGCCCAGCACCGGCTCGATCGTCGAGTCGACGACCTTGATCACCTGGGTGACGGTCTCGTCGAGGTCGTGGCCCCGACCGGCGATCAGCTTTCGCGTGCAGGCGAGCTGTCGCCAGCGGACCTGGGCTTTCTGGAACTCGAGGACGCCCATGCCGATGGCCACGTAGGCAGCTTCCTTGGCGAGGTCCGCCAGGGCCTGCGCCACATCGGCCAAATCCTCTCGCTTGTCGGTCATGTCCCGCTCCTCCTGTCCAGCGTTCGCAGCCGCCCCTGGGGGCGCCAACCCAACGGCGCCCGGGGGCCATACGCTCACTAGTGTACTACAAACTGCTAACTATTGCAAGCGTAATCTAGGTTGCGCTCCCGGTTCCGGCCCCGCGTCCGCGGTAGCGTGGCGCCGATGCCGGAGGAGCAAGCCCCGCCGGTCGTCGCCGTGGTGGTCGCTTGCGACCCGGGTCCGTGGTTCGAGGAATGCTTGGAGGCGCTCGGCGCTCAGGACTACCCGAACCTCGACGTGCTCGTGGTGGACGCCGCGAGCCACGAGGAGCTGACGGCGCGTGTCGCAGCCGTGCTGCCGCGCGCCTTCATCTTTCGCCAGAGCGAGTCCAGTGGTTTCTCGGCGGCGGCGAACGAGGCGCTCGTGGCGGTCGAGGGCGCGTCGCACCTGTTGATCTGCCACGACGATGTGGCCCTTGCGCCCGACGCGGTCCGCTGCCTGGTCGGGGAGGCCTACCGGTCCAACGCCGGCATCGTCGGACCGAAGCTCGTCGAATGGAACGCCCCTGACCGCCTGTTGGAGGTGGGCCTCGGCGTCGACCGCTTCGGCGTGGCCGTCGAGCGGGTGGAGCGGGGCGAGCTCGACCAGGCTCAGCACGACGAGGGCCGGGAAGTCTTCGCCGTGCCGGGCGGCTGCATGCTGGTGCGTGCCGATCTCTTCAGGGCGCTGGGCGGTTTCGATCCCGACATAGAGCTGTTCGGTGAGGACGTCGACCTGTGCTGGCGTGCCCAGGTGGCGGGCGCGCGGGTCATCGTCGCCCCCTCGGCCCGTGCCCGGCACGTCCAGGTGGCCAGGTCGGGATCGAGGAACGTCGGCGACACGGCCATCCTGCGCCGCCGCCACGAGCTGCGCGCCGTTCTCAAGAACTACGACGGGCCGCGTCGCCTGGCCGTGGTGCTCGACCTCGCGGCCGGGTCGATCGCGGAGGCGACGGTCGCGATGTTGAGGGGTGAGCGCGAGCGCTACAAGCGCGTCGGGGACGCCTGGTGGTGGAACTGGCGCCACCGCAAGAGCCTCAGACGGGCCCGCAAGGCGCTTGCACGCGTTCGTCAGCGCCCCGACCGCGTTGTGGCGCGGATGTTGAGCCGTGGCGACAGGCGCACGGCCCTCGAGGCCAGTCCCGCCGGCTCGGCGTTCCCCGTCGCGCCGGTCGCGAGGAGGCTCGAGACCAGGTTCCAGGCAGACGAGGAGCTCGAGCCGGCGCGGATCGCCTCGAGTCGGAACGGGCCCGGCGTGCGGCGCGGCCTCGGCTGGGCGTGGCTGATCCTGGTCATCGTGGTCCTGTTCGGGATCCGCAACCTGTTGACGGGCCACTTGCCTCTGGTGGGCCAGCTGTTGCCCTTCCCACCTCCTGCCACGCTGCTGCGCGACTTCTTCGGCGGCTGGCAGGACGCCGGCTGGCAGACGACCGGGCCGGCTTCACCCGGTTTCGGCCTCGTGGGTGTGGCGGGAACGGTCCTGTTCGGCAGCACCGCGCAGGTGGAGAAGCTGCTCCTCCTCGGCCCCATCCTCGTCGGCGCCGTCGGGATGCACCGACTATTGCGGCCGCTCGGCTCGAACCGAGCCCGGCTGGCGGGCACGATCGCCTATCTCGGCCTCCCGCTCGTGTGGAACGGCATCGCGTCTGGTGACCTTCAGGCGCTGGTGACCTTCGCCGGGATGCCGTTCGTGATGTCGCGCATGTGCCGCGCAAGCCGGCTGGAGCCGTTCTCGTCGCCGGACGACCCGGACGGCTGGCGCGCCGTTGCGGCCGAGGTCGTCCCGTTCGGCCTGCTTCTCGCGTTCATGGCGGCCATGGCGCCCCCCTCGGTCGTGGCGGTCGTGTCGTTGTCGCTGGCGATCGTGCTCGGCTCGGCGGTAGCGGGCCGCTTGGCCGCGGTCGGCCGCTCGCTGGGCGTCACCGCAGGCGCGTTGGGCGTGGCCTTCATCTGCTGCCTGCCCTGGTCGATCACCTTCTTCCAGCCCGGCGCGAGGTGGAGCATCATCTCCGGCGCCGTGGGAGCGCGTGGCACTGCGGGCGGGGTGTTGCGCCTGCTCCGTTTCGCCTCGGGCCCGGTGGGTGCGGGCTGGCTCGTCTGGGGGATACCGCTCGGCGCCTGCTTCGTCCTGCTCGTGGCGCGTGATGCACGGCTCGACTGGGCGACGCGTTGGTGGGTCGCGGCCCTGTCCACGGTGGCGGTCGCCTACGCGGGCGCCGTGGGGTGGCTCGGCGCCGGCGGCGGCGCGACGCTGGTCCTGCTGGTTCCGGCTGCATGCTGTCTCGCGGGGGCCGTCGGGCTCGGCGTGGCCGCCTTCGAGGTCGACCTCGCGCGAAGCCGCTTCGGGTGGCGCCAGAATCTCAGCGCTGGAGCCACGATCTGCCTCGTCGTCGGGCTGTTCCCGACCATCGTCTCGTCGGTGGACGGCCGCTCGTCCCTCCCTTCGGTCGGCTACGAGCAGCTTCTCGGCTGGACCGCGCCGCAATCGGGCGCCAAGGGTTACGACGTGCTCTGGCTCGGTGATCCCGCCAGCGTGCCGGCGCCTTGTTGGCAGATAAGCCCAGGGCTCGCGTTCGCGGTGAGCGAGAACGGCCTGCCGGACGGCCGTCGCCTGTGGCCCAGCGCCGACCCCGGGGTCGGCGCCGTTGTCGAAGAGGACCTGATCAGCGCCGAGGCCGGGCTCACGGTCCGGCTCGGCGCCGAATTGGCGCGAGCAGGCATCCGTTACCTGATCCTCCCCGGCGGGATAGCCCCGGACCTGCCCGGTGTCCAGGTCCCGCCCTCGGCCCCGCCGCCGCCGGGCCTCGTACAGGCGCTCCAGGCCCAAGGCGATCTTCGCCAGCTCCCGACCGAGGCAGGCGTGGTCGCCTTCGAGGACGCCGCCTGGACAGTGGCCGACAGCCCACCGGCGGGCTCTGTCGTGGCGCTCGTGCGCACGGCCGGCGGGACCCCGGCGTGGCTGAGAGAGCTCGGCCTCGGCGTGGGCATGCTCGCCGTCGCTCTGGCTCTCTTGGACGGAGTCGCTCGCCGCCGCAAGCGTCGCCGTCTCACCCTGCCGAGCAAGGCCCCGCCGGGCGCTGGCGCCACCGTCGCGGACGACGCCGCGTCCGACGGCGGCGGGCCCTCTGCAGGCGAGAGCGCGCTCGACGACGCGCCGGATCGAGCCGGGCCCGCGTCCGAGCCGGAACCGAGCGCTCTGTGACGAGCGAAGCCGTCGGTCGCCACAGGCGTTCCTCCCGGGTGGACGAGCCCAGGCGCCGCGCCCTCCTCGCCGTCGCGCTCGGGGTCGCGCTGCTCGTGCTCGTCAACGTCTTCGTCCGCCAGCCGAGCGGGGGAGCCGCTGCCGGCGCGTTCGTGAGGCCGCCCACGCTTCCGGTGGTCGAGATGCACAAGCCGGGCGCCTGGCATTGCCCGGGACCGCTGCCTGTCGGCGCCGGCGTCGAGAGCTCGCGCATCTCGGTCGTGAACAGCGGGACTTCGCCGGCGGATCTCGTCGCGGTGGTGTCGCGGACGGGGCTCGCGAAGGGAGGGACCTCGAGCGGGGAGTGGACCTCGAGCGCGCCCGTCGATGTCGGTGCCGAGTCACAGGCGGTCCTGGCGTTGAGCACGAGCGGCCCGCCGGGATTCGCGGCGGTGTCGATCGAGACCGAGGAAGGCGGTATCGCCGTCGTCGAGCAGATCGTCGGCACGTCGATCACGGGCGGTCCGATCGTGCTCTCGTCCCCGTGCTCCCTCGCGGCCGCCGCCCAGGGCTACGTGCCCGCCGGCAGCACTTATGGCGGTTCGAACGTCCGGGTCTCGCTCTACAACCCCGATGCCACGCCGGCGGCGGTGAGCGTGAGCGTCTCGACCGGCACGACCACCACGTCGCCCCCGCCTTTCCAGGGGTTGGTGGTCCCGGCCACCGGCGTCGTGGTTCTCAATCTCCACCGTTGGATCTTCGAGCAGAGCTCCTTGGCGGTCACCGCGAGGGCCGTGAGCGGGGACATCGTCGTCGGGGCGCTCGAGCTGACCTCAGAGACGGTGAAGATGCCCTCGAAATCTGCGACGGGGCACGAGATCAACGAGGTCAGCGTCACGGGCAGCTCTTTGCTGGTCGGGCCCGACCACGGGCTCGGGCGGTGGTCGTTCGCCGCCGTGCAGTCGAGCAAAGGGGTGGCGAGCACTTACTCGGTCTACAACCCGGGTGCGAGACCGGTCGTGGTGAGCGTCGCCCCGCCCGGTCGGGCAGGGATCGCTGCCGCACTCACAGAGGACGTCCCCGCCGGGGGGATAGTCGACTTCGCGACTCCCGTCACGGGCAGAAGCGGCCTCGGAACGGCCTCGGTGGTCGTCTCCGCGCAACGCGGGGCGCCCATCGTCGTCGCCCGTCTCACCACCAGGTACAAGACCCACGACCTCGAGGCGGTCGACGCGACGCCGGGAACTGCAGGACCCCGCGACGAGTGGCTGGTGGCGGGAGGGTTGCTCACGTCGCACGTCGTTGACGTGGTAACCCTCGACGACCCAGGAACCGAGGGCGCGACGGTGACGCTGTTCGAGTTGACCCGCGGGGCCGCCGGCCCCGCCCGGCTCGACGTGGTCAGCCTGGTCGCCGGTTCGGACATGGATTTCAACCTCGGCTCGGTCTTGAGGTACGCCCCCTCTTTCGCGCTCCTGGTCTCATCGAGCGTCCCGATCCTCGTCGAGCAGCAGCTGATGTCCCGCGGCGGGCTGACATCTTCGACAGGAGGGATCCCCGTCCTCCCCTGAGCCGAGGGCCGCAGCCGGCCCGGCCGGGTCAGACCTCCGTGGGCGGGATGCCGCTCGAGGCGAGGCCAGGCGCCAACGCCGTCCCGGAGGGTGCCAAGGCGGTCCCGGATAGGGAAGGCGCGTAACGCTCGGTGGCGAGCTTCTCCTTGCCTTCCTCCCCGCCGTGCACGGGCTTGCCGTAGGCGGCGTCGACCAGCCGGCCGATCTCGGCTCCGTCGACCTTCTCGAACTCGAGCAAGGCCTGCGCGACGGCCTCTAGGCCGGCCCTGTGCTCCCGCAGCACGGCGGTCGCCCGAGCCTCCTGCTCCCTCAGGATCCTCGCGACCTCCTCGTCGACGACCCGACTCGTGTCCTCGGAGTAGTCCCGGGTGTGCATGAGGTCCTCACCGAGGAAGACCATGCCCTGCGATCCCCAGGCCATGGGCCCGACTCGCTCGGACATGCCCCACTCGCGGACCATCTTGCGCGCCAGCTCGGTGTTGCGCTGGAGGTCGTCGCTCGCCCCTGTCGAGAGGTCGCCGTAGACGAGCATCTCGGCCACGCGCCCGCCCATCCGCACGACGAGAGCGTCCTCGATGTACTCGCGGGGGTAGATGTGCTTTTCCTCGGTCGGAAGCTGCTGGGTGACCCCGAGCGCGAGGCCCGTCGGGATGATGCTCACCTTGAGGAGGGGGTCGGCGTGCGTCAGCACGTACGCCAGGACGGCGTGGCCGCCCTCGTGGTAGGCGACACGCGCCTTCTCGGGGTCGGAGAGCACCATGCTGTCACGGGGCTGGCCCATGAGGATCCGGTCCCGTGCGGCGTCGAAGTCGCGCATCTCGATGAACTGGCTCCCGCGCCTCACCGCGTGCAGGGCCGCCTCGTTGACCAGGTTGGCGAGGTCGGCACCCGACATCCCCGGAGTGCCGCGGGCGATGATCGACAGGTCCAGGTCGGGGCCCATCCGCTTGTCCCTGCAGTGCACCTGCAGGATCGGCAGGCGCTCGTCGAGGTCGGGCAGGGGAACGACGATCTGGCGGTCGAAGCGGCCCGGGCGCAGCAGCGCAGGGTCGAGGATGTCGGGCCGATTGGTCGCGGCCATGACGACGATGCCCTCGGCCACGTCGAAACCGTCCATTTCGTTCAGCATCTGGTTCAGCGTCTGTTCGCGCTCGTCGTGCCCGCCACCGAGGCCGGCACCGCGCTTGCGCCCGATCGAGTCGATCTCGTCGACGAAGATGATCGCCGGGGCCTGCTTGCGCGCCGTCTGGAAGAGGTCACGCACGCGGCTCGCGCCGACGCCTACGAACATCTCCATGAAGTCCGACCCGCTCACGGAGAGGAACGGGACGCCGGCCTCGCCGGCAACGGCGCGCGCCAGCAGCGTCTTGCCTGTGCCCGGGGGGCCGACGAGCAGCACGCCCTTGGGCACGCGGGCGCCGATCTCCTTGAAGCGGCCTGGAGACTTGAGGAAGTCGACGACTTCACTGATCTCCTGTTTGACGCCCTGATAGCCGGCAACGTCATCGAAGGTCGTACGCGGGCGTTCGGTCGTGTAGACCTTCGCCCTCGAGCGTCCTATCGACATGATCCCTGACATCTGGCCCTGCGCGCGGCGGCTCATCCACACGAAGAAGCCGATGATCAGGGCCACGGGAAGCAGGTAGATGAGGATCTCGCCGAGCGCGTCCGAGCTGGGGGAGGAGAACGTGTACTTGACGTTGGCCGCCTTCAGCGTGGCGTAGAACGAGTCGGGGAGCTGCACCGGGCCCGTCGTCGTGTAGCTCGTGCCGTTTGTGAGCGTGCCGGTGATGGCACCGGTCGAGTTGTTGAAGCTGGCGCTCTCGACCTGATGGGTCGCGAGGTCGTGTTGGAACAGCGAGAAACCGATGGCCTTGGCGCTGCTGCGACTGAACATGCCAGAGCCGATGAACAGAACGATCAGGACGACTGCGATGCCCGCGATCGCCCAGCGCCAGACCTGTTCCGAGCCCGAGGGGGTTCCCTGGCCCATCCTTCCCGGTCCGTTGCCCGGGCGCATGTCTTGAGGCTGACGACTCACGCAGAACATCGTAGGCGGCAGCGGCACATTGCCGGTTCGCGGGCGGCGGGGACGGCCCCTGCGGGTCACCTCCGGCCGAGTGGTCGGGTCTTCGGGCTTGACGACATAGTTCCTGCCGACGACGCTCGTCGCGTGAGAAGTCGCCGTTCGCGGGCCACCCCGGCCGTCACGGGCGCCTCCGATCGGGGCGGGACCGGGCCGGGCCGCGTCCCGTTCGGCAATCGGTTCGGCTTGCCCGAGGCCATGTTCGGGGTTGTGGCGGGCTTCGTCCTCGCGTTCTTGGCGGTGTCGGTCTACGTGTCGGTGTCACCGCACCCGCGGCACCCGAGCCAGTACGGCGAGGACGTCGTGAGCCTCATCGCACTCTGGGTCGGCCTCGTCGGCGCGGTTGTCGTCGCGTCCCGCATCGCGGCGCGAGACCGCCTGCGCGGGCGCGGGGACGGCGCGGAGAGCGCGGACGGCAAGGCAATGGGCAGCATCGTCCGGGACTACGGGCTCACGTTGCGGCCGTGGCCGGACATCCCCCTCGGGATCGTCGTCGGCGTGGCTTCCCAGTACCTGCTCGTCCCGGTGGTCGAGGCTCCGCTTCTGCCTTTCGTCCACCACCTCTACTCGCGCCTCGGCCACCCGGCACAAAGCCTCACGGGAGACGCCTTCGGGGCGGGACTGGTCGTGCTCGCCGTGCTCGTGTGTGTCGGCAGCCCCATCGTCGAGGAGCTGTTCTTCCGCGGCCTGCTCCTGCGATCACTGGTGGGCAGCTTCGAGCAGATCGGTCCGCGGCTCGGTCCCTGCCTCGCGATCGTCGTGACCGCGCTCGTGTTCGCGCTCGTGCACTTCGAGGCACTGCAGTTCCTCGGTCTTGCCGGCTTCGGCGTGGTGCTGGGCTACCTTGCGTGGCGCACGGGGCGGCTCGGGCCTTCGATCGTCGCCCACATGGCGTTCAACACGGTCACGATCATCGCCATCGTGGCCTCCCGATGAGTCCCGACTAGGCTCGCCTCGCCATGTCCCATGACCTTTCTCCATCAAACGGGCCGTCTTTCGACGACATCTTCAAGGCCTACGACGTCCGGGGCACGGTCCCCGGCGAGCTCAACGCCCGCGTCGCCTACGCGGTCGGCGTCGGGTTCGGCAGGTTCGTGCTCGCCCAAGTGCCTGCCGACAGGCGGGTCGTCGTCGCTCGTGACATCCGCGAGTCGGGTGTCGAGCTCAGCCGGGCGTTCAGCGCGGGCCTGCTCTCGGTCGGCCTCGGCGTGGTCGACATCGGCCTGGCCTCGACCGATCTCCTCTACTTCGCGTCCGGCAAGCTCGACCTTGCAGGCGCGATGCTCACGGCGTCGCACAACCCGCCGGAGTACAACGGCATAAAGCTCTGTCTCTCCGGGGCGCGGCCGGTCGGTCGTGACTCGGGCCTCGGGGATGTCCGTCGTGTCGCAGCCGAGGCGTACGCGACCGCGCCGGCCGACGGCGGTGTCGGACACGTCGAGGACGACCCCCGTGTGGCCCACCTCGGCCTGCTCAGCGAGTTCGCCGCCCACGTGCGCTCGTTCATCGACGTCGACAACCTCAGGCCCTTGAAGATCGTCGCCGACACGGCCAACGGCATGGGGGGCCTCATCGTCCCGGAGGTCTTCGCCGGCCTCCCCTTCGAGATCGAGATCCTCTTCGCCGAGCTGGACGGCACGTTCCCGAACCATCCGGCCAACCCGATCCAGGTCGAGAACCTGGCGGACCTGCGGTCGCGGATACTGGTCACCGGGAGCGACGTCGGCCTGGCCTTCGACGGTGACGCAGACCGCGTCTTCCTCGTCGACGAGAAAGCGGAGCCGGTCTCCGGATCGCTCACGACCGCGATCGTGAGTGCCGCCATGCTCGAGAAGTACCCCGGCTCGAAGATCCTCTACAACCTCATCTGCTCGCACGCTGTGCCCGAGGTCATCACCGAGCACGGCGGGATACCGATCCGCACTCGTGTCGGGCACTCGTTCATCAAGGCCGTGATGGCCGAGACCGGGGCGATCTTCGGCGGCGAGCATTCGGGTCACTACTACTTCCGCGAGAACTACCGCGCGGACTCGGGGATCATCGCGGCGCTCGTCGTGCTCGAGGCACTCTGCAAGGCCGGAGTCCCGCTCTCTGTGCTCAGGGTTCCCTTCGAGCGCTACTCGGACTCGGGCGAGATCAACACCGAGGTGAGCGACCCCGCCGCGCTCGTGGGCGAGGTGGCCGAGCACTACCGCGCCCTGGGCGCGGGGATCGACGACCTGGACGGGGTCACCGTTGACTTCGGCGACTGGTGGTTCAACGTGCGGCCCTCGAACACCGAGCCGCTCCTGCGGCTCAACCTGGAGGCGAAGACCGCGCCCGAACGCGACCGCCATCTCGAAGAGGTGCTCGGCGTCATCCACCAGCTTGCGGAGAGCCGGGCGGGATGACCAGAGTGGTCACGACGACGAAAGGGGCCCCGAATGGAGCTCGACCCGCAACTGCTCGCCCTTCTCGCTTGTCCTGAGGACAAGGGGCCGCTCCTCTACTTCCCCGACGAGGAGACGCTTTACAATCCCCGGCTGCACCGGCGCTACCGCATCGTGGACGGGATCCCCGTGATGCTCGTCGACGAATCCGAGACGGTCGGCGAAGACGAGCACGAGCGCCTCTTGGCCAAGGCCGCGGCAGAGGGGATCACCCCCAATTTCGACGCCGGCGAGGGTGCCGGCGGCGTCACGTCCACGTGAGCTGGGTATCGCCCGACAGCTTGGACATGCTCGGGGCGACCGCCGGGCTGCCCGAGCAACTGGAGGCCTCGGCGTCCGCTGCCGCGGACGTGACGGGTCTTCCCTCTCCCGTGGGCCTCGACGCGATCGTCGTGCTCGGGATGGGGGGAAGCGGTGTCGCCGGCGAGATCCTCCAGGCGATCGGCAAGGACCGGCTGCGCCTTCCGGTCGTGCTGGTCGGCGACTACTCGCTGCCGGCGTTCGTCGGACCGAGCACGCTCGTGTTCGCGGTGTCGTTCTCGGGGGAGACCGAGGAGACCCTCGAGGCGGCCGGGACAGCCCTGCGCCGTGGCGCAAGGCTCATAGCCGTCACGGGCGGGGGAAGCCTGGCCGAGCTCGCCGTCACCGCCGGGGCGCCCGTGTTCGGGACCTTGAAGGGGATCCCTCAACCACGCGCCGGGGTGGCCTCCACGACCGCGCCCCTTCTCGTCGCGCTGGAACGTCTCGGGCTGCTCGCGGGGATCACGCCTGAGATCGGCGCCGCGGTCGACCAGCTCAAGAGGCGCCGCGACACCCTCGTCGCCGGTGGCGGCACGGCCCACGAGATCGCCCGGCGGCTCGGTCGCACGATCCCCCTCGTTCAAGGAGCCAGCGGGATCGGCGCCGTGGCCGCGCGTCGGTGGAAGACCCAGCTGAACGAGAACGCCAAGTCCCCGGCTTTCTTCGCCGCGCAACCGGAGTGGTGCCACAACGAGATCTGCGGGTTCGGGCAGAACGGGGACGTGACCCGACAGGTCGTCACGATCGTCCTTCTGCGGAACGACTTCGAGCACCCGCAGGTGGAGCGCCGCTTCGGTCTCGTCAAGGAGCTCGTGGGGGAAGCCGTCGCATCGGTGGTCGAAGTGCGCGCCGAAGGACCGGGAGCGCTCGCGCAGCTCTTCGACCTGTTCATGATCGGCGACTTCGTGTCGTTGCACGTCGCATCGCGCGAGGGGATCGACCCCGGGCCCGTCCCGGTGCTCGTCGAGGTGAAGCGGTACCTCGCAGCCGCCAGGCAGCAGGCGCCTGGATAGGGCTGCACATGACCGGCGGACCGAACAGCGGGGACGTCGCGGACCGGAGCCTCGCGGGCCTCGGCCGCCAGAGGATCTCCTGGGCGGACGGCGACATGCCCGTGCTCAGGTCTATCCGCGAGAGGTTCGAGCACGAGCGTCCGCTCGAGGGTCTCGTCGTCGGAGCCTGTCTGCACGTGACGGCCGAGACCGCGAATCTGCTGAAGACCCTGAAAGCCGGCGGCGCGACCGTGCTCGCCTGCGCGTCGAACCCTCTCTCGATCCAGGACGACGTGGCCGCCTGCCTCGTCGCCGACGAGGCCATCGCGACCTTCGCGGTCAAAGGCGAGAACCGGGAGCGCTACTTGAGCCACATCGACGCGGTGCTCGACGGTCATCCGCGCCTGACCATGGACGACGGGTGCGACCTTGTCTCCCGCCTCCACCAGCTCCGCCCGTACCAGCTCGCAGAAGTGATCGGCGGCACCGAGGACACGACGACCGGCGTGATCCGCCTCCGGGCCATGGAGGCGGCCGGGGTACTGGCCTACCCGATCGTCGCGGTCAACGACGCGGAGACCAAGCGCCTCTTCGACAACCGCTACGGGACAGGCCAGTCCACCCTCGACGGCATCGTCCGCGCCACGAACATCCTCGTCGCCGGCAAGCGTTTCGTCGTCGCCGGCTACGGCCCGTGCGGCAAGGGGGTGGCGGAGAGGGCGAGGGGCCTTGGCGCGCTCGTCACCATCACCGAGATCGACCCCCTGCGCGCGCTGGAGGCGGTCATGGACGGCTTCCGGGTCCAGCCGATGGCGGTGGCCGCCCGCGAGGGCGAGGTGTTCGTGACCGTCACGGGCAACACCCAGGTGCTGCGCGCCGAGCACTTTGCTTTGATGCGCGACGGCGCGATCGTGGCGAACGCCGGCCATTTCGACGTCGAGATCGACCTCGTGGCCCTCGAGGCGATGGCCGAGGGCAGGCGGCGGACCGCGCGACCGATGGTCGAGGAGTTCACCTTGAGGGCGCCTGGCGGCGCGCCCCGGCGGATCCTGCTCCTCGCGGAGGGCCGCCTCGTGAACCTGAGCGCAGCCGAGGGACATCCGGCGGCGGTCATGGACATCTCGTTCGCCAACCATGCCCTCGCGGCCGAGTGGCTGGCCCGCGACCGCGGCAAGCTGGCCAACCGCGTTCACGGGGTGCCCGCGGTCCTCGACGCCGAGATCGCGAGGCTGAAGCTGGAGACGATGGGAACCGTCATGGACGAGGTCACCGATCACCAGCGCGCCTACCTGGCCTCCTGGATGCCCGGGACATGAGTGCCCGGTCGCCTGCAGCGGGTGTCGGCCGGCACGAGCAGGCCGAAGCGTAGACTTGCGGCGATGGGCTGCGCGGGTCTGTGGTTGCAAGTCGATGCCAGTCGCAGGCGAAACGACCCACGTAAGGCGACTCGTGGTCGCTGAGCATGGTGCGGTTTAGATGTAAGTCCTGCCCTGTGCGGTACCGGTTGGCGGTGCCCACGGGAGAAGGGACCAACTGTGAGCTCGAGGTGTGAACGGGGCGGCACCAGCTGGCCTAGACCACCAGACACGGGACACCCTCAGCAGGCGAGTGTGGGGTCAAAGACCAGGTCAGCCGCGCGTGCCCGTCACCGTTCAGCCGTCCCTGATGGTAAAGGAGCTGCTCCATGGAGATCACGGTGCATACCCGCCATTTGGACATCCCGGCAGGGCTTCGCGAGACCGCAGTTGAAAAGGCACAGCACCTCGAGCGTTTCCTCGAGGGGACCCAGCGGGCGGACATCGTCTTCTCGCGCGACCACGCGGCACGCGACGATGGACACGTGACCTGCGAGATCTCCGTGGTGGCCCGTGGGCGTGTCGTACGAGTCCGTTCGAGCGGCCATCTGGCGAACACTGCACTGGAGGCGGCCATCGCCAAGGAGACTCAACGGCTGACGCGGATGCAGGACCGCCTCGTGCAACGCTCCCGTCCCCGTCACGGCGTGGTGGGGCAGCGATCGACGGAGCTCGCCGACTGATAGACCTCCGAACCCCCGAGACGCCCCGCGTCGCGATCGTGGGTGCGACCGGCACCGGCAAGACGGCCCTCGCGCTAGAGCTGGCCCGGTCGTCGCCGGACTGCTACGAGCTCGTCTCGGTCGATGCCATGGCGGTCTACCGGGAGCTCGACCTCGGCACCGCCAAGCCGACGCGCGCCGAGCAGGCGGCGGTGTGCTGGCACCTCATCGACATCGTCGATCCTTCCGAGGAGTTCTCCGTCGCCGCCTTCCAGACCGAGGCGCGCCGCGCGCTCTCGGGGATCGAAGATCGCGGGCACGTGCCGCTGCTCGTGGGAGGCACCGGCCTTTACCACCGCGCCATCCTGGACGGCCTCGACATACCGGGCCGCTTCCCGCGCCAAGCGGCCGAGCTCGAGCACCGGGCCGATCAGCCCGGCGGTCTCGAGGAGTTGTTCGGGCGCCTCTGCGAGCTCGACCCGGTCGCGGCGAGCCGTGTCGAGCCGGGCAACCGCCGCAGGATCGTCCGGGCGCTCGAGGTCACGCTCGGAAGCGGGCGGCCATTCTCCTCGTTCGGGCCCGGCCTGATCGCGTACCCGCCCACCGGCTCGACGATCGTCGGCCTAGAGCGGTGTCGTTCCGAGCTCGATCGCAGGCTCGCCGAGCGCTTCGAGGACCAGCTCGCCCGCGGGTTGCTCGAGGAGGTCCGGGCACTTTCCGCACGGCCGGCCGGGTTGTCCCGCACGGCCCGTCAGGCGATCGGCTACCGGGAGCTCCTTCGCCACGTCGAAGAGGGCATCCCTTTGGAACTGGCGAAGGCCGAAGCCGTCCGCCGGCTGCGGGCGTTCGCCCGCCGCCAGGAGGCCTGGTTCAGGCGCGACCCGCGTGTGGTCTGGATGGCGGCCGACCGGGGCGATCTGTGCGACGCGGTCCGTGCCCGTCTCGGCGGCACCGCCACCGCCGAGGCCGTGCGACACTGATGGTCGTGCTGACGTTGGTCAAGTACCACGGCTTGGGGAACGACTTCCTTGTCGCGCTCGACGCGGGAGACCTCGACGCGGCCGCCGCTGCGCGCGCCACGAAGGCGCCGGCCGGGCCTGGCGCCCCGGGTGCGACCGCCGGACCGGATCATGTCGGCGAGCTCGCGCGGGCGCTTTGCGACCGCCACACAGGTGTCGGGGCCGACGGGCTCCTCGTGCTGCGGGCCGCTGTCTCGGGTGGCGACGTCCGCATGGAGCTGCGCAACGCGGATGGGGGACGTGCCGAGACGAGCGGCAACGGCCTGCGCTGCCTGGCCCTCGCGGCCATCGAGGCCGGGCTGGTGCCCGGTCCCGAGCTCGTCATCGAGACCGACGCCGGTGTTCGCCGGGCCGTCCTGCGGCGCCGCGACGAGCTCGGTTCCGCCGACGTCTCGGTCGAGATGGGCTGCATTCGGGTCCGGCCGCTGAGCCCGGTCGCGGACGGGTCCCTCCCGGGCTCGGGCGCGGAACCGTGGCCCGCCTGGTTCGTGGACGCCGGCAACCCTCACCTCGTCCTGCTCGCGCCCTCGCTGGAGGGCGTCGCGATCACGGCAGTCGGCCCGGTGCTCGAGCACATGCGGACCGGCGGGCAGAACGTGGAGATCGCGACCTGCGGGCCCGGTGGCAGTGAGTTGGCGCTGGTCGTCTGGGAGCGCGGCTCCGGGGCCACCCTTGCCTGCGGGAGCGGCAGCGTGGCCGCGGCCGCGGCCCTCCATTCGGCCGGGATCTCGGCCGACCGGGTGCTGGTCCACAACCCGGGCGGGACCGCCGAGGTGATCCTTGCGGGGGACGACCCCCTCGCCGTGACGGCGACGCTCGCCGGCCCGGTCGGGCGCGTGGCCCGCATCCAGGTCGAGCCCGTCGCGCTCGGCCGGCCGGGAGCGGCCGGGGTCTCGGTCTGAGATGGTGACCACCACCCTTATCGACCGGAGGTTCCGGGAGAAGATCGTGCTCGTCGGGATGGTCACGTGGCCGCGGACGGTGGAGGAGGTCGAGGCGAGCCTCGACGAGCTCGCCCTGCTCGTCGACACCGCCGGAGCCGACGAAGCGGCCCGCGTCGTGCAGCGGCGTGAGGCCGTGGACCCCGCGACCTACATCGGCCGGGGCAAGGCGGAGGAGCTCCGCAGGATCAGCGAGGCCGTGGACGCCGACACGGTCGTCTTCGACGACGAGCTCACGCCCGCCCAGCAGAGGAACCTCGAGAGGATCCTCGGCAGGACCGCCATCGACCGGACCGCGGTCATCCTCGACATATTCGCCCAGAACGCCCATACCCAGGAGGGCCGTGCGCAGGTCGAGCTGGCCCTGAGCAAGTACCGGCTGCCGCGACTTAGAGGCATGGGCCTCGTGCTCTCCCAGCAGGCCGGTGGCATCGGGACGAGGGGCCCAGGAGAGACACAGCTCGAGGTCGATCGCCGGCGGATCATGCGCCGCATCCGCAAGCTCGAGGTCGAGCTCCGGGATCTCGAGTCCACGCGCCGGACCCAGCGCAAGGCGCGAAGGCGAGGGGCGCTGCGGACGGTGTCGCTCGTCGGCTACACCAACGCCGGCAAGTCCAGCCTGCTCAACGTCTTCACCGATGCCGGCGTGCTCGTCGAGGACAAGCTCTTTTCCACCCTCGATCCCCGGACCCGGCGACTCGACCTGCCCGGCGGCGAGTCGGTGCTGTGCTCCGACACCGTAGGTTTCGTGCGCAAGCTGCCCCACCAGCTGGTGGACGCCTTTCACGCCACGCTGGAGGTCGTCGGGTCCTCCGACCTTCTCGTCCACGTCGTGGACGCGTCCGCGGCCGACCCGCCCGCGCAGATCGAAGCGGTCCGTGCCGTCCTGACCGAGATCGGCGCCGGCGAGGTCCCCGAGCTCCTGGCCTTCAACAAGGCCGATCTGGACCGGCGCAAGGCGGGACGGCTCATGGCCGCGCACCCCGGCTCTGTGGCGTGCTCGGCGCTCACCGGCCGAGGCGTGCCGGAGCTGCTGGGAGCCATCGGGGATCAGCTCAGGATCGCGGATCACCTGGTGGAGCTCGCCGTGCCCGTGGCACGCGGCGACGTCGTCGCTGCGATCCATCGCGAGGGCGAGGTTGTCGACGAGCGCTACGAGGGCGAGCGCGTGCTCGTGACGGCTCGCCTGGACGAGCGCGGTGCCCGCCGTTACGCCGAGTTCGTCCTGGAATGACGGGCTCCCGGTGACCGGCGGCGGGGCTTTGTCGGGCGCGGGGGCCGGTTTCGTGCCGCCTGTGTACCCCTACGACAAGCTGGCCGAGATCGCCGAGCTCGCGCGGTGCCACCAGGGCGGTGCCGTCGACTTGTCGATCGGCACTCCCTGCGACCCTCCTCCCGCCCGCGTCCTCGAGGCGCTCGCAGGTTCGGGAACCGAGCGCGGGTACCCGTCGTCGATGGGGACGGCGGAGTACCGCGAGGCCGCCCTGGCGTGGATGTCCCGCAGGTTCGGGGTCGAATCCGCCGGGTTGGCAGTGGCGGCCTGCGTCGGGACCAAAGAGCTCGTCGCCGGCGTTCCCCACTGGCTGCGCCTCAGAACGCCCGCGCGCGACACCGTGCTGTGCCCTCTGCTCGCCTACCCGACCTACGAGATGGGCGCGACCCTCGCCGGGTGCCGTGCGGTCGCCGTGGCGACGCGGCCGGACGGGACGATGGAGCTGTCGTCGATCTCGCCGGACGACGCGGCCCGGGCACTGTGCCTTTGGGTCAACAGCCCTGGCAACCCCGCAGGCCAGCTCGAGGACCTGGAGGCGGTGGCGGGCTGGGGACGCTCACACGGCGTACCGGTCTTCTCCGACGAGTGCTACGTCGAGTTCACCTGGGCGGGGCCTGCCCACACGATCCTCGAGCACGGCCGAGAAGGCGTCGTCGCGGTCCACTCGCTGTCGAAACGCTCGAACCTCGCTGGGCTGCGGGCCGGCTTTTACGCCGGCGACGCGGATCTCGTCGGGTACCTGTCGCGCCTGCGCCAGCATGCAGGGTTCATGGTCCCGGGTCCCGTGCAGCACGCCGGTGCCGTGGCGCTCGGAGATGACTCGCACGTCGACAGGCAGAGGGCGATCTACCTCGAGCGGCTGGAGCGCGTGTCCGAGACGCTGAACAGCGCCGGGATCGGGGCCGGCATCCCTGCCGGGTCTTTCTACCTCTGGGTGGCCGCTCCCGATGGTCTCGCGCCGCCCCAGGCCGGGGGCGAAGCGAACCCGGCCTGGGCGCTTACGAGGTGGCTCGCCGTGCGCGGTGGCGTCCTGGTCGCCCCTGGCGACACCTACGGGCCGGCCGGGGCCGACCACGTCCGGATCGCCATGGTGCAGCCGGACGACCGGCTCGAGCTCGTCGCCCGCAGGCTCGGGGCCGCAAGGACCAGTTGAGCGATCGCGGGTTTGCGAACCCGGTTCCGAGCCGGGGCGCGCCGAACGGATAACCTCGAAACGATGGACAACCTCAGCTCCGCGGTGGACGAGCTGTGGGAGCGCCGCGAGCAGCTCTCTCCCGCTGACTCCGACGCGCTCGAGGTTGTCGACAAGGCGATCGACCTCCTCGACCGGGGCGAGGTCCGGGTCGCCGAGATCGACCCCGAGACCGACGAGGTCGTGGTTCACGAATGGCTGAGGCAGGCCATTCTGCTGCTGTTCATCCTCTCCGGGGTGAAGACAGTCGAGTACGGGCCGTTCGAGTACACCGACAAGCTGGCCCTGAAGCACGGCCTGCAGGCCGCAGGGGTGCGCGCGGTCCCGGGCGCCTCGGCCCGGCGCGGCGCGTTCCTGGGACGCGGCGTCGTGCTGATGCCGAGCTATGTGAACATCGGTGCGCGCGTGGGGGCCGCCACGATGGTCGACACCTGGGCGACGGTCGGGTCTTGTGCGCAGGTGGGAGAACGGGTTCATCTCTCAGGGGGTGTCGGGATCGGCGGGGTCCTCGAGCCCCCCAACGCCCGCCCGGTGGTCATCGAGGACGACGTGCTCATCGGAAGCCGGTCGATGGTCACCCAGGGCGCGCGCGTCGGCCGGGGGGCCGTGCTGGGGGAGGGGACGATTCTCAACCCGTCCATCCCAGTGTTCGACGCCTGGTCGGGTGACGAGCTCGGACGCGGGTACGTGCCACCTTGGAGCGTCGCTGTCAGCGCGATGAGACGCCGGCGCTACCCCTCGGGCGAGTTCTTCCTGCCGTGCGTGCTCGTCGTCCGCAAGCTCACGCCCGGCGAGCGCCACGACAAGGCCATGCTGAACGAGATCCTCCGCGAGCACGGGACCTCTGCGTGAGCCCCCCGGCCGCCGCCCTGCTCGAGCTGACCGCAGAGCTCGTCGAGATCCCGTCGGTCAGCCACAACGAGGACCAGGCTGCCGCCTTCGTGGTCGCGACGCTCAGCGGCGTCGACCACCTGGTGACCACCCGGATAGGCAACAACGTCGTCTCGCGAACCTCGTTCAACCGCCCCCGGCGGCTCCTCATAGCCGGTCACCTCGACACGGTGCCGCCGAACGGGAACGAACATGCGGTCATAGAGGGCGACCGCTGCTCGGGGCTGGGATCCGCGGACATGAAGGGCGGGGTCGCCGTGATGATCGAGCTCGCCAAGCGCGTCGTGGCACCCGCGGTCGACTTGACCTGCGTTTGGTACGCGTGCGAGGAGGTCGAGCAGCGTCACTCGGGCCTCATCGAGATCGAGCACGCCGACCCGGGTCTCCTCGCCGCCGACGCGGCGGTGCTCGCCGAGCCCACCTCCGGAGTCGTCGAGGCGGGCTGTCAGGGCGTGCTGCGCATCGCCGTGCGCCTGGGCGGAGAGAGGGCGCACACAGCGAGGTCCTGGATGGGCGTGAACGCGATCCACCGCCTAGGCCTGGTCCTCGACCTCGTCGACGGGTTCGACGAGCGCAATCCCGCCCTCGACGGCTGCGAGTACCGCGAGTCCCTGCAGGCGGTCCGGGTCGACGGCGGCATCGCGAACAACGTCGTGCCGGACGAGGTGAGGCTCGTCCTGAACCACCGTTATGCCCCTGATCGCACCAAGGAAGAGGCCTTCCAGGCGATATGCGAGCTCCTTTCCCCCGTGATCGACACGCGACTGGGCGACAGCGTCCATCTCGAGGACTTCGCGTTGGCGGCGGCGCCCAACCTCGATCATCCGTTGCTCGCCGCGCTGGTCGCCGCCAGCGGGAGCGCGCCGCGGGCCAAGCTCGGGTGGACCGACGTGAGCTTCTTCAGCGCCAGGGGAGTGCCGGCCGCGAACTTCGGGCCCGGTAATCCGCAGCTGGCCCACACCGCCGGTGAGTGGGTCGGTCGCGACGACCTCGAACTGGTCCTGTCGACTCTCGAGAAGCTGGTCTCGAGCGAGGTCTGAGCGTCGTCAGGCGCCCGTCCAGCTCACAGGCGCCGTAGAACGGTGACGACCTTGCCGTAGATCACGACCTGATCGGCGGCGAGCTCGATCTCGGAGTAGGCGGGGTTCGCCGGGGCGAGCACGACCTTCCCGCGCCGCTTGCGGAGCGTCTTCACCGTCGCCTCGTCTTCCCCGATGGCGGCCACGACTATGTCGCCGGATTCGGCGTCGGGCTGTCGGCGCACCACCACGAAGTCGCCGTCGAGGATGCCGGCGTCGATCATCGACTCGCCGCGGACCTTCAGCATGAACAGCTCGCCGGATCCCGTGAAGTCCTGGGGTATGGGGAGAAGCTCCTCGACCGATTCCTCCGCCAGCACTCCGGTACCTGCCGCGACGTGACCGACCAATGGGACGTGGGCCACCGGCCGCACTCGGATCGCGGCGCCGGAGGACGGCTCCCAGCTCACGATGATCGCTCTCGGCTTGGTCGGGTCCCTTTGAAGATAGCCCTCGCGCTGGAGCACCTGCAGGTGGGAGTGGACCGTGGACGGCGAGGTGAGGCCGACCGCTTCACCGATCTCGCGGACCGAGGGTGGATAGCCCCGTTCGCGGATCTGCTCCGCAATGAATTCGAGGATCCTGCGCCGCTTTCCCGCCAGGGTCGCCTCGGACATTCGCGCTCCTCCCGTTCAGACCGCCGTTCGGGTCTCCGGAACAAGGCTAAGCGGTGGCGAGGCCGAATGCAAACACCCGTTCGTGAAACAGGCGTTCGACTCAGTACTTGACAACGAACAGGTGTTCGTGGTCTGATGACGGTGTCGAACATACGTGCGTCGGCGCGAGCCGCCAGGGGTGACAGGGCCGGCCGGATCCGGTCGGTTCCTCGACAAGCTCGAGGAGGGGTAGTGGGAGCACTGGCACAAACGGACCGGGGAGCTCCGGGAGGGCTCGGCCAGACAGAGCCGGCGCGGCCCACGCGTTCGCCCGCATGCCGCGCCCGTACTGGCGATCGCGGCCGGCAGAGCTGGAACGTGCTCACACGAGAGCTCGTTCCCTTTCCTCCCGCAGCCGGGCTGGCCGAGAGCCGTCCGGCGCGCCGCCCAGCGCGGCGGGCCGAGCCCGGCGGGACGGGGCGCCCGGTCGCAAGACGCCCGGCCCGGCCCGACCCGGACGCCTGCAGCGGCACACGACCGCACGACGGGACGAACCCGGCCCGAGCCGCCCACACCGCTGGCCCGGCGCAATCGGCGGCAGCGGCGGTGGATCGTGCGACTCCTGGGAGAACCCGGCGAGTCGCAGCGCGGTCGCGAGGGTTGCGGCGCCTCCTCCCCGGCGCTGCCACCCTCGCAGTCTTGGCGAGCGTCTGGGTCGGTGCGGGCGCGCTCTCGAGCCTGCACCGCCCCGCGCTGACGGTGCCGGCTGCGGCTGTGAAGGTCCCGGGCGGTTACCTGTACGTCGCCCGCCCGGGGGACACGCTCTGGTCGATCGCCTCCGAGCTCCAGCCGGGCGGTGACCCGAGGCCGCTCGTCGCCCAGCTCGAGCAGCAGCTGCACGGTGCCGAGCTGGCCGCGGGTGATCGGCTCATCCTGCCCTGAGCCCGCACCTGGGGCGCGACGGGTAAGGAGCGACCCGTCAGCGCGAGAACCGTCGCCGGTGACCCGGGCACCGGTTTGCGTCCGTGCGCCCCGCTGGGCGACGGATCGGCGCTACGGTCAGTTCGTGCGCTGCCCGTGGTGTGGAGCGACCGAGGACCGCGTGGTGGACTCACGCGAGGTGGAACAGGGAGAGGCGATCCGTCGGCGCCGCGAGTGCGTCTCGTGCATGCGTCGCTTCACGACCGTCGAGCGTGTGAGCCAAGCGGTGCTGTGGGTGATCAAGCGATCGACGCACCGCGAGCCCTTCGACCGGCGCAAGGTGATCGCAGGCGCCCGCGCGGCCTGCAAGAACCGGCCGGTCGAGCCCGAGCAGCTCGAGGCGTTGGCTGCAGCGGTCGAGCAGAGGGCCTGGTCCATGGGGCCCGAGGTGCGAAGCGAGCAGTTGGGGCTCGCGGTGCTGGAGGCCCTGAGAGAGCTCGACGATGTGGCGGCGGTACGTTTCGCCAGCGTCTACAAGGGCTTCGAGCAGGTCGACGATTTCGCGCGTGAGCTGGGGCTCTTGGGCAGGGACGTGACGCCGCAGGCGGAACCGGGCCGGGCAGGCCCGCAAGAGCCGGGAACCTCAGGCGGCCTGGCGCCATGAACGCGGCCCTGCTCGAGGAGACGCCGGCCAGGGCACTTGCCATCTACGCCCATCCCGACGACCCCATGATCTCCTGCGGCGGCACGCTCGCCCGTTGGGCCGCCGCCGGGAGCACGATAGACGTCGTCATCTGCACGGCGGGCGACAAGGGGGCGACGGATCCGGACGTGGACCCCGGGGCCCTGGCGGCGTCGCGGGTAGGCGAGGCACAGGCTTCCGTGGGAGTCCTCGCCGCGAAAGGCCTTCATCTGTTGGGCCACCTGGACGGTGAGATCGAGAACGACATCGTCCTCAGACGCGAGTTGGTGCAGATCATCAGGGATGTGCGACCCGACGCGATAGTCACCGCGGACCCGCTGGCGGTCTTCTTCGGCGAGCACCACTACAACCACAGGGATCATCGCGTCGTCGGGTGGGCGGCGCTCGACGCTGCCGCGCCGGCCGCGGCGTCTCCCTTGTACTTCAAGGGTGTAGGGGTCGCTCACCAGGTCACGGCGGCCTATCTGTCAGGATCTCTGGAGCCAAACGTCTGGGTGGACGTGAGCACGACCATGGATCGGAAGATTGAGGCGGTCTCCTGCCATGTCTCACAGCTCGCCGACGCCGGCGACTGGCTCGCGAGCGCGCTTCGCGATGGCGCGGAGCTAGCCGGCCAGGAGGTAGGCGTCGCCTACGCGGAGCCGTTCCGGCGGATCTGGTTGGCGTCGTGACCCCGGCGCTCGACATCCTGCACGTCGACATGGACGCCTTCTTCGCGGCCGTCGAGGTCCTCGACGACCCGACGCTCGAGGGTCTCCCGGTGATCGTCGGCGGGACGGGCTCCAGGGGCGTCGTCGCCTCGTGCTCCTATGAGGCGAGGGCCACCGGAGTCCGGTCGGCCATGTCGATGGTCGAGGCGCGGCACCGGTGCCCTCAGGCCGTCGTCCTTCCGGGCAGGCACGGCCGCTACGGAGAGGTGAGCCGCCGCCTTCACCAGGTCTTCGAGGTCTTCACACCCCTGATCGAGCCGATCGCGTTGGACGAGGCATTCCTCGATGTGTCGGGCGGCCACCGGCTGTTCGGCTCGAGCATGGAGATCGCCGAGGCGATCCGCGCACGTGTCAAGGAGGATCTCAAGCTGTCGTGCTCGGTGGGGATCGCCCGGAACAAGCTGCTGGCCAAGCTGGCCTCGAGAGCGGCCAAGCCTGTCGCTTCGGCGAAGGGGCCAGTCGCCGGGCCCGGAATTGTCGTGGTGCGCCCCGAGGACGAGCTGACGTTCCTCCATCCCCGGCCGGTCTCGGACCTTTGGGGCGTGGGCCCCCGGACCGCCGAGCGGCTCGCCCGCTACGGGATCGCCACGATCGGCGATCTCGCCAAGGTCGAAGCGCCGCATCTCGCCCGCCTCGTCGGCCGGGCGGCCGGGGCGCAGCTCCACGAGCTCGCGTGGGCCCGGGACGACCGACCGGTCGTCATGGGCAGGCCGGTGAAGTCGGTCGGCCACGAGGAGACCTTCGCCGTCGACCTGCGCGATCCAGAGCAGCTCCGTCTCGAGGCGGCCCGCATGGCGGATGCCGTGAGCAGCCGGCTCCGGGCTTCGGGCCTCGCGGGACGGACCGTGACCGTGAAGCTGCGCTACGGCGACTTCACCACGATCACGCGGTCGCACTCCCTGCCCCGCACCGTCGCCTCCTCGGCAGAGCTCGTGAAGATCGCCACGGCGCTGTTGTCGGCCGCCGAGGTCCATCCGGGCGTGCGCCTCCTGGGCGTGAGCGTCTCGTCTCTCGAAGCGCGGGCTGAGGGCGCCGGGGAGCAGCTCACGCTCTGGGACCCCGCCAGGCCCGCCGAGGACCAGGCGCACGGGGGCTCCGCCCGCTCCGACCTCGACGCCGTCGTCGACGCGATCCGGGAGCGCTACGGGGTCGCGTCGGTGGGCCCCGCCGCCCTGGTCGGCGTTTCGGGCCTGCGCGTGAAGCAGCTCGGTGACTCCCAGTGGGGTCCCTCGAAATGACCGGCCGGACCGCGCGCCGGAATCAGATCGCGGCGGTAGCGTTGGAGAGTCAGATGGCTGGAATTACATGCGGAGCGGTGCCCGCGCCGTTGTCGGGTGGTTACCCGTGTGGGATGATTGAGACGGTGCAGCAAGAGTCGCTGACCGAGAGGGGGTGACGATGCCGCTTTCCGAAGAGGAGCAGAGAATCCTCCACGAAATGGAGGAGAAGTTGTACGAGCACGATCGAGCCTTTGCCGATCGTGTGAGTACGAAGTCGCAGCATCGCCCACGTGGCCGGACCGGGCGGGGATGGGTCGTTGCTTTCATCGCCGGTTTTGTCCTCCTGCTCGCGGCCTTCGGCTCGTCGGTGCTCCTCGGCAGCCTCGGGTTCCTGATCATGCTCGTCTCGGCGATCGCCTTTGTGCGCCAGGCCAGACACTCGGACTCGCCAGGTTTCGGCGGCGTCCTGGGCAAGTCGCGGCGATCCGGCGACGAGTGGTCCGAGATGCGCCGTCGCCTGCGGTCCCGCTTCGGGAACCACGGCTGAGACCTTTCGCCCGCTCGTGAGCGGTGCGTCCCGGCCCCGCCGCGACCGTCGAAGCCGCAGCGGGGACGGTGGGTCGCCGGCTGCGCACGCCTGGTGGGTCGAGGCGGCCTCGGCGGTGGGCCGTCGGCCTTACCTGTGGCCGACGGCGGCGTTCGAGACGATCGCGATGGCACCCAGCGGATGGTGGCGCCGTTGGCCGCCGGCACCTCTGGCTTCGCCCGCGTGGCTGGCTTTCCGGATGGAGACTGCCTACGGGGACTCGAGCGCGCGTCCCACGCCCGAAGATGTCGTTGCTTGGCTGGACTGGTGCCGTATGTCACGACGCCGCGCGTGGTTGCGGTAGCCTCCGGCCTGATGTCGCGCACAAGACGACGAGGACCACAAGAGGGCTGAGATGGTCGGCCGCGCGCTCGTGCTGAACGCGTCTTTTGAGCCGCTCTCGGTCGTAGCCTCGCGGCGGGCCCTCGTCCTCGTGCTGTCCGACAAGGCCGTTCTCGTGCACGGCACCGGCCACCATCTCCACTCCGCCAGGGCCAAGTTCCCCGAACCGTCCGTCGTCCGGCTCGTCAACTACGTCCGGGTCCCGCACCAGGCCCGCGTCGCGGTCACACGCCGTTCGGTGTTCGTCCGTGACGGTCACCGCTGCCAGTACTGCGGCGCGCAGGCAGAGAACATCGACCACGTCGTGCCCCGGAGCCGGGGTGGGACGCACAGCTGGGACAACGTCGTGGCGTGCTGCAGGCGCTGCAACAGCCGCAAAGAGGACAGGTTGTTGGACGAGGCCGGCTTCCGGCTCGTGAAGATGCCCCGGGCGCCCCGCTCGCGCCTGTGGCTGCTCGCGGCGAGCGGTGAGGTCCTAGACGAGTGGGCTCCCTACGTCGAGCCCGTGCTCGGCCGCGCAGTCGGCCTCTGACCACGCGAGCCGCCTCCGCCGGTCGTAGCGCCTGGCGCGTCCTCGAGCGCCGTGCGACGCCCGCCGTTCTCCATCGCGATCCGCCGGACCCGCTCGGCGCGCGCCTTGCCTGTGTGTGCATCCCCCTCGTCCGAGCGGTCGTGTTGGGCAGCGCCCAGCCTGCGTCGGACTTCGACGGTGAACAGCTGGCCGCCGCGGGGATCGAGCTCGTTCGCCGCCGAAGTGGAGGCGGAGCTGTCCTCGTCGCGCCCGGCTCGCAGGTGTGGCTGGACGTCTTTCTGCCCCACGGGGACGAGTTGGCGGAGCCGGACGTCGCAAAGTCGTTCCACTGGCTCGGCGACACCTACGCGGCGGCGATCGCGAGCGTGCTGGGCGTCTCCGCCGAGCAGGCGGGAGTCGAGGTCAACCGAAGGCCCCGCCAGGTCACGCCCTGGTCCCGGACACTGTGCTACGCGGGGCTCGGAGCCGGGGAGGTGAGC
Source organism: Acidimicrobiales bacterium (assembly GCA_050015175.1). Lineage (GTDB taxonomy): Bacteria > Actinomycetota > Acidimicrobiia > Acidimicrobiales > Bog-793 > Fen-455. The sequence goes on along the minus strand of JBEKBX010000009.1, from coordinate 57,913 downwards.
GTCGCGGGGCGCAAAGTCGTCGGCATGTCACAGCGCCGGGAACGCTCGGGCGCCTGGATCCACTCGATGGCGCTCCTGAGCCGTCGGGCGGGTGACCTGGCAGGTCTGCTGGCCGGGCCCGAGGAACGCCGTTCGGCGGCGCGCGCCGCGCTCTCGAACGCCGGGCTCTGCGACGCCGGGGACCTGGAGGGCCCGCTCACCGAGGAGATCCTCGACCGCCTTCCCTGACGCCGTCCCGACCGTCTTCGGCCCGGAGAATACCGACGAGGTCCCGGCTCGCTGAGCCGGGCGTGCCCCCTTTCTCGCGGCAGCGGTGGGAGCCGCGTCCATAACCGGAAAGGCGGGCCGATCCGGCGCGGCCCGGGTGGGGTGAGAGCAACAACAGTTGTTGACGAGTGGGGGCGAAATCCCATAGAGTGGCACGAAGTGGGGGCCCGGGGAGGGCGTGCTCCATGACAGTGGGAACGAAGGCTGCTTTGACGCCAAGCTTCAAGTTCGTCGGGAATTTCCCCCGCTCGCTCGACGCAAAGGGTCGGGTGATCCTGCCCTCGCGCATGCGCGCCCACTTCCAAGAGCACGGCTACCTGACGCCGGGCGCGGACGGTTGCCTGGCGCTGTGGCCCGAGGAGGAGTTCGAGCTCGAGGCCGAACGACAGCACGCCAAAGACGCCAGGGGCAGCGAGGCGCGCAACGACCTGCGCGACTGGGCGTCTTTGGTGACGCGGGTCGAGTTCGACCGGCAGAACCGGATGCCGGTGCCGCCCGAGCTGCGTGTCCTCGCCCGCCTCGAGCAGGAAGTCTTGTTCGTCGGGGTACTGGACCGGGTCGAGCTCTGGTCCCCCGCAAGCTGGTCGTCACGCCGTGGAGTACCGGTGGCCGTGCCCGCGACGGGACAGGTCGGGCCGTGAGCCATGGCCTCCCCGGCGCGGCGGCACGGCCCCGGCGCCTTCGATCCTCAACTTGTCGCTCCCGGGTTGCCCGCAGCCCCTCGGCTGAAGTGCCGGATGGCATCACAACCCTCTCCGCCCTGTCACATCCTCACTTCGAGGGATGCCCTTCCCTCGAGCTGGTCGGGGGGTTGCGGATGACCCGGGAGTTCGAACACACACCGGTCATGGTCGCAGAGGTCGTGTCGATGCTCGAGCCCGTCCCTGCGGGCGTGCTGGTCGACGCAACGGTTGGCGGGGGTGGCCACGCGGCGGCATTGTTGGATGGACTGCCCGATCATGACCTGGTCGGGCTCGACGCCGACGATGCCGCCGTGGCCAAGGCCACCGAGCGCCTGAGCCGCTTCGGGGACCGGGCGCGGGTCGTCAAGGCCCGCTTCGACGAGCTGGCCGTCGTCGTGCGGACCTGGGCGCCGGGGCGCCCGGTCGCGGGCGTCCTGTTCGACCTCGGTGTGAGCTCACCGCAGTTGGACGAGCCCGAGCGGGGCTTCTCCTACCGCTTCGACGGTCCTTTGGACATGAGGATGGACCGCTCGCGGGGAGCCACCGCAGCGGACCTGGTGAACAACCTCAGCGTCGCCGAGCTCGCCAGGTTGTTCGCCGAGAACGGCGAGGGCCGTTTCGCCCGCCCGCTTGCCGAGGGCATCGTCGCCAGCCGACCGATCGAGACGACTTCCCGGCTTGTTCAGGTCATCGACCGCTCGCTCCCCGGTGTAGCCCGCAAGCGGGCGGGCCACCCGGCCAAGCGGGTTTTCCAGGCGCTGCGCATCGAGGTCAACGAGGAGCTCGAGGTGCTGGCCACCGGGCTTGAGAGCGCGCTCGACATGTTGAGCCCCGGGGGCCGCTGCGTCGTCCTGTCCTACCACTCCGGGGAGGACCGACTCGTCAAGCAGTGCTTCCTTCGTGCCGCCAGCGGCGGTTGCGTGTGCCCAGCGGGCCTGCCTTGCGTCTGCGGCGCGGTGGGGACCGTCCGTGTCCTCACCCGCGGCGCCCGTCTGCCGAGCGCCGCCGAGACTGCTCGCAACCCGCGTGCGGCAAGCGCCAGGCTGCGGGCCGCGGAGCGCCTTTCCAAGAGGGCGGTCTGATGGCCAGCGCCGCCCGTTCGGTCTCGAATGCTGCCCGGGCGTTGCCGGCCCTCGAGCCCGGGACGTCGCGACCCGCCGAAGCGGGCTCGTCGCGTCCCAGGCTCGATGTCGTCGAGCGCCGCCGCGCGGCGGCGCGATCGGTCCGCCGCCGGGTGAACCTGCTGCGGGGCCTCGGCGTGATGTTCGTCGTGGGGGCACTCGCCGTCACGGCTGCCGCGCACACCTTCGTCGCGTCGGACCAGCAGCGGATCGACGCCCTGCAGAACCAGCTCACACAGGCGCTCGCCGCGCAACAGGACTTGCAGCTCGCGCGCGCCGAGCTCGAGTCCCCCCCGCGAGTGCTGGTCATCGCCGAGCGGCGGCTCGGCATGGTCTCGCCGGAGTCGGTCACCTACCTGGCGCCGGTCGACCCCGGGCCTTCGGTTTCGGAGGCCGCCGCCTCCAGGGCCGCCTTGGCCGTCGCGGCCGCGGCCCAGAAGGCCGAACAAGTCGAGCCCGCCAAGTCGGCCAAGAGTGACGTGCTGGCCGGCAAGACACAAACGAGGACTTCACTCGCCGGGGCCCGGTCGTCCGGGATCACCCCGCCGACCGGGTGAACCAGTTGGACCCGTCCGAGCGCAGGGCCCGGGCCCGATCGGGCTCGCGTCCGACAAGGCCCGCCCGCTCGAGAACGGTCGCACGAGGCCCGATCCCACCCAAGCCCGCCCGGTTGCGCAGGCGCCTTCTCGCCATGCTCGTCATCGCCGCGTTGGCATTGACGGCTCTGGCCGCCCGGCTGGTCCAGATCCAGGGTGTCGACGCCGTCCACTACGCTTCTTACGGCTCGCAGGAGGTCTACCAGCGCGTAGCCCTGCCCGCCTTGCGCGGAGCGGTCTACGACCGGAACGGGAACCTGATCGCGGCCTCGTCGCCGCGCGTCGACGTCGTCGCGGACGACTACCTCGTGACCGGCTCCACGACGGGCCTGAGCCGCCTTGCCTCGATACTCGGGCTGTCGCTGCCGGTGCTGCGGGCCAAGCTCAACGAGCGCGACGGGTACGTCCCTCTCGCGTACCAGGTGAACGGAACCGTCGAGCAGAAGGTCGCCAGCCTGGATCTCCCGTACCTCACATTTGCGCCCGACATCGCGCGGACAGATCCCGACGGCAACTTGTTCTCGCCCATCCTCGGCATCGTCGGCTTCAGCGGCCAGGGCCTGTCGGGGCTCGAGTACCTCGAGAACTCGCTCCTGGCGGGGCGTCCCGGCTCCGAAGTGGTGCCGACGGGTCCGAACGGCCAGGGTCTCCCCGGCTCGGCCACCGACGTCGTCGCGGCGCGCCAGGGAACCAGTCTCGTGCTCAGCCTTGACGAGCCGCTGCAGTTCGAGGTCACGAGGGACCTCTCCCAACAGATCCGGGCCACGCACGCCACCGGCGGCGTGGTGATCGTCGAGGACAGGCGAACCGGGGACATACTGGCGATGGTCGATCTCGTCGCGGGGCCGCGCGGCGAGGTGGTCCCCTCGGATCAGAACCTGGCGGTCACCTCCGTCTATCAGCCCGGCTCGGTCATGAAGCTCGTGACGATCTCGGGCGCTCTCCAAGAAGGGCTGATCAGCCCGAGCTCGGTCTTCACCGTGCCCTACCAGATCTCGCTCGGAGGCTGGCCGTTCTCCGACGCCGACTACCACCCGACCGAGCAGCTCACGGCCACGCAGATACTCGCCCAGTCCTCGAACATCGGCACGATCGAGATCGCCCACCTCCTCGGCGCGCAACGGCTCTCGTACTTCCTTGGCGACCTGGGTTTCGGCGAGGCGACCGGTCTCGCGTGGCCGGGCGAGACCGACGGCCTCGTGCCGAACCCGAACGACGCGGCGACGTGGTCCCCCTCCTCGATGGGGACGGTCCCGATCGGCACCGGTGAGGCGGTGACGCCCCTGCAGATCCTCGACGCCTACAACACGGTCGCGAACGACGGCGAGTACGTGACGCCGCGGCTCGTCGAGGCGACCGTCTCGGCCCAGGGAGTCGAGCACGTTCTCCCGGTGCAGCACGAAAGGCGGGCCCTGTCGCCCCAGACCGTCAGCGAGCTGCTTCCGATGCTCGAGCAGGTGACCGAGGACGGGACCGCGCTCGCGGCCCGCATCCCGGGGTATACCGTCGCCGGCAAGACCGGGACGGCGCAGGTACCGAGCACTACCGGGCCCGGCTACCAGGAAGGCGCCTGGAACGCGACCTTCGTGGGTTTTGCACCGGCGCAGAACCCTGCTATCACGACCCTTGTCATGCTCAGCCACCCCGACCTCATCTACGGAGGCTTGGCTTCCGCCCCAGTCTTCTCCGCGATAATGCGCTACGCGCTGCGCCACTTCGATGTCGCTCCCTCGGGTGGCCAAGGGCTTTCGTCGGACTCGTCGGCCTTCGGTGGCCCGTGAGCTGCGCTGCGGTCGTGGACTCCGGCCCGAAGGTCCCCCTGGAGGCGGTCGTCGCGCGGCTGGGGCCGGCGAGGATCATCGGCGAGGTGTCCGGCGTCGTCGTCACGTCGGTCACCTACGACCACCGCAGAACGGGTCCCGGTGCCCTGCACTGCTGCCTGCCCGGGGACCATTTCGACGGTCATGACTTCGCGTCCGCGGCACGGCGCGCGGGCGCGGTGGCGTTCGTGTGCGAGCGCCCGCTCGGGGCCGAGGCCGGGGGAGCGGTCCAGCTGGTCGTCGGGCCGGCGGGAGGGCGTCGCGCGATGGCCCTTGCCGCGTGCGCCCTGTGGGACGACCCCGCCTCGTCGCTTCGGACTGTCGGGGTGACGGGCACCAACGGCAAGACGACGACCACGTACTTCCTCCGCTCGGTCTTCGAGCGGCACGGTTGGCCGACGTCGGTGATCGGGACGCTCGGGGGGCCGCGCACGACACCCGAGGCGCCCGAGCTGCAGCGTGCGCTGGCGCACGCGAGGGACTCGGGGCACTCGGCGGTGGCACTCGAGGTCAGCTCCCACGCGCTGGTCCAGCACCGGCTCGACGGTTACCGCCACGACGTGGCCGTCTTCACGAACCTGAGCCAGGACCACCTCGACTACCACGGGAGCATGGAGGCCTACTTCGAGGCGAAAGCCCAGCTCTTCACGCCCGAGCACGCGAAGCGCGCCGTTGTGAACGCGGACGACCCGTTCGGGCGGCGGCTGGTCGACGCGGGCGCGATACCCGTGAGCGTCTTCTCGCTCTCACAGGCCGAAGAGCTCGAAGTGGGCCTGGAGGAGAGCCACTTCCGCCTCGGCGGGGAACCCGTACGGGTCCGGCCGGGCGGCGAGATCAACGTCCGCAACGCCCTGGCCGCGGCCGCGGCCGCCCGGGAGCTGGGCGTGCCCCCCTCGGCCATCGCCGCGGGCCTCTCGCTCGCCACCGGTCCTCCGGGCCGGCTGGAGGCCGTGCCCAACGACATCGGCGCCACGATCGTCGTGGACTACGCTCACACCCCTCGGGGCCTGGAGGAGATCCTCCGCGCTGCGCGCCTCGAGGCCGAGCCCGGTGGCGGAAGGGTGATCGTGGTCTTTGGCTGCGGCGGCGAACGAGACCGCGGCAAGCGCCCCGTCATGGGCTCGGTCGCCACGCGCCTCGCCGATCTCGCGGTGCTCACCTCCGACAATCCACGCAGCGAGGAGCCGATCGCGATCATCGACGAGGTGCGGGCGGGCTGCGACGGGACCGCCCGGCTGGTCGTCGAGCCCGACAGGCGGCAGGCCATCGCGGTCGCGCTCGGGTCCGCGGGTGCAGGTGACGTCGTCATCGTCGCCGGGAAGGGTCACGAGACCGTCCAGCAGATAGGGGACCGCGCGATCGAGTTCAACGACCGTGTCGTGACCACAGAGGAGCTGGAACGTCTTCGTAGCGGGGGCGCCCGCTCATGATCCCCCTGCTCTCCGCGGGCGCGGTGTCGATACTCGTGTCCGGCTTCGGGACTCCGATACTGCTGCGCTGGCTCATCCGTTGGCGGATCGGCCAGCAGATACGCGTCGACGGGCCCGCCCACCACACGGTGAAGGCGGGCACACCGACGATGGGCGGCATCGCCATCTTGTTCGCGGTGGTCGCGGGCTACTTCCTCGGGCACGTCGGAACCTCCGCCCCTATCACCCGGCCGGCATTGCTCGTGCTCGGAGCGACCGTCGCCGCGGGTGCCGTCGGCGCCGCCGACGACTGGATCAAGGTGAGCAGGCGGCGCTCGCTCGGGCTCAACAAGCGCTGGAAGACCATGGGGCTCGTCCTGGTCGCCGTCCTCTTCTGCGTCGCGGACGTCCACTGGGGCGGGGTCCACACCACGCTCTCGTTCACCCGCTACGACCTTCCGGGAGTCGAGCTCGGTGCCGTCGGCTGGGTGATCTGGGGCACCGTGATCATCTTCGGGACGGCGAACTCGGTGAACCTGACCGACGGCCTCGACGGCCTCGCCGCAGGCTCGGCGGTCTTCGTGTGCGCGTGCCTCGCCCTGGTCGGCTTCGTGCAGTACCGGCACCCGGGCATCTACGCGGTGCACAGCGCGCTCGACCTGGCCCTCGTCGCGATGTCGATGGGCGGCGCTTGCGTTGGCTTCCTGTGGTGGAACGCCGCTCCGGCCCGGATCATCATGGGTGACACGGGATCGCTCGCGATAGGTGCCTGTATGGCCTGCCTCGCCCTGTCGATGAACGTGCAGCTGCTCCTGCCGATAATCGGTGGCCTGTTCGTCCTCGTGACGATGTCGGTCGTGATCCAGGTGATCAGCTTCAGGGTCTTCCACCGGCGTGTGTTCCTCATGGCGCCGTTGCACCACCACTTCGAGCTGAAGGGCTGGCCGGAGACGACCGTCACGGTCCGCTTCTGGATCTTCTCGGGTCTCTGCGTGGCCCTCGGCCTGGGCCTGTTCTACGCGGACTTCCTCTCGGCGGGGACGCTGAAATGAGCAGGTCGGCGGCGGCACGCGCCACAACGGCGCCCGAGCGCGCCGGCGCCCCGGGGCGGCGTCCCGCGCCGGCGGGGACCGGGCGGCCCATGAAGCTGTTCAAGGGCGGCGCTCGCCCGGCGCGTCGGGAAAGGGCCGCCCATCTCAGCCTCGAGGCCAAGGTGCTGCTGACCGCGGTGAGCGGCCTGTGCCTCCTCGGGCTCCCGATCGTGCTGTCGGCCTCGGCTCCCGGGGCCATCCTGGCGGGTGGCTCGCCGTGGTCCTATGTCATTCGCCAGTCCATATACATGGGCCTGGGTGCGATTGCGGCGGTGGTGGTGAGCCGCACCCCGCTCGCCGTGGTGAGGAAGCTCCGCTTCGCCCTTCCTCTCGTCGCCTTCTCCCTCCTGGTGGTGGTCTTCGTGCCGGGCCTCGGCCACTTCGCCGGCGGCTCGAGCCGGTGGATCGGGATCGGCCCGTTCCAGCTCCAGCCCTCCGAGCTGATGAAGCTGGCCATCGTGGTCTTCGCCGCGGACATGCTCGCCCGCCGCTCGAAGCGACCGGACCAGTGGCGCGCCTTCGTCTGGCCGCTGTTCCTGTTCATGTCGGTGGCGGCGATGCTCATCGTCAGGCAGCCCGACCTCGGGACGGCGATAGTGATCGGCTGCATCACCTTCTCGATGCTCTTCGCGGCGGGCACGCAGCTGCGGCTCCTCGTCCTGCCGGGCGCCGCGGTCTGCGCGGCCGGCGCGGTGTTCGCGCTCTCGGCCACGTACTCGCGCGATCGCCTGCTGTCGTTCGTCGACCCGTTCGCCCACGCCTCGACCAGCGGGTACCAGGTCGTGCAGTCGCTGGCCACCTTGGGGCTCGGCGGTGTCACCGGAAGCGGCGTCGGGGCGTCGATCACGCCCTGGGGGTTCCTCCCCAACGCGCATACCGACTTCGTGTTCGCCGTGATCGCAGGCAACCTCGGCCTCGTCGGAGCCCTCGCGGTCCTGGCGGGCTTCGGCGCGTTCGGCTGGGCCGGCTTTCGGATCGCGGCGCGCGAGCGGGACCCGTTCGCACGCTTCGTGGCGATCGGGGTCACATGTTGGGTGCTGGCGCAGGCCGTGATCAACATCGGCGGCGTCGTCGACGCGCTGCCGGTGACAGGCATACCGCTCCCGTTCATCTCCTACGGAGGCTCGTCCTTGGTGGTCGCCCTGATCGGGGTCGGGCTCCTGTTCGGGATCGCGAGGCGCCAGCCGGCAGCGGTGACGCGATGACAGGGCCTTCGAGGCGCGGCCCGGCGCGAGCCTTCGCGCTCATCACCGGCGGAGGTACGGCCGGGCACGTGCAGCCCGCGCTGGCCGTCGGTGAAGCACTCGTCGACCGGGGCCACGAGCCCTCCACCATCGTCTACGTCGGCTCGCGGCGCGGCATGGAGGCCCGGCTCGTGCCCGAGGCGGGCTTCGATGTCACCCTGCTGCCAGGTCGGGGCATCCAACGGCGGCTCACGCGCGAGAACCTCGGCGCCGCCGCAGGCCTGCTCGTCGCGTGCGTGCTCGGCTTCGCCCTCGTCGTGCGGAGGAGACCACGGGTCGTGGTCACCGTCGGCGGCTATGCGGGCCTTCCCTGTTCGCTCGCGGCGATAGCGCTGCGCGTGCCGCTGGTCGTGGTGAGCTGCGACGCCGTCGCAGGAGCCTCGAACCGGCTCGTGGCACGCTTTGCCCGCAAGTGCGCCGTCGCTTTCGGGGGGACCTCGCTGCCGAACCAGGTCGTGACCGGGGCGCCCCTGCGCAAGGCGGTGCTCGGCGCGGACCGCTCCCCGCAAGGGCGCAGCGCGGCCCGCGCCGCCCTGGGCGTGCCGTCGGGACGCTTCCTCCTGGTTGTCGAGGGCGGGTCGCTGGGCGCCCGCCGCCTCAACGACGCCACTCTCGGGCTGGCCAAAGCCTGGGCGTCGCGGGGCGACGTCACGATCCACCACGTGGCCGGGGAGCGGAACCTCGAAGAGGCGAGGCGCGAGGCCGCCGGCCTCGGCCTGGGCCCGCAGAGCTCGCCCGAGGCCGGCCTCGACTACCGCCTGGTCGGCTACGAGCGGCGGATGCCGACCCTGCTCGCCGCTTGCGACTTCGCCGTCTGCAGGGCCGGAGCCCTGACAGTGGCCGAGCTGGCGGCGATCGGGACGCCGAGCGCCCTCGTGCCGCTCCCGGGAGCGCCGAACGACCACCAGACCCGCAACGCCGAGGCGCTGAGCGGCGTAGGGGCCGCCATATTGATTGCGGACGACGAGTGCTCGGCCGAGCGCCTCGAGGAGACGGTCGCGCCCTTGCTCGAGGACCCGGACCGTCTCGAGTCCATGAGCACCGCCGCCGCGGCGGTCGGTCATCGCGACGCCGCCGAGCGGGTGGCCACGCTCGTCGAGTCGCTGTCGAGGGAGCGGTCGTGAACACCCCGATTGCACCGCAGGTCGACCTCAGCGTGCCGCTCAAGGTTCACGTGGTCGGAGTCGGCGGGGCGGGCATGAGCGCGATCGCGGGCGTGCTCGCCGGCATGGGCCATCACGTGACCGGCAGCGACATCAAGCCCTCGCTCTCGCTGGAGCGCCTGGCCGCCCTCGGCGTCGAGGTTGAGATCGGACACCGGCGCGAGAACGTCGTCGGCGCCGACGCACTGACCCACTCGACGGCGGTGTCGGAGAGAAACCTCGAGATCACCGAGGCACGACGCCTGGGGATCCCGGTGCTGTCACGCGCGGCCATGCTGGAGGCGATCGCCGCGCTGCGAAGGACCGTCGCGGTCGCGGGCACCCACGGCAAGACCACGACGTCTTCGATGCTCGCCCTGGTGCTCGTCGAAGCCGGCCTGCGCCCGAGCTTCATCATCGGCGGCGAGGTGAACGAGATAGGCACGAACGCGGCCTGGGACTCAGGTGACCTTCTCGTCGTCGAGGCCGACGAGAGCGACGGGACGTTCCTGCACATGACGCCGGAGCTCGGGGTCGTGACCAGCGTCGAGCCCGACCACATCGAGCACTACGGGTCCGTCGAAGAGCTGGAGGCGGCCTTCGGGGTGTTCCTCGGACGGGCGTCTTCGGCGATCGTCTGCGCCGACGACGCGGTCGCGGCATCGCTGGCGCCACCCTCGGCTGTGACCTACGGATGCTCGGACCGAGCCGACGTGCGGATCGTGGGGGTCGAGTCCGGGCGGAACCATCTCCGTTTCGAACTCGTGCGCTCCGGGTCGAGCCTCGGCCGGTTCGAGCTGCCCGTGCCCGGTCTCCACAATGCCCGCAACGCGGCCGGCGCCGTCACGGCCGCCCTCGAGCTCGGGGTCGACCCCGAGCACGCCCGCCGCGCTCTTGCCCGCTTTGCCGGGGTCGCGCGCCGTTTCGAGTTCCGCGGGGACTTCGGCGGCGTCACCTTCGTCGACGACTACGCCCACCTTCCGGGCGAGGTGCGCGCGGCGCTGGACGCCGCCCTCGGCGGCGGCTTCGAGCGGGTCGTGTGCGTCTTCCAGCCCCATCGCTACTCGCGCGTCGCCCTGTTGGCGCCCGGGTTCGCGGACTCGTTCGAAGGAGCGGACCTCGTCGTCGTCACGGACGTCTACCCGGCCGGCGAGATGCCGCGCCCGGGCGTGTCGGGAAAGCTGGTCCTCGACGCGATCGTGCGGGCACATCCCCAAGCTCCGGCGCTCTATGTGCCGAACCACGAAGCCGTCGTCGCCTACCTGCACGAGAACCTGCGCCCGGGCGACTTGTGCCTCACGCTCGCGGCAGGCGATCTGACGAACCTCGCCTCCGAGCTCGCCGCCGGCCTCGAAGGTGGCGGGAGCCCATGAGCCTGGCCTCGCGCGGCCGCAGCGCGACCGCGGTCGAAAGGGCCGCCGAGATCCTCGGCCCACTGGTCCGACGCGACCGGCCGATGGGCGAGCTGACCACCTACCGCGTCGGTGGCCCGGCGGCACTGTTCAGCGAACCGGGGAGCGTCGCGGACCTCGAGCGCCTGGCGGCCGCGGTCGGCGAGAGCGCGATCGCGGTCGTGGTGCTCGGGAAGGGGTCGAACCTGCTCGTGGCGGACCGCGGGTTCGACGGATTGTGCGTGCGGCTCGGCGACGGCTTCGCCGCCATCGGGATCGAGGCGGACCTGGTGCGCGCGGGTGGAGCGGCCGCGTACCCGGTGCTGGCGCGACGAACCGCGACGGCCGGGCTCACCGGGCTCGAGTGGGCCGTCGGGATACCGGGCTCGGTCGGCGGAGCCGTCAGGATGAACGCGGGCGGCCACGGCGCCCAGACCTCCGACGTCCTGGTCGACTGCCGCATCGTCAGCCTTCTGGGCGGGACCGAGCGTCTTGTCGGCACCAGTGAGCTGGACCTCTCCTACCGGCACTCGTCGATCGGCCCGTACGACGTCGTCACCGAGGCCTCGTACCGCCTCGAGCCCGGCGACGCCGAGCTGTCGGCCGCCCGGATCGACGAGATCGTGCGCTGGCGCCGGGAGCACCAGCCAGGAGGCCAGAACGCAGGCTCGGTGTTCACGAACCCGCCGGGCGACGCGGCAGGCCGCCTGATCGAAGAGGCGGGACTCAAGGGGTGCCGCATCGGCTCCGCGGTGGTCTCCGACAGGCACGCCAACTTCATCCAGGCCGATCCCGGCGGTTCGGCCGACGACGTGAAGCGGCTCATCGACGAGGTGCGCGCGCTCGTCGCCGAGCGGCTCGGGGTCGAGCTCCGCACCGAGCTGCGCCTCGTCGGCTTCGAGGAGGGGTCATGACCGATCCGAGGATTCAGGCCAGGCGCGTCCGGGTGCAGCGCCAGCGCGGCCACCGGCGCCTCGGCGTCCTGCTCGGGGTGATCGTCGCGGCCGGCGCGGTGGCCGGTGCGGTGGCCGTCTTGCACTCTTCCTTGCTCAGCGCGCGGACTGTCGTGATCGCCGGCGCCGTCGAGACCCCCAGAAGCGAGATCCTGGCCGTCACCGGTCTCGACCGCGAGCCTCCGCTCATCGACGTCGACACCGCCGCCCTCCAACGCCGGCTAGAGCGTCTTCCGTGGGTGGCCACGGCTTCGGTGCACCTCGACTGGCCGTCGACGGTCACAGTTGCGATCGTCGAGCGGACGCCGGTCGCGACGGCGGCGCTCCCGGCCGGGGGTTATGCCCTCTTGGACTCGAGCGGCCGAGTGCTCGCGGACCAGGCCTCGCGGCCGTCGTCACTTCCCCTCGTCGCGGTGCCGCGCGCTCCCGGGTCACCGGGCAGCACGCTCGGCGCTCAGGCCCGGCAACTGCTCGCCGCGGCCGCACAGCTCCCCGTGTCGCTCCTGCCCAGGCTGCAGGAGATCTCCTCCTCTGCGGTAGACGGTGTCGTCCTGCGCCTGAGAGGCGGCCTGAGGGCGATCGTGGGTGACGACGAGTCACTGGCTCAGAAGTTCGTCTCGCTCGTGACCGTGCTCCGAGGGGTCAATTTGGCGGGAGTCGGCGGGATCGACCTGCGGGTCGCGGCCGCCCCGGTCTTGACCCCCCTGGTCAGCCCCTCTAACGTTCATGGGAAGGGTGATGGCTGAGATTGCCCGCGACGGGACCGGTGCTGAAGGGGTGGTCGAGGTCGCCGGGGTAGTTTGCACTGCCGACCAGCGCTGAGCTAGCCGGCGGAGCTGCTGTCCGGCTGCAAGGCGAGGGGCAAGAAGTCATGGGCGCTCCAAGCCACTCTGAAGCCAACCAGGATCGCTCCAGTGCTGCTCGGGGATCACCCAACTGGTACTCAGGAGAGGATGGAGCGCGGATGAGCACGCCAGGCCAGAGCTTCATCGCTGTGATCAAGGTCGTCGGCGTCGGGGGCGCCGGGGTCAATGCCGTCAACCGCATGATCGACGCCGGCCTGCAGGGCGTCGAGTTCGTGGCGGTCAACACCGACGCGCAGGCCCTTTTGATGAGCGAGGCGGACATCAAGCTCGACATCGGGCGCACGTTGACACGCGGGCTCGGCGCTGGCAGCGACCCCGAAGTCGGGCGCCTGGCGGCAGAAGAGCACATCGAGGAGATCGAGGAGGTGCTGAAGGGCGCCGACATGGTCTTCATAACCGCCGGCAAGGGCGGTGGCACCGGGACCGGTGCCGCGCCGGTGATTGCTGAGACCGCCAAGGCGCTCGGCGCGCTCACCATCGGCGTGGTGACCCGCCCGTTCGCCTTCGAGGGCCGCCGTCGGTCGACCCAGGCCGACGAGGGCATCCAGCGCCTGCGCGAGAAGGTGGACACGCTCATCGTCATCCCGAACGAGCGCCTGCTCTCGATATCCAACGAGCGCACCTCGATGGTCGAGGCGTTCTCGATGGCCGACGAGGTCCTTCTCCACGGTGTCCAGGGCATCACCGATCTCATCAACGTGCCCGGGATCATCAACACCGACTTCGCCGACGTGAAGATGGTGATGAGCAACGCGGGCTCCGCGATCATGGGCATCGGCACCGGCTCAGGTGAGGGGCGCGCGGTCAACGCAGCCCGTCACGCCATCACGAGCCCGCTTTTGGAAGCCTCGATCGAGGGCGCCCGGGGGATCCTGCTGAACATCGCCGGAGGCAGCGATCTCACCTTGTTCGAGGTGAACGAGGCGGCCGCGATCATCCACGACGTGGCCCATCCCGACGCCAACATCATCTTCGGCAACGTCATCGACGACGCCTTGGGTGACACCGTGAGGGTGACGGTCATCGCGGCCGGTTTCGACCGCTACGACGCAGTCGAGGAGCCGCGCAAGTCGTCGCTCGGCGCCTCGCGCACGGCCGCGGCGGAGCCCTCGGCTCGGCCGGCGTCGCGTGCCCAGAGCGGAGACCGTTCTGAGAGCGATCTCGTCGGCCCGGCCCCGAGCCGAGGCGCGCAACGGGGGCACGACGTCTTCGACGTCGGCGGCGACGACGATCTCGACCTCGACGACGACTTCGACGTCCCGTCCTTCCTCCGCTAGGAGGATCGCCGTCGCCGGCGGTGCCGCGACCGTCGTGCTGAGCGGCGCCGCCGACGGTGACGTGGGCCCGCTCTCGTCCTGTCCGCGCGCGGTGCTGGAGGCCCGGCGCCAGGCGATCGCGGCGGGCCGCTGGCGCTGGCTGAGACAGTCGCACGGTGCCGGCGTGGTCGTTCTCGGCCCAGATGAGCAATGCGCGGGGCGCGACGGCGACGCGCTCGTGACCACGGTGCCGGGCGCACCGGTCGCGGTCTTCGCCGCCGACTGCGCACTCGTCGGGCTCGCGAGCCCGCAGGGCCTTGCCGCAGCGGTGCACGTCGGTTGGCGCAGCCTGCTGGCAGGCGTGATCGAGGCGACTGCCACGACGATGCGCTCGCGGGGTGCTGCAGAGATCGTGGCCGTTCTCGGGCCCTGCATCGGTCCCGAGTGCTACGAGTTCGGCGAGGGCGACCTCGAGCCCCTCGAGGCGCGCTATGGCCCGTCCGTCCGCTCCAGGACCGCTCAGGGCCGCCCCGCGCTCGACTTGCGTGCCGGGGTGCGCCGGGCGCTCGAGGCGCTCTCGGTCACCGTCTCGGCCGACGAGGTGCACTGCACCGCGTGCGAGCCGGGCTGGTTCTCCTGGCGCGCCCGGAATGACACGGGGCGCCACGCCTTGGTCGTCGCGGGGGACCGGTGAGCCTCGGGCCGCGTCTTGTCGACGGCGCTCTCGTCGAGAGCATCGCCGCACGTGCCGCCGAGGCCCGCGACCGGATCGCGCACGCCGGGGGCGATCCTTTGCGGGTCAGGATCGTGGCCGTGACGAAGGGCTTCGGGCCCGACGAGGTCGCGGCCGGGTTCGTCGCGGGCCTGACGGAATTCGGCGAGAACTACGCGGACGAGCTGATCTCGAAGTGGGCGACGGTCGGCAAAGCGGCGACGTGGCACTTCCTGGGCGCCGTGCAGCGCAACAAGGTCGGCCGCCTCGCCCGGTTCGTGGACTGCTGGCAGGCAGTGGCGAGAGTCGTCGAGGGCGAGGCGATAAAGCGTCACCGGGAGGAGATCCCGCTTCGCGGGCCCGACCCCGAACCCGGGCGCCCGGGCCCCGCGCGCTTGTCGGCAGGCGACCGCCTCGAACCGCCGTCACTGCTGGTGGAGGTGGACACCACGGGCTTGAAGGGCCGGGGCGGCTGCGCACCCGGAGAGGTGCCCGCCCTCGTCGCAGGCCTGCGGGGGGCCGGCTGCCGCGTGGACGGGCTGATGACGGTGGCGCCCCCCGGCGAGCCGAGCCTGGCGAGGGCGGCATTCGACCAAGTCGCGCGGCTTCGCGACGAGCTGGGTCTCGCGGAGCTCTCGATGGGCATGTCGGCCGATCTCGAGCAGGCCGTCGCCGCCGGCGCGACCATGGTCCGCCTCGGGACTTGCCTGTTCGGTCCTCGCCTGCAACGCCGCAGGCTGTAACAATAGAGTTCTTGGAGGAGGGCTGGCGATGGCTTCGTTTGTGCAGAGAGCGCTGATGTACCTCGGTCTTAAGGACATCGATGACGAGGATGAGTACGACGGCGAGGACGAGGAGTTATCCGACCAGGCCACGGGCCGGGTGCGGCAGAGCTCCTACCCCGAACCCGCGCCGCCGCGGACGAGCGTCGCCACGGTGCGGCCGATCGCCCGCGAGGACGGGCGCGAGCCGACCACACCGGTGGCCCGCGGCGCCGTAGTGCGGCCGTTCGTGACCCAACGCCATACCAAGCCCCAGGTCGTGGCCCCGGCGCGCTTCTCGGACGCACAGGAGATCGGCGACATGGTCAAGGCGAACTCGCCTGTCATCGTCAATCTCCAGGCGAGCGAGAAGGACCTTGCCCGGCGCATGATCGACTTCTGCTCCGGTCTGACCTACGCGGTCGGAGGGTCCATGGAGAAGGTCGCGGAATCCGTGTTCCTGCTCACGCCCTCGAACGTCGAGGTCTCCCCCGAAGAGCGACAGCGCATCCAGGAGAACGGGCTGTTCCGGTCCTGAAGCCCACCTCGCCCTCGGAGGCAACGGTCCCGACCCATAGGGGCGCCGACTCTTGACCTATGTCATCGACGTCCTCAACGTCTTCCTGTTCGTCCTCCTGATACGTGTCGTGCTCTCCTATGTCCCAGCGCCGTCGGGATCGGCGCTGGTGCCGATAACCCGGTTCTTCGAAGCGATCACCGAGCCGGTGCTGAGGCCAGTGCGCCGCATCGTGCCGCCGCTCAGAGTGGGCGGCACCGCCGTGGACCTCTCGCCGATCATCGTCTGGTTCGTGATACTGATCGTGAGGGGCCTCTTGTAGGTCCGGGGCGCAGCATCCACCATCTTTTCCGGGGCGGCCGATAGCATCCGAACATGGATCTGTCTGCAAAACTCCTGCGAGAGGTTGAGTTTCGCACCAGCCTTCGCGGCTACGACACCGATGAGGTCGACGAGTTCCTCGAAAAGGTCGCGGTGGCGGTCGAGGAGCTGCAAGAGAAGATGCGCCAGCTCGCCTACCGGGCAGAGCGCGCGGAACGGGCAGTCTCCGACAGGGCGGCCGAGGAGGACGACGACAGCATCCGGCGCACTCTCGTGCTCGCACAGCGAACCGCGGACATGGCCGTCCGCGAGGCACAGGAGCAGGCCGCCGTACTCATGGACACGGCGCGAAGCGAGTCCGACAAGCTGCTCACCGACGCGCGCGAGGAGGCCCAACGCCTGGCCGCCGAGGCCCAGCGCCGTCATGCCGACGACATGTCCCGGCTGCACAGCGAGAGGGCGTCGGTCAACGCCGAGCTCAAGGAGCTGTCGGACCTGCTCGACAACGAGCGCAAGAGGTTGACCGAGTCGTTGCGCGTGGCTCTCGGCCTTGTCGAAAAGACGCTGACGCCCTCCAAGGAGATGTCGAAGCGGCGCTCGGCGCCGACCGCTCCGGCACAGCATGACGAGGATGACATCGAGGCCCAGATCGACGAGGACGCCGCAGCGGCGGCGCCGACTCTCCCACTTCTGGACGAGGGAACCGATGACGAGAGCGGGCGGGCGAACCTCGCCGCGGTTCCGCCCCTCGAAGACTCAGGGCCGCCCACCCAGGCCTGGCAGCCGGAGTCCATGACCATCTTCAGCTCCGGCAACGACTACGTGTTCGGGGCGGACGCCGATGCGGGCCAGCACCACTTCGGCCCACTCGGGTCCGACTGGATCGCCTGAGCTCCAGCTCCTGCGGAGCCGAGCCCGCCGGGGCTCAGAGGACGCGCTGCACCTGCGCGACGACTCCGTCTCCGTCCGACAGCTCGCCTCTGGCCGTGAACACGCCGTCGGTCCCCGTGGCGCCCGCATCACCGTCGGCCAGAGCCGCGATCTCGATCTCGGTCGCGAGCACCTGGGCCGCGATGTGAGCCTTCCACCGCTCGACCACAGCAGCTGAGGCATCCGGGAGCGCGATCCGCAGCCGGATCCGGTCGGTGACGTTCAACCCCGCCTCGCGCCGCGCACGCTGGACGAAACGGATGACGTCCCGTGCGAGGCCCTCGGCTTCCAGCTCGGGGGTGGTCTCGAGGTCGAGCGCGACGATACCGACCTCGCCGGGAAGGCTCCGGCTGGAGGCCGGGTCCGAAGGCCGCAGGCGGAGCTCGAACTCGCCCGGCTCGAGCTTCACGCCGCCCGCCTCCACGGTGCCGTCGGGAAGTTGGAACCACTCACCTTTTCGCGTCGCGGCGATGACGTGCTGGGTGCGCTCTCCGAGCCTCGGGCCGAGCACGGCGGGGATGATGTTGAGAACGGTCTCGGCCAGCTCGCCGACGGTCTCGGCCAGCTTGACCTGCTGCACGTTCACCTCGTCGGCGATCAGGTCGGCGTAGTCCAACAGCCGGCCCGCACCCGGTGCCGCCACCGTCAGGGACGACAGTGGCAGGCGTGCCCGGCGCCCGGCCGCTTTGCGGATCGAGTGGCCGGCCGAGCACACCTCCCGGGCGAGGTCCATGGCCTCGACGAGCCCGGGGTCCGAGGGCAGCTCGCCGGCGTTCGGCCAAGCTTTGAGGTGCACGCTGCGCTCGCCGGTGAGACCCCTGTAGACGGCCTCGCCGAGATAGGGGAGGAACGGCGCCACGACCCTGCAGAGCACCTCGAGAACGGTGTGCAAGGTGTCGTAGGCGTCCTGTTTGTCGTCGGGCGGGGAACCGGGAGAGCCTGCGGTGGCCCCGGCGTTCACGGGCCGCCAGAACCGGTCGCGGCTGCGGCGCACGTACCAGTTGGTCAGCGCGTCCAGGAAGACCGATATGTGGCCGGTCGCGCCCGCGAGGTCGTAGGTGCCCATGGCCGCGGTGACGTCCTCGACGAGCCGGCGCGTCTTGGCGAGGATGTAGCGGTCGAGCACGCCTGACTGGTCGGTCCGGACCCGGCCGGCGAGGCCGTCCGCGTTGGCGTACATGGACAGGAAGTACCACGTGTTCCAGATCGGGTTGCAGACCAGCCGGATCGGCTCGGCGAGCCCCTTCTCCTCGATGACGACGTCGTTGCCGCGCAGCACCGGCGAGCTGAGCAGGTACCACCGCATGGCGTCGGCGCCGTAGGCGGCGAAGACCTCCTCGGGATCGGGGAAGTTGCGGAGACGCTTGGAGAGCTTGCGGCCGTCCTCGCCGAGCACGATGCCGTGCGCGATGCAGGCCTTGAACGGAGGCCTGTCGAACAGGGCCGTCGCCAGCACGTGCAAGGTGTAGAACCAGCCGCGGGTCTGGCCCACGTACTCGACGATGAAGTCGGCCGGGAAGTGCTCCTCGAACCGCTTGGCGTGCTCGAAGGGGTAGTGCAGCTGCGCGAAGGGCATCGAGCCCGAGTCGAACCAGCAGTCGAGGACGTCCGGGATCCGGCGCATCGTCGAGGCCCCGGTCGGGTCGTCGGGATTGGGCCGGGTCAGCTCGTCGATGAACGGGCGGTGCAGATCGGCCGGCCTCGCGCCGAAGTCCGCCGCTAGCTCGTCGAGGCTGCCGTAGACGTCGACACGCGGATAGCGCGGGTCGTCGCTCTTCCACACCGGGATCGGCGTTCCCCAGAAGCGGTTCCGGCTGATCGACCAGTCACGCGCCCCTTCCAGCCACTTGCCGAAAGCACCGTCTCGCACGTGCTCGGGGACCCACGCGATCTGCTGGTTGAGCTCGACCATGCGGTCCTTGAATGCCGTCACGCGCACGAACCACGAGCTCATGGCCCGGTAGATGAGCGGCGTGTCGGTCCGCCAGCAGTGCGGGTAGCTGTGGGTGTAGTCCTCGGCCTTCACCAGTGCCCCCGAGGCGCGCAGGCGCTCGACGATCGTGGCATTGGCGTCGAAGACCTGCACCCCGGCGAGGTCGCCCACCTCGGCGGTGAAGCGCCCCCGGTCGTCGACGGGGCAGACGACGGGGATCCCGGCCGCCTCGCACGCGTGCTGGTCGTCCTCACCGAAGCCAGGCGCCATCTGGACGATGCCGGTGCCCTCGTCCATGGCGACGAAGTCCTCGCCCAACACGACGAAGGCTCCGGGCGTGCCGGCGAAATAGGGGAGCAACGGGCGGAACCGGCGCCCTACGAGATCCGCGCCGGCGACGGTGCCGAGGACCACGGCACCCTCGAGGACGTCCTCGTAGGCCGCGAGGCACTCGTCGCCGATGACGACACGCCTGTCGCCCCATTGCACCACGGCGTAACGGAGCTCCGGCCCGACGGCCAGTGCCAGGTTCGAGGGCAAAGTCCACGGCGTCGTGGTCCATGCGAGCATCCCGAGCCGGCCCCGCAACAGCTCGGGGCCGTCGTCGACGGGCTCAAGGTCGAACCGCACCGTCACGGCCGGGTCCGTGCGGTCCCGGTACGAGTCGTCCTGGCGCGTCTCGAAGTTCGACAGCGGCGTCTCGCACTCCCAGCAGTAGGGCAGGACCCGGAAGCCCTCGTAAGCAAGCCCCTTGTCGTAGAGACCTTTGAAGGCCCACAGCACGCTCTCCATGAACGAGAGGTCCATGGTCTTGTAGGTGTCCTCGAAGCTCACCCAACGGGCCTGGCGGGTCACATAGCGCTCCCAGGCGTCGGTAGTCCGCTGCACTATCTGGCCGCAGTAGGCGTTGAACTTGTCGATGCCGTAGGCGATCACGGCCTGGCGGCCGGGCAGCTCCAGCTCCTGCTCGGCGGCCATCTCGGCCGGCAGGCCGTGGCAGTCCCAGCCGAAGCGGCGCTCCACGCGATGGCCGAGCATCGTCTGGTAGCGGGGGACGGCGTCCTTCACGAAGCCGGTGAGGAGGTGCCCGTAATGGGGGAGCCCGTTGGCGAACGGGGGCCCGTCGTAGAAGACGTACTCGGTCTCGGGGCCGTGCAGGGCCACGGAGGCCTCGAAGGTGCGATCTGCTTGCCAGAAGGCGAGAATCTGCTCCTCGAGGGAGGGATAGCGCGGCTGCGCGGGGACCTGCGGATAAGGGCTCGCACCGGGTACCTCTGCCATGGCCATACAGTAGGCGGCCATGGCTGATGACTTTTTCGACGTCGAGCTCCCCGAGGACGGGCCTGCGGTCATCGTGCTGCGGGTCCGCGTCCAGCCGGGTGCTGGTCGCTCGTCCGTCACGGGACGGCACGGCGACGCCCTCGGCCTCAAGGTGGCCGCCCCGCCCATCGGCGGGCGCGCGAACTCCGAGTGCGTCGAGTTCGTCGCCGACCTCCTCGGTGTCCGCAAGTCCCAGGTAGAGATCGTCTCGGGGGAGAAGAGCCGTCTAAAGCGCCTCCGCGTATCGGACGTCGACCCGCAAAGGGCGCGCGACGCGATCGAACGCGAGCTGCGCGTGGCGACGGCCCGGCCGGGGTCACGCGACCACACGGACCGCGCCGGGCGTGCGCGACCGTGAGATCGCCGATGGATGTTGGCGAGGAGTGGCCAGTACGGCTAAGGTCAGTCACCCTCGCCGCGACAGGAGGGACCGATGGTGCGAATGACCATGGTGGCGGCCGACGCTGAGAAGGGAGGCGTCGTGAAGACGAATGCCTCGAAGGCGTCCGCGAAAACTGTGGCGCCCAAGACCACGAGCGGGTCGGTGAAGAAAGCTGTCCCCGTGGCCAAGCCGAAGGCGCCTGCGAAAGTGGTGTCGGTCCCCGCTTCCAAGCCGCCCAAGCCGAGCGTGGCCAAGTCCTCGAAGGCGGCGCCAGCGAAGGCGAAGGCGAAGGTGCCGGCGGCACCCAGGCAAACGGGCAAGGCTGCTGCGGCCGAGCCGGCCGCGACCTCTGCCGTGAAGCCGGCCGTGAAGTCCGCCGTCAAGCTCCCGGCGGCGGCCAAGGCGGCGGCCACTCATGCCAAGGCCGTCAAAGCCCCGTCGGTCGCGGCCAAGAAACCGGCCGCCCCGGTTGCAAAGCCGGTCGCCAAGGCCCTGACGCACCAAGCCGCGGCGGCGACCAAGAAGGCCGGCACGAAAGCGGGCACCGGTGTCGCGAAGGCCTCCGACGCCTCCAAGGCGAAGGCCGCAAAGGCTCCCTCACCGGCACGCAAGGCGCCGGCGGGCCACGGGCACGGCGCCGCCGGGCCTGGCGCGAAGGCCCCGACCGCGAAGCGCGGAGCCGAGGGCTATGCGAAAGACACCCGTTTTCTGGCGAGCCAGCGCGCCGCGCTCTTGCGGGAGCGTGCGACCTATCTCGAACAAGCAGCCAGCTTGAAAGCCGAGGCGGAGGCGCTCGTCGAGGAGATGGAGCCGGGCGACATCCAATTCGACGACGAATCGGGCGAGGGCGGGACCGTCACAGTCGACAGGGAGCGCGACCTGGCACTCTCGGCCCAGGCGCTGGCCGCCGTCGAGGAGATCGACCACACGCTCTCGAAGTTGGACAACGACACCTACGGGATATGTGAGAACTGCGGCCGGATGATCCTGAGGGCACGTCTCGAGGCCCTCCCCTACGCGCGCTTGTGCATCGACTGCAAGAGCGGGGGGCTGTCGAAACGTTGAGCACGGCCGGTCAGGACCGGCCCGGCGCCACCGGGGGAATGATCCGGGGCGAGGCGAGGCGACGCGCCCGGCGCATCCGCGTGATGCTCGTCGTCGCGATCATCGTGGTGATCGTCGACCAGGTGACCAAGTCGCTCGCGGTCTCGCGTCTCTCCTCGGGGCCCGTGCACCTGATCGGGCCGTTCGCGCTCGTGCTGTCCTACAACACAGGAGTTTCCTTCAGCATCGGTACGGGCCTGACACTGCCGATCGTCGTGATCGTCGTGGTCGTCGTGGCCGTGCTCACATGGTTCGGCCGGACCGTGCCGAACACGCCAGCCGCGGTCGGGGTGGGCATGATCCTCGGCGGCGCCGTAGGCAACCTCGCCGACCGCCTCTTCAGAGGTCACCATGGGGCCGTGGTCGACTTCCTGCGCTCCGGCTTCTGGCCCACCTTCAACGTCGCCGACTCGGCGATCGTGTGTGGCTGCGTCGTGCTCGGTGTCGCACTTTGGCGGAACGCTGCCAAAACACGGGCACCTGCAGGCCCCCGGCCGTCGCACGGGGCCGACCGGGGGACGCCTCCATGAGCGAGGTGGGCGGGGACCCGGTCGCCGCGGTCCCGGCCGTGCTCTCCGGCGAGCGCGTGGACCGGGTAGTGGCGCTGCTGTCCGGGTGCACGAGGGCACAGGTGGCGAGGCTCATCGCCGCCGGCGCAGTGCGAGTCGGCGGCAGCGTCGTGTCCGCGGGCAGCCGCCGGGTGCGAGCCGGCGATCTGCTGGAGACGGACTTGAGCCTGCTCGCCGGGAGCGATCCCGAGAAGGTGCGGCCGGCTGGCCCCGGGGAGGTCCCGTTCCGTGTCGTCCACGACGACGAGGCCGTGATCGTCGTGGACAAGCCACCGGGAGTCGTGGTCCACCCCGACACGGCCCATCGTTCCGGCACGCTCGTCGCAGGCCTGCTGGCCCTTTACCCCGAGCTCGCCGAGCTGCCGAGGCTCGGCTGCGGTGAGGCCGACCGGCCCGGCATCGTGCACCGGCTCGACAAGGACACGTCCGGCTTGCTGGTGGTCGCCCGCACGCCCGATGCCTATCGGTCGCTCACAGCCCAGCTGGCGGCCCGCAGCGTGCGGCGGACCTACCTGGCGCTCGCTTGCGGGGCGCTCGAGTCAGAGGCGGGAGTCGTCGACGCCCCGATAGGGCGGTCGCTGCGCGATCCCACGCGGATGGCCGTTGCCGTGGGGGGCCGGGAGGCACGCACGCACTACCGCGTGCTCGCCAGGTACACCGAGCCGCTCGAAGCGACCTATGTGGAGCTGAGGCTCGAGACGGGCCGCACCCATCAGATCCGGGTGCACCTGGCCGCTATCGGCCATCCCGTGGTCGGAGACGCCCGGTACCGGGGGGACCGGCGCCGGTCGGGATGCACGCGCCCGTTCCTGCACGCAACAGGCTTGGCTTTCGTCGATCCGGCGACGGGCCAAGAGGTCGCTTTCAGCTCCCCTCTGCCCGACGACCTCGCCTCGGTGCTCGAGCTGTTCTCCTGAGCCCTGAGGCTCAAGCGGCGTCGTGGACTCCCTCGACCTCGGGCTGAACGGCCAGGAAGGCCAAGGCCGACGCCTCGATGCGCCTCACGCGGCGGACGCCGATGCCCAAGGTGCGTGCCGTCGACTCCAACGATGCCGGCGAGCCGCCGTCGAGACCGAAACGCAGCCGGACAACGTCGCGCTCCAGCTCGGGCAGGCGGTCGATGGCCGCGTCGAGCTTGCCGAGCGTGAGCGTCCGTGCGATCTCGTCCTCGAAGGGCGCCTCGTCACCGCTCACCACGTCGCCGAGGGTCGCAGTGGCGTCGCTCGTCAACGGTTGGTCGAGGCTCGCCACCACCCGGGGGAGCCGGACATGATCGGGGTCGGCTTCGAGCTCGGCCGCGAGCGCGTCCTCGGGCAAGCGGATGGCGCGGCCCTTGGACTGCACGGCACGCTGGAGCGCCTGGCGGATCCACCACGTCGCATAAGTGGAGAAACGGAAGCCCTTGCGCCAGTCGAACTTCTCGACCGCACGCATCAGGCCGAAGGTCCCCTCCTGGACGAGGTCGATCATGTCGACGCCACGTCCTTGGTACCGGCGTGCCCAGTGCACGACGAGGCGCAGGTTGGAGCCGATCATCTGCTTGCGGGCTTCCTCGTCGCCCTGCTCGATCCTCTTGGCGAGCTCGGTCTGCTCCGTGGCGCTGAGAAGCGGGAATCTGCCGAGATCGTCGAGGAACAACCGCATCAGGTCGGGCCCGGCCGAACTGGGTTCGCGCATGACACGACTCCGCTCGGCAGCGGTCAGCTCCGGCGTGTTGACATCCTCGATCTTGTTCTCGGCTGAGATGACGCTCCTCCCCCTTCTCGCTGGTTGGTGCTCACCCATGACAACGCGAATCAAGCCCCCGCCATTCCGCGTCCGTGCGATACGCGCTCCGGGCCGCCGGTGAGCATCCGACGGCTGTGGTGGAGTTTCGTCAGTCGAGTGGTGAAAGCGGGGACATGTCGCCCCGCGCGCGCTGCACCATGTCCTTTAGGGTGAAGGAGTCTAGGTGGTGGCGCATGTGCTCGCCGACGTCTGCCCACACTGCCAGCAGCACGCACTGGCCCTCGTGGTCGCAAGCGCCGTTCTGGTGCGGCTGGCCGAAATCGCCGGCCACGATCGGGCCGTCGACCGCGGACACGATCTGGCCCAGTGTGATCTGCTCGGGCGACCGGGCGAGGACATAACCGCCCCCGACGCCGCGCTTGGAGCGGACGAGCCCCGCACCTTTCAGCGCGAGCAGGATCTGCTCGAGATACGGCTGGGGAAGGCCCGTCCGCTCTGCGATGTCGCGGACCGAGGTGGGCGCGACTTCCTCGCGGAGCGCGAGCGAGAGCAGAGCGCGGCTTGCATAGTCCCCGCGGGTCGATACCTTCACGTTCCTCATCGTACGGCGGCGGGGACCGCGGCCCGTGGGACGCCGGCGGGCACGGGCCCTTGGACGCGCCCGCCTGGCACGAGTCCCCCTGTCCGGCGGGCGGGCAGACCAGAATGAGTGGGTGCCTGCACAAGCAGGCCGGGGCCATGAGCTGGCTGATAGCGTCCCCGTCAGGCGATCGCGTTCGGTGCCGAGAGCAAGGGGTAGCAGCGTGCGTAGTCCTCGTAGATCGCTTGGGGTTCTGGTGGCGATCGCCGTGGTCGCCGCGGCGTGCGGCAACGCCAAGACGGCCGTGTCCAACGCCGGCAATTCACAGGGTGTGACCGCCTCGCAGGTCGTCGTCGGCGGCGTGGCCTCCTTGACCGGCCCGATCCCGGCCGACTTCGCCCCGATATTCGACGGCGTCAACGCGTACTTGAACATGGTGAACGCCGAGGGGGGCGTGGACGGCCGCAGGATCGAGTTCCGCTACCCCTTGGACGACGGCTCGAACGCCTCCCAGGACACCGACCAGGTGCGCACCTTGATAGAGCAGGACCACGTCTTCGCCGTCGTCGGCGTCGGCACGCCGAGCTTCGCCGGCGCGAGCTATCTCGCTTCGAACGACGTGCCGACCTTCGGCTACGACGTCAGCACGAACTGGACGGCCGGGCCCAGTCTGTTCGGCTCCGAGGGTTCCTTCCTCGACTTCACCCGCCCCGGGCCTGAGGCCGCGTACCTGGCCGAGCAGCTTCATGCGAGCAAGGTCGGGGTGCTCGCCTACAACGTTGGCGCCTCCGAGCAGGCAGGCGAGGGAATGGCCTACGTGATGCGGCGTTTCCACATCCCGGTCGCCTACGAGGATCTCTCGATCCAGGCCCCGCCGGTCGACCTCACGACCGACGTCAACCGGATGCGCGCCGCCGGTGTGGACCTCGTCGTGAGCTGCATGGACCTCTCGGGCAACATCCTGCTGTCGCAGACCATGCGCCAGGACGGAATGGGGTCGGTCTCCCAGTACTGGCTGAACGGCTACGACGAGGCGGCCATCGTCAAGTTCTCGTCGCTCATGCAGGGCGTGTACTTCCTCATCGGCCACGTCCCCTTCGAGTCGGCGAGGCTGTCGCCGGGCAGGTACCCCGGGATGAACCTGTACGTGAGCAAGCTCGCGAAGTACTTCCCGGGCGAGCTGCCCGGCGAGGCTTCGCTCGCCGGCTGGATCTCCGCCGACATGTTCGTGACGGGGATGCGCCTCGCGGGGCGGGACCTGACCCGCACCCGGCTCATCGACGCCCTCAATTCGCTGACGAGCTACACCGCCGACGGCATCGTCTCGCCCATCGACTGGCGTCTGGAACACAAGCAGAACGGACTGGTCGACTGCAACGTGTACGTGAGGGCGATGGGCGGTCACTTCGTGCCTCTGTTCGGCTCAGCCCGCACCGTGTTCACGTGCTTCGAGACTCCTCAGCCGCAAAGCGCCCACAGCGTGGTCGTGGTGCCGGCGGCTCCGAGCGTGCCCGGCGCGTGAAGGAGCTGAGAGCGGAGCCGGCGATCGCGTGACCCAGTTCCTCAGCTATGCCATCCCGGGCCTGCCCTACGGGTGCGTGTTCGCCCTCATGGCCGTGGGGCTCGTGCTCACGTACCAGACCTCGGGAGTGTTCAACCTCGCCTACGGGGCCCAGGCGTACGCGTCGGCGCTGGTCTTCTACGTCTGCGTCAACGCCGGCTGGCCGAACTGGGCCGGGTTCCTCGCCGCGGTCGTGGTCGTGGCACCGCTGTTGGGCCTGGCGATGGACCGGTTCCTTTACCGTTTCATCCGGTCGGCCCCCGTTCTGGTCAAGCTCGTGAGCGCGCTCGGCATGCTGATCGCGATCCCGAGCGCGCTCCAGCTGATCTTCGGGAACCAGGCGAGGCTCGCGCCCCCTTCGTTGTGGCTGGCGCCGGGCGCGGTCTATTTCCACCTGGCAGGCGACGCCATCAACGGCACGGAGCTGTCGACGGTGATCGTGACCCTGGCCGTCGTGCTGCTGGCGTCGCTCATGTCGCACTTCACCCAGATCGGCCTGCGGATGCGGGCCATGGCCGAGAGCCCTCGCATGGTGCAGCTTGCCGGCATCAACTCCGAGCGGGTCGGGATCGCGATCTGGGTCCTCTCGAGTTTTCTCGCCGGCCTCGCCGGAGTGCTGCTCGCTCCGCTGTTCGCCGAGCTGCAGGCGCTGAACTTCACCGAGCTGCTCGTCGCCGCCATCGCCGCCGCGGCCCTCGGGAGCCTCACCAGCCTGCCTCTCGCCTTCTGGGGCGGCATCGGGCTCGGAGTCGTCCAGGAGCTCCTCGGCGGGTACCTCCCGAGTGGGACCGTGCTCTCGTCGGGCTTGCGGCCGGCACTTCCCTTCGCCGTCCTCATCGTCTTGCTGCTCGCCTTGCCGGGCCTTCGCGAGCGGTGGTTTCACGACGACCCCCTCGCCGGTTGCGATCCGCCACCTCCGCCGATGGCCGCGACCATCGGGGGTCACGGGCTAGAGGAGCTGCTGCGCGGCGGGGGGTCACTGGTGCTCGCCGTGTTCTTCGTCTCGTGTCTCACCTGGGTGCCGAGCAACTGGACTTTCACACTCACCCAGGGGATCGCCTACTCGATCGTCTTCCTGTCCATCGTGCTGCTGACGGGGATGAGCGGGCAGATCTCCCTTTGCCAAGCGACCTTCGCGGGCATCGGGGCGTTCACCTGCGCGCAGCTGGCGACCCACTTCGGGCTGTCGGTGTTCATGGGGATCGTGGCAGGAGGTGCCGTGGCAGCCGCCGTCGGCGTAGTGGTGGCCATGCCCGCGCTGCGCCTCGGCGGGCTCGCTCTGGCGCTGGCCACGCTCGCCTTCGGGCTGTTGGCGGACAACGTCGGCTTCCAGTACTCCTGGTCGGGAAACGGTGAAACCGGGGTCAACATCCCTCGCCCGCAGCTCGGCTCGCTCAATTTCACGAGCGGGAAGGCTTTTTTCGTCCTGGCGTTCATCTTGCTCATCGTCTGCTCGGCGGTGGTGCTCGCGATCCGCCAGGGCACTACAGGGCGCGAGCTGGCAGCCATGCGGGGAAGCGAGCTCGCGGCCGCGTCGATCGGCACGAACCTGGCCAAGCTGAAGATCACGGTCTTCGCGGTGGCCGCGGCGCTCGCCGGCGTCGGCGGCGCCCTGTACGGGTCGCTTCAGGGCACGGTCTCGCCGGACGACTTCAATTCGTTCCTCTCACTGGTCTTCATGGTCGTCGTCGTGACGACGGGCGTGTACACCGTGCAAGGCGCCATCCAGGCGGGGATGGCCTACGTGATCCTCTACCAGGTGCTCGACTACCTGCCCTCGCAGTGGCGCAACCTCTTCCCGATCCTGTTCGGGCTGGGTGCGATCACGTACGCGCTCCATCCGGAGGGTGTCGTGGAATGGCAGAAGCGCCGCGTGGTCGAGACGGTCGTCTCCTTGCGCAAGCACCCGGAAACGGTCGGCTGAGATGGCACTTCTGGAGGCCACCGGGATCTCCAAGCGTTACGGCGGCATCGTCGCGCTCGACAACGTCTCGCTCTTCGTAGACCAGGGCGAGGCCGTGGGCCTCGTGGGCCCCAACGGCGCCGGGAAGACGACGCTGTTCGACTGCCTGAACGGGGTGCGCCACATCGACGGGGGGAGGATCTTGTTCGACGGCCAGCGGATCGACCGGCTGCCGGTCTACGAGCGTGCCCGCCTCGGGATCGGGCGGACCTTCCAGAGACTCGAGCTGTTCGCCGGGATGAGCCCGCGCGAGCACCTGATGGTCGCCGAGCGGGTGCACCGGGGTGACGGCAGGCTCTGGAAGGACCTGATCGGCCGGGGGAGGGCCAGCGCCCCTGTGCCCCGCGTCGAGGAGCTTCTCGTCGAGCTCGGCCTGGGAGCGGTCGCCGACGACCCGATCGAGTCGCTGAGCCAGGGGCACGGGCGCCTCGTCGAGCTCGGACGCGCCCTCGCGCAGGACCCGCTGCTGATGTTGTTGGACGAGCCGTCCTCGGGCCTGGACACCCGCGAGACCGTCGGTTTCGCAGCGGTCCTGGTCGAGGTCCGGGCGCGCCGTCACACGGCCATGCTCCTCGTCGAGCACGATCTCGACTTCGTCAGGCGCGTCGTCGAGCGGACCTACGTGCTCGATTTCGGCAGGATGATCGCGTCCGGCCGGGTCGACGAGGTGATGGCCGAGCCCGTCGTGCGCAGTGCCTATTTCGGTGAAGTGACGTGATGGCCACCGGCGGACCGCTCGCCGACGCGACGGCGCCTCTCCCATCGCCGGCCCCGGCAAGGACGGAACCCCCCGTGCTCGAGCTTCGCGACGTCTGGGCCTCATACGGCCGTTTCCGGGCCTTGTTCGGAGTGTCGTTGTCGGTCCCCGCGGGCTCTGTCACCGCGCTCGTGGGCCCGAACGGCGCCGGCAAGTCCACGATCGCCCGTGTCGCGACCGGGCTCGTGCCGTTGACAAAGGGCAGGATCTTGTTCGCAGGTGAGGACGTCACCGGCCTCGCGACGTGGAAGCTCGTGCGCCGGGGAGTCGCCCATGCACCCGAGGGGCGTTCTGTGTTCGCGACCCTGGACGTCGAGGACAACCTGCGCCTGACATTCATGCGCGCCCTCGGCCGCAAGGGCACGGCCGACGCTCTGGCTCGTGCCTTCGAGCACTTTCCTGGCCTCGCCGACCGGCGGCGCCAGCTCGCGGGCACACTTTCGGGCGGCGAGCAACGCATGCTCGCGCTCGCCCGCGTCCTCGCGGTGCCGCCGAAGCTGCTCGTCGTCGACGAGCTCTCCCTCGGCCTGGCCCCCCGGGTGGTGGACGACGTGTACCGGGCGCTACGCGAGATCCGCGACGCAGGCACCTCGCTCCTGGTCATCGAACAGCAGCTGCCCAGGGCGCTCGAGCTGGCCGAGCAGCTCGTGGTCCTGCGCAAGGGCCAGGTCGTCGAGGCAGGGCCCGTCGACAAGCTCGGCGAAGTGGCCCGCGAGCTGCTACCTGGGGCGGACGAAGGCTCCTAAGTCTCAGCAGCCGGGCGGCACGGCGCCGGAGTTCTCGAGCTCGAGCAGTGCGCAGATCGTGGTCTTGCCCACGAGCCAGCGCCCGTGCTGGTACACGGCCACGCCACCCGCGTTGGGGAGCACGACCGTTTTCGTCGGGCTCAATACGTCGTATCTCACCGTGGCGCACGGGCTCGGCAGGAGCTCGTTCTTGCAATATGTCCCTTGCTCGATGGTGACCTTGCTCACCGTCGCGCCCGCGGCGCTCTTGGCGAGCGCGCTCTTGAGCGCCGTCTTCATCGCCGACTTGAGCGCCGAGCCGTCCTGGACCACGGCGAGCTTGGGGGAAAGCGCGGGATTCGCGAGATCGAAAAGCACCGCGTAGGCGTGCTCTATGGCGGCCGTCGACGCCGCCGGCGACGGGAGCGTCGTCGTCGTAGCAGGCTTGGCCGAAGAGCTGCAGGCCGCTAGCGTCGCCGCGACCATCGCCGAGACGCACAGCACAGCGGCGCGGCGGACGAGCCGCGGCCCGGGCCGGGCACGCTCTCGGGCGGTCGTGGCGTGCTTCGTCGAGCGGTTCTCAAGGGGGGTCTCGGGCCTTGAGGGCCCGTTGGGGATGGTCGGCACACGGCGAGTCTATGGACGCCGACCTGGTCGCTGCGGGTTCTTCGACGCAGGTCTTCGCCCGTATCGCCGCGCGGCACATCGCAGGTACGCTGCGGCCGGTGAGCATCTCGACCAAACGGGGCGACGACGGCACGACCGGTCTCCTCCATGGCGGCCGTGTTCGCAAGGACTCGGCCCGCATCGAGACCAACGGCGCCATCGACGAGGCGCAGGCGGCTTTGGGCATGGCCCGGGCAGAGGTGACAGGCAGCGAGCTCGACGAGGAGATTGCGGGCCTGGAGACGGACCTATGGGTCGTGATGGCGGAGGTGGCGACCGCGCCTCGATCGAGGAGCAGGCTTGTCGCGGGAAAGACGCTCGTCACCCAGGAGATGGTCGACGCGCTGGAGCAGCGGGTGCACGAGCTCGAGGCGGCCGGCACGGTGCCGTCCGAGTTCGTCGTCCCGGGCCAGACCCGTGCGAGTGCGGCACTGGACCTCGCGCGCACCGTCGTGCGACGTGCCGAGCGGAAGGCCGTCGCGCTCGCGCCCGGGGACGGCTCGCAGGTGGTGCCGTACCTGAACCGCTTGTCGGACCTGTGCTGGCTGCTCGCCCGCTCGTGCGAGCGCGAGCATCTGACCGCACGTTCCGTACGTGTCAAGGCTCCCCGGACCGAGGCATGATGAGACTCATGCACTCACCCTTGACACTCCCGAGCGAAATTGCCGACCACGTGCCCGGCGGTGTCGAGGCAGTCGGCTGGGGTGCCCTCGAAGGCCTCGAGACGGCACGACCGGGTCTCGACCTGGACGTCGCCTGGTGCCAGCGGAGGCGTTTCAAAGCCAAGCCCGGTGACACCCTTGTGACTCCGGGCGAGGGCGGGCGCGTAGATGTGGTGCTCGGCTTCGGCTCTCGCGAGCATCTCGGGACGGCGACCTTGCGCAAAGCGGCAGCTGCTTTTGCTGCCTCCACGGGCGAAGCCAAGACGATCGCGTTGGACCTCACCGGGGTCTCCGAGCTCGGCATAGGGGCCGAACAGGCCACAGAGGCGGCAGTCGAGGGCTTCTGGGGCGCTCGCTACCGCTATACGCGCTACCACGCGGGCGACCCGGACCCGCTCGAGTCGCTCGCGATCGTCGTGTCTTGCCAGGAGGTCTCTTCAGCCGAACGCGGCCTCGAGCGCGGTCGGGTGATCGCCGACGCCACCCGGCTCGCCCGCGACCTTTCCAACGAACCGGCCGGCGCGCTCACCCCGGTGCAGCTTGCGGAGGTGGCCGTCGAGACCGCCGAGCGCGGGGGGCTCGAGGTCACGATCCTCGACGAGGCGGCTATCGCGGAGGCCGGCCTCGGCGGCCTGCTCGGTGTCGCAGCGGGCTCAGTGCAGGCCCCGCGGCTCATCAAGCTCGTCTACGAGCCGCCCGCCGCCCAGGCCCGCAAGCGTCCTGACGGCACCATTCCCACGGTCGCCCTGGTCGGCAAGGGGATCACTTTCGACTCCGGGGGGCTGTCGCTCAAGACATCCGGGGACATGCTCACGATGAAGACGGACATGAGCGGCGCGGCAGACGTGATCGCGACCATGGGGGCGTGTCGGGCGCTCGGAGTCGGCGTCCGGGTGGTCGGGTTCGCGCCGACCACCGAGAACATGCCCGGAGGGAGAGCGACCAAGCCCGGCGACGTCTTGAAGATCCGCAACGGCAAGACCATCGAGGTCGTGAACACGGACTGCGAGGGGCGGCTCGTGCTCGCCGACGGCCTCTCGCTCGCTGCCGAGGAGGGACCGGACGCCATCATCGACCTCGCGACCCTCACGGGGGCGTGCGTGGTCGCCCTGGGTCCCAGGATCGCCGGCCTGATGGGCAACGACGATCGCCTGATCGCGGCCGTCCACGCCGCGTCCGAGCGCGCGGGCGAGGCGACGTGGCCACTCCCGCTTCCCGACGCGTACCGGGCGGACATCGACTCGGAGGTCGCGGACATGAAGAACCAGGGAAAGCGCGCCGGAGGCACACTGACCGCCGCCCTGCTTCTCCAGGAGTTCGTCGGCGACAGGCCTTGGGTCCACCTGGACATCGCCGGTCCATCGCGGTCGGACGAGGATTCGGGAGAATTCCGAAAAGGTGCCACGGGTTTCGGGGTTCGCACGCTGCTCGAGTTCCTTGGCTCCTATCAGCCGCTCAGCTCACCGGCGGTGGGTGCTGCCGGAGGAAAGGTGGTCGTATGACCGAAGAAGACGACGCCGGCAAGGCAACCGAGCCCGCCGAGCCCGAGCCCACCGCCGAGCCCGAGCCCACCGCCGAGCCCGAGCCCGTGGCTGGTGAGCCGCCTGATGCTGAACCCGTCGCGATGGATTCCACCACGGCGGCGACGAGAGCCGTGTCCGCCCGCAGCACCGCCCGCAGGCCGGCGGCGTCGACCGCACGCGCCAGGGCTGGGGACCCGGTCGCGCAGGCTGTCGCGCCAGCAGTCGTGCCTCCGCTGCGACCGACGACGCTGGCAATCGACGTCGGCGGCACTGGCCTCAAGGCTTCGGTGCTCGACGCTGCGGGCAAGCTCGTCGCGGACCGGGTCCGGGTGCCCACGCGCTATCCGTGCGCACCCAAGGACTTCGTCAACGCCCTGGCTTCGCTCGTTGCGCCCCTGCCGGACTTCGACCGCGTGTCGGTCGGTTTCAACGGTGTCGTCCGCAAGGGCATCGTGCTGACGGCGCCGCACTTCGTCACCCGCTCAGGTGCCCCGGGAGCTCCGATCGTGGCCAAGTTGCTGGCTGCATGGACCGGGTTCGATCTCGCCGGCGCGCTGCAGGCAAGTTTCGGCCGCCCTGTCCGCGTCGCCAACGACGCAGATCTCCAGGGCCTCGAGGTCGTGAGCGGTTCCGGGCTCGAGCTCGTCGTCACGCTCGGTACCGGCGTCGGCACGGGCTTGTTCCTCGACGGCAAGCTCATGCCGCATCTCGAGCTGGCGCACCATCCCTTCCGCAAGGGCCAGACCTATGACGAGCAGATCGGCGACGCGGCATTGAGGAAGATCGGCCTTCGGAAATGGCGTAGCCGCGTCGACGAGGCATTCGTCAATTTTCACAGGCTGCTCAACTACGACCGGCTTTACGTCGGAGGCGGCAACTCAAGGCTCCTCGTGGGCTATCTGGACCCGTCGGTGAGCATTGTCGACAACGTCGCCGGCATCCTCGGCGGGATCAAGCTATGGGAGCTGCCGAGCGCCGAGGTGTCCGACTGATAGCTCGACCGGGCCCGTGACGATCCGGCCCTAGCCTGAGACCCCGGCACATTGGGCCGCCAGGGCGGGGAGCAAGTAATGCACCGGCACGCGGTTCGACTCGCTCAACGTGGCCTCTAGCGGCTGCCAGGTCGTGTCGTCACCCGCCGCCTGCGCCGCGAACGGAACGGCGGCGCGGACCTGGTCCAGCACCTCTGTCTGAAGTCTCGCCGCCTCGACGGGGCCGGCGGTGGCAGCCTTGTGCTCGACCGCCAGGGCGCGTTCGACGTGCGCGCAGGCCTTGGTGGCAAGTGGCGCGGCGTCCTGGCTCGA
The DNA here is from genome assembly GCA_050015175.1 of Acidimicrobiales bacterium. Taxonomy (GTDB): domain Bacteria; phylum Actinomycetota; class Acidimicrobiia; order Acidimicrobiales; family Bog-793; genus Fen-455. The sequence goes on along the minus strand of JBEKBX010000009.1, from coordinate 24,056 downwards.
GCAGCCGGTGAACAGGCAGGCGAAGACCAGGCCGAGCAGGAGCCACGCGGCGATCAGCCGCGACCGCGCCGCTCTATTCCTCGAGCCAATTCGGGGCATTGTCAAGGAAGAAACGGGTGACGGCGAGGGCCCTGTCGAAGGTGTCGCACAGCAGCTCCTCGCCAGCGAGAACCTTCGCCAGCGACACTTGTTGACGGGCGACGATGGTGAGGCGGCGGACCGGCGCGTCGGTCACCGAGCCGAACGAGTCGGTGGCAGAGATCTCGAGTGGGAGCTCGACACCGCCGACGCCGGCCAGGTCGATGGCGAGCCTGAGAAGGTCGGGGCCCTTGGGCAACGGCGGGACGCCCCAGTTGAAAGTCAGCGGGAAGAACCACTTGTCGGGGGGGTCCTCGTCCTCGGGCAGCGCGACGACAGCGTCCTCGAAGTCAAGCAGCACACGGGGCTCCACTTCGAGGGCCAGGTGCAGGTCGATCGGCCCGCCACATCCCTCTTCAGGGTGGAGGTCGACCTCCCAGAACTGGCGGAGCGAGTACGTCTCGACGAAGTGCCGTTCGTCGTGCACGTGAAACTTGTGGTCGACCGCATGATCTTTGAGCTCGGCAACGTAACCGGCGACGTCGATGACGGCCATCTGAAAGGCAAGTGTAGGCGAGCGACGGGACGCGCTCGGCAGGCTACGGTTCGGTGATGTGGACGGAGCCGAGCTGTTGGAGGTCCTTGGCGAAGCGGCCGACGCGGTAGCCGGCTCGTTGAGCGGGCTCACGGACTGGGGGCTGGCAGGCACGCGGCCCGGGCAGTACCGGTCGGACCTCGTCGCGGATGCCGTGGCGGTTCGGATCCTCGCCGGCGCGGGCCTCGGGGTGCTGAGCGAAGAGTCCGGCCTGAGCGCCGGCGCTTTGGAGAAGGTGCTCCTCGCCGTGCTCGACCCGGTGGACGGCTCCACGAACGCCTCCCGGCACATCCCGTGGTTCGCGACCAGCATCTGTGTGCTGGACGAGGAAGGGCCGCTGGCCGCGCTGGTGGTGAACCAGGCGACAGGCGCTCGCTACGAGGCCGTACGGGGCCAGGGCGCCCGGCGCGACGGTGAACCGATTGGCCCGTCGTGCCAGGAGTCGCTCGGTCGCTCGCTGATCGGGTTGTCGGGGTACCCGCCACGTCACCTCGGCTGGAGGTGGTATCGAGCTCTCGGAGCAGCCGCTTTGGATCTGTGTGCGGTCGCGGACGGGACCTTGGACGGTTATGTCGACTGTGTGCACGACGCCCACGGGAGTTGGGACTACCTCGGCGGTCTCCTCATCTGCACCGAGGCAGGTGCGTCTGTCGTAGACGCCGAGGGACGGGATCTCGTGGTGCGGGAGCATTCCGCTCGGCGTACACCCGTGGCTGCAGGCAGCTCAGCGCTGCTCTCAGAGCTTCTCGCCGCCAGGGCGAGCGGGCGCCGGTAGCGTCCATCCGCGATGTCCACGAGCGACGCCGAGCCCTCCCGTGACGAGGCCCCTGCGGCTCCGACCCCGCAGCTCTCGATCCTTCTCGAGCTCCAGGAGGCCGACATCGCGCTCGACCGCCTCGCATACCGGCGGCGCGAGCTTGCCGAGCGTGTCGCCGTCTCCGAGCTCGGCGCGCGGCTCGCCGAGCTCAATGCCCGCGTCGCGGAAGCCCAGGAGCAGCGCGACAAGCTCGCCTCGCAGCAGCTGACCCTCGATCAGCGTTCGGACGCCGTCGGCGGGCGGATCGCCGCCATCGAGCAACGGCTGCGCTCGGGGCGGGCCGGCTCCTACCGGGACGAGCAGGCGATGGGAGAGGAGGTGTCCTCCCTGACCCATCTCCGCCGCGAGATCGAGGACCAGGAGCTCGAGGTCATGGAGGCACTCGAGCCACTGGACCAGGAGCTCGCGGCTCTCACGGCCAGCTCCGCCGAGGCGGCCGAGGAATTGGGTCTGGCCCGCGAGCAGCTCGGCATGGCGACAGCCGAGATCGACCAGGAGGCAGCTCTGGTCCGCGCAACCAGGGACCAGCTGGCCCGACGCGTCACGCCTGAGCTCCTGGCCTCCTACGAGCGGCTGAGGGCCAAGCTGGGAGGCGTCGGGGCGGCGCACCTGGTGGGCGGAGCCTGCAGCGGCTGCCACCTGCTGCTACCGGCGTCCGAGCTGCACAGGCTGCGCCACTCCACGCCGGACTCGGTCGTCTACTGCGACCAGTGCGGCCGGATACTCGTCATGACGAGCGACCAGGCGGGCAGCTAGGGCTCGATGCTCTTTCTCGTCCGCCACGGCCAGAGCGAGGCCAACGCGGCAGGGCTGGTCATCGGAAGGACCGACTCGCCCCTGACCGAGCTTGGCCACCGCCAGGCGGTCGCGCTCGGCGACGCGTTGGCGTCACGCGGTGCTGCTGCCTGCCGTATCCTCACGAGCCCGCTGCAGCGCGCCGAGCAGACTGCGGAGGCGGTCGCGGCTGGCTACGCGAGAGCCTTCGGGCCGGAAGCACTTTCCCCACCCGAGATCGACGGGCGTTTTGTCGAGTTCGACTACGGCGAGCTCGACGAGACTCCGTTGTCGGGGTTCCCTCCGGGGTTCTGGGAACGCTGGCGCTCCGATCCCGCCTGGCGCCCGCCCGGGGGCGAGACCCTGGGAGAGGTCGGGGCGAGGGTGACCGCCGCTTGTGAGGAACTCTCGGCCGAGGCGGCCCGTGGCGACGTCGTCGTCGTCACACACCTGTCACCGGTCAGGGCGGCGGTCGTCTGGGCCCTTGGCGGCGGACCTGAGCTGTCGTGGCGTCTGTCGCTCGGCGTCGCGTCGATCACCCGGATCTCGACGGCCGGCCCGTTCGGCACCCAGCTGGCCAGCTTCAACGAGACGGGACACCTTGCCGGCCTCGCTTGAAACCCAGGCGCATGAGACTGGAGCTGAACGGTGTTGCACTCGAAGACGGCCCCGAGCCCCCGGGCACCTCAGCCTCGCAGCTGGGCGTCCGGGGGGAGATCCAGCATCGACCACCGGAAAAGGTGGCCGTGGGGGACCGGGGCTTGCTAGCGCGCTCCAGCCGGAACGCTCTTAGGCGTGTACCGGCTGCTCACTCGCCTGGACGTCGAGGACGTTCGCGTCGTCCTGGGGGCCGACGCTGATGGCGATCTTGCGGCTCTTGGCCGAGGCTGCGACCGGCACCGTCACCGTCAGCACGCCGTGCTCGTATTGAGCGGATATCTGATCGGCGTCCAGGCCTTCGCTGAGGAAAAGCCGGCGGGTGAAGGTCCCCTGGGGACGTTCCGCGACGAGGACCTCGTCACCTTCCGCAGGCACCCAGGAGCGCTCGGCTTTGATCGAGAGCACATTGCGCTCGATTGTCAGATCGAGGCTGGAAGGGTCGATTCCTGGCAGGTCGACACGAACGATGAACTTCTCGCCCTTGCGGTAGACGTCGAGGGGCACGCTTGCCCGGGCGTTCCACATCGGCTGTGTCAGCCGGTCGAGCTCACGAAATGGATCGAAACGCATCATCTTGTCTTGTTCATCTCCTTGCTTCTAACTGTCGTTATCACTTCCTTGACAGTATAGCGCTCATTATTTCGATATACAAGCACTCATCATATTTCCGGGGAGGAATTCTTGGGTCCCGAGCGAGGCCTGCGCCGAGCGCACGGCCCGGACGTGGGAGAATGGCCCCGGTGATGGCGAGTCGGCCGGGTGGTCGCGGCCGGGGCGGCGTTTCGGCGTCGTGGCCGGCTGAGGAAGGTCGGGGCTCCACAGGGCAGGGTGCTGGCTAACGGCTAGTCGGGGCGACCCGCAGGACAGTGCCACAGAGAACAGACCGCCGATGGCACGGCATGCCGTGTACAGGCAAGGGTGAAACGGTGCGGTAAGAGCGCACCAGCGGCCGGGGTGACCCGGTCGGCTAGGTAAACCCCACCCGGAGCAAGGCCGAGCGAGGGACGGGTGGCCCGCCCGATGTCCCCAGGTAGGCCGCGTAGATGGATGGCCACCCCGCCGGTACCGGCATGCCGGCCGGCGGACAGAACCCCGCCTATAGGCCGGCTCGCCACCACCACCACTTGAGCAGGAGTTTTATGTACTGGCCTTCAAGGCGTGACACGCAGGTGACACTCGAGGACCGAGCACTTCGTCGATAGCGGCACGCGTACGGTCCTCACTGTCGGGCCAAAGATGCGAGTACGTGTCGAGCGTCTCAGCCGCGCTGGCATGGCCGAGTCGGGCCTGTACGACCTTGACCGACTCCCCGTGGCGGATCAGTAGTGAGGCGTAGAAGTGCCTCAGAGAGTGGAAGCCGGTCCCTGTCGGAGCTCCTGACGCCTTCACGGCGGGACGCCAGACGTCCGAGAAGCGAGTACGGCGGATCGGCTCACCGGCGTGACTGGTGAACAGGAAGCCGTCGGGACCGACCGGGTAGGTGGCGAGGTGAGCGAGGGCATCGAGCACGACAGCGGGAAGTGGAATCACCCGGTAGCTTGCCTGGGTCTTTGGTGCTCCGAGTACGGGACCTGACCCTGGAAGGAGCACGAGCTGACGGTCGACTGTGAGCTGCCGGCGCAGGAAGTCCACCCGATCCAATGTCAGCCCGAAACACTCACCCTGGCGGAGTCCGGTGCCGGCTGCAAGGACGACGAGCGCGCGGTAGCGGTCAGGGACCGCCTCGATGATCGCTTGGACGACCTCGGCCTCCAACGGCTCGACCCGTCGCGGTTCAGCCTTCGGCAGCCGGGTCCCGGCAGCGGGGTTCTCCGGGATGACCCGGTCAGCGACCGCGGCCCGGAAGACGGCGACCACGTACCTGTAGACGAGCTCGACTGTTCTCGGCTCGAGAACTTCCGCGAGGCTGCGGACCCAAGCCTGGACCTCGGACGGGCGGATGGCGCCGATCGGTCGATCACCGAGCGTCGGGTAGACGTGACGGCGCAAGTTCGTCTCTATTTGGACCGCCGTAGACGGCCGGTGAACCTGGACCGCCCGCCACTGCTCGCCGTAGGTCTTGAATGTGATTCGGCCGGCACGTGGGTCGGCGTAGGCGCCCGTCAGCTTCGCGTGGTCGGTGGCGGTGAGGTGCTTCTCCGCGTCGATTTTCCGCGTGAATGTCTTCGAACGGGACTTCCCATCGGGGGTACGCTAGCGGGCCCGCCAGCCGGTAGGCACCTTGGTGACGGAGCTCATAATTCCTCTTTCGTCGGCAAGGCATCGCCGCTTAGGGCGAGATGAGCCAGCGAGCGGCGATGCAGTCTCATTGAAGCGGCTCCGACGGTCGCCGTCGGTGCGATCTGCGGACGTGGGGGCCGATCGAGTCCAGGAATCTGCGCCTTGTCACGTGCGGTACCTTCGTACCACAAGGTGATGGGCCGACCATGGTTTCTAGAGTGCCGTAGCGCTGACAGGGACTCAGCCGACTCCGGTGGCGAGCAGTCCCATAAGCGGGGAACAGCTCAGCAGCGTCCCTGAGCTGCTGTTTTCTCTCTCATGGGACGGATCCGGTCTTCAGTTGGTCCTCAGATCGCCCGCCTCTCGGACCCTCTGCGCGCAGATCAGATGACCGATTGGCAGATCGATGTGCGACCATAGAGCGATGGCAATCGAGCCCCTCGACCTCATAGACGCCGACCCAGCGGTCGTGCACGGACAGGCGCGGATTCGCGGGACCCGCATCCCGGTGAGCGTCGTACTTGACTGCCTGGCCGCGGGAATGACCGAGGGTCAGATTCACGCCGAGTACCCATCACTCCCCACAGGTGCCGTCGCGGCCGCCCTTGCCTACGCGGCCTTTCTCGCTCGTGAGGAGCTACACCCACTCGAGCCGTCGCCCGGGTGAGGCTCAAGCTAGACGAGAATCTCCCAGAGGCAGCGCGGCTTGTCGCCGCGTCCCTGGGTCACGACGTCGACACCGTGATCGACGAAGATCTCACGGGCGCCGGTGACCCGACGTCCTTGCCGCAGCGATCAGAGAGCAGCGCTTTGTCGTCACACTCGATCGAGGCTTTGGCGATGTCCGTCGATACCCGCCTGGCAGCCATCCAGGCATCGCCGTCATCCGTGTTGAGCACCAGGGACGTCGAAACAGTGACCAGCACGGTACGGAGCTTCCTGAGCAACGAGTAGCTCGGTGACCTCACGGGATGCATCGTCGTCGTCCGCGGCCATCTGATTCGTGTTCGAAGGCCCGAGTGATCGTGAGGGTCACTCATCGCGATCAGTGGTGGGGGACCAGCCCGGCGCAGACATCAGACGAAATCACCGACGCCGGCCGGGAAGGACCGCGCCCATTCGATCGCTTGCTGGGGATGGCGAGCACCATCGAGCCAGGCGGTGATCTCGGCCGGGTCGAAGCGGACCAGCCACCCGACCTTCAGATAGGGCACCCGTCGCTCGGCGACGCGCCGGCGGATGTGGCGGATGCTTACCCCGAGCCGCTCAGCGAGCTGGTCGATGGTGAGGAGCTGGGACAGGGCTTCGGGACCGGCCATCTGTCTCCTTGAGCAGTGGCGTTGTTGTCTGCGGCGAGACCGACGCCGACAAGGTGCCAGACGGTGACGGGCCTCTACTGTCGAAGTCGCGCACGTCCTCGATGACGGTGGTGGCCGGGAGCTCGCCTATGTGGCCATGAGTCGCGCCAGGAACGCCAGCCACGTCTACACCACTGCACCGAACCTCGCTCAAGCCGCCCAACGCCTCACCTGGTCCTGGGATGACGAGCGCCGCCAGCAATGGGCTACTGACCGGGTCCGAGCTGCCCAGCGTCTCGCCGAGCTTCGTGCCGAGCACCAACAGCTGCTCGCGAGCATCCCGCCTGACGTCACCGACCAGATCGACCGACTAAGAAAACAGCAAGACGTCCTCGAAAAGGACCTGGCCGACCTCCGCAAAGGCGCCGGACGGTGGGCCAACACACCCGTCCGAACAAGCTACGAGGATCTCCGAGTTGCTAGCCGAAGCCACGAAGAGAACCTCCGCCGCGTCCTGGATCCTCACCGTGGACTCCTCGCCCGGCACCGCGGTCGCGGAAGTCTCACGACCAGCGCCGACGCCCTGCAAGCCGCTGAGCGTGCCTGGCAGCGCACGACCGAACCTCACGCTCGGCTTCTCGAAGGCGAGAGGTCCCGTTTTGCCGCTCAGATCGTTGAGCTCGAAGACGCGCGACAAGCCAGAGCCGACTTCGTCAAGACCCATCCTGAGCTCATCGACCATATCAACCAACGGCACCGAGCCATCGAAGCCCAACAAGCCAGCTCCCGTCGCCCCGCCCTCTCACCACGAAGACTCCAACCTCGCCGCCGATGATGCAGCGGCGGAGCCTTGGGCATTCCTACGAGTTGTCGCCAACGCCCGTGCTTCCCACGAGTCCCGAGCTTTGAGTCCGATCCCACCCTTGACGGGACGGGACCACCACGAAAGAGCCGGGAACAGCGCCGTCTTCGGGCATTGAGTGAGCACATATCCCTGCCGTTCCTGCGCCCCGCTCCGACGATCGGGGACATCGGCCAGCACTGGCGCGCGTCCGCGACTAGCAGGCAGCTCCGCGCCGATAGGACCGCTAGTCATGAATATGGGACCATTGGCACTTTGTGACCTGTTGGGATAGTTGAGACTCCCCCACAGGTACCTACGACAGCGAGTAGCAAGGCGCCTCTTTGGGCCAGAAGGGCAGAGATGGAGCTCAGGCTGGCGATCCTGAGCCTCCAAAGGGCAACGCAGATACTGTGCGAACTCGCGCCAGCGCCGTCAACCTGCGGCGAGTCATCGGGATACTCGGTCCGGGCATCATCACTGGCGCCGCTGACGACGACCCCTCGGGAATAGCCACCTACTCCCAAACCGGAGCCCAGTTCGCCTACGGCCAACTTTGGACGGCCTTTTGGATGCTTCCCATGCTCACAGCTGTCCAGGAGGCGTGCGGCCGCATGGGGCACGTGACCGGCCAGGGACTGGCCGCAGTGATCAAGTCACGCTATAACCATCGCGCCCTGCGGACCCTTGTCACGCTGCTGCTCATCGCTAACGTGATCAACATCGGCGCCGACATCGGTGCCGTCGCGGCATCAGAGCACCTCGTGGTTCCGCTGCCTAGTGCTGCCCTGGCCGTGCTGTTCACTGCGGTTCTCTTGGTGGTCGAAATCTGGTTTAGCTATCGCAGGTACGCCCGCGTCCTCAAGTGGCTGACATTGGCACTTCTCGCCTACCCGGCCACGGCCTTCTTGGTGACCGAGCCGTGGGCGCGAATCACCCATGCGACCTTCGTCCCTCACGTCCAACTGTCTTCGTCGTTCTTCTATGTGCTCACGGCTGTGGTCGGTACCACGATCAGCCCGTACATGTTCTTCTGGCAGACCTCCCAAGAGGTGGAAGAACGCCGGTCGGCGGCGTCTGGCAGGTCTCTGCTCGACGTGCGTTTGGACAACGTCGTCGGCATGTTCAACTCCCAGCTGGTCGCATGGTTCATCATCGTGGTCGGGGCCACGGTCCTACATAGTGGCGGAGTGACCACGGTCAAAAGCGCCGCCGACGCTGCGAGCGCCTTGCGCCCACTGGTCAAGACCTTTCCGCACTCCGGTGAGGTGGCACAGGGTCTTTTCGCCTTTGGCATAACCGCGCTCGGCATGCTTGCCGTGCCCGTCCTAGCCGGTTCTGCTGCGTACGCCGTCAGCGAGGCGAGGGGATGGCCGGAGGGCTTGGACCTCAAGCCAAAAGCCGGGCGCAACTTCTACGGGATCCTTGCGGTCGCCATGGTGCTCGGCCTGACGTTCAACGTCTTCGGTGTGAACCCCGTCGCCGCCCTTGTCTTCGCTGCAGTCGTCAACGCAGTGGTGGCGGTGCCGCTGCTGTGGGTCCTACTCCGGCTTTCATCTGACTATGCCTTGATGGGTGAGGCGCGCAGTAGATGGCTCTCTCAGTCCCTTTTGGCGGTCACCCTTCTCGGTGTAACTGCGTCTGCGCTCGGGGCCATAGTCCCCCTCATCCGCTGATGGTGGGAACCGGGGGCCATAGGCAATGTCCCACCGCTCGGCGCCGCGGGGAGGGCGTTTCCCGAACGCACGCCCGGCGTTCAGGGGCGGGTGCACTTGCTTGCAGCTGCGTGACGATTGGGGGCATAGCGGTCAGGCACGCGAGAATCGGACCGAGGACTCCAGAGTGGGCACACAGAATGTCGAGCGACCACCTGCGCAGGCCGCGTCAGATCGACGTTCGGCGTGCGCCAGAAACAGTCGCTCAAGGCTCGCTTGAGCTGGCCGAGGATCGCGAGCGCTCGCTCACCGGCTCTGCCGGTCCAAGCCCTGGGGCAGAGAATCGGGGACAATCAGCTGATCAGCAGTCGCGTAGGCTTGGCAGACATGCTCGATCCTCCTGCTGCGAGCGAGGCAACTGCATCAGCCTCAGCTCCGTCACCCATGGCTGAAAACAACGAAACGAGGGGCGGTGGTCGATCGAGGAGGCTAGTACTCGGCGTCATCATCATTCTCCTCGTAGTGGGAATTGCCTTCCTTATCGCGTTCTTTGATGTAGTACGCCATTGGCTAGCTCTTCATACGGGCACACTCCACGGTGGACCGGACGTGTACTACAACTTCTGGTCGGGTTTCGGTTCGGACTTCGGCGAGGCGACCCTCGTCAGTGCCGTCGGTATCGGCGTGTATACCGGTGTTCGCAAGGTCAACTGCCATACCAAGGGTTGTTGGAGGATTGGCCACCACCCCTTAGAGGGCACTCCGTACATCTTGTGTCGGCACCACCACCCGCATGTCCCGACCGAGGGTGCTTCGCATGAGCACATCCTTCAGCAGTACCGGAAGTACATAGAAATGAAAGAAGCTGGGCAGGGACACGCTAGCGGCGCCGGATAAGACGGGGCGAGAGTATGAACAGTGGCCGTGACGACTGTTTGCGTCGCGCCGTCGGCGCGGCGCGAGACCGCAGCCGATCGAACCATCTGTACTCCGCGCAAGGTGAGTCTTCAGTCGTGTCGCGGGCGCGTATCGAGGCCTCTTGTTCGTCCTGGCCCCCTCTGCCGATTCAGGCGCGGCAGCGTCAACCTATGGCGGGGGACCCGGTCGCTGTTATGGCGTCGCGCGTCTCGGTCAAGGGTGTCATGTCATCACTCATCAAGCTCTCCTTCGTTTAGAAGCTTGATCGTTTCACCACGGTCGTTTGCGCTGTTACCGAACTACTTCGGTGGCGTACTTCATCATCGTCCTGCCGATGTCGGCGGGGTTGAGCACCCCCTCCTCGTCGACGGGGAGCTTGCTCAGATCACGGAAGTACTCGACATAAAGGTCGGGAGTCAGCGTGCAAATGAACTTGGCGGGTTCGCCGAAGGGGTTGGAAAAGGTATGCGGCGTCCCTGCGGGGACCGTGACGCACGACCCTGCTTCGACGTCGACGCTGTCAGCTCCGGCGCTGAATCTAAGCATGCCCCCGGTCACGATGAAGACCTCGTCGTGCTCACGGTGCAGGTGCTGGGGCGGGCCAACCGGGCTCGGCGGCACCATCGCCTCGATGATGCCCAGCCGATGCTGGGTGTTCGTGCCGTCCTCAATGATGCGGCAGCGGATCGGCCCGCCGCCTGACTGCTCGCCGTCGTTTGGCCGTACGACCAAGATGGACATGGTTCCTCCCTTTACGCAGATGGACGTTCGTAAGTAACTGTTGACGCGCTGGCCTTACCCGTGAGGGCGAACTCGTAGGAGGCGCGGACCAATCGCAAGACAACGTCACGCTCGAGGTCGTCGCGGGGGGCGTAAAGCATGACGATGGTCGCGGGCGCTTGACCAGTCTGCACGAGGTAGTGGGGTTCGGCCCATCCTGCGCGCTCGGCCGCGACGGCTAATGGCAGCGGCAAAGTGGCGTGCAGGCTGAAGTCACCTTTCGCATGCACGTGGCAGAACTCGCGCCCGACCAGGAACGCCTCGGCCGGCCCACCCGCGGCGCTGCTGTCCAAAGCGAGGGCACGGGCACCCTCCACCGCGATCGCTGATGGCTGTCCGAGCACGGATCGCCAGGTCAACGCCTCGGCAAGAATGGCGCCCACGTGCCGGCTGTCGCCGGGTTGCTGGTCCAGTTGGCTGTGCGGGAGCTCGGTGCTGGTAAGCGGCCGGGCCCCGTCCCGAAGTGGCATGTGGAGCAGATCGGTCATCTCAACCGCCGAACCAGAACAGCTCGATCGGGATTCCGTCCGGGTCGCGGAACACGACCAGGGCGTGCGGCACCGGATCGGTGCTCTCGAACAGTGTTTCGTGTTCGACGCCAACTTCGTCGAGGTGGGTGATCCACTCGTCGATTGCCTCCCGACTGGCGACTTGAAGCGCCAGGTGGTCGAGTCCGGTGCGCCGCGGGCTGAACATTTGCCTGTCCGCGTCGGGATGGTGGTCGAGGCCCACGAACAGGCCGGTGCCGGGACGTGTCATCACGACGGCGTAGCCATCGCCAGCTCCGTGCGGTTCGGCGAAGGCTCGGACCAGGCCCAGAACCTCGCTGTACCAAGCCTCACTGGTGCCGATGTCTCGGACCGTGAGACCGAGATGGTGGAGTCCGGTCACCATCGGAACTGTGCGGCTGGATGGGAATGCTTCGGTAGCGGTGGTCACGTTCCCCCCCTGTTTTTTGGTTCCTTCGACGTTATGAGATATCCTGTCTCATACTAAGACTTTGAGTATCATGCACCTGAGGACCCTTCGTGTCAAGGAGCAGGCTGATGGAACGTTCACGCGATACCGGGACACTGTCTGGTCCTAGAAAACGCACGATGCGCCTGTTGAGGGAGGCTGCCCGAGAGCTCTTGCGCACCGGAGGCCCGCTCACCGTGCCCGCCGCGGCCGAGGTCGCCGGCGTGTCGCGGGCAACCGCCTACCGTTACTTCCCAAACAACGACGCCGTGATGCTGCACGCGACGATGTCCCTCGCCGACGACCCGCTCGACGACGCCGACTGGGCCTCCGGTCGGGCTGCCTCGCCCGACGAGCTCGGTGCCAGGGCCGCCGAACTCGTACGCGCGACGGCAACCTGGGCTTTTGATCACGAGACCGAGCTGCGCACGATGCTGCGCCTCTCGCTCACGCCCGAACGAGAGGAAGTGAAGCCCCGCCGAGGCCTCACCAACCGAGGCCGCTGGATCGGCGCATTGCTCGAAGACTTGCCCAGTGATGTCCCGCCAGCCGCACGCGAGCGTCTCGCGGCCGCCCTCATCCCACTGTTCGGATCCGATGCCGTCGTCTGGACAACTGACATGGCCGACCTACACCGTGACGAGGCAATCGAGCTCCTCGCTTGGATGGCGAGAGTCCTCATCGCCGCCACAGTGGAGGGCTGGTAGCACCCAGCTTCCCGCTCGCCCTCCTCAGGGTGCACACAAGAGCTGGCGAGCGTTGAGTGATCCTTGTCTGTAGAGGCTTTCCCGACTATCCGAGCTTTCATGTTCTCGGCGCGGCCTTGTTCCGTCGCACTGGACGTCGCCGAGAGTCGCAGGCGGACGAACTCGGGCACGCTTGAGCAGCCGCCTAGGAGCTCAGATTGATCCATCTGGGTTCTCGAGACGCGTTGCGCCAGGTCCCGCCGACGGGACACCGATCGACGGGTTCGCGTGCCATCTGCGCAGGGCTTCGTAGTTCAGCAAGTCCAACGGGATGAGCGCCCAAGTGCTTAGCGAACGTGCTCTGCAGAGCCGCCGTGACCGGGCGTGCCTTTTGTCCGCGGGTCCGAGTTGGGGCGGGCGCTGCGAGGCCGGTCCCAGCGGATGGCCAACCGGTCACGTAGTTCGACGCGGCGCCTTGGTCAGTCATGACGGTCTCGGCTCCACCTGACGATCTGGAATCATCGCAGGATGAGAACTCGACCGGGTACTTACACGTCCTACAGCGTCGGTTGCGCAATTGTCTGGGCCGTCATCCTTGCCGGCCTTGCCGCGAGCGGTAACAAGGACAGGCTCCGCACGATTCTGCCGGTTTTCGGTGGCTGGTGGATCGGATGGACCTCTGCGACAATCGCTCGGTATGTCTACCCGCCACCGAAGTCTCGACCTCCATGGCTCCGGAGTCGTCCCGACTGACGTTCCGCAAGGCACAGAGTGGCTCATCTGGGCGGCTGCCAGCGACCCACCGGCTCCCGCCGTCGGCATACCGATCAGACGGTTCTTGTTCATCCTGGCCCGCTCCGATCGCCGTTCCAATCAGCTGCAGACACTGCGTCGTTCTGTCGCGTTCCCGGGATGCACTGTGGTCCTCGGTGGACCGGTCTCCCGCGCTTCTCCCAGTGGTGGCTCCCCGGATCCGGGCGAGTCACCGCGTACGGCCCTCGGGCCGTTCCCGATGCAAGTCGCTCAGTAGCAGGCGCCGGCCGCGAAGGTCGGGTATGCCCACCCGTTGTACTCGAAGTTGGTGGTCGAGAGCGAGGCTTGGTCCTTGGTCAGGCTCCAACCAAGTACACGGGTGCCGTTGGCCCACTCCTTGTACGTCGGGGCCCGGTAGAGCTTGCCGTCTTGCATCGCGGTGCTTAGCACTCCCGAACCCTTCCATTGCCCGGGCGAGAGCACCCACGTCTGATCGCCACCGACGACATCGCCGTTGCTCTCGACGGTGGGCGGCATGGAGTCGTCGTACACGAAGACCGCCGGGCCACCTGACGTCGCTTCGACAAGTGAGACGGCTAGTCCGCCCAGCTCGTTCCCCGAACTACCGAGCTCTGCGAGGACTTCGGCGATGCTCGGGGCGTTGTCGACCATCGTTGCCAACTCCTTGCCTGCTTCGCTCGACGCGCTGGCGCCCTTGAGGGCGGAGAGCGCTGCGAAGAACCCTTGGTAGCCGATGGTCCCTGGCGCCTTGACATCCAGCGTCTGGTAGTCCGTGGCGGCGCTGCTCACCTCGCCAGACCAGTTGTTCAACGCCACCGCCCGCAGCTCCCATGGACCGGGGACGGTGCCGACCGCCAGCGTGAAGTCGTAGGTGCCGTTCTGGTCCGTCGCTACGTCGATCGACCTGCCGCTGGGCGTCGACAACGAGCCGATCGGCCACATCCTCGCTCCCGAATTGCAGATTGCGACCCGCGCGCCCGTGGTGACGGCGGCGTTGTAACTCATGCTTGGTTGTGGCTCCAGGAGGACGTGCCCGTCGGGAACGGGTTTGCCGTACTCGGTCACGGTCAGTGTCCCGCTCACGACCGTCATGCCGTCGGCCGGCACCGATGACTGCGCCAGCTTCAGCTTCACCGTCATGCCCGTGTCGAGGGTGAAGTCCGCCCGTGCGTTCCCGCCGTCCGGCATCGACACGGCGGCACTGCGAGGCTTGTACCGGGCGTCACCCACCCCCTTCGGCACCCCTGAGGGGACAACCAGGTAGTCGCCCGCCTTCACGTTGATCGCGTAGAAGCCGGTGCCGGCCTGCACCGTGCGCGTGCCACCCGAGGGACCGGTGGCAGTCACTGACGCCCCAGGCACACCCTGGTGGTCCTCGTCTTGCACGTAGCCGCTGATCGTGCCGCCTGGCTGGTCGGAGTTCCACAGCAGGAAGATCAGGGGCGCCTCGTTGTTCTGGCGGTTCATGACGCCCGTCCAGCTTTTCCCCAGAGGCGCGACCTTCACATCGCAGGTGGTGGTGTTGGCCCCGCAGCCGGCTTTCACCTCGCCTCCATTCATTGACCAGTCCAAGTGGTTGTAGACGCAGGCTGTGCTGCCGCAGGCCACCGAATTTGAGGTTTGCAGCGGTTCCGGGCCAGTCAGGCGGAACACGCCCTCCTTGTCGGGGTGGGTGAACAGCATGACGGTCCCACCTCCGGGGATCCCCATTTCCTCCGAACCGGTGTACCAGTAGCTCGGTACTGGCGGGGGCTTCGGGGTCGTGCCCCGGGGGAGGGGCGCCGCCGTAGCACCTCCCATGAAGACTGAAGGGACGCTCAAGCCCATCCCGAGAGCGACAGCGCCGGCCAAGAGGCCGAACCTCTGACGGACGCTTGCCCTTGCCGTACTCGATCCGAAAGAACCTCGCCGAACAGCAGTCATGGCGGCCTCCCATACAAAGTGCCCACGGGCAATCCATGATTGTGGAACCTCGCTCGGATCTGGGAATAGGGCCGAAGGTCCCAAAGCCTTTCGCGCTGAGTCGTCCAACCTGTGGCTGCTCCTGGCAAGTTGTTCAACAGCTCAGCCCGCCCACTCCCGGGGGCGTCGGGGGAACCGAGCGCCGAGGTGGGCACAGAAACCTTTCTCGCGAAACATCTGCAGACCCGATCGTGACGGGACGCTTGGGAATTACGCCGGCTTCCGACGCGTACCGAACAACACACCGAATGCCGGCTCGCTCGAGCAACCCCTACAGCCCCGATCGAGTCCTCTTTGTTTGTCAAGACGCTTTTCGAGTCGCCTTCCGTGTAGCTGCCACGCTCTTCGCCCGTGCTCGAGCCTTCGCTGGAGACGAGGTTCGGTGGGCTGTCGTAGCCTGACGGCGGGTCCGGGAGTGGCTTGTCCGAAGAGCCGGTGTCTCGGGGTGTGAGCCGGCCGCGCTGGAGACAGAGCCGTTCCCCGATTGCCCTCCCGGGCCTCGCTCGAGCAGCCGTCCGTCTCGTTTGGCGTCTTCCACCATGCAGGCGTAGAGCGCGTCGCTGATACGCCGCTTGAGGTAGCGGAGGGGTTCCTTGTGACCCTTGCCCTCGGCCACCTTGCGCTCGTAGTAGGCACGCCCTTCGCTGTGGCGGTGGCGGATCTGGGTGACCGCCGCCATGTGAAGGGCGTGGTTGAGGTGGCGACTCCCGCGTCGGGACAGCCGGTAAACGTTCTTGCCGCCGGAGGACACGTCGATGGGCGCGGTGCCGTTGAACGAGGCGAAGTGATCCCGGTTCGGGAATCGGGTCACATCTCCAGTGAGCCCGATCGCCGTGGCGGCGACCACCGGGCCGACACCGAAGATCTTCGTGGTCGAGGTCCTCGACGCCTTCACCACCGCTTCCAGGCGCCGCCTGGACTCTTTGATCTGCTCGTCGAGGCGGCGCAGGTCCTCGAGTAGGTCACCGGCGAGCTCGCCGAGCTGAGTGGCGAGCCGGGACCGCTCGCCTTCGAGAAGCCGGGCGTGAGGTTCGGTCGCGTGCTGCCAAACCCACGGGGCCGCAACCAGCTCGCTACGGGTTCGGTGCCACGCTCACTTCGTGAGTGCGCCGATAGAGGCCGTGACGACGGCGTTCCTGCCCCGCCGCTTGGCGTCGAGAAGCCGCCCATCTGCTGCGGTCAGCGCCGCGTGCCAGCCCTCCGCCGGACCGCATGCCACCCCAAAGCTCATCGTGACGTGAAGGCCGGGCGCGAGCGTTGTCCAGTCCAGTCCCGAGACGGCGAGCCGCAGTCGCTCGGCGAATCCGTAAGCACTTGCCAGGTTGACACCCGGCAGCGCCACGACGAACTCGTCCCCGCCGTAACGGATGGCCAGTTGACCGCTTCGCGCCTTACTCGCGAACAGGCCGGCGACTTGCCGCAGCACCGCGTCGCCGAAGTCGTGGCCGAACGTGTCGTTGATTTCCTTGAACGAGTCGATGTCGGCGATGATGCAGGCCACTTCGGTCTGCCGCACCGCCTCTTCACAGAGGAAGCGCTCGAGCAATCTCCTGTTGCCCATGCCGGTCAGGACGTCCTCTTCAGCCGACCGCGTGGCCTGCGCTGCCTGGGTTTGGAGATTGCTGTGATCCCGTTCGAGGTCCGCGCGTGACCAGACGTGTTGCACGAGCTGTCTTGTCTGGCGGTGGTGCATCGCCCGGATGTGTCTGTTGACTTCTTGGGTATCCGCCAGTGCGCTCTGGAAGTCACCAGCAGCCTCCTTGCAAGCGGCCAGCTCCTCGAGCGCAAGTATCAACTCGTGTTCGTCGTAGCTCGACTCGCCGATCCGCATACCGCGGTCGGCGGCAGCCAGGGCTTCCTCCACCCGGCCTGCCAGGCGGAGACATCGGGCCTCGACCAGTGCGGCGGCGGCGCGTTGAGCTGCCTGCAGGATGGCGTTCGCTTCACTCCGGAACTCGTCTAGCACCTGTAGCGCTTCCTCCACGCGGTTCAAGTCGCAGAGGACCTCTGCGAGCAGGCGGTGGCTGCCGAACCGACGGTTGAGCTCCGGTGTGCCCTCGAGGCGCAATCTTCGTACGATCGCCTCAGCGCGTTCGAGCTTGTCGGTGCCAGCCCCCAGGTGGGACATGCGCTGCTCGCGGGAGCCAAGTAGCAACGCGTCAGCGATGTTCTGCAGCTGACGGCAGACCTTCTCTCCGTCACCCAAGCGCTCGGCGGCGGCGGAAGAGACCTCGAACAGCTCCACTGCCCGGTCGTAGTCGAACAGTGAGTAACAGAAGATACCGAGCCGGTTGGTGATCTCCCACCGGAGATAGTCGTCGTTGACCGAGTCCAGGCCCAGGACGCTCTTTGTCGCAAGGTCCGAGGCGAGCGAAACATCGCCAAGGCGGGAAGCGTGAGCCGCACCGAGACTCGCCGCGGCGATGGCAAGCTCATCGTATCCAGCCATCTCGAAGAGAGTCATCGCCGCGACGGCGTCCTCACAGACCTCGCGGGTCAGCCACTGGTTCGATCTCACTCGTGCCCGGCACATGAGCAGCTGGGCCTGGTCGGCAGGAGTGGTTGCTGACTCGAACGCCCGCGCGATTTCGACCAGGCACGCTTCACAAGCCTCCGGCGTCGCCGCCAGACGTGCACGTTCCAGCAACGCCTCGTAGTCGACGTCCGCACGGACACTCTCGTTCACTCCTCTATGTGTCGGCCAGTACGGAGCGGACCCTGAGGGTCCGAGGATCTGCTGGGTGGCACCACCGGTCGCCAGTTAGGGTTGTGAGCTGGGCTACTGCTGGTCGGTGTGCCGCTTGGCGCCCGACGTTGGCCGGACCGGCGCCCACGTTCGCCCACGTGGCGGCGTAGGGGGTGGGTGGTCCTGCCATCGACATTGACATCGTCTCGGCGCCACTTCGTGGGCCCCTGGGCTTTGGAGCGGCCTGTTCCGGCACGCAGGACTCCCAACAGGTAGGCGAGCAGCGTCCGGAAGGCGCCCGAGAGATGTCGGGACGGTCTGACAAACCCGAAGGTCCGGAGAGCGCTAAAAGCTCCCACGTCCGTTGGGTCGGCCCGATCCATCCGAGCTACTCGTCCAGCGGTCAAGCCCGCCGGGCTGGGGATAGACGAGGCGACCTCATCTCAAGAATGGAGAGCGGGTCGTCGTGCTGATTGGTGACTTTCGGCTCTGGCGCCGAGGTCACAACTGGCGCGAGATGAGCCATGAACCGTCGCGTTGAACGTGAGAGGCACAGAAGAGACCGGCGGTGGGAGGTGGAGACATGGCTGGGAACCGTGTCTGGACCGTTGAGATCGTCTTCACCGAAGATGACACGACGACGCAAGCGAGTGCTCGCTTGCGCGGGGGACCACACGATCTGACCGGCTGGGGGCGGGCGCGCCGGAAGCCGATCGATCCGGACGTGCCTGCCATCGGGGAGGAACTAGCTGCTTCTCGTGCCCTGTCGGAGATTTCGCACGACCTTCTGCACCGGGCAGCTAACGCCATTGAGGCATTCGAGGGAAAGCCCGTCGACCTGAGCCGGTGACGGGCCTTGCCGAGCTGCTCGGTTGGTTCGAGATGGCACTCCGCCTGCAGGCGACTCTTAGGACCAAGGAGCCGTGCGCGGCACTGCCGGCCGAATAGCCCGCCTCGTGGCCGATCGAGGCGAACACGTGTTCGTTACTGTTGGGGGCTGAACTGTCGCCAGAGGAAGCCGAAGTCCTCCGTCGCTCGATTGCCATGCTTCGGCCGCGCGCGGCGAGCGGCCTCAGCCACAAGAAACTCGGACTAGATCCCTATGGCATCCAGTCCGGAAATCAGCAGTACCCCTACGAGGAGGAAGAACACGACCACCAGGAACATCACAACCTTGAAGGGATCCCTGTCACGATCTAGGACCTTGCGTTTCATTGACTACTTCTCTCATCGAATAGACGTTGGCGTCCTCCAGCTCAACGTCGGATGGGCCACTCTGCTCCAGCTCCTTGCGATACACCTCACGGAAACTCAAGAGCATGAAGTTTATGACCCGTTTCGAACTGATAGTGCTCGGTGTGAACCGAATATTGGAGGGCGCTGGGCCTCTCCACGCTACGAGCTAGCCGCAGCGTCTTGGTGGATTCTCAATCTGACGGATCTCGAGCGCCTCCGCCGTCCGATGCGGAGCGCCTCTCACGCGCCCGACGACTCGCGCAGCCTGTCGCGCATCGGCGGTCAGGAGCACTCCCGCGGTTGCTCGACGGGACGTCGTCCGGGAACAGTCGGCGCCGACCGGATCTTCAGTGCTCGTAGTGATACCTGGCCTGGAGGACTACGACGTCATCGCCGTCATATAGGGACACCAGGCGGTGCTCCTGGTCGATCCGCCGCGACCAGCAGCCCTGCAGAACATGTTTCAACTGCTCGGGCTTGCCGATCCCCGTCAGCGGATCGCGAAGTACCGCTTCAAGCAGGCGATTGATCCGCTTGTTCGTGGTCCGATCCGTCGCCTGCCAGTAGAGGTAGTCCTCCCAGCCGTGTGGCGTGAAGACGAGACGCACTATGTGATCTCATGCTCTTCACGTTGTCCATCGAGCGACTGTCGGAGGCTCTCGAGCAGGCGACGGGCGTTGGCCGGGACACGGAGCAAGTACGCCGTCTCTTGAAGCGCGTCGTAGTCCACTCGGGACATGAGGACGGCATCGCCCCGCTTCGAGGTGATCTCGACCGGCTGGCGGTCGTCGTTCACCTGCTCGATCAACGGGAAGAGGTTCTTCCTCGCCTCGCTCGCGGTTATCGCCACGGCCGTCTCCTCTCCAACTGGTACATCATATGGTACCAGTGTGCATTGCCTAGGAGTTTTCGTGAAAGGAGTGTGGGAGGGAACCCAGCCCACAGGTTGGATGCCTGCAACGCTGGCCGTTCTCGTGACCACGTCGGAAGACGACCACTTTTGACTATCGGTGCGGCCGCCCGCGCTGTGGCCGAATCGGTCATGAACCCGTCGCCCCCGGCGCGGCAACCAGGCCAGGGCAACATTGGCGGCCTGCAGACCTACGTTGCCGCCGCGAGTGCCCGCTCACGGCTGAGGCCACCTGACACTTCAGGCCTCGAACACGTACGCACGGCCGGCAAACGTGGCACGACCCGGTGCACCCACCACAACCGTCCTGCCCGAGACGGCGACCGAGTAACCGAACTCACTGCTCGTGTGGCCAACATCGGAGCCCTCGAGCTCAGCGATCTGCTTCCAGCCGTTCGCTGTCTTGGTGAACAAGTATGCACGGCCGGCTAGGTGCAACGGTGCGCCCACGACGACGGTCGTGCCCGAGATGGCCACCGAGTCGCCGAAGTAGTCAGAGGCGGTGGTGTCGGCGCCCGTCATCTCGGCGACCCCCTTCCAGTCGGATGCCTTCTTGGTGAAGATGTACGCCCGGTGGGCGCCGACTGCACTCACGACGACGGTCGTGCCCGAGATGGCGACCGAGGACCCGAACTCGTCGCCGCTCAAGTTGCCACCGTTGGAGCTCTTCAGCTCGGTCGTCTGCCTCCAGCCTGTCGCAGTCTCGGTGAACACGTACGCCCGGCCTTGGGACTGAGCACGGTAGTTCGCGCCCACGATGACGGTCCTGGCCGAGATGGCCACCGAGACGCCGAACTGGTCACCGCCGATGGTGCCGGAGCCCTCCAGCTCGGCGGTCTGCCTCCAGCCCGTCGCCGTCTCGGTGAACACGTACACCTGGCCGGCAAGAAGAGCATCTGAAGCGGCGAAAGGCGCGCCCACGATGACGGTCCTGCCCGAGATGGCCACCGAGTAGCCAAACTCGTTTTGGATAACGGTGCCGGAGCCCTCCAGCTCGGCCACCTGCTTCCAGCGGCCCGCGATCTTGGTGAAGACGTATGCGCTGCCAGCATCGCCGTGGATCGGTGCGCCCACGACGGCGGTCGCGCCCGAGACGGCCACCGAGTAGCCAAACGCGTCGCCGGCGATGGTGTCGGAGCCGCTCAGCTCCGCGGCCTGCTTCCACCCCGCTGCTGTCCTCGCGAACACGTACGCTCGACCGGCAACCTCCGAGTGGCCGGGTGCACCCACCACCGCCGTCGTGCCCGAGACGGCCACCGGGTAGCCGAAGTCATCCTGGGCGACGGTGTCGGAGCCCTTCAACTCTGCTAGTTGCGTCCCGGGCAGCGGCATGGTCCGTGGGCTCACAGCCACCGGTGAGGTGGTGCTCGCCAGGAGTGGCAGGGAGATCGCTCCCGCTGCTATGAGGCTTGCTACACGAGACGTACGCATATGACGCTCCGATCATGGGCTCACGCCTCAAGAGTCTCGATGAGCCGATTGTGAGACCCCAGATCCTTTGGCAGTAGGGTCCACTGGCTCGTTTGGCCGCTTTGAGCTGTGGTTCCCGACGGCCAGGTTTCGGAGATGTCGGAATTCGAACGCGAAGAGAAGGTCATTGCCGGCGGGATCACTTCGCGCTGCCGTCGGGGCTAGGGGCGGAAGGCCGCAGCCGCCCCGGAACGAAACCCGAGAGGTCAACCGTCTGCCGGCGGTCCCTCCCACGCGCGGGTTCTTGCCTGTTCGAGTGAGGTGGCGTTCTCCAACCACCACGTCACCCCCGCCTCGGCATACGCGGCCAGTACATCCGACGTCGGGGAAGGCTCATTGTCAGGGTAACTCGCCGAGAACACGACATCGAAGGGTTCGTTACCGGTACGACGCTCAGCGACGAACGACTTCACCGCCTTCATATCCTCCGGAGAGAGGAAGGCGCCATCGGCCCAGTCCAGGTGGAGTGGGAACACGCCGTCATACCGCGCGGCTCGCCGCATCGGTCGACGATTCGGCCAGAAGCCGCCCACCCAGATCGGAATGCGCGGGGTCTGGACAGGCGTCGGCAAGAAGGTCGTCTCTTGAACCTGGTAGTACTGCCCGGCGTGCGAGAAAGGCTTGCCGCTCCACAGTCCCGTGAGGACTTCAAGGCCCTCGTCGAGCTTGGCGGCCCGGACGATGGGGTCGGGATCCTCGCCGAGCCCCGCGAACTCCGGATCAGCACTGGGCCCGTATCCCAGGCCCACACCTAGCACGAGGCGTCCCCGAGACGCCTGGTCGAGGGTCACGGTCTCGCGAGCGAGCTTGGGCGGCCGGCGACGCGCCAGCGCTGTCACCAACGTGCCGAAACGAATGCGCTCGGTTGCCAGTGCGATCGCCATCAGCGCCAGCCAGGGGTCGGCCACCGGCTCGTCGGAGCCGGGCTCAGACGGCTGGATCGAGTCGAACAAGAAGATCCCGTCCCAACCCCCGACCTCGGCCTCGCGTGCGAGCTCGCCGAGAGCACGGACGTCGCTGAACTCTCCGTAGTTCGCGACATAGAGGGCGAACCTCACTGGTTCCGCCTTGATGGTCTTGTCATCCTGTGATGCTAACCCGCAGGTGGAGTCCTATTCACGACTTCCAAGCGTGTCCTTCAGCGCTTGACCAGGATCTGAAGCGTCCATTTCGCGGCTCGCGGCCGTGCCGCGACCGCCGAATACGGCGCAACTCGTTTCGTTGATCACAGCGTCGTTCTCTCATCGACGTCGACGGTCCCGTGTTCCTGCCACTCGGCGACATGGCTCGCCGGATCGCGGACGCCTGCGCACCCAGCGGTAAGGTCGCCGTCACGGTCTGACGACCATCGACGTGACCAACAGTTGAGACCCAGTTCTCCAACGCGAGACCGCGTCGGCCGCTCGCTTGAGCTAGGCAACGGCCCGGCCACGAACCAACTCGGTGGTTTCTGCGAAGAACAAGCGAACTGTCGAGACGCTCTGCTTTGAGCAGGCAGTCTTAAGTTAAGATGTAAGAAAAGCTTCGAGGGAACGAGTTGATGACCGTAAGAGGCAAGGCGATAGTGGGCGACTTGCGGCGTGTGAACCGTAGCGTCGTGTTGCGGCCCTTGTTCCTCGAAGGGCCCCTCAACCGAGTCGACTTGGGACAGCTCACGGGTTTGAGCAGCGCGAGCATCACCAACCTCACGGCCGCCCTGTTGGAAGAGGGGCTGATCGTCGAGGTGGGCCTCGAGCAGTCTGACGGGGGCAGGCCCCGGGTCTTGCTCCAGGTGAACCCGGAGTTCGGCGCCGTCATAGGCGTGGAGATCGGCGAGACCGGCGTCCGCGTCGAAGGTTTCGACTTGCGGCTGAGAGTCGCAGGCGTCGCGGAAGTGAACCTGCATCCACAGCATCACGGCGCCGAAGTGACCATCGAAGAGACGGTCAAAGCCATCGAGAAGCTTCAAGCTCAGTTCAGCGCCGAAGGCCGTCGCCTGCTCGGAGTGGGCATCGCGATACCGGGACTCGTCGAGCATCGGGTCGACGACGCACGGGTCCACGCTCCTAGCATCGGTTGGTACGACGTTCCCGTCGAGCGCTTGGTGCGAGAACGTGTCGGAGCTCCGGTCTTTGCTGAGAACGGTGCCAAGGCGTTAGGACAGGTGGAGATGTGGTTCGGCGCCGGCCGCGGCACTCATCACGCCGTCATCACGCTTTGGGGAACCGGCGTCGGAGCGGCCATCTTCACCAACGGAACTCTTTACCGGGGCGCTGCGTCCAGCGCCGGGGAGTGGGGCCACAATTGCATCATTGCCGGGGGAAGGCGCTGCCGTTGCGGGGCCAGGGGGTGTCTCGAGGCCTACATCGGGGCAGAGCCGTTGCTCGCCGCCTGGCGAGAAGCGGACCCACAGGCAGTCCCTTCAAGCGACCCTGACGAGGAAGGGTGGGCGAGCCGTCTCCTCCAGTCGGCGGAGTCGAGCGCGGCGGCCGCCCAGATCCTGGAGGAGGCGGCGAACTGCTTCGGCGTAGCCGCCGCCAACCTCGCCAACCTGTTCAATCCTGAGCTCATTGTGATCGGCGGTTGGCTCGGACTGAAGCTCGGTCCCACGCTGCTTGGCCGAATCAGGGAAGTGGTGCGGAACCAGGCCCTCGACTACACGGCCAACTGCGTCAACATCGAGCTTGCTCGGCTGGGCGAGGATGCCGTGGCACTCGGGGCATCCGCCCTGGTCGTCGATGAGCTGCTTTCCAACGGCGG
>JBEKBX010000008.1:0-131612 GCA_050015175.1 Acidimicrobiales bacterium | reverse complement strand
CTCGGGCTGACCGTCTCCAAGCCAACTGTTGTCATGTACGCCAAGGGATTTGCTCTGGAGTGCAAGTACATGAGCAAGAAAGGCAAGACGACGCTCTCCTACACCTCGGAGACACGGAAGGCCTTTCTCGCAGCGGAGAGTGCCCTACCCAAGACCAGCATCGTGATCGTGACCCTAGGCAAAGGGGTCGCGGCGTACCGGATGCCCCCGTATCTTCTTTCGGTTCAGTACGGAACGTTGGAGTGCGTCCTCGAGACCCTGGTCAGTGCCGCTCACGAGGAGGCCCTGGCCGAAGTACTTCTCAAGTCCTACTGGTAACCGCTCTCGCCCTTCGCTCATCCGTATCTCGATCGACTGTGCGAACGCGGTCATAGCGATGCCTGCAGGGCAATGGAACTACCTTGGCACGAACGTGCTGAAGAAGGACGCCCAGGATCAACCGGAGTCGTCCATTGTCCAGCGTGGCACGATGTCGTCTTGAGGGAACCCCGCGGGTGGCTCACCCGTGAGGAGATAGACCGCATAGGCGACGTCCGCCTTGACGCGTTCCTTATTACTGAGCAGGCCGGCGTTGGCGGAGTTACAGAACTCGTTTGCGAGGCCTCCGGGTTCGCCGTTCACCCAGTACTCGTTGAGGCAATTGGTCAGTTCAGCCGCGCCTTCAGTGGCGTCCTTGTCCCACCGGGCGGCATACAGCATCCACCAGACCTGGCCCGGATCTACCCCGTAGCGCTTTTCGCCGTCCCAGCCGGATCTGTCGTAGACAACAAGCTTGGATCCGTTCCATCCCCAGCCTTCCAGGTTCCCTGCGATGGATTCGTCCGTCCCAGGTTTGCCGAGCACCCCGTTGAGCAAGTGGTCCTCTTTGTAGATCATCTGACGGGTGTTGTCGACACGAAGCATGTTGTAAAACGCCTCTTCAGGGGAATGGGTGGGGCGCGCCAGGTCATCTATTAAGTACTCCATGACCGCGGTAGCCAAGTTGGCATCAATGCTAAGGTAGTAAGCAAAGTAAGCCTTTGCATCGATGGCATCCCGTAGCGAAGCGGAGTGATCCGTCTGGCATGCGGAGATGTAAACAAGGCTGTCGTTAAAGCTTACTTTCTCCGCGTTCCTCAGCCATTTCCAGAAGATCGGTGTCAGCCCGAGGTGGTAGCTGCAGTTCTCGTGGACAATGAATTCACCGCCTTCTGGCTTGAGCACGAGGGAGCACTGCTTGTCTATGAGGACAAATGTCGTCGGGAATCCGTGGTTGTTGTCATAGAGCGCGAGCGACTTCAGGCCCTGTTTTGCCAGCACAACCTTCTCCTGTAGGTAGGCTGCGTCGACGGTTCCTTCGTCGGGGTCGAAAACCTTCACAGTGTCCGCAGTCTCTAGATCTCCCGCCTCATTTCCGTGCGTTGACATGATTACGATCCCCGGATGACCGGCCCCTGAACCTTTCACCAGCGCGTCGGCGAGCCCCTCTATGGTGGCGTTCTGGTTGAGTAGCTCACTCACCGTGTAGCCCTTTTCGGTCAGGGTCGCCTCGACGTGGTAGATCGCGGCTATCTCAGTCAACGCATGATGGGTGAAAGGCTCCCAGGGCATCTTGGTGAAAGGATCGAAAATCACGGCCGTCTTGTGGGAAGGGTCGAACTGGCCGTCGGGGTGCACTGTCGGGTCCAGGTAGACGCGGGGATCGCTGGCGAGAGGGCTGTCCACGAGCGGTACATTTCCTGCTCCCGTGTTAGGGATGGAGTAGAGCTCGACGAGCAGTGGCGGCCCATCCTTGTAGAGGATCTCGATGTCGTCGCCGAGGCTCACCACACCGGTGATGCCGAGGCTCGGTGGGGAATCTGCCGCTCGCAAGTGGAGACCCGAGAGGCGCACCGATGGGGAACGCGCACCAGCAAGAGTGTTATGCGCCTGTGACATGGACGAGTCACTGAGCACTTGCTGCGAGTGCGCGGAGGAACCTGCCCCAACCCAGGCCTGGGCGTAGGCGTAGGCCTGCGCAGCTGCCTGATCGGTCGTGAGATTGAGTCCGGCGGCATTCATGGCCGCGTCGAACACGCCGTAGATCCCCTGGTCAATGGCAAGTGGCTGCTGCTGCCAAAGCGAGCTTCCCGGCTTTGCCGAAAAGATCTGGAACGGCATCTTCACCTCGGTCTGGGTAAGTGACAGGGCGAAGGTGGCGTTGATGTTGATGTCGGAGGTGACGATCCGGAGCTTGAGCTTGCCCGCTTGGTAGGAGTAGCTACCGAGCTCTCCCAAGGCCTCCGTCGGATCCGCGAGGTACAGGTAGGCCTCACCGTTGGCAGAGAAGAGGAGGATGATCTCTGCCCCCTTCTGTGGGCCCTCGCCACCCGAGTCGCGCACCAGCCAGTAGGCGGTGCGGACCAGTGGGCTCGACTGCACGCCACTTGACCGATTCGAGACCTGCCTCTGTGCGAGCGGCCGGACGGCGGCGCCGGCTGTGGCCATCACTCCGGACCCGGTGGTGCCGACCAGAGTGGCCCCTGCTAGGAGAAGGCCTAGGCCGGTAGCGGCGGCACCTCTCAGGCGCCCGCTCGCCTGCTCGTGCGCGGTCATCGCCCCACGTGCGAACATCGGCATAAAATGCCTCCCTACTTGTGCACTCGCCGGGCATCTCAGATGCGCGGCGCTGGGATCTTACTCCGAGGTCGCGGCAGCTGTGATGAAGAATCCCACGCTGAACAGGAGTTTGTGGTTTGGCCTGGAGAGGGGTTCTGACCACATCGGCTATGCACCGTCATCCCGACCTGATCGGTCTGTCCGAACCGGCCGCCATGTGCTCGACGAGAAGTGTGCTCACGTCGGGATGAAGGTACCAACCGCTGCCTCAATCCGGTCATCGCCGTTCCGAGCGGAGATCGAGAGCGAGTGGGAGAACATGCTTGGTCACCAACTGCCGAAGCCGCTCGCACCGTTCCGGGGATTCTGGGATGCCCTCCACGATGTATTTTCGTGGCTCGCAGGGATGTTGGTTGTCCGCGCCATTCCGAGAGCTGAACTTGGCCGGTTCGATGCCACGTGGGAGGCGCCGAAGGCCATCACCTCGTGGCGCCATCGAGTGCCTCTGGAACTGCTCTGTTACGCAGGGGCGAACCGATTCACGGTCGACGTCGACTACCGAGCCGAGCACGGCCTTCAGGGCCGCCAGCGGGCTGAGCTCTATTCGTTGCGACGGACCCCGGATGGGAACCTGGTGCTCTTTGTTGTCAACGACCCTGGACAGCTGCGCAGCTACCGGGCCGATCGGATAACCGTGATCCGGCCGACAACGGTCTCGTTCACAACGAAGTTCCGGGTCGAGTTCTAGGCTCAGGACAGTATTCGTTGACTGACTGGAGCGCGACTAATCCGGGATTGACGAGACCGCGAGTGTCCGTTGCTCGAACAAAGCGCCCAGGAGGGCGGCGGCTTCACGGTCGCGCTGCTCCAGGACGTGTGCGTACGTTCTCAGGGTGACGCTCGAGTCCGCGTGACCGAGGCGTCCAGCCGCCGTGCGGACGTCCACGCCGCCGGAAATCATCATGGTCGCGGCAAAGTGCGCCAGATGGTGGAACCGGACCTCCTGAAGGCCGGCGCGTTCGCGGACACGCTCAAAGGCGTGCGTCACCCGGTCCGGTCTCCAGGGCGACCCGTGGTCAGTGTCTTGGGACCATACGTACGCATCGTCGTCCAGGTGGGCTCCGAAAGCCCGGCAGCGGTCGTTCGCAGCGTGCCGCTGGCGGTCGAGAACGGCGATCGTTCCCGGGTCGATAGGGATGCGGCGCACACGTCGGGACTTCGTCGGTCGCACCTCTACCCGGCCGGCAGGTCCGAGATGGATGTCCGCACGGTCAGCGTGCCGTTGTCGAGGTCGATGTCCGACCACCGGAGCCCGCACAGCTCTCCGCGCCGCATTCCTGTCGTAGCTGCTACCCAGAGCATCGATGCCAGTAGGTCTCCGCCTCCGCCAGAAGCCTTCTCACTTGAGCGATGCTCGGCACCTCAGGCTCAGAACTGGGAGCCCGCGGAGGACTAGCCGAGTCTGCGGGCGAACGTGCGATCCATCCCCAGCGGACCGCCTGTCGCAACGCAGAGCGCAGGAAGGCGTGGTGGTGTCCGACCGTCCTTTCCTGCAGGCCTCGCCGGATCAGTCCGCTGTAGTAGCTATCGAGCCTCGCGGCGGTGAGCTTGCGAAGATCTACCGAACCGAAGTCGGCCTTCGCCTGCTTCGCGAGCAGTTCGTAGCCGAGGAGGGTCTTCGGGGCGAGACCGCGGGTGTTCGCGTACTCCAAGAAGGCGTCCAGCAGATGCCCAACCGATCCCTTGGGCGAGCCGGGCGAGCGGTTTGCCACCTCGGTCAGCAACTCGGCGGCCGCTTGGTTCGCCGCCCGTTTCGTGCCCCGAACCGTCCGGCTGATCTGCGCCTGGGGCGCGCTCACGTATCCTGGGTACGCCCAGACGCTATCAGCATTTGTGGGATGGATTATGGGATGGGGTTAGCGGTAGATAGTAAATCCCCAGGTAGGAGGGATGGCAGAGCGGACGAATGCGACGGTCTTGAAAACCGTTGGGTGATTAGCCCCGTGGGTTCGAATCCCACTCCCTCCGCCATTGTCAGAATCACAACGTTCTTCCTGTTCAGAGGCTGTCGCACGAACCTCGGCTTGTGTATATTCATGCGGCAATCGACAGAGGCTGCATATCTGACGAGGGCTTTCGTCACTGGAACGCGTGAGTACGCGTTCCGGAAGGGTTCATGCGACAGCCTCTTTAGAGGAGGTTTTCGGTGTCCGCTCGATCAGACACCGAATTGGCCTTATTCAAACCCTCTGGCGTGACGGCGTTCACATCATGTGCCAACGGGCGGGTGGTCGATCGTTGCCCTTCATATCACCAGACGGACTCAGGCCGTCGCGATCCTGACCAGTTGGCGCGCTGAGAACTCGGTGAAACTGTGACCAAGGCTCGCGCGAACCGTCTGATATGTGCGCGCTGGTGAGCTTGGCGGTCGACGAGTTCGGCGCTCCAGATAGGGCATTCGGGACGGATGGCATCTCCGGTTCTGGTGCTCTATATATGGCCCGATCGTGGCGTCGGTGCTCACTGGGAGGTGGTCATCGGCTGTTGTCCTGTGTCCCCGGCGGGCCGGAGTGGGACGCACCGGCAGGGTCAGTAGCTGGTCCAGTCGCGGGCGAACCACCGTTGTATGCGGCTGGTCCCGAACTCGGCCTTCTCGACGGTGAGCGTCTCCGACGGTGCCTCATAGGTGCCGGTGGGTGGTTGTCCTCTCAGGAACCTGACTTCGACCCGAGCCACCTCTTCGTGTCCGAACTCGAGGTAGCACATGCCGTAGCCGTCGTACTCGGAAGTGGCGGGATCGCCTCGGATGAGCGAGATGATGCGCTTTGCGGCCACGGCCGCCTGACGCTCGGAGAAGACACCGGCCTTGGGTGTCCCGACGCTGGCAACGTCTCCGACGGCGAACACCCCTGGGTACGAAGTCTCGAGTGTGAGGGGATCGACGGGGATCCATCCCTCGACAGTCATGCCCGACTCGGCGACCACCGCCGGCACGTGATGGGTCGGGACTCCGAGGAACAGGTCGTAGGGCATTTCGGTGCCGTCGGCGAACCTGGCGACCTTGGCGGTCGGGTCGAGTTCGCGTATCACTTGGCTGGGGTACCAACCGATATTGCGCTCAGCGAACGCGTCGAGCAGCGCTTCCGACGCGGCAGGCGATGGCGGGATGGGCGCCGGCAAGGGCATGACGAGGGAGATCTCCGAACGATCCCGCAGTCCGCGAGCAACCAGGTAATCGTGCATCAACAAGACCGTCTCGCTCGGAGCGGGCGGACACTTAAAGGGGGTGGAGGTGACGCCGACGATTACTCGCCCACCGCCGAAATCCGACAGCACCTCGCGCAGGGCGAAGGCGCCCTCGACGGTGTAGAACTCGTGTCCCGCTTCGACAAACCCGGGGGTGGCCCCGGGATCGAGATCGGCGCCGAGGGCGACGACCATCACGTCGCCTTCGAAGCGGCCGGCGTCGGTCTCGACGCTGCGTGCCGCCGGGTCGATGGCCCGAATGGTGGTCTGCACGAAGCGCACACCAGGCTTGACCAGGTCACTGTACGGGTGGCGTACCGCCTCGGCCACGGTGCGCCCGAACATGACGTCGAGCTTGGAGAAGCCGAACACGAACCTGTCGGCCTGGTCGATCAGCACGACCTCGACTTCGTCCCCGAACTCCTCGGAAAGCCGCGTGGCCAACTCCAAGCCTCCGAAACCGGCACCCAACACCAAGACTCGCATCACAGATTCCTCTCTGGTTCGTCGGACCTTCTCTCGGCGCCGAGCGATCGCGACATCGAGGTTGATGCATGCACGCACCTGCGGCTGACTGCAGACTCACATTCGGCGCGCGCCGTACGGCCCCGCCCTTGGAGCGGGAACCATGGGCGGCGACTGGCTAGCGGCAGAGTGGTCAGTTCGGTTGGGGGACGATCCGGATGTAGGGCTTCGGTTCCTTCCAGGTCCCGAAGATCTCCTTTGCCTGCTCGTTGGACACCGATCCGGCGATGATGACGTCCTCGCCGGACTGCCAGTTCACCGGCGTCGAGACCTTGTGCTTCGCGGTCAGTTGCAGCGAGTCGATAACCCGCAGCACCTCGTCGAAGTTGCGACCGGTCGTCATCGGGTAGACGAGGATCAACTTGATCTTCTTGTCCGGTCCGATCACGAACACGTTGCGGACGGTCTGGTTGTCGGCCGCGGTGCGGTCGGCGGGGTCGCCGCTGACGTCGGCACCGAGCATCTCGTAGGCCTTTGAGACGGTGAAGTCGGCATCCCCGATGATCGGGTAGTTGGGTGCCGCTCCCTGTGTCTCTTCGATGTCCTTCGCCCAGCCGGCGTGCTTTTCGACGGGGTCGACGGAGAGCCCGATCACCTTCACGCCTCGGCGGTCGAACTCGGGCTTGATCTTGGCCATGTAGCCGAGCTCGGTCGTGCAGACCGGGGTGAAGTTCTTCGGGTGTGAGAAGAGCACTGCCCACGAGTCGCCGATCCAGTCATGGAAGCTGATCAAGCCCTCGGTGGTCTGCGCCTCGAAATCTGGCGCAGTGTCTCCGATCTTGAGTGTCATAGAGCGTCCCCCTTCGATTCGAGCTCTGCGAGCGAAGGAGACATCTCTTCGTAGCGGCAGACCCACGGCTTCAACTGCCAGGCGAGCATACAGGAAGGGCCTACGCGGCTCGGCCGGTGCGCCTCGAAACAGTGGCCAGGTCACGAGCCGACGGGCCTAGCCCACTGGTACCGACGCGCCAGAACTGCCGTTCGGAGTGCGTCGCGGGCTGGGTCCACGGCACCGGCCAGCAGCGCGTAATCGGCAGGGATACGCGCTTCGACAAAGTGCCGAATTCGATGCACACGGGTGAGATCGTTCAGTGCGGTACCTCGCGCAGGCCGTAGTCAGTCACCCACCTGCTGTCGCCGCCTCGACGACGCTTCAGCTGAGCGATCGGACATCGGTAGTGGACCAGTTCTCCCTGGTAGATGGCACTTTCTGAGGGTCCGATATGACGGCGGGGAGCGGGTTTGAAAACAGTCCCATGCACCCCGCCGTTGTCTTCCTTACAACGTTTGCGCTGTTCAGCCACTGTTTCTGATGTCCGATCGCTGAGTGAGCGGATGACTCTCTTACAAACCCCCCGAGCAGGCTGGAATTAGGTTCGCGACCCTGGATGAAGGTTTCCGGATCGGCGATCCAACCGCGCCTACACATGGGCTGTCCGATTGGCTCGATCAGACTGAGCGTGCGGGTTATCTTGTGCGGCCCCGAGGGACACACATGAAGAAGGGCCTGGTCCCTCACTCCAACGGCCGACGGTTTTCTCTCCGGCCAAAGCCGTGACGCCGCAAACCGTTCCGAGCGGTTGCACGGCTGCTCCACCGAACAGGCGGCAAGGACCAGCGCGCACAAGCCGAGTGCTCAAGGAGGCCGCACGAACCTCATGTTCCCACGAAGTCCCTGGCACGGAGTCTCGCGTATCCGCGAACGTCCCTCCGTTTAGTCTCCCGTCGTCGTAATAGTCATCAAAGCTGTCACAACCGACTGATCACGAACGTTGCCACCGGCGAGTGCGACGTCAGCGGCCTGGGCCGCGAGCGCTTGGCGGGCGAGGACCTGCTGCTCGGTGAAGGCGCGCTGCGGCCGCCCACGGCCGAGGAAGGCGATCGTCCAGTTGAACAGCACAGCAACTCGGTTTTTGAAGCCGGTCAGGGCGTGCAGGTGGACAACCAGCCACAGAAGCCATGCTGGGAATCCCGAGGCGCGGATGTGTCCGATGTTCGCGATCGCCTGGAAGCGGGAGACGGTGACCATCGTTCCCTTGTCTCGGTAATGAAACGGCCGTTCCTTCGTGTCACCGTGCAGCCTGCGCAGGATTGTCGCTGCGGCGTAGCGGCCGGACTGGATCGCGACTTGCGCGAGCCCGGGCAGGCTGTCCAGAGTCATCAGGTCACCGACGACGAACACTTCGGGGTGTCCCGGCAACGTGCAATCCGGATGCACCTTCACCCGGCCAGCGCGGTCAACCTCGACTCCCGCAGCCTGGGCGACCATCTGTCCGAGCGGCGACGCCTGGACTCCGGCGGCCCAGATCTTGGTGGCCGCCTCGATTCGTCGCAACGCGGGGTCGGTGGCGTTCGTGTCGATGCCGCGCTCATCGACACCGGTGACCGTTACGCCGAGGTGAATCCCGACTCCCTTCCGCTCTAGGCTCCTCGCCGCGCGTCGCTGCAGCGACTGCGGGAACGACGCCAGCAACGCCGGGGCCGCGTCCAACAGCACCACGCGAGCGCTGGAGGGATCGATCCGGCGAAAGTTGCCGTGCAAGGAACGGTGCGCGAGCTCCGCGAGCTGGCCAGCGAGTTCTACACCAGTGGGGCCGGCGCCGACGACGACGAACGTGAGCCAGACTCTCTGCAGCTCGGAATCCGGCTCGCGCTCCGCCATCTCGAAGGCCCCGAAGATCCGGCCCCGTAGCTCGAGCGCGTGGTCGATCGTCTTCATCCCCGGCGCATCACGGGCGAACTCAGGGTGGCCGAAGTACGACTGGTCGGCCCCGGTCGCGAGGATCAGACTGTCGTAGCGGACCTCGCTGCGCGAGCCAAGGGTGTTGACTCTCAGGCGCCGTGCCTCCAGATCGATGCCCTCGACATCGCCAAGCAGCACCCTCGTGTTGCGTTGGCGGCGCAGAGTGTCGCGGATCGGCGGGGCGATGTCTCCTTCTGAGAGGATGCCGGTCGCCATCTGGTACAGCAGCGGCTGAAAGAGGTGGTGGTTGTTACGGTCGATGACCGTCACGTCGACCTGTTTGTGATGCAGGGCTTTGGCGGCAAACAGGCCAGCGAATCCGCACCCGACGATCGCGACGCGATGCGGCGAACCGGAGTCGCCCGTGGAGCGGCTCGGATCAGCGGGCATCACCGACCTCCTCTTGTTGCTTCGCGGCCAGGTAGCCGGCGCAGCGCACTGCGCTTAGCAACAGAGGGCGAGATCGTCCATGGTGAAGCGAAAACGTCCCCTCGCCGGAGTCTATTTGTCACGCCCATTTGCACGATGCTTTAGCCTCCAGTCACGGTCTGTTCGTTGCGGCTCACTGGTCGTCCTTGATGTCGGTGTTGATCGCTCGCGGCGCCGGGTTGGCCTTGGATACGGAACCAGACACGATCACAACACCCGTCAACGGAAACAAGAAATGCGATGAGGCCAAAACTGGTCGGGAGGGCGAGGGACCAAAGAGCGACGGCAGCGAACAGAGCGGCTCCGCTGGCGGCCCCGGCTACGAATGCCACTATCGAGGGCCAAGTATGTGCCGCGCGTCTCCGCGCTGCAGATGCCGCTTCGGAATCATGTTCCAGTAGCAGCTGACCGAGGTCCATCGTCAGGCGGGTGAGATTCGTCGTCATGACCGCGGTGCTTGGCACCCCGCTGATTGACATCTGCACGAGAGCGTTCTGGACGGCCAGCGCGGTCACGCCAAGCATGCCAGCGAGCACGGCGGTTGCCGCGTTCGGATCGACATGTGGACCAGCGCTGGCGCCGAGGGCGAGAAACCCGGCAAGGAACAAGAGTTGAAGGAACAGCAGCGGTCTTAGCGAGGCTCGCCCGGCAGCCTCGAGAGCGGAGACGAGCAACCTGGCTAGGACAAGCACCGAAATGAAGACGGGAACCGACAAGATGGTGGCGACTCCGACCCGGGTACCGGTCACGAGATGAGCGGCGAGGATGATGAGGTTCCCGGTGATGTGGGCTACGAATAAGCCGCGCAGCCCTAGGAAACCGATGACGTCGGCGCTGCCCGCCACGAGGCTGAGAAGCACGGGGAGAAGTTTCATCCGCGGCGAGGCGTCGAGGGAGGGAGCTGACACGGTCAAGGTCGGTGGAAGGAGCTCAAGTGCAGCCCAGCCCAGGAGACTACGAAGCCGACACCCACACCGATTCCCGTATCGACCAGGCGCAGAATCGGTTGTTCCCAGGCGTCGTGGGGACTCAAAGCGGCAACGACCATGACCACCGACGTGGTGATGCCAGTCGTGACGATCTCGTCGGGCCGTCCCACCAGCGTGAGGGCGAGCGTCCCGATGCCGATCAGCAGGGCCAGACCCCAGGGGTGAAAGGAAGTCATCAGCAGATAGACCAGACAGAGCGCGAAGCTCGCAAGAGTCGAGGCCACCCGCGTCAACGCAGCAGTGATGCTCTCTCGGTAGCTGGTCCGGTAGACGAAGACAGTCGCGATCACTGCCCACATGCCACCGAGTAAGTCGTCGGCTCTGGAAAGCGAATAAACGTGGACGAGCAGCTGTGTTACAAGCCAGTAGCTGATCAGGCATGAAATGGCAAGGGCGGCGCTGTGGACGATGGCCGGACGGATTCTCGACCGCCAGCCGACTCCGGTCGGAGGGCGCGCCGGTCTGGCGATCACTTGTTGGTTGTGTCGTGTGCCTCGAGACCGAGGTCGCGGTGTGGGTCACCCACCATCGTCTTCGGGTCGATGATCCGGTCGAAGTCGGTGGCGCCGACGCCGAGAGCGAGTGCCGCCTCGCGAAGCGTGCTGCCCTCGTCGTCTGCCTTGTGGGCGATGGCGGAGGCCTTGTCGTAGCCGATGTGCGGGCTGAGAGCGGTCACGAGCATCAACGATCGCCCGACGTACTCACTGACCTTGGCCTGGTCGAGCTCGGTACCCTCGATGCTGAAGCGGCGCAGCTTCTCTGAGGCATCACCGATGATCCGGGCTGAGTGCAAGACGTTGTTAATGATGATCGGCCGCATAGCGTTCAGCTCGAAGTTCCCCTGCGCGCCGGCAGCGGCGACGATCGAGTCCTCACCTATTACCTGCAGGCAGACCATGACCATGGCCTCCTGCTGAGTCGGATTGACCTTGCCGGGCATGATCGAGGAACCGGGCTCGTTGGATGGGAGCCTCAGCTCGTGCAGTCCCGCCCGTGGGCCAGAGGCGAGCCAGCGCATGTCATTGGCGACTTTCATGAGCGCCACGGCCAGGCCCCGCAGGCCCCCGCTGACGCTCACCATGGCGTCGAGGGATCCCTGAGCGGCGAACTTGTTAGGCGCCGTCTTGAGCGGGAGGCCGGTCAGCTCGGCGAGCTTGGCGGCGATCTCCTCCCCGAAGCCTTCCGGGGCATTCAGCCCCGTTCCCACGGCGGTCCCGCCGGCGGCGATCTCATGGAGCCCTTCAAGGGTACGCTCCAGGCGACGGCGGGCGTCACGGAGCTGGGTCGCCCATCCTGACCATTCTTGGCCAACGGTGAGCGGTGTCGCGTCCTGCAGGTGCGTGCGGCCGATCTTGACCACGTCGACCCAGCCCACCGCCTTGTGCCAGACGACCTCGATGAGTTCGTTCAATCGGGGCAATGTGTGATTGCGGATCGCCAGCAAAGTCGCGATATGCATCGCCGTCGGAAAGGTGTCGTTCGAGGACTGGCCCATGTTGACGTGGTCGTTCGGGTGAACGGGATGCTTCGAACCGATGGAACCGCCCAGCAGCTGGCTCGCCCGATTGCCGATCACCTCATTCACGTTCATGTTGGACTGCGTGCCCGACCCCGTCTGCCAGACGTAGAGCGGGAACTCGGAGTCGAGCTCGCCGGCAATGACCTCGTCGGCAGCGATCACGATGACGTCCGCGAGGTCCTTGTCGAGACGACCCGCGTCGGCATTCACGATCGAGGCAGCCTTCTTCACGTGCCCGTAGGCGTGGTAGAGGGCCTTTGGCATGTGGTCGTCGCCGATCGAGAAGTGGATTAGCGAGCGTTGCGTCTGGGCGCCCCAGTAGTGCTCGGCGGGCACTTCGATCGAGCCCATCGAGTCGCTCTCGACCCGGGTGCCGCTGGCACCGGTCCCGATCGGGACAGGTGGCGCCTTGTGCTCGGACAAAGTGGCCCTCACTTCATATCTAAGGACGGGTAGACGGCCTGCCACATGGCGTCCTGCACGGCTTGTACGGGATCGGGAAGACTCACCTGGGCGACCTTGTCCTTCATCGCCTGTCTGGCGACGGCGACGGCGACGGTGGCCGAACTCGCCCGCAGGTTCTCCACATCCGGCAGCAGTCCTGCACCCGGGCGGCGCACATCGACGAGGCCGGCTACGGCCTCAGCTGCAGTGAGCAACATGGCGTCGGTCACCCGCTTGGCCCTCGAGACGACTGTACCTAGTCCGATGCCGGGATAGATGAGAGCGTTGTTGGCCTGGCCGATCGCGTAGCTGGTTCCTTTGTAGGAGACCGGGTCCCACGGCGTGCCCGTCGCGACCAGGCCGCGCCCGTCGGTCCAGCGGATGACATCGCCCGGAACCGCCTCGATCCGCTCAGTCGGATTCGAGATGGGAAAGATCATCGGCCGATCCACGTGTCGGGCCATTTCTCGCACGATCTGCTCGGTGAACGCGCCACCGACGGTCGAGGTGCCGACGAGGATCGTCGGGCGGACCCTCTCCACGACCTCTGCGAGTCCGATAGTGCCGTGCTTACCCCAACCGCCGACCTCCGATCGAGGTCTGGCATAGGGCTTCTGGAAGTCGCGTAGGTCACTCATGTCGTCGACAAGCAGCCCTTGTTTGTCGACGCACCAGAACTGCCGAGTCGCCTCCATCTCGCTCAGGCCGTCCATGACCATGATGACCCGGATCTGATCGGCTATGCCGACGCCCGCCGTCCCCGAGCCGAAGATCACGACTCGCTGTTCGCTCGGGCCCGTTCCGGCCACACGCAGGCCGGCCAGCACGGCCGCGAGGATGATGGCTCCAGTCCCCTGAATGTCGTCATTGAAGACCGGAGCCTTGTCCCGGTACTTGTTGAGGATGCGTCTCGCGTTGGAGGGTCCGAAGTCCTCGAAATGCAGTAGGGCCTTCGGGAACAGCCGAGTTGCCGTCTCTACATAGGCGGCGATCAGCTGGTCATAACGCTTGTCGCGGACCCGGCTGTGCCGGTTGCCGACATACATTGGGTCGTTCAAGAGCGACTCCCGGTCGGTACCGACGTCGAGCATGACCGGGATCACCCGGTCAGGGTTGACGCCCGCCGCGGCCGTGTAGACGGCGAGCTTTCCGATCGAGATGCCCATCCCGTTCGAGCCCCAGTCCCCGATGCCGAGGATCTCCTCGGCATCGGTCGCCACAAGCAGATCCACATCTTCGGCACCGAGGCCGTAGTTGTGAAAGGCGCGCCCGACGCCATCAATGTCGTCGACCGAGAGGTAGACCCCGTTCGGACGCTGGAACTCGTGGCTGTAGAGCTCGATCGCCTGCGCCACGACCGGGTCGTAGACGACGGGCAGCATCTCTTTTAGGTGGCTCTCGAGGAGCTTGTAGTAAAGGATCTCGTTGCGGTCGTGCAACCCGGCGAGGAACTCGTTGCGGGCGAGGTCGATCGGCTGGGCACGGTACTGCTCATAGGAGCGCTTCGTCTGCTCCTCGAGTGAGAGCACACCGGGAGGCAGTAGGCCTTCGAGGCCGAAGGCCAGTCGTTCCTCCCGTGTGAAGGCCGTGCCGCGGTTGTATCGCGGGTCTCTCATAAGGCCTCGACCTGAGGCCGTGGTTTTCCAAGATGCAGTGGTTGTCATTGATGCTTCTCCCCCCTCGGTTCCCCTTACTGTTTCTTTCTCCACTCACCTCGCAAGATGCGAGCCGACGGGTCGACGACGACCCATGGCCTCTCGGGCTTGCCCAGGGCTAGTGCTTAAGCATCCGGATCCTGGCCCCGATCGCGCCACGCGGTCTTCGCTCAGATGACAAGCCCCATCGCCATCGCTACCTGATGCTCAGCTGAGGAACGGCACGAGGTGAGCGTTGACCTCCTCGGCATGTGTCCAGCACAGCCCGTGACTCGCGCCGTTGACGGCGACGTAATCGCTATTTTTGATGTGTTCGTGGGTCCGAGCACCGCAAGCCTCGATGGGCAGGACACGATCGTCGGTGCCGTGCATGACCAGCACCGGGATGTCGATCTTGGCCAGATCCTGCCGGAAGTCGGTGTGCCAGGTCGCCACGCAGGCGATCGTCCCGGCAGCTGAAGCACTTACCGCAGTATTCCAGGCGTTCCTGACCACTTCCTCGCTGATCCGGTTTCCGAGTGTCTGGTCGAGATTGAAGAAGTTCTTGTTCCACTCGGTGAAATAGGCGAACCGATCGGCGGTCAACGCTCCGGCTATCTGGTCGAACACCTCCTGCGGAACGCCCTGCGGCGTCTCGGGCGTCTGAAGAAGATACGGCGGAACCCCGGACACGATCGCGGCCCGCCGGGCGCGCTCGGATCCATAGGCGCCGAGATAACGGGCGATCTCTCCGCCCCCCATCGAATGCCCGGCCAGGTCGAACTCGCGCAGGTCCAAGGTGGTGACCAGCTTGTCCAAGTCGGCGGCAAAGGTGTCGTAGTCGTATCCGGTCGTCGGTCGGCTGGAGTTGCCGAAGCCGCGGCGGTCGTAGGTGATAACTCGATGTCCGCCGGCGATCAGCGCTCGTTCCTGGCGTTCCCAGGCTCGGCCGTTGAGCGGGAACCCGTGGATGAGCACGATCGGGCGTCCCGTGCCGTGGTCTTCGTAATAGAGGTCGATCGGCGCGGAATTCTCCTCGCCTACGGTGATGTATGGCATCGTCGTGTCCGTTCCTTCCTTTTCCTATTTCGTTATCTGGGCGAAGTGTCTGGCACAGCGATCGTCACGCCGGTACGACGTAGGGAAAGCGCCTGTTCCGTTGCCGCTCGGCGACGGCCGGCTTGAGCCCGGAGGGCACGGCGGTATTGACGACGAGCGACAGCATCGCCTCCGGCGCGTTATCGGCAAGTGTCCGTCCGTTGCGACCGGCGAAACCGTAAGTGGCGGGCGAGCCAACCACGTACGACAGCACGTCGGGGAACAGCTCTCTTGCCACAGCCTGGCCATAGCCCTCTGGGTCTTCGGATGTTCCGGTGGCTGCCACCACGGCCGCCACCTGGTCGGCCAGGTCCTTGCCGGCGGCCTCGAAGTCTTCCGACGGGTGCCTGGTGTTGGCCGGGTTAGAAAAGTCGGTGTCACCGGGCCGGAAGATCGGCCACATCATTGGGTGTCCGGCGCGATTGATCTGCCGCCAGCCACCCGCGTCGGTGGCCAATTTCGTAGCGCACCACACGCCAGCTCGGGCGCCCGGTCGCAGCAAGCGATGCTGGTGAGAGACCTCCAACACGATCGACTCGACAGCCGTTCCGGCAAAGCTGTTCCGCGCCTTTTCCGGCTGCCAGCCGGAAAGGTCCACGGCGGTCCCCCTGGCCACCGCCCCGTTGACTATGGCCAGCAGCGACAGGTCGATGTAGAACGGGTCGACACACCGTCCGGCCCACACCTGGGCGCCGCCCCCGCTGGCGGTCTCACCAGTGCGACCTTCCAACACGAGCTCTCCCTCGACGGACTCCGAGCGAGCCTGGTCGCCGGTCAGGGCACGCAGCTGGAACGGCTGGCGCCCGGTCGCATCCGGCTGGCCGAACGACACCCGGTAGGTGAGGGTTTCGAAGTCAGCACCGTCAAAGTGCACCTTGAACTCGTACCGTGCCTCCGGGTGAAAGCCCGGCTCGGCGTAGGCGCCGTTGATGTTCGAGTTGACGTCCATGACGAACACCGTGCCGATCTCGCCCGGGAAGAGGTAGAGATCGTCGATGTAGAGCTGGCCGTTCTGGCCGGCGAGCGGCGTGTCCAAGTGATGGGACATGAAAGGACCCCCCTTTTCTTTTTTGTTCCCCCGGCGCCTGCTTTGCGGCGCTGCAGTTACCTTCGCGCCGAGCATCGAGCGGCGGCCCCCGGGAGAGACCCGGGTCCGATCCCGGGTGGTGCCCCTGGCGTGGCACCCCGAGCCCAAGTTGGTCTGGCGTTCGCTCTAGGGAGGCGGACAGCCGCCCCCAGAACTCAACTGCAGGACCTACCTCGACGGGACGTGCAGTCCGTGGCTCCCCCGGGTCTGGCGAAGCTCGCGGCGCGAAGTGATCCCGAGCTTGGTGAAAATGTTGCCGAGGTGCCATTCAACAGTGCGCGCGCTGAGGAACAACTGGGCGCCGATCTCGCGATTGGTCTGCCCGTCTCGCGCCAGGCGGGCGATAGAGGCCTCCTGGGCTGTGAGGACGGTCTGCGTCTCGGCTGAGCGTTTGCGCACAGCCTCGCCCGTGGCCATCAATTCGCGCCGGGCGCGCTCGGCGAACGCCTCGGCACCCATCGTGGACAGCATCTCGTAGGCGATCCGCAGTTGCGTGCGGGCATCTGTGCGGTGGCCCTCGCGGCGCAGCCATTCACCGTAGAGGAGACGGGTCCGGGCGAGCTCAAAGCGCAGCCGGGTACGGCTCAGCCGGTCGATCGACTGGCGATAGAGACAGTCGGCGGCCTCACCGTCACTCAGCAGCGCCCGGCAGCGAGCCTCGATGCCGAGTCCGTAGTCGGTACCTCCGGCTTGGGTTGTGTCAACCAGCCGCTCAAGCGCTTCGTTGGCGGCTTGGGTGTCCCCACAGCGCGCAGCGGCCTCGATCAGCTCCGGCAGTGCCCAAATGGCGATGTAAAGGGGGTCCTTACCCGCTTGTTGCGCCGCGGCCAGGGCATCGCCGTAGCGGCCGAGGCCGTTGTAGAGGATCGCGGCCACATTCTGTGCCGAGCTCACCGCGTGCCCTTGGCCTCGGGCTCTGCCTTCGGCGACGGTGGACTCCAATAGAGGGGAGGCCTGGTCCTCCCTGCCCGACACACATGCGAGCCACAAGGCTCCAAATCGTGGGTAGCGGACTCCGATCGCCTCCGCTACGACATCAGCCTCGGCGATCAACGAGGTCGCCGCCGCAAGGTCGCCGCTGCGTATGACAGTCGCCGCCTGAGAGGACAGGTCGACCGGCAACTGATCGAGCGCTCCGACGCTGCGAGCGAGCGCGGTCTGGCGGACAGCGATGGCGTGCCAGCCGTCCTCGTCCCAGAGGACGATGGCGGCCACTTGCGCTAGCCAGCCCCACCGGAGGCCTTCTTCGGGAGAGATGTCTCCCCTGATGAAGGTGCTGGCGGCCTCGCGTAATCTCGGTGCCGCGGCGGACCGGCTCTCGGTAAACAGTCGCGCCAATCCATCTAGTAACAGGTCGGCCGGGCGCGGCGCATGGGATGGCGGGGGCAGCGCGCGGGCGGCGCGTGAGACCTCGGCAAGGCCATCGGCGCCCGCCAGGCAGCCGGCGAACATCGCCGCGATCCACGCGCTCAGATAGGTCTCGCGGGCAAGGTCCGGGTCAAGCGGCTCGAGCCGTTCGGCCGCCTTGAGCAGCAGCGGCGGAGCGTCGTTGTTCAAACCCGAGGCGAAAGTGATCTGCCCGCGCAGTAGATCTGCACGGGCGCTGGTCAGCTCATCGAGCGGCCCGGCCTCGACCATGCCCAGCAGTTCGAGGGCCTTGTCGAACGCCCCGGCCTGCATGCTGGCCTGTGCTGCCGCTAGCCCACGTTCCGCCTGCCTGGGCGAGCCAGCTGTCAGCAGCATGGATCGTTCCAGGAATGCCGCTGCTGCAGCCAGCCCACCGCGAGCCTGCGCCCGGGCCGCCGAGCGCTCCAGTTCCGCCGCCACCTCCTCGTTCGGCCACTCCGTGGACTGGGCCCGGTGCCAGGCCCTGCGGTCTGGATCAGCCTGGGGGTCGGTCATCTCTGCCAGCGTCCGGTGTACCTCTCGCCTTTTCGCCAACGAGGCCGACCGGTAGGCCGCGGACCGCACCAGCGGATGCCAGAACCGCACCTGAGAGCCGAACTCCACGAGCCCCGCTTCCACGGCCGGCTCCGCCGCCTGAATTGGAATGCCCAACTTCCCAGCCGCTCGCCACACCAGCGACGGATCGCCGGACGAATCGGCAGCCGCGACTAGGAGAAGGAGCCGCGTCTGTTCTGGCAGGGCCTCCAGCCTGCGCCCGAAGCTGTCCTCGATCGGGCCCGTCAGGGGCAGTGCGCCGGGCAGCCCGAACCCGCCCGCCAGTTCGGCTGGCGTCAGCCCACGCGGCAGCTCCAGCAGCGCCAGAGGGTTTCCCCGTGTCTCCGCGACGATGACGTCCCGGACCCGCTCGTCCAGGGGACCGGTCAGCGCCGACTCGAGCAGCGCCCGCGCGTCGCTGTCGCCAAGTCCCCCCACCTCGAGCTCGGGTAGCCCGTCCAGCTCCGCGCTCGGCTCCCGGGCGGCGAAGACCAGGCCTACGGGCTCGGCATCCAGCCGCCGCGCCGCGAACCCCAGCGCCTGCCCCGACGCGCGGTCGAGCCACTGCTCGTCGTCGATCACACAGACGAGCGGCCGCTCCCCAGCCACCTCCGCCAGCAGGCTCAGTACGGCCAGCCCCACCAGGAACCGGTCCGGCGGCGGTCCGACGCTGAGCCCGAACGCCGTTCGCAGCGC
Organism: Acidimicrobiales bacterium; assembly: GCA_050015175.1. Classification (GTDB taxonomy): domain Bacteria; phylum Actinomycetota; class Acidimicrobiia; order Acidimicrobiales; family Bog-793; genus Fen-455. The sequence goes on along the minus strand of JBEKBX010000008.1, from coordinate 112,684 downwards.
CTCCCGCTGCGGCGCGGCTAGGCGGTCGAGGTGGTCCAGCATCGGCGCGCACAGCAGGTGTAGTCCGGCGAAAGCCAGTTCCATCTCCGACTGCACTCCGGCGACGCGCGCCACCTTGCACTCTGAGGCGTTTATGGCCAGGTAGTTCAGCAGCGCGGTCTTACCGACGCCCGGGTCGCCACGCAGTACCACTACCCGACTGTCTCCGGCCCGGACGGCGTCGAGGAGCCGGTCGAGTACGCCGCGCTCGCTGCTCCGGTCGGTCAGCGCCAGGTGGCGGCCCGGCAGACCGTACTGCGCCGGCATTGACCTTAGAGCTGGACAGAGTCCGTAGTGGCAGGCGTGACCACCTGCGCCTCGGGGGTGCTTTTGTGCCTGGGCGCCACCTGGAGCCGGCCCGGCCGAGCATGAACGTTCATAGACCCCCCAGGTCGCAGTATCGCCTACGGGAAACTGGCGCGGTGAAGATGCTAATGCTCGTTAGCGACCCAACATGCCCGCGGGAGTCTTCACCGATATGCACGGGTATCTTGCATTCATGCCGACCACGCCGATCCCCACCGTCACGCTCAACAACGGCGTCGAGATGCCCGTCCTCGGTTTCGGTGTCTTCCAGATCCCCCCGAACGAGACCGAGCAGGCCGTCGCCACCGCGCTCGAAGTGGGCTACCGCCACTTCGACACCGCGGCCTCCTACCAGAACGAGGAAGCAGTCGGCCGGGCGGTGCGCAGCAGCGGCGTACCCCGCGACGAGTTGTTCATCACCACCAAGTTGTGGATTCAGGATCCCGGTGAGGCAAACGCCAGGGCCGCGTTCGAGAGGTCCCTCGAACGGCTCGGTCTCGACCACGTGGACCTGTACCTGATCCACCAGCCCCTCGGCGACTACTACAGCTCGTGGCGAGCCATGGAGCAGCTGCACGCCGAGGGTCTCGTCCGTGCCATCGGCGTCGCGAACTTCTACCCTGACAGGCTCGTCGATCTCATCGAGCACAACGACGTCACGCCTGCGGTCAACCAAATCGAAGCCAACCCTTTCTTTCAGCGCGGGGCCGACCAGGAACTCATGCGAACCCACGGCGTGCAGATGGAATCGTGGGGCGGATTCGCCGAAGGGAAGAACAACCTGTTCACCGATCCGTTGCTGACCGAGATCGGCAACGCGCACGGCAAGACCGTCGCTCAGGTCGTTCTGCGATGGCTCATCCAACGCGACGTCGTCACAATCCCGAAGTCAGTGCGCCGTGAACGCATGGAACAGAATCTCGACGTGTTCGACTTCGCGCTCACCGACGAGGACATGTCCCGGATCACCACCATGGACACCGGAGCCTCCCTCTTTTTTGACCACCGCGACCCCGCCATGGTCAGCTGGCTAAACAGCCGCAAGGGCATCTGACCAGCCCGACGCGCAGCGTCAGAGTCAAGGTCGGTGGTCAACCCCGCCGCGCTCGAGCAGCGCCGCGGTTCAGACAGGAGTATTTCCGAAGGGATAGTCGTGGTGTTCCTGAACGCCGGGTCGCAGGCGTGCAGAATGACGGGCTCAGCCCTCTCGCCCTTGCACCCATACTCGGCGATACGCGCTTCGAAAGAGTGCCGAGTTCGAAGCACACGCGTGAGATCGTTCGGTGCCGGTACCTCGCGCAGGCCGTGGTCAGTCACACACCCGCTGTCGCTGCCTCGACGACGCTTCACCTGAGCGATCGGACATCAATAACTGATCAATTCTCCCTGGTAGATGGCACTTTCTGAGGGTACAATATGACGGCGGGGAGAGGGTTTGAAAACAGTCCCATGCAGCCCGCCGTTGTCAGATACACAACGTTCTTCCTGTTCAGAGGGTGTTTTCGGTGTCCGCTCGATCAGACACCGAATTAACCTTATTCAAACCCTCTGGCGCGACGGCGTTTGCATCCTGTGCCAGCTGGCGGGTAGTCGATCGTTGCCCTTGCGATCACCGTACGGTCTCAGACAGTAGCGATCCTGCGCAGCTCTGAGCGTGCTGAGGGCTCGGCGAAACCGTGGCCGAAGCGCACTAAAACTGTCTTATAGGTGCGGCTTCTTGGTACGTCAGCTCCATGACTGACTAGCTCCCGAGGGAGTGCTCGGTGCGCTTCCAGGCGCTCACCCAGGCTGACCAGATTCTTCGGGCTTACTATCTGTCAACTGTGTCGAGCCCTATCGCCGAGACGCTGGCGGTCATGCTCCTCGTCGCGACGCTCGCGTGCGCTGTCGCTCGACCCAGGGGATGGCCGGAGGCCGTGTTCGCTGTCCCGGCCGCCGTCTTGCTCTTACTGCTCGGCGTGCTGCCGCTGAGCCAGGCCGGCGCTGAGCTTACGAGCCTTGCTCCGACCATTGGCTTTCTCGCTGCCGTCCTCGTTCTCGCGGATATGTGTGACCGCTACGGCCTGTTCGAGGCCGCCGGGACCTGGATGGCGACCGGCTCTCGCGGAAGGCCGATCGCTCTCCTCGCCCTAGTGTTCGTAGTCGCAAGCATCGTGACCGCCGTGCTCGGCCTCGACGCGACGGTGTTGCTGCTCACCCCGATCGTGCTCACGACGGTGGCACGGCTTCGGCTGCGGGCCAAGCCGCACGCCTATGCGTGTACCCACCTCGCGAACTCGGCCTCGCTGCTCTTGCCCGTCTCGAACCTCACCAACCTCCTGGCGTTCCGCGCCAGCGGGCTGAGCTTCGCCCGCTTCGGAGTGATCATGGCGTTGCCGTGGTTGGCGGCGATCATCGTCGAGTGGGTTGTGCTGCGGCGATCCTTCGCCACCGACCTAGTCGGGCGCAGTGAGGTCAAGGTTACGACGCCGCTTCGGATCCCAGTCTTCGCCTCCGTGGTAGTGGCGCTAACCCTCGTCGGGTTCTTCGTGGCCTCGCTCCTGCATGTGAATCCCGCCTTCGCAGCACTCGGTGGCGCCGTCATTCTCGCTGTGCCGGCCCTGGTGCGCCGACGCGCACAGGTACGCGACATCGGCTTTGCTCTCGATGTCCCGTTCCTCGCTTTCGTGCTGGCCCTCGGGCTTGTCGTGAAGGGCGTCTCGCTCCACGGGCTGGGCCCGCTGGTGGTCCACCTAGTGCCGAACGGGACATCGCTCGGGTCGCTCCTCCTCGCCGCTGTGGTCGCTGCCGTGCTCGCCAACCTCATCAACAACCTCCCAGCGGTGTTGCTCCTTCTCCCAGCAGCAGCGGTGGCCGGGCCGGGGGTGGTGCTCGCGGTGCTCATCGGCGTTAACGCGGGCCCCAACCTCACCTACGTCGGCTCGCTCGCGACCCTGCTCTGGCGCCGTGTGCTGCGACAGCGCGGAGAGGAGCTACCCACCTCGGAGTTCCTCCGTCTAGGCGTTGTGACGGTGCCGCCCGTGCTGCTGGCGTCGACTGTTGCTTTGTGGGTATCACTGAGATTGGTGGGATGATTCAACCAGTGAGGGTTGTTGTCTGGTTGGTCGAGGGGACATGGCAAGGCTGCCTCGACGAGGCCGCCCAGATTCTTCCCCCCGACGCGCAGGTCGCGCTCCTCCACGTCACGCCCTCCGATGTCAGCGAGATCACCGAAGCGGCAACTGCCGGGTTGCTCGGTCGGGCCTCTCGTGCGCACAGGCCCACCGGCCATTTCGAGGACGTCGCGGACGACGAGGCCTCGGAGATCCTAAGAACCGCGGCAACGCGGCTCGGACGGGAGAGCACGGAGCTTGTTCATCGTCGGGGACGGGTTGAGCGCGAAGTTGTTGGCGCAGTCGCCGAGGGCGTCGACCTCTTGGTTGTGGCCCGCGACGGTGACCGTTCGCGTCTTGGTCCGCACAGCTTGGGCCACGCCACTCGCTTCGTCGTCGACCACGCGCCGTGTCCGGTGCTGCTGGTGTGGCCGGACGAGGCACCGGGCATTGAGTCGATACCACCACCACCGGCGCACCATACGCCGCATCGGCCCCACCGCGAAGGCCCGTAACTCGGCAATCTGGGCCGCTGTCTTGTAGCGCGGTCACTGCCGTCGTGAGTACGGATTCGGCGATCTCGTGCGCACGCATAGCCGTCGATCTGGCGCGGGTACCTGAATCCTGGGATCACGTAGGCCACCACCCAGATTGGAAATATTGCTCGCGAAGGCATCGGCGGCCCTCCATTGTTGGCCACCTAGCGAACCGGGGATTCGGGCGTACCCGTAGCCGTCTGATAAGAGCGGCCACGACGTAGTCGGAAACGGGTGGGTGATCCGCTCAGAAACGGGACTTCGGTGCTCGGTCTCACCGAAAGACAAGCGGTAAAGGGACAGACTGGAATGAGCCGATAGGGGCTTGGGCCCCACAGCGCTCTGTTGACAGACCTAAGGCGCCTCAATGCGATGTGCTGCAGCCGCTAGCTGCCCCCGGTTCTTGATATCTAGCTTGGCAAAGACACGATTCAGGTGGCTCTTCACAGTGGGGACCGAGATGAACAGCCGCTCTGCTATCTCCGCGTTGGTCAAGTGCTGGCCGACAAGGGACGCCACCTGCTGCTCTGACGCCGTGAGGCTCTCCCATCCCGAACGAGCACGGTTATGGCTGCCCCTCCCTCGCTGGGCGTAAGCGACAGCTTCTTCGAGACTGAGCGCCCTGCCTTCCGACATGGCGCGCCCGAAAGCGTCGTCGCCAAGGGCGGTTTGCAGGTCCACCTGCACAGGAGATAGTTCATCGCGAGTTGGGGCCGATCGCACGTAGCCGATGAGATCCCTTTGGCTCTCGGCCGCCCCCAGGAGTCTGGACGCCTCGGTGGGGCTCCCGAGGTCCCCACAAGTAATGGCCACGAGCTCTAACAAGTCGATCACCCACAGCACGTGACCACCCTCGAACGCTGCCGCCAGACCGTCACAAGCTAGGCCATGGGCACGAGTCGACCGGCCTTCTGCCCGCGCTAGGCGGGCCTCAACCCCCAAGATCGGGGCTCCTGCTGGTTCAATTGCTCTTGGCAACCGCCAGCTTGATGTGTCGAGGTGCTGCCGCCCCGTGAGGAGGTCACCCCGCCGGACGGCGATCTCGGCGAGAACAGCGCGGTTTTCGACGCACATGGCGGAGAGCCCGAAGGACTCCAACTTGGCGGTCGCTGCCTCCAGGACCTGGTAGCCGTCTTCCTGCTGACCTGCCAGACCAGGATCCTCCCCCTGCCTGCGTCGTTGCTAGCGACGAAGAACGCGTAGCCCAACGCGGACTCCAACGAGATCGCCAGGTTGATCGCGTCGGTGGCTCCCGGCTTGCCCTGGCGTGCGAGCGCTTCAGCACGATAGGCCTCACCGCACGCCACGTAATGCGGATTGGAGTCGCCGCACACCATGTGGCCTGCCTCTTCCACTGCTCGTTCGAAGCGCCCGGTGCAGATCGACGCATACGACAGCAGAGCCCGGACGGAGTACTGACTCGTGGGCCAATCGGTGCCGTCGGAGACCTCCGCCGCCTCCTCGCCGACCATCAGAGCCTCCGCTGGACGACCGAGGCGGATCAAAGCCCAGCCCTTGGCGTGCAGGCCCAGTATCTCGATGAGTTGTTGCCCGCCCTCCCGGGCCAGACGGGTGCCCTCGGTCGCAGCTTTCAATGCCGCCTCTGGGTCGGCATCGAGTTGAGAGGTCGCCCACCTGACCAAGCCACCGGCCTGTACGCGCTCGTCACCAAGCGACCGCCCGAGACTGACCAGCTCCGAGGCCAGGTACAGCGACATTGCAGGGTTGTTCAGGCGCGAACAACGGCCTGCCAGGAACAACAGGTCAGCCCGCAGGGATGGCTCTATGTCCGCGGCCAGTAAAGGCCCGCACTGGGCCAGCGCCTCTGATTGGAGGCCTTCGTCATAAAGGAAAGTGGCCAACGAGGAGAGGAGGGCTGCGCCCGTGTCGAACTGCTTGGACTCGACACTCCAACGCAGAGCCGCGCGCAAGTTGTCGAGCTCGGGCTCTAGTTCCTTCCGAGCCAATGGGAAGTCGCTCGTACATTCCCTTGGTTCCATCCGCTTGGCCAACGCGGCGAAATAGTCGAGGTGACGATCCCGCACGGCTCCCGTAGCGCCCTCGGCGTCGAGGGCAGCCGCGGCGTACGCGCACATGGTCTCGTGCAGCCAGAAGCGGTCGGCCCTGGGCGAAGCTTGCACCAGTGACTTTTCGACCAATGACGCGAGGAGGCGAAAAACGTCGTAGCGCTCGACCTCGACACCCGCGCAGACGGCCTCAGCGGCCTGGGTATTGAAACCTGAGGCGAAAACGGCCAGGCGGTGCAAGAGCCGGCGTTCGCCTTGGCCCAGCAGCTCGCAGCTCCACTCGATCGAGGCCAGGAGCGACCTGTGGCGCCTTGGCCCTGAGCGCCGACTGGTGGTTAGCACGCGGAACCGGTCGGAAAGCCCTTCGGCAATTGCCTGGACGCTCATCAGGCGCACCCGAGCGGCCGCCATCTCCAGGGCCAAGGGGATGCCGTCGAGGCGCTCGCAAATACGAGCCACGACAAGGGCGTCGTCGCTGTCGACTACGAAGTCGGCCCGGGCTGTACGGGCTCGCTCGATGAACAGCCTCCCTGCCTCGGAGCGGCGCAGCCATTGCTCGTCTGGATGTCCGGCTGGCTCGGGTAGCTCCAGTCCCCCCACGTCCACAACGGTCTCACCGCCGACTCCAAGTTGCTCGCGTGAGGTGGCCAGCAACCGCACCCCTGGGCACTCCCGTCCCAAAGCATCGGCCAACGCCGCGCAAGCATCGATGAGGTGCTCGCAGTTGTCGAGGAGGACGAGCAAGTCTCGCTCTGACAACTGAGTCGTGAGGCTTTCAAGTGGGCCCCCGTTTTGCGTCTCCCACAGCCCCAATGCTCTAAGGACGGTGCCGGGTACCAGCCGAGGGTCGGAGAGGCCCGAGAGGTCCACGAAGAAAACGCTGCCCGGCGGGACAACTGTCGTCCGCTGGCCCACCTCGATGGCAAGGCGGGTCTTGCCACAACCCCCGGGGCCAACCAGGCTGACCAGCCGGTGCTTCGCGAGCCGGCGGTCGACTAGCTCGATCGTCGCGCGGCGCCCGATGAAACTCGTCAGCTGACTAGGGAGCCTCCCCCAAGGCTTCACCAGCGCCAGTATGCGATGGGGCACAGGCCAAGCGCAAGGGGCAAAGTTCCAACCTTGGTTGGATGCTTTCGCACTCTGTCTAGGTCATCCTTGCCCTCTTGGCGGCATGACAGACCAGCCTGGACTGGAGGGGGGCCAACATGAAGAGAACTGTTGCCAGGAGAACTGTTGGCCTTGCGGCGCTAATAGGTGGTCCCGGGCGCTCGCAGCGGCAGGATCGGCGGTCGCGACAGCCTCTTTTCTCCTCACGCACCCGCGGGGCCAGGCGACGCTCACGGCGTCCGAGGAGGGTCGCCTGGGTCGCTCTGGTTGCCGGGGCGTTGGCCAGCACCGGGCTGACTACCCCGCCAGCAGCGGTCGCAGCCACCTCGGGAGCGCTCGGGGGCGCCGGCCCGGCACCCGGGACGATCTTTGTGGCGAACGCGGGCGCGGGCGCGCAAGGGGCCGGGGGCACAGGGCGAGGTTCAGTCACCTTGTACCGCCCCGGCGCGACAGGAAACGAACGCCCGGAGACCGTGATAACGAAAGGGATAGATGGCCCCGGTAGCATCACTCTTGACTCCTCGGGCGACTTGTGGGTGGCCAACGAATCGGGCAACGTCGTCGAGTACAGCAGGGCCGATCTCGCCAATGCTTCTCCGGTCCCGACCGTGACTCTCTCCTACGGAGGAGGTGGCCTCGCGTTCGACCCCTTGGGCGACCTATGGGTGATCAACGGGTTACTGGTGGTCGAGTTCACCAAGGCCGAAATAGCCAAGTCAGGCTCGCCAAAGCCCGTGCACGCTTTCGCTGACAGCTGCAGCGTGGCGTTCGATCCCAATGGGGACCTGTGGGAAGGCAGCACGTTTGACACTGTGGCCGAGTTCACGAAGTCGCAACTGGCCAAGTCCGGAGGAGAGCCCAAGGTTGTGATCACCTCGGCCGACCTGGACGGGCCGTGCAAGCCCGCTTTTGACAGCTCGGGTGACCTGTGGGCCGGTAACTACAACACGAATACGGTGGTCGAGTTCACTAAGGCGGAACTGTCCAAGTCGGGCTCGCCGGCCCCGAAGATCGTCATTTCCTCGCCACAGAATGGCAGCCCGGGCGATGTCGCAGTCGACGCTTCGGGTGACCTATGGGTCCCCACCATGGAGAACTCTGTGGTCGAGTACACCGAAGCTCAGCTCACCAAGTCGGGCTCACCGGTTCCGGCTGTGACGATTACCGGCCCGGCAACAGGGCTGAACTGGCCCTGGGCGGTCGCCATCGAGCCCTAGCCCGGTCCGGGGCTCGGGGTGCTACCTGTCAGCCCAGGGCCGCACTTCATCGTCGACCAAGCCACGGACAACACGTGGAGGCTTGCCGTTCTTCTTCTCTGCACTACAAACCTTCCGCAGTCCAAAGAACAACAAGACCAAAAGAGGAGGCAAAATGACACCCAACCACTCGACCCACGTTGGCACCGCTCGGAGCTCGAGTGGAGCGCCAAGTGCTCGAGTTCGTGCGATGAGTCGGCCCGCGTTTAAGAAGAGCATGAGGACCGGGGTGCTGTGCGCAATGGTCGGCTTCGCAGGCCTCATGCTGGTCGCAACAAGCGAAGGGGCCTCTGCCACTGACCTAGGCGGCTTCAGACCTGGGAGCGTCGTCGTCGCCCAGGGTGGCACTATCGCCGGGAACGGCACTGGCACGACCGGCGTCGAAGCTAATGGGGAGGTGGACGTGTACCCACCCGACTCCAACGGTGACGTGGCACCGGTGGCAAGCTTGACCCAGGGCTTGTCCGGCCCCTTCGTCGTGGTCTTCGACCCGTCAGGCGACTTGTGGGCGGCCAACGTAAATACCAGTACTCTCGTCGAGTTCACTCGGGCCCAGCTGGGCACACCCGACCCTGTGCCGGCCGTGACCATCTCGTCGGCCACGGGCGCACTCGACAACCCCTACGGCATGGCTTTCGACCGCCGGGGCAATCTCTGGGTCGTCGGCAACTCTTCGGGTCAAGTCTACGAGTACGCGAAGTGGCAATTGGCCAGGTCGGGCTCGCCGACGCCCGTCACCACTATTACGAACTTCCCGGGCACTCCGCTTGGCGATGCTTTTGACCCCCGAGGCAACCTGTGGGTGACGATTCAAGTTTCTCCAACTTGTCTTCAGGGCTGTGTGGTGGAGTTCTCTCGGGTCGAGCTGGCCATGCCGGACCCGATGCCGACGGTGACGATTTCCTCGATCGGTGGCGCCAACATGGCCTTCACGCCCTCGGGAGACATGTGGTTGGTCACCGGGGGAGGGCTGCCGGACTGCTACGGCACTCCCTGTAACAATGAGCTGGTGGAGTTCACCAAGGCCCAGCTTTCGACGTCGGGTTCCCCCACGCCAGCTGTCACGATCAGCTCAACCGCGGTCGGCGCCGCCGGGTCCCTATGGGGCCCCTACGGCGTCGCCGTCGACCCCGACGGTGACGTGTGGGTTTCTAACTTCAACAAACCCACCACAGTCGAGTTCGGCAGGGACCAGCTTTCCGAATCTGGGCCGCCCGCTCCTTTGCGGACGATCGCTGGTCCGAATACCGGGATGAACTGGCCCTCCTTTGTCGTCCTAGCGCCGTAAGTGTTGCCCGACGTTTAGCCTCAGCACGGCGGCGTCACGCTGGCCCAGAAGCGCTGGTGCTCGCGCTGGTGCCGCCTGTGCCGGGACCTGTCGGCCCCCGGTGCTGGGTCGCTCGCCGAGCTCACATCGGTGGGTTGACCTCAGCGAGGTCCAGCCTCAATGCCCACCACTTGGTGGGACGCCACCCGTGCTTGTCCTCGTGTTGGCTAGTGACGGCGGCCCAGGTGTTTCGAAATCGCAGTGCGAAACTTGCCCGATAACCCACGTGGGTTGACCACGCCACCCGCGTCCTGTTGGGCAACACGTTGGTTCTCAACGCGCCCCAGTCGCCACCGACGGGTGGTCGCGAGACGAGCAGAGATTCCCTGCAACACAACGGGATGATCTGCGTGGGTGGAGGCTGATCAGTGACGTCAGGGTCACGGGTACCGAATCGGCAACTTGTTTTAATCCACCTCGGGAGTCTGAGGGTCTGAGATCCTCAGGCGTTGGGCTCGGTGGGATCGCTCGCGAATCGGCTGCCGCTCGCCTTCGGGCGTTCTAGCTCACGAACGGCCCGCGTCCCACCGTGCCCTCCCGGTGAGGAAGTGGCTCAAGAGAGGTTTGCTCCGCCGCAAGTTGCATTGCCCTCCTCGCCATTCACACCAACAAAGCAGAGGAGGAGTCATGAACGACGACGTGCTCGTGAGTGTCGACCCGCACAAGGCGAGCAACACCCTGGCGGTGATGGACCCCGTGAACCGAAGCGTGATCGAAGCGAGTCGCTTCGAGAACACCTCGGAGGGCTACAAGGAGCTGAAGGCCTTCGTCCGACGCTGGTCGAAGCGTCGTTTCGCCGTGGAGGGTTGCCACGGCGCCGGGCGCTCGTTGTCGCAGCGCCTTGTCTCCGACGGCGAGGTTGTCCTCGACGTGCCGCCCAAGCTCGCCGCCCGGGTGCGGGTCTTCTCCCAAGGCCACGGCCGAAAGACCGACCGGGATGACGCGGTCTCGATCGGACTGGCCGCCCTCGACGGGGCCGGCGTCCAGCGCGTACAGCTCGATGACGCCACGGTCAGCTTGCGATTGCTGTGTGATCGCCGCGAGGAGCTCGTGGCGCTGCGCACCCAAGCCGTGTGCCGGTTGCACCGGCTCTTGGTCGAGCTCACCCCTGGAGGTGTGCGCCGTGAGCTGAGCGCGAGTTCGGCGGCGGCGGTTCTGGTTCGCCTCCGGCCCAAAGACGCCGTGTGTCGGATCCGTCGGCAGCTTGCCGTCGGCCACGTCAGTGACATCCGCGCTCTGGACCGCAAGATCAAGCTGTCCGTTCGCAGATCGCCGAGCTCGTCGAAGCGAGCGGAACCAGCCTGGTCGACCTGTTCGGGATCGGGCCGGCGATCGCCGGGCGCATCCTCGCTGAGGTCGGTGACATCAACAGGTTTGCCTCCAAGGACCGCTTTGCCACCTACAACGGCACCGCCCCCATCGACGTGTCATCCGGTGACCAGGTGCGCCACAGGTTGTCGCGTTCGGGGAATCGGCGCATCAACCACGCCCTGCACATGATGGCCGTCACCCAGATCCGCAACCCCAAGAGCGACGGGCGTGCCTACTACGAGCGCAAGCGGTTGGAGGGAAAGACGGGCAAAGAGGCGCTCCGCTGTTTAAAGCGCCGACTCTCCGACGTGGTCTATCGACAACTCCTTGCCGACGAGCAGGGCAGAATTGCGCGGTGCGGATCACCTACAACCGCCAGGCCAACGCCTTCTACCTCGAGCTCACCGACGAAAAGCTCACACCCGGCCGAACCACCATCCAGGCCGAGACACCTGCCGGCATTGAGGCATTTATCGCGCTTGACTGGAAGGATGACCGTCTCGTCGGAATCGAGGTTCTTGACGCCGACGTCACCCTCCCGCCAGACCTCCTCCGTCAGGCAGAGACCACCGACTGAGGAGCGCATAACGGCCCGCGCTTGACAGAGAGGAGCCGATACGCGCTTCGACAAAGTGCCGAGTTCGATGCACACGGGTGAGATCGTTCAGTGCGGTACCTCGCGCAGGCCGTAGTCAGTCACCCACCTGCTGTCGCCGCCTCGACGACGCTTCAGCTGAGCGATCGGACATCGGTAATGGACCAATTCTCCCTGGTAGATGGCCCTTTCTGAGGGTACAATATGACAGCGGGGAGAGGGTTTGAAAACAGTCCCATGCAGCCCGCCGTTTGGACCAAGATCTGGTCGACCAACCGCTAGAACGCGTGAACGCCGAAATCAAGCGACGCACCAACGTCGTGGGGATCTTCCCCAACGACGCCTCGGTGATGAGACTCGTGACCGCGGTGCTCGTCGAACAGCAGGATGAGCGGGAGGTGGCAGAACGCCGTTACCTCTCACAGGAGTCCATGGGACTCATCGACCAACCCGTTCCCGACCAGCTTGGCGCAGAGGGGTGTCATTGGGGATCATGGCCTGACAGACTGAACGCGCGTCGAGAGCACTTCGACTCGGTCGATTTACACCTCTTCGCGGGACGCGATCTGCACGACGCACTTGCTCCTGAGCTCACAGCTCGTAATTGTGCCTGGAGCCATGCCAAGAATGACATATTCAGAGAGGGGCCCGGTGAGCAAAGTAGTACTGACGCTAATGGCAGTCCACGCGCATCCCGACGACGAGGCGACGAGCACGGGGGGCGTCCTGGCCCGGTACTCGGCGGAGGGGATTCGGACCGTCGTGGTCACCTGCACAAACGGCGAACTTGGCGATGGTCACGAGACGACCAAGCCAGGCGACGCCGGTCACGACGAGGCGTGGGTTGTTGCCACCCGCCGACGCGAGCTCGAAACAAGCTGCGAGATCCTCGGCGTCACGTCCCTCGAACTGCTCGGGTACCGGGACTCAGGGATGATGGGCTGGCCACAGAACGACTCCGTGGGTTCGTTCTGGACGACCCCGGTGGAAGTGGCCGCCGAGCGACTTTCAGCACTCATAGAGCGTTACCGCCCGCAGGTCGTAGTCACTTACGATGCCAACGGGTTCTACGGCCATCCCGACCACATCCAGGCTCACCGGATAACAGTCGCAGCACTAGAGGCGACGCCGATACCTGACAAGCTCTATTACCCCGCCATCCCCCGGTCGGCCATGGAGGAGTTTCGCGAGGCGCTTCGTCGTGCGGGCGTCGAAGAGCCCGACGAAGCGGAGGAGGATTGGGATCTCGCCATTGCCGACGAACTGATCTCCGCCACTGTCGACTGCAGCGACTACGCGGCACAGCAGTACGCGGCTCTCCAGGCACACGCGAGCCAAGGAGATGGGAGTTTCTTCACCCGGCTCGGGGTCGATCTCTTCTCGAAGATGATGAGCCGCGAGACGTTCGTGCGTGCATTCGACCGGACTGGTGCACCCACACCCGAGGACGACCTTTTTGCCGGCTTGCGCGACTAACGACAGCTTGCCGGCAGCCGAGCGCGCCGAGCTCCTGCAATCCGCTCGCGATGCCGCCCAGCAATGCCGACAAGCGAGGAACTACGTTGTCGCGGCGAGCATCGCCGATTTAGCCAAGACCGCCGGTGCCATGTTGAGCATCGTCTGACCGTGCGGTCCGCCAGGACGAGGCGGTCTCCAGGGCAAGGAGGATCCCGGTCGTGCTGATACGAGGTGGAGTGGTAGTAGACGCCGACGGCGAGCGGTCAGCCGATGTGCGCACGGCAGCCGACGGACGGATCGCCGAAGTTCAGGCCGACCTTGACCCGCTGCCCGGCGAGCAGGTGCACGAGGCGGCCGGGAAGCTCGTGATACCAGGGGGCATTGATGCCCATACCCACCTTCACATGCCCGTGGGTGCCATACGCGTGTCAGACGATTTCGTGAGTGGGACACGGGCCGCCGCCATCGGTGGAACGACGACCATCATCGACTACGTGACAGTTGCCCGGGGTGACGATCCGATGGCCACTGTGGCGACATGGCGCTCATGGGCCGAGCCGTCGGTCATCGACTGGGGCCTCCATCTCACATTCACCGAGGCCGTGCCCGAGTCGATCGTGGCGGCGGGGGTCGAGATGGGGATCACCTCTTTCAAGCTCTACCTCGCGTATCCGGACCGCCTGCAGGTCGACGACGCCACCATCGTGCGCCTGATGCGCGCCGCTCGCCGGCACGGGGCCCTCGTCACGCTGCACTGTGAGAACGGCGGCGCCATCGAGGAGCTGCGACGAGAGGCGCTAGCCGCAGGGCGAAAGAGTGTGATCGAGCATTCTCGCACTCGGCCGGCTGTCCTCGAGGGTGAGGCCGTCGGGCGCGCGACTGCGTTCGCGGAGGTAACCGGCGCTTCCATCTACATCGTTCACGTCTCGTCTGCACCGGCGCTAGCGGCGGTGCGCTCTGGCCGCGAGCGCGGCGTGGATGTCACGGCGGAGACCTGCCCTCAGTACCTCTACCTCGACTCGAGCCGCTTGGAGGGTCCCGACGCGATCGATTTCGTCTGCACGCCGCCGTTGCGCGACCCATGGCACGCCGAGGAACTGTGGGAGGGATTGGCACGCGGTTACATCCATACGGTCGCGACCGACCATTGCCCGTTCTGGCGCGCCGATCGCCGTGCGGGCGTGGCGGGCCGACCGGGCGGGGTGACCGATTTCACAGACATTCCAGGGGGCCTTCCTGGCATCGAGACACGCCTTGCTCTTGTTTGGCAAGGTGTGCGGTCCGGCCGCATCACCACGGCGGACTGGGTGCGCCTGTGTTCCGAGGCCCCAGCCCGAACCTTCGGCCTGTGGCCGGCCAAGGGCTCGCTGGCGGTCGGTGCTGACGCCGACGTTGTGGTGTGGGACCCACAGCGACGTCAGTCGCTCAGAGCGATCGACCTCGACATGGCCGTGGACCAGTCACCCTACGAGGCGATGGTGGTCACAGGCTGGCCCGAGCTAGTCCTGAGCCGGGGCCTGCCGGTTGCCGTGAACGGCCGTTTCATCGGCGAGTTGGGCTGGGGGCGTTACAGGGCCAGGGCACCGCTCCAGCGCGAAGGGGAGTGAACTCGGTTCTCGCAGTCTTTGTGACGGCCACGCTTGGCTCCGCCGCCGCCGCGGATTCTGGCGGCTCGCAGACGGATCCCGGGTGGAGACCAGTGTAAAGGGGGCTCTCGCCCCGATGACTCCTTGCAGACCGGCCGGCACGGACGGGCGGCCTGCGTGCCTTGAAGTACGAGTGAACGGTCAGGATTCAATCGAGAAAGCTTTCAGCAGGTCTCTTGCATATCCGAACGCAGCGAAATAGCGCGTCTTGAACGGTAATGAGAGCCCCAATGGCTGTCTTCCTGGGACTGTGATTTGCACAGTGGCTGCGCTCGGTCCGGCATTGCAGTCGCACTGATCGGATTAGCCACCAAGCAAGGGCGGAAGGAGCTCAGTCTCTCTCTGGGTGCGTAGGCTCCGGCTGGGGGATGGGCTTCGTTGCCTGGCGCCTGAGCGAGAGCGCTTCTCACGTCGCTCGGCGCAGTCGGAGCGATGCTCGTCCGGCAGCTCGTGAGCAGATGTCTCGGCCGGGCCATCGTGGCTTGAAGAGGCACCCGAAGGACACGTTCCTATTCCAACCACGGGAGCCGGAGATAGGGGAGAAAGACCCTACCGAGCGCGCGTACCCCGCCCTAACGTCTAGATCAAAGGCGAAAGCGTCAAAGGAGAGGCTCGGCATATATATCGAGGTCAAAGGCTCTATTGAACTCGACAGGCCGGCCTAACTCTCTGAGCAGGCTTGAAGTCACCAATGAGGAGATGGAGACAGTATGTTGCTTGAACCACCTACCATGGTTTCGCAGAATGAGATCACCCTGAACGTGCGCGAGATCGAGCCCCTGTTACAGGCGCCCCCGATGAATGTTCCGCCGTGGCCCGGTGCCATCATCACCCTCAAGGACGGCCGCACGATGTACATCCGCCAGGCGACCGTCGAGGAAGCCCCGGCGATGATGGGTTACATGAAGCGCGTCATGGAGACGGACCACGACTTCTACGACGTTGTCGGAGCCCGAGTCCATGCAGAGATCGCGGGGTGGTACCGCAAGCGGCTGAAGGATCCCTACACGCTCCTAGGGCTCATCGACGGCGAATGGGTGGGATTCGCGAATGGGCGGCTGATGAACGAGGACATCAATATCAGCCTGCACACGATGGCGCTGGCCCGTGGTGGGCGCATCGGCGCAATCATGTACTACGTCAAGACCTGGTACGCCTTCGAGATCCTCGGGAACAAGGAGTTCTGGGCGACTTACGAGAGCTACAACGGATGGCACCGTTGGGGGCTTGGTATGGCGCAACCTTCCTATCCCTGGCCCGAGTACCAGCACGAGCTGGGAGGGGCACGGGTCTACTACGTCACGAAGAAGTACTGGGACGCCGTCGTCAAGGACTACGTCCGTCAGATGGTCGGCGCCGACCTCGTGTTCGACGTCCCTGCGGACATCGTCAAGGCGAACGAACAGCTGAAGATCCCACAAGACGTGACCGTGTAGCCATGACCGTAGGGCAACCGGCCGCGGGTGAGCCCAAGGACGCCATCGCGCCGGACGTGACGATCGAACGCGAGATCGCCGAGGTGGTCCGTGGCAGCTATGCACGAACCACCGGTCAGTCGGGCAAACGGCGGATCGGTGCCCGCGAGCTGTTCTCCGAGGTGCTTGATCCCGACAGCTTCCGGAACTGGGACACGGACCTTGTGGACGTGTCCGCGGGGCCTGAGTACCTGGACCAGTTGGCCGAGGCCCGTCGTGCCTCCGGTGAGGACGAGGCCGTGATAACCGGCGAAGGCAGGATCCGCGGCCGTCGTGTCTGTGTGGTCGCCTGCGAGTTCGCTTTCTTGGGAGGCACGATCGGGGTCGCCGCGGCGGAACGGCTCACCCTGGCGATCGAGCGCGCCACTGCGGAGCGACTCCCGCTGGTGGCCTCGCCGGTGTCGGGCGGCACGCGGATGCAAGAGGGGACCGTCGCCTTCCTGCAGATGGTCAAGATTGTCCAGGCGCTCATGCAGCACCGCAGAGCGGGCCTTCCGTATCTCGTGTACCTGCGCCATCCGACCACCGGCGGGGTCTTCGCTTCGTGGGGGTCTCTTGGGCAATTGACCGGAGCACAGCCGGGAGCGTTGATCGGATTCCTCGGGCCGCGGGTTTACGAGGCGCTCTACGGAGCTTCCTTCCCCGAGGGCATCCAAGTTGCCGAGAACCTGTACCGCTTGGGCCTCGTTGACGCCGTGCTCGTGCCGGGAGACCTATCCGAGATAGCCGACCGGGCACTTGACGTGATGTGCACTGCAACCGGCGAGATTCCAGCCGCTAAGGCGCCGCCCGACGAGCTTGTCGACGACGTGCCCGCATGGGAGTCGATCGAGCGCACCCGCCGGGTCGAACGCCCGGGCGTCGAGGAGCTCCTGCGGGCCGCTTCACATTCGGTCACGATCCTGAGCGGGACCCAGGAGGGCGAGCGTAGCGGCGGTCTCATACTGGCCATGGCCAAGTTTGGGGCGGCACCGTGTGTCGTGGTGGGGCAGGATCGCCTCTTCCCCCGCGAGGGTAGGCCGCTCGGGCCGGACAGCCTCCGCGAGGCGCGCCGGGGGATGAGCCTGGCGGCCGAGATCGGGCTGCCACTGCTCACGATCATCGACACTCCCGGTGCTGCTCTGTCCAAGGAGGCCGAGGAAGGTGGGCTCGCCGGTGAGATTGCCCGGTGCCTGGCCGACATGGTGACCATCCCGGTGCCCACCGTGTGCCTGTTGCTCGGAGAGGGAGCGGGCGGGGGCGCACTCGCATTGTTGCCCGCCGACCGCGTCGTTGCCGCCCAGCACGGATGGGTTGCACCACTGCCCCCTGAGGGCGCCTCGGAGATCCTCTACCGGACGGTCGAGCGCGCCCCAGAACTCGCCGCGGCGCAAGGAGTGAGGTCGATTGACCTCGCTGCCGCAGGAATCGTCGACCGGATCGTGCCCGAGCGACCCGATGCCGCCGAAGAGCCGCGGCAGTTCCTCGGCCGCCTCAGCAAGGCCCTCGAGTACGAACTGACATCCCTCATCCGTTGGGACAAGACGGAGCGTCTGGGCGCCAGGCATCGGCGGTACCGGAGGCTGGGCCTACACCAAGATCCATAAACGAAAAGGAGTTTCGAAAGAACATGTTGCAGCCCATCGAAGTCAGGAAGGTCCTTCTCCAGAAGGTGACCGACGCGTCGGGGTTGGAAGAGTTGATCGACAAGGGTGTCTTCCGGGCCGACGACGTGGTTGGTGTCGTCGGGAAGACCGAGGGCAACGGGGGTGTCAACGACTACACGCGCCTCCTCGCCGATCGCGCGTTCCGGGAGGTCCTCGTGGCCAAGGGGACCCGGACCTGGGAGGAGGTCAGGCAGATCCCGCTCGCGTGGTCAGGCGGTACAGACGGTGTGCTCAGTCCTCACGCCACGATCTTCGCAAAGATTCCAGTGGAGAAGGCGCCGGTCACCGACGAGGCTCGCCTCTCGGTAGGCGTCGCGATGAGCGACCCGATACTTCCCGAGGAGATCGGCCGGACCGCGATGATCGAGAAGGTCGCCGCCGGAGTGCGCAGGGCCATGGAGTCGGCCGGCATCACCGATCCGGCGGACGTGCACTACGTCCAGACCAAGACGCCACTGCTCGTCCTCGACACCATCAACGACGCCAAGCGTCGGGGACACAAGGTGTGGACCGAGGACACCCTGGAGTCGATGGACCTGTCCAATGGGACAGCCGGGCTCGGGATCGCCGTGGCGCTGGGTGAGATCGAGATGCCGACAGACGAGCAGGTGATGAACGACCGTTCGCTCTACTCATCGGTGGCATCGTGCTCCTCGGGTGTGGAACTGGACAGGGCCCAGATCGTGCTAGCAGGCAATGTCCGCGGGATCGGGGGCCGCTACCGGATCGGCCACTCGATCATGGAAGACGCCCTTGACATGGACGGAGTCTGGAAGGCGATTCGCAACGCGGGCCTCGGCGACCTCCCGGCCGACTGCCCCCACCCGCGCTACTTGAAAGGTCGGCTTGTCAACTTGTTCCTCAAGTGCGAGGCCGACCCCTCCGGTCATGTTCGCGGCAAGCGCAACATCATGCTGGACGACTCCGATGTTCACTGGCACAGGCAGATCAAGGCGTGCGTTGGTGGCGTGGCAGCTGCGGTGTGTGGAGACCCGGCAATCTTCGTGTCCGTGTCGGCAGCGCACCAGGGCCCTCCGGGCGGCGGACCTGTGGCGGCGATCGTGGACCTGGGATAGAAGTATTCGCCAAGACAGTCGGGCCGGTGGGCCCGACTGTCTGTTTCGGAACTGGAGAAGAGATGTCGCAGACACAGCTATTGCCGGCGTGGGCGAGCACCGCTGTCGGCGAGCTGCTCCGTGGTCGGGGACAGGACGCGACCGTTCTCGGCTCGACCAGGGTGGCGTCGTACCTCAGTGTGCCGGAGCCCGGATCCAGCACGCCGGTGATCGCTCTGTTGAGCGAGCAAGCGGTGCGCCTGCCGATAGCCGTCACCGTCGCAGGGACGCTGCCTGAAGCAGGGAGCACCGTTCGGATCGGTGACGGCTTGATTGTCGCTCACGACCACGCCTGGCGGCCGGTGCGGTGGTGGGACCCCCGTCCGCACCTGGTCGCTGGCGATCTGCTCCGACATGGGCCGGAACTCCTTGAGGTGCTCAAGGATGAGCCGCCTTGCCTGCTCGGCTTGTCGCTCGCCGACGCGCTGAGCGTGGCCGGTGCCCTGGCGGCGGGGGACGTCGGGCCCGCGCTTGCGGTGATCGGCCTTGGCCCGGGCCTCACACCCGCCGGGGACGACGTGGTGGCCGGTGCGCTGGCGGTGCTCTCGCTGTGCGGTGGTCTCGACGACGCGGTCCGGGATTCCATCAGGCTGCACGCGGCCACGCACACAACGGCCCTGTCGGCCGCCCTTGTGGCCGCGGCGGGCAGGGGACAGGTGATACCGCAGGCAGCCGCCGTCCTCGCCGCGCTCGCGACAAGGGGCCCATCCGGTCCGCTAAGAGCGGCGGTCGCAGAGCTGTTTAGAGTCGGGGCGACCTCGGGACACGACCTGTGCGCCGGCATGGCGGGAATACTCGCACGATCCGTGTCGGCTGAAGCGTTCCGCTCGATAGGCGGGGCCTGCACGGGGAGTCCGCGATGAGCACCAAGGTCGAGTTGAGACACGGCATCTATCGCGACTCAGTGGTCCTCATGCAGGTGAGTCAGGCGGTCGCTGCGTGCCGTGGCGTGACTGCCGCGATAGTCGCCATGGCCACGCCGCTCAACATCGAGATCTACGAGCGCCTCGGGTTCGACCCGGAAGCGGTGGCGGCAGCCTCTCCCAATGACCTGCTCGTCGCGGTGCGGGCTGAGGACGATGCGATTGCAGCTGCAACTGCCGAGCTGGAACGGCAGCTGGCTCCATCGCCGACTTCCCGGACCGATGGGTTCGGTTCACCCCCCGCTCCCCGGACTCTTGCATCAGCGCTCCGTCATGGCGGCTCGCTGGCGTTGATCTCGGTGCCAGGTCAACACGCCTTCGTGGAGGCTATGGATGCCATCCAGGCCGGAGTGTCGGTGATGCTCTTCTCCGACAACGTGCCCATCGAGCAGGAGATCGTGCTCAAGGACGAGGCGGCGTGCCATGAGGTGCTGGTCATGGGTCCGGACTGTGGGACGGCGGTGGTAGGCGGGCTCGGCCTCGGGTTCGCGAATGCGCTCCGTCCAGGTCCGGTCGGCATGGTGGCCGCCTCGGGAACCGGTGCCCAAGAAGTGACTTGTCTGCTCGACGCAGAGGGCGTTGGCGTCACAGCGGTGCTCGGCGTGGGTGGGCGTGACCTGTCAGCCGCAGTGGGCGGCCGTTCGACGCTCGCCGCCATGAGGGTGCTCGACGAGCACCGAGCCACGGAGTTCATCGCGGTGCTGTCCAAGCCCCCGGACCCCAAGGTCGCCGAAGCGGTGCGCGCCGCGGCTCAAAGGCTGAGCACTCCCTCGCTGGTGTCCTTCGTAGGCATGGGACAGGGCGACCTCACTGCCGCCACGGCGCAGATCCTCGCGGCGCTGGGCAGGACACCGACCGCGCCACCAGAGTGGCGACCGCCCTACGAGCGGGGTCCCCGAGCCGGCTTCATCCGAGGCCTGTTCTCCGGGGGGACGCTCTGTGACGAGGCCATGGCGATCGCCGCAGAGCGCTTGGGGCCGATCGCGTCCAACACTCCCCTCCAGCCGGCGTGGGTGTTAGGCGCTGACCTGCATGCGTCGGGCCATCTCATGATCGATTTTGGTGACGACCGGCTGACCGCGGGAAGACCACATCCGATGATCGACCAGTCGCTGCGCCTCGAACGGATAGCGCAAGAGGCTTCCGATCCTGCTTGCGCAGTGCTCCTGCTTGACGTCGTGCTTGGCTACGGAGCCCATCGGGATCCGGCTTCAGAGCTCGCCCCAGCCATTGCTGCAGCCCGCGAGAGAGCACAGCGCGGCGGGCATGATCTTGCCGTCGTTGTCTCGCTCGTCGGCTCGCTCTCGGATCCACAAGGTCGTGATGCCACTGCAGAGACTCTGGCTGCAGCGGGCGCGAGTGTGCACCTGTCCAACGCCGCGGCTGCGCGTACAGCCGTGAATCTTGTCGAGGGAGCAGGCCGATGATCCAGCTAGACGACTCGCCGGCAATGGTCACGGTCGGCGCGTCGCTTTTCGCGGACGCGCTCACGGCTCAGGTTGCCACCCCGCTTCAGGTGCAATGGGCACCACCGGTGGCAGGCAGCGAGGTTGACTTGGCGGCTGTCGCCGCCGACATGAGAACCCACGCAGCCACGGCAGAGTCAGTTCGGCGACTCATCGCCACCAGTCCACGTTGGGTGGACGTGGTACCTGCCCGGGAGGCGCTGGGCCTCGGGTCTGGTGAGTTCCTGCACGCAGGACCCCCGGTCGACTGGGCGAACGCGTCCGGTCCAGTCCGCGGGGCGCTGGCCGGCGCCATGATCTACGAGGGGCTCGCCCAGAATTTCGAGGACGCCGAGCGCATCGCCGCGCAGGGTGCCATTTCGCTCGCGCCCTGCCACTCGCGCTCGGCGGTCGGCCCGATGGCTGGCGTGGTGAGCGCCTCGATGCCGGTGTCGGTGCTCGAGGACGGGGAGGACGGCAGGCGGGCGTACTGCACCTTGAACGAAGGACTCGGAAAGGTCCTACGGTACGGGGCCTACGCCCCCGAGGTCATCGACCGCCTTCGCTGGTTGGAGCGCGTGCTCGGTCCGCTGTTGAGTCAGACGCTCCGTCGGCGCGGGCCTGTCGACGTGCGCAGCCTCATCGCCCAAGCCCTCCAGATGGGTGACGAGTGCCACAACCGCAACCGCGCTGCCACTTCGCTGTTGCTCAGGGAGATCACACCCGACCTCCTCGAGACCGGCGCCCGCAGCGAGGACATCGTGGCAGCGTTCCGTTTCATCAACGGGAACGACCACTTCTTCCTCAACCTCTCCATGCCGGCAGGCAAGCTTGGCGCCGACGCCGGCAGGGACATACCGGGATCCACCATGGTCGTAGCGATGGCCCGCAACGGGACCGAGTTCGGGATCCAGGTCTCGGGGACCGGGGACCAGTGGTTCACGGCCCCCGCACCGTCGGTGAAAGGGCTGTATTTCCCAGGGTTCGGGCCCGAGGACGCCGGCTTGGACATCGGTGACTCGACGATCACCGAGACGACCGGGATCGGCGGTTTCGCGATGGCGGCGGCGCCGGCGATAGTTCTCTTCGTGGGCGGCGAGGTTTCCGATGCACTGGATAACACCTTGAGGATGTACGAGATCACCCTCACCGAGCACCCGTCCTACAAAGTGCCCATACTTGGCTTTCGGGGCACTCCGACAGGTATCGACGCGACGCTCGTCGTGCGAAGCGGCGTGCTGCCCTCAGTCAACACCGGGATCGCCGGCCGCGAGCCCGGCGTGGGCCAGGTCGGAGCTGGCTTAGTCGTCCCGCCTATGTCCGTGTTCGTCGATGCCGTGCGGGCACTCGCCCGTCGGGCCGAGCCGCGAGGAGCGCTTACAGCGCCCGGAATGAAAGAGCCGTCATGAATGACATCTTCAAGTATCGTGCCCCCACCTCACGCGCCGAGCTGTTCGGCCTACTGGCGTCCCACGGTGAGGGCGCCAAGATCCTGGCGGGAGGCACCGACCTGCTCGTCGACATCCGCAGCGGCCTCGTCCATCCCGAGCTGGTGATCAATCTCAAGAAGGTCCAAGACTTCTCGGGTCTCGTCTGGAGCCAGTCCGAGGGGCTGATAATCGGGCCCGCGACGACTGTCAACGACGTTCTTCACGACGCCCGAGTTCGCGAGTACTACCCGCTGCTCGCCGACTGCGCCCTGACGATTGCCTCCCACCAGGTCCGCAACCGGGCGACGGTGATTGGCAACATCGTCCACGCCTCGCCCGGCGCGGACATGGCACCCGGCCTTCTCTGCCTGGGTGCCCGCGTCCGAATCGCGTCCCAGCGGGGTGAGCGCGAGGTGTGCCTCAAGGATTTCTTCACCGGCGTGAAGCGCACGGTGCTGCGCCACGACGAGATCGTCGAGGCCATCACCGTGCCTCCCGACACGGCCAAGTCCCGCGGTGCGTACCGCAAGCTGAAGCGGATCGACGGCCACGATCTTGCCCTGGTCAGCGTCGCGGTCACGAACACCGGCAGCGCCGTGCGGGTCGGGATCGGCGCGGCTGCTCCGACACCGTTGCTCGTCGAAGGGCTCAGCCACCAAGACCCGGCAGATGTTGTGGTGGCGGCGGCGCTCGGGGTGGCGCGCCCCATCAGCGACCTGCGCTGTAGCAAGGAGTATCGGGAGTACATGATCGAGGTCTTCGTCCGCAGGTTGCTTGAGGAGGTGCGGTGATGTGGATGTCTGTTGAGGTCAACGGTCACATCTACGAGCGCGAGGTGGCCGAGCACTGGACTCTGCTCCGCTTTCTCCGGGAGGACCTTGAGCTGACTGGGACCAAAGACGGCTGCTCGGCCGGCGAGTGCGGCGCCTGCACGGTGATGCTCAACGGCGAGGCCGCGAACGCCTGCATGGTCCTCGCGGCCGAGGTCGACGGCGCGACGATCGAGACGATCGAATCGGAAGCGGTGAACGGCGAGCTGTCGGAGATCCAGGCGGCCTTCGCCCGCAACTATGCGGTGCAGTGTGGCTACTGCACCGCCGGCATGGTCATGTCGGTCCGGGAGCTCCTGCGGCACAACCCCAAACCGACTGTGGCCGAGATCAAAGAGGGCATCGAGGGCAACCTCTGCCGATGCACCGGTTACCAGCAGATCATCGAAGCTGTGCTTGACGTGTCAGGCCAGATCACCAACGAGACAAGGGGGGGATTGAGATATGTCTGAGCACACCATCTCATCGGCGCCGACCCACGTAGGCGACAACGTCCAGCGCGCCGACGATCTCGCCAAGCTCACCGGCGGGGCCATGTACGCGAGCGACCTGGCATTCGCCGGCATGCTCTACGCCCAGGTGAAAAAGAGTCCGCATGCCCGGGCAAGGATCATCGCGATCAACACTTCCAAAGCCGAGAACCTCCCGGGCGTCCATGCGGTCCTCACCGGAAAGGAGCTCGACTACCGGATCGGCCTGTATGTCGTGGACAAAGACATCCTGGCCAAAGATGCCGTGCGGCACTTCGGCGAGGCCGTGGCCGCTGTGGCCGCGGAAAGCCTGGATATCGCCAGCCGGGCTGTCGAGCTGATCGACGTCGAATACGAGGTCATGCCGCCGGTCCTCAGCCAACTCGAGGCGCTCGAGGAGGACTCCCCGCTGGTCCACCCCGACCTCGGCAGCTACGACTACGTCAAGGCTTCCTTCAGCCCGCAACCTGGCACCAACATCCCCAACATCACCAGGATCCGCAAGGGGGACATCGACGCAGGCTTCGTCGAGGCGGAGTGGATCATCGAGCGCGAGTACACCAACCCGTCCGTCCAGCACGTGCCGCTGGAGACCCACGTCGCCATCGTCGAATGGAAGGCGGGAGACGAGGTGACCATCTGGTCGAGCGCGCAGTCCCCCTTCACCGTGAGGGACCTCTTCTGTCGCGCGTTCAAGCTGCCATACAACAAAGTGCGCGTCGTCATACCTCATGTGGGCGGTGCCTTCGGCGGCAAGGCGGGGATCCACCTCGAACCCCTACTCGCCTGCCTCTCCCGCAAGGCCGGGGGAAGGCCGGTGAAATTCCAGGCCAGTCGGGAGGAGGAATTCAGCCTCCTGCCCTGCAGGAGCGCCCTCACCTACCGGATCAAGACCGGTGTCGCTGCCGACGGCCGCATCACCGCACAGAAGTTGCAGATGTACTGGGACGCCGGTGCGTACGCCGACTACGCCGTCAACGTCACGCGTGCTTCCGCTTACTCGGCGGCGGGTCCGTACGACATACCCAACGCCTGGGTGGACGCCTACACGATCTACACCAACAAGCCATGGGGCACGGCCTACCGCGGGTTCGGTCACGTGGAGTTCTTCTGGGGCCTCGAGCGGCACATGGAGCTTGTCGCCAAGGTGATCGGGATGGACCCCCTGGAGTTCCGCAAGAAGAACCTGCTCAGGCCTGGCTCGACCACATTGACCGGTGAGAGGATCAACGAACACACGGGCAATCCCCTCAAGTGCCTCGAGGCCGCGGCCAAGGCCATCAACTACGGCCGGCTCACCCCTGAGGAGGAAGACCGCCAGACGCGCACGGGCCGCCGGATCGGCAAGGGGATCGCAACCCTCCACAAGGCCCCCGCGATGCCGAGCTTCACGACCACGGCAGCCGTGGTCAAGATGAACTCGGACGGCTCGGTCATCATCAACGTCGCTCTCACCGAGATCGGTCAGGGCACGGCGACCGTCGTCGCCCAGATGGCGGCGGACCGTCTGCGGTTCCCCATCAGCATGGTGAAGGTCGCTGTCGAGCGGAACACGGACAAGGACCCCTACGACTGGCAGACCGTGGCCTCGAAGGGGCTCCTCCTCACCGGCAACGCGGTCCTCGCGGCGTGCGACGATCTCCTGCACCAGGCCTACTCGGACGCGGCCCAGGTGCTGCGGGCCCAGGTTGCCGACCTGGACCACGACGCGGAAAGGATCTTCATCAGACAGCGCCCGGAGGAGTCGGTTACCTTTGCCTCCCTGTCGATCGGGTACGTCTACCCCAACGGCAACGGGGTTGGCGGCCCGCTGATCGGACTGGGCCGCTACACTGCCCAGGGCTTGACCAGCCTCGACAAGGAGACCGGGCAAGGGCTTCCGGCCCTGGACTGGACTTACGGCGCGCACGGGATCATCGCCGAGGTCGACCCGGACACGGGCGAGTACAAGGTGATCAAGATCGCGTCGGCCTTCGACGTGGGCAAGGTGATCAACCCAGGCACCATGCGCGGCCAATGCATCGGCGGCATGATCCAGGGTCTGGGAACGGCCGAGTGTGAGAGCTACATCTACGACGAGCATGGCCATCTGCTCAACCCGTCGCTCACCGACAACAAGATCCTCACCTCGAAGGACCTGCCCGAGGAGATCGAGTGCATCGCCGTGGAGACGCCACAGCTCGACGGTCCCTTCGGCGCGCGGGGGGTCGGCGAGCACCCGATGATCTCAGTGGCACCAGCGCTCGCCAATGCCATCCAAGACGCGACGGGCGCCGAGCTGACGCACATGCCGGTTCGCTTCGAGGACGTGTGGCGGGCGATTCGTAACAAACTGCCGGTCGACACCTGGGTCACCAAAGCGCCTTCCATCTGAGGGAGCGGTACCTTGCCGAGCGTCGCGGGTGCCGCCTACCTGGCGCACGGTCGACCGAGCAGGTCCCCGTTCTTCTCGCCGAGCTATGAACTGGCCGCGAAAGGAGTTGGTGTGTGATGCAACTCGTGATCCGCAATGGCCGGTTGGCCGCTCCAGGGGTTGCTCCCGAGGCGCTCGTAGACCTGCTCATCGATGAGGGCCGTTTCGCCGCGGTGGAGCGGGCGGGAGTTCGGGTCGACAATGTGGCCCAGGAAATAGACGTGAGCGGGGCGATGCTCAGCCCGCCCTATGTCGAGCCACACGTGCACATGGACACTTGCCTGACCGCCGGCGAGCCGAGATGGAACGAGAGTGGCACTTTGTGGGAGGGCATCGCGTGCTGGTCCGAGCGCAGGGCGATGCTCACTCACGACGACGTCGTTGCCCGAGTCAACGAAGTGCTGCGCTGGCAAGTCGCCAATGGTGTCCTGCACGTCCGCAGTCACGTCGACACCACCGACCCGTCGCTTGTTGCGCTCGACGCGCTGATCGAAGTTCGAGAGCATGTTCGCGACGTGGTCAACCTCCAACTCGTGGCCTTTCCTCAGGAAGGCATCGTCTCGTTTCCTGACGGCGACAAGCTGATAGCCGAGGCCGCCCGCCGTGGCGTCGACGTGATCGGGGCGATTCCGCACTTCGAGGACACCCGTGAGGACGGAGTCCGTTCTCTCGAGATCGCGGTCTCGACTGCGCTCGACGCAGGACTGCTCATCGACGTGCACTGCGACGAGATCGACGACGAGCAGTCGCGCTTTGTCGAGGTGCTGGCCACACACGCGATGCGTACCGGGTTGCGGGGACGGGTCACGGCCAGCCACACAACCGCGATGGGCAGCTACAACGCCGCCTACAGCTACAAGCTGCAGCGGATCCTGTCCCGGGCCGGCATCAACCTGGTCTGCAACCCGATGGTGAACCTCCATCTCCAGGGTCGTTTCGACGCCTATCCCAAGAGGCGAGGACTGACGCAGGTGAAAGAGATGCTCGGGGCCGGAGTCAACGTGGCCTTCGGCCATGACGACGTGATGGACCCGTGGTTCCCCATGGGCACCGCAAACCCGCTCCAGGTTGCGCACGTCGGCGCATTGGCCACCCAGATGACGTCACCGGCTCAGATCGCGGAGTGTTTTGCGATGGTCACCACGCGGGGAGCCGAGGCCCTCTCGCTGGGCGACTCCTACGGGATAGCGGCCGGCCGGCCTGCGAGCCTCATCGTGCTACCCGCGACCGATCCCTTCGACGCCGTCCGCCGTCAGGTGCGACCGTGGTACGTCATCTCTCACGGTCGCGTCGTGGCTGAGACTGCTCCTGTGGCTGCCACACTCACATGGCCAGGACATGCCGCGGCAAAGATCGACTTCGTGCGTGAGCGCGACGTCAGCCAGGCGACCTGGCCGCGCTGAGTACCCAGAGCGCCTAGGGACTCCCGAGCGGGCTCTCCCGGCGCCAGTGCCACAAGCTGCGACGAAAACCTCGGCACCGGCCACCATCGCTTACTGGCGACTCTTTCCATAGTCGAGTGATCAGGCTCAACTAGCCGTCCGACGCCCCACACCTGGTCGCGAGCCCTGCACGATCCACGCGAGCTCACCCGCGTGGTGGGCAGAGCGTTGCGCCTCTGGAATGCGGGCGCGAGGCTTGTCGTCAGCACACTTGCTGCCGGCACCGTCAGCCCACGCCGAGCCACGTGTGGCAGGCAATGGCATCAGTCGTGATCGGAGGTGTGGCATGCGCAGGTCACTCGTAGGCGAACTACTCGCGATGGCCGCAATCTCCGCAACGATCCTGGCGGGCCCCGTTTCAGCGGTTGTTGCGAGCCCACAAACCGCGGCACCGGTCGGGAAGCAACTAGCGGAACTCAAGGGCTCCGACACTCTTGCCGGCGATGCCGTTGGAGTCTCAGTGGCCATCTCGGGCACGACCGCGATCGTGGGCGCACCGGGTTACGCGAAGGATGCCGGCCGGGCCTACGTCTACACCGGGGCGGCGGGCCACTGGGACCAAGTGGCCGAGCTAAAGGGATCCGACACCGTCGCGGGTCATTTCTTCGGTTACTCGGTTGCCATTTCGGGCAAGACGGCCGTCGTGAGTTCGCCGGGCTACGCCAAGAACGCCGGCCGGGCGTATGTGTTCACCGACACGGCGGCAGGCTGGAAACAGGTTGCCGAGCTGAAGGGCTCCGACACCGCCGCCGGTGATTACCTCGGTGACTCGTTGGCCATTTCTGGCGACATCGTCGTTGTGGGCGCCGACGGCCACAGAAAGAACGCCGGAAGGGCCTACGTGTTCACCGACATGGCGGCAGGCTGGAAGCAGGTTGCGGAGCTGAGGGGCTCCGACACCGGTGCCGGCGACGGCTTCGGATACTCGGTGGCGGTCTCAGACACCACCGCCGTAGTGGGTGCACCGGACCACGCCAAGAGCTCCGGCAGAGCGTACGTATTCAGTGACACGGCCGCCGGCTGGAAGCAGGGCGCCGAGCTGAAGGGCTCCGACACCGCCGTCGACGATGGTTTCGGCGTCTCGGTCGCCATCTCGGGCACGACCGCGATCGTGGGCGCACCGGGTTTCGCCAAGGCGGCCGGCCGGGCGTACGTGTTCGCCAAGACCGGCGAGGTCTGGCACCAAGCGTCAGAACTGAAGGGCACCGACACCGTCGCCAGCAACGACCTCGGTTACACGGTCGCCATCTCGGGCGCGACCGCAATCGCCGGCGCGCCAGGCGTCGCCAAGGATGTCGGCAGGGCGTACGCGTTCACCGACACGGCGGCAGGCTGGAAACAGGTTGCCGAACTGAAGGGATCCGACACTGTCGCAGGTGATTATTTTGGGTACTCCGTGGCGGTCGCGGGCACAACCGCGATCGTCGGTGCTGACGGCCACGCGAAGAGTGCCGGGCGCGCATACGTATTCGGCGCGTGAAGCGGGCTGAGTGCGCTTGCGGCACGGCACAGGGTCGTCTCGCGAGTCGCCGACGGTCCAAAGTGCCGGGCAAAGTCCTCTAGCTTCAAGTTGCTCAGATCTGAGCCCGAGATGGGATTCGAACCCATGACCTGCGCATTACGAGGGCCTTCAAAGGCGTCTTCTTGGGTTCCGCCTGTTCGCAACGCTTCGCATAGAGGCAGGTCAACAGGGGTGAAACCCGATCCCGGTGCGACGCGCTGCGACCCCCTAGGACGGGCGAGGACTCAATTGTTGGGACAGGATCCGTTTCGCTCAACAATGTATTGACACTTCGAGCGTCAATAGAGTCGCCCCATCGTGCTGACCGCGCCGTTGACCGTGCGTCCCCCTATGCGACATTCACAGACAAAGGGTTCACGGACGTAAGTCTTCAGCCCTTCGCAGGCGCGACGTGGAACAGATGTTTGGTCTCGTCGATCAGTCGCGAAGAAGGTGCACCTGGATTCTCGACACCCAGTTCCAATTTGGCCGTTCGGCGGGCCGGTGGGGTGCGGCTTTGCTGTTACGGACCGAGCGCCTGGATCGGAATGACGTGGACGCCGTCTTCTCGGACGTAGCCGTAAGACGCGGGCAGCACAACGGCAAGGAACGCCGGTTCACCTCGGTGCTCCACGTCGATGCGACTGATGAACTTCTTCAGATTCTTCGCGGCGTCATCGGCGTGGACAACGCCGAGCTTCACCTCGATAGCGCCCCAGCGCTCGCCGGCATCCACGATCGCATCCACTTCGCCCACGTTGTCCCGGTAGTGCAACACGCTCCCGCCGTTTCGCTGCGCATACACTCGCAGATCGCGCACAACCAGGCTCTCGAACAAGAACCCGAAGTAGTTGAGATCCTTCAATAGCTGAGCCGGACCCGCCCGCAGGGCAGCCACGGCGAGGCTCGGGTCGCAAAAGTGTCGCTTCGGCGCCGAGCGCAGCCGTGATCTCGATCGAAGCCGCGGAGCCCATGCCGGTTGCTCCTCGAGCACCATGAGGCGATCGAGCGCGACGAGGTACGAGCTCGCGGTGGCCTCCGCGACGGGTCCGTTCGCTCCACCTGCGTCGGCTGCGATGGTGGCGATCGACACCTCCGTCGCGACATTCCGCGCGAGCGAGCGGAGGACATTCAGGACCTTTTGCGGGTCGCGAGTGACGCCGTCGACTCGTCGAATGTCCGTCCTCGCGACGGAGTCGAGGTAGCCGCGAAGCACACGCTGGGCGTTGGCAGCGCTACTGTGCATGAGCCCAGGCCAGCCGCCTTTGGAAGTGATCTCGGCGAGCTCCGAGATGCCGATCTCTGGGGCCGAGACGCTCGTTTTCTCGCCGTCGAGGAGCTTCCCGAGCGAGACATCGCCAGTTGATCGCCCCAGTTCGAAGAGCGTCATCGGCCGCATCCGGATCCACGAGAATCGTCCCGCTCCGGTGTGCCTGGTCGCATCGTCCGCGGGAACCGCGGAGCCGGTCAGGATGAATGGACCCTCGCGCGCGTCGACCGCTCGACGCACGTGGTTCCAAAGCTGGGGCACCTCCTGCCACTCGTCGATGAGGCGCGGCTTCTCCCCGGCAAGGACGAGTGACGGATCAACCTCGGCAGCTCTTCGCGCCTCCTGATCGACGTCGAGCAGGACTCTGCTCTTCGCACGATGGCTCGCGGTCTCCGTCTTTCCCACACCCTTGGCACCATCGAGCACCACAGCGCCGGAAGCACCCAGCGCCGCGTCCAACTCGGCGTCTACCACCCTGGATGAGTACTCCGACTCGTGCAGCATTGAACAGGAAAGCTTAGCTTCTACTTATGCATCCGCAACGATACTACTTATGTATTCGCAACAACTTCAGCATGGTATTCGCAACGCAATTGGTTGGCGATTCGCATCGTTGGCGCGCGCTGGTCGGCGCGACGCGGCGCTGGTGGAGGCTGACTTGGCGTTGGGGAAGTATCGCGACGTCCCCGAGGTGTGTCTCGATGTCGGACTCGTTCTGCTCATCTGCGGGAATCCAGCCGCGGGGTTGGAGCAGTTCGACGTGGCCGTGGCGATCCGATCAGAGTGGGCTGAGGCACATGCGCAACGCGGCGCCGCGCTGGCCGAGCTGGGACGACTAAGGGATGTCGTAGCGGCCCTGGAAACGGCGCTGTCGTTCGACCCGGAGCACGAGGGAGCGCGTGCGGATCTGGAAACGATGCGCTCCGCGACCGGGTGAATCGACCCATTTCGGAGCGCCGACACGCCCAGATTGCCCGCCCTTCAAGACAGTGAGAGCCGGTGACGGCTCCATCGGGAAGTTGAGCGCGTTCAACTCAACTGCAACGGTGGAGAAGCCGTTGGTCCTCAAGTGCCAAGGGTGTGTGGTTGGTGATGGCGGAGGTTGGTGATGGCGGAGGTTGGTGATGGCGGAGGTTGGTGATGGCGGAGGAGTGACCCCGGCGAGTGGTGATGGTCGAGAGAGATTGGGCGAGAAGCGGTTGGGAAAGAAGGCCGTGGTCGAGGAGGATGAAGAGGTCGTCGCCGAGGAGGCTCTACGGACTTACGGACGCCGGAAACGTGGTCACCCGAATACAGCGAGCCGGTGCCATGCCGCGCCAGTGTCGCTCGTCTCGTATAGGTAGCTATCACCGCTCTCGCTGGGGGCACCGAAAAGCGCCCAGGCGTCCATGGCGTTGAGGGCGGCCGTGGCGAGCCATCTATACGCGTAGGGCAGTTGCTGCGAAGCGGCCACGGTTCCCTGCTGACCTCGTGCCGCGGGGAACGAATGGATCTTCCACTGCACTCCACCGTAGAGGGTCGAACCGAAGGTGATGCTGCCGATGTCTTCGTCGGTGGCCGTGAACCACGCCGTTGACGGCGACGCCAGCGTGAGCGCCCACACACCGGAATTGACGGAACTGAGCGGCACCGACTCTGGCCCACCCGGGGAGGTGGGAACCTTGGGCCGGATCACTCGTATGTAACTCGTCGAGCGCAGCACGTCCAGCCAGGAGCGGCCGAGGTCAAAGCTGCGCAGTAGGTCGAAGGTGGTGGGCACGCCCTGCATGCCCACCGGCCCTGCAGCTTGCGAGACGAGAATCCAGGCCGCCTTGCCATCACAACCGGCGATCGAGACTCCGCCTCCGAGTTTGTCGGGTTCGGCTCCAGGTGGCAGGACCCCAGATGAGAGTGCGAGCCTCCAGCTGCGCCCACCACTTGTGCTGACGAAGACGGCAAGACGGCGAGCGCGGCTACCCACCGCCCATCCAACGCCCTTGCTGGTGAAGCAGATGCCTGTCGGCTCATCGCCGCCTATGAAGGCGTCAAAAGCGATCCATCCCGGCGGCAGCCGTAGCGGCCGCCAGTTCTTGCCTCCGTCAGAAGTGATGAACAGGCTTTGACTGCCGACCGAGACCAGACCCGCGCTTGGCGACCAGAAGTCGATCCCCGAGACGCCACCTGCAACAGGGTGCAAGAGAGCCTGCCAGCTCACACTGCCGTTCATTGTCCGCACGAGCTCACCGTTCTCCACGGCGAAACCAACTCGGCTGTTGATGAAGTCGAGATCGGCTGCCGTGGAGTTCGTCCCTAGCCTCTCGACCCAGGAGTGACCACCGTCGCTCGAAGTCATGACACCGATCGCGCCCGCGGCGACGGCCAGGTGTGGACCCACGACCTGAATCGTCGAGACGGCGTTGCTCGACGGCGACCACGATGCCTGCTCAGCCCGCGAGATGGAGGCTGACTCCGGGCTCCACGTGGCGCCTCGGTCGCTCGTGCGCAAGGCGATGACGAGGCCGGCGCCTTGAAGGAAGCCATTTCCGGGAGAGGTGAACGAGACGGGCTGGCCCGACACGGCGATCGGCGAACGGGTGAGGGTCCAAGTGCTCCCTGCATTGGTTGTCTCGATGAGCCCACCGGGTGCCGCAACAACCCAGTCGAAAGCGTTGACCGGCTCGAACCAGTCGGCCGGTGTGGTTTGTATCGGTACAGCGTGGGTGTCGACCATGCCGGCAATGTGCCACGTACGGCCCATGTCGAGCGATCGTTCTATGACCAAGCGAGAAGTCCCGACCGACACCGGCACGATGATGGTGGTTCCAGCCCGGCTCGAAATGAGATAGGGGGTGCCGACATCGGTGCCGCCTTGATCGAGAACGTCCCAGCGGCCCCATCCGCCGGGCGGTGCGGCCAGTGGTGTCGGAGTCCAGTTGACGCCCCCGTCACGAGTGCGCCACACGAGCGGCCGTGCGGCTCCCTCCCCGCAGGCGCCGTAGGTCCACCAGCCGACATTGGTGGTCGCGAAGGCGATGTGCGGGGGACTGAACTCGGGACATGCCGTGTCCGCATACAGGGGCAGTGCGACGGCCTGCGGCGGCAGGCTCGTCGGCGGAAGCTGGCTCCAGGTGCGTCCACCGTTGTCTGTGCGCCACCAGACCATCGTTAGTGAATTCGTGGGGGGCGAAAAGTTGGTGCCTACTGCCAGCAGCCAGCCGTCTTCCGGGTCAGCAAAGTAGAGCTGATCAGAGAGGGTGGGCATGGTCGGGGGCGGCGCGACTATCGGCAGGTCAGATAAGTACCAGCGCCGTCCGCCGTCGGAGGTCCGGTAGACACTGGTGGCGCCGGTCTGTTCCTCCAGGGCAACCCACGCGTCCTCAGGGCCGAGGAAATAGCTCGCCACCAGGCCGAAACTGACTTGGGACACCGGCTCGGACAGAACGATCCGCCAGTGGTTCCCGTCGTCGGCACTTCGGAGCACTACGCCGGAGCCGTTCTCGATGTTGAACGACCAGACAACGTCTTGGGTCGTCGAGAGCAGGTTGACGGCACCACCCACTGGTGTCGCGCTCTGTGCGGCTCCCGCAACGGAGAGATGTGACGGGGGACCGATTGCGACGAGCGCCAACACGACCACGGCCGTTGCTGCGAGACGGAATCGCGATTGCCGTAGCAAGGATGCTCCTAGGTTCCAGCGCCGCGCCTGCACGAGCCTGCCGCACAGGACTGGTGGGCCCTGCAAGCTCGATTAGGAAGCGACAGAACGACTGGGCAGACTCGCGCGGCTGAGATGATAATCGCAGTTCAGCGCATGGAATCGTCGCGCCATCGCCAAATGTGGCGGGTGGCATCCCATTAGCGCGGAGACGATGGATCTCAATGCGGGGCAGTTCGATTCCTCCCGCCGAGGTACCAAGGTTCGCGCCCCGGTCCGCGACACGAGCGAACTGTCCCCGACGGGGCGGGAGCGTGCTGTCCGATGGCGCTCGCCCTCCACGAACCTGTTGCTCACCATCGCAGAGGTGGCGGACCTCCTTGGCGTCCACCGGTCGACCCTTTATCGGACGATCGGGCGCGCGGGCCTGCCGCTGCCGATAGTCCGCGTCGGGGCCACTATGCGAGTTCCTCGGATCGCCGTCGAGCGGATGCTGGGTGGCGACCTGTCGACGCGGGCGCCCGTGCCGCTGTTCGCCCCGCGAACCCAAAGCGGTCTCGTCGAGCCGGCTTCCTACTGTTCCGGCTGCGCATCGCCCCTTCCGGTGAGCAAGCGGCCGATGTGCTCTGCCGCTCGCCGGTCCTCCTCACCGACGGCGGCGGTGTAGTGCCGCGCCATGTAGGCAGTCGACCAGCCAAGCCGAGACTGCTTCTGGCGCTCGGAGATCACGGCGTCGATTGCAGTGGCTTGAAAATGTCTCAACGAGTGAAGATGCAGCTCGGAGGCTACGCCAGCCGCCTTGCGAGCTTTGGCAAAGGCATGCGAGAGCGTGTCGGGGTGCATGGGTGCGATTCCGCCCGGCTCCATCGACAAGACGAAGCCGCGCTCGGGGAGTCGGACTTCGGCGACCCGAGCGAGCTCCGCTTGCGCGATGCGGAGCTGTTCGAGCACTTCCAACGTCCGTGCGTCGATCGCAATCCGGCGGATGCTCGCCCTCGTCTTCGGCGCCTTCGGGAGCGGCGATGACGGACTCGTTTATGGAGAGCGTCGCCTCCACCACATCGAGGTCCGACCAGCGAAGCGCGCATGCCTCTCCCCGTCTCATACCGGTGGCGGCGATGATGACCAGCCCGGACCGGTATCGGATGTCGAGGGATTCGGTTGCGCGCAATATCGCAAGGACCTCGTCCAGCGTCGGTGCACGGACCGGTTCGGGCAACTCAGCACGGGTAAAGACCGGAAGCTCAGTGTCGGTCACAGGGTTGGACAGAGTGTTCCCGCTCCACTTGCGCGCCAAACGGCAGGCCCGGTGGAGGACGGAGCGCGAGTAGCGAATGGTCTCGCGTCCGACCCCATCCGCCTTCAGCTTTCGGAAGAACCGCTCGACGTCATAGGGCCCGACCGACTCGATCCGCCGACAGCCGATGTGGACACGCCAGACGCTCTCGTAGCGTTTGGGCAGTGGTGGGGCTCAGATCCTGCCAGCCGTTCTCCCGCCAGCCGGCAATGGCGTCGTTGAACGTGGTCGTTGGGCCCCACTGGCGCTGAGCGTCATCAGGTACCCGAGCCGGCGCCTGGTCCTGCTTCACCATCAGCCGTGCGAGTTCCTTTTCAGCCGCTCGCCGCGAGCCACGGAACAGGTGACTCTGGTGGCGAACACGCCCCGAGGTGTCACGGCCGAGGAACACTCGGAGCTCCCAGGCGTCGGGACCTCGATCTGGACGAGCACGCATGCTCCCGGACATCGGCTATCTCTCCCAATCCTGTCCCTGTCCCTGTGAATGTTGGGACAATTGTTGGGACAGAGCCTAGCCAGAGGTGTTCGCCAAGGCTCCAAGACGTCTACCAGGCCTTATTCCGAGCCCGAGATGGGATTCGAACCCATGACCTGCGCATTACGAGTGCGCTGCTCTACCACTGAGCTACCCGGGCGGCTCTTTCGAAGCTGGGCGCCGGTGTCGACTGGAAGCACACCGGCCCTGGCCTGGTCATCGTAGGCGCGACCAGCACCGGCCGGACACTGCTCCGTCGACGCAGGGTGCCTCGGGCCGCCTCCGCTGCTCAGAGCGCTCGGCGCCGGTAGCGGCGCACGGACACCGGAGCGAGCACTGCGAGGATGCCGAGCGACCACGCGACCGCCCAGAGGACCGTGGAGCTCATACGGCCAGTGCTGGTGACGCTCGTGAAGGGTGGGAAGACGAGATCTGGTTTGGCTACCCCGGACATGAGATCGCGTGCCGCGTTGACGACGATGGATACCGGTTGATGCTGGGCGAAACCCTGCAGCCAGCCCGGCATCGTCTGCAACGGGACGAAGGCCGAGGACGCGAATGTGAGCGGGAACAGCACGGGGAACGACATGAGCTGCGCCGTCTCGCTGTTGGGTGCGGAGAGGCCGACGAACGCGAATCCCCAGCTGAGCGCGTAGGCGAACAACAAGAGGAGCAGGATCCCGGCGAGGTACTCGCCGACGTTGGTCCCGATTCGGTAGCCCACGGCGTACCCGACAGCGGTCATCAAGGCCATCACGAAGAGATTGCGGCACAGGTCGGCCGTCGTCCGGCCGCCGAGCACTGCCCAGCGCGACATGGGGAGCGCGCGGAATCGCTCGATGAGACCTTTCTGCAGGTCTTCTGCGAGACCGATGGACGTGCCGATCGATCCGAAGGCGACCGTCTGAAC
The DNA here is from genome assembly GCA_050015175.1 of Acidimicrobiales bacterium. Taxonomy (GTDB): domain Bacteria; phylum Actinomycetota; class Acidimicrobiia; order Acidimicrobiales; family Bog-793; genus Fen-455. The sequence goes on along the minus strand of JBEKBX010000008.1, from coordinate 75,708 downwards.
GAAGATGCCCGGCATGAGGAACTGCACGTAGTGGTAACCGGGTGTCGGGATCGCGCCGCCGAACACGTACCGGAACAGGAGGACGAACATGATTGGCTGCACGCTGGAGAAGAAGACGGCTTCGGGCAGCCGCGTGTAAGCGATGAGATTGCGCTTGGTAATCGTCAGCATGTCGGCGACGGCCCAGTAGAGCCGGCCACCCGACGGTGACGAACCGACCGTCGGGGCTTTCGGCACGGGGATCGTGGTCGTGGTCATGATCGTCGGCCTCTCCTGTGTCTTTGGGGGCGCCCATCCGGGATTGCGGGATTCTCAGTTCCATTGGCGGTCTCGGCCTCGGCACGATGTCCGGTGAGGGAAAGGAACACGTCGTCGAGACTCGGTTCGCGCAGCGCGAGCGTTGTCGGGGCGATGCCTTCCGCCTCGAGAATCCTCAGCGCCTCGGTGACGACGCGGGGGCCGTCGTTCACGTTGACCTCCACCGTCCGGCCGTACACGACGGGCGCCTTCTCGTTAACCGTCCTGAGGGCCCGCGCAGCGCGAAGCGCGGTCCTTTCGTCATCAAGGCCGAGGTCGAGAACGGTCACGCCCATGTTCGCCTTCAAGGTGGCCGGTGTTCCAGCCGCGATGACCTTGCCGTGGTTGATCACCACCAAGTGCTCGGCGAGCCGGTCGGCTTCTTCCAGGTACTGAGTCGTGAGGAGCACTGTCGTGCCTTCGGCGACGAGGCCTTCGATCATGGTCCAAACGTCCGCTCGGCTCGCCGGGTCCAGGCCTGTGGTCGGTTCGTCAAGAAAGAGCACTCGCGGGTGGGCGACGAGCGATGCCGCGACGTCGAGGCGTCTGCGCATCCCTCCGGAGTACGTCTTGGTCGGGCGGTTAGCCGCGTCGCTGAGGCCGAACTGCTCGAGAAGCGAGAACGAGCGATGCTTCAGTTGCGGCTTGGGCATGTGGTTGAGTCTTCCGACCATCCAGAGGTTCTCGGCGCCGGTGAGGTTCTCGTCGACTGCCGCGAACTGGCCGGCGAGGCCGATCAGCCTGCGGACGACCTCAGGCTCGGTCGTGACGTCGTGACCCAGCACCCGCGCCGCGCCGCTGTCGGGTCGGAGCACGGTCGTGAGAACCCTTACGGCGGTTGTCTTGCCTGCTCCGTTCGGACCGAGCAGCCCGAAGATCGTGCCCTGTTCCACGGTCAGGCTGACACCGTCGAGGGCCCGAACGTTGTTGGAGAATGTCTTGTGCAGGTCCTCAAGCTCAATGGCGAGCGTCATTGCGGTCTCCTTGCGGGCACTCGTCCGGGGTATCGGTGAAGGGACGGCTAAGAGGCTGTATTATTTGGACATCAAATATATTAGCAACTAAGGTAAATCATGAGCAACGAGAAACGCAAGCGCAGTCTCGAGGAGCTGACCCAGGCGCTCCGTGTGTTCCTGTCCGCGTCGGACGCCTTCGACGAAGCACTGGGGAGCGTCCTCGGGTTGAACGCCACCGACGTTCGGTGCGTCGACCTCCTCGACCAATACGGAACCATGACGGCCGGTGCTCTCGCCGCGGTCGCAGGGCTCAGCACCGGTGCCGTGACGTTCCTGCTGGACCGCCTCGAGCGCGCCGGTTTCGTGCGCCGAGTCCGCGACGTTCAGGACCGCCGGCGCGTGCTCGTCGAGCTTGCCCCGTTCGCCAGGGCCCAGATCTCCCAGCTGCATGCGGGCCTCGCCGAAGCTTGGCGGACGTCCGCGCAGCACTTCTCGACGTCCGACCTCGAGAGCATCATCACGTTCCTACGGGACGGGGCGAAGCTCTACGAGGCGCAGGTTCCCGTCTTGTGCTCGCAGGTTCCCGAAGGGAGCGTCTCGCGTACCGCCACAGGCCGGGCGGCCCTCAGTGCTGCGGTGAAGGCGCAAGCGAAAGCCGAGGCTCTGGAGAAGCTCGAGCAGGCGGCCCGCAAGCTCCAGGCCAAGGCGAACGAGCTCCACCGCAAGGCGGGGCGGCTTTAGTCAGCCCGACGGAGCTGCCGGGAGCGGCTCAGGAGTTGAGCGGCCGCCCGGCTGCCAGGTTGGCGAGCAGGGCAACGAGCTCGGCGCGCGAGACCTTGCCGAGAACTTCACCCAGGATCCTGCCGTGCGCGCTGACGAAGACAGTCGCCGGTAGGTCGCCAACGCCGAAACGAGTCGCCAAGGAGATGCTCTCGATGCCGGGGGCCTCCGCAACCGGGTATGCGGCTCCCGCCCGGCGCACCATCGCGAGAGCCGCCGCGGGCGATGGGTCGTTGATGTCGACGCCGAGGAAGTGGATCCTCTTCCGATCCTGGTCGGCTACCGCGGCGAAGGTCCCCAGCTCGGCCTGACAAGCGACGCAGGTCGACTGAAACCAGTTCAGCACGGCCGGGCCGTTGCCGAGCACTTCGGAAGTCACCCTGGCTCCGCTTCCCAGGCGCGCGAGATCGAAGCCTGGGGCTTTGGCCGGAGACGCGTAAAGCACGAGGTTCGCGTACTTCGGCGTCGGGACCTCCCGGGACATCACCGTCGCGTATGCGACGAACCCGACACCGGCCAGCATCAACGCGGTGAGACCGGCTGCAGCGGCGTGCCTCCGGTGCCGGGCCACGCCCTCAGGCCGGCGTCGGGCTGATCGGCCGACGGCGTGCTCAACAGGCGTTCCCTCGCGTCCGGGTCGAAGCTCACGGCCCATCGCCGCATGGTAGTTCCGCGGGTGGCGTTCCCGGCATTCGGGATCCGGGTCCCACGACCTCTTATTGTGGCGTTGCCGCCATCGAACCAGGCGGGTCGGGGGGAGGAGAGAGGAGGGCGAGCGATGAGCGTACTGGCCGTCGACGTTGGGACGAGTGGCGTCCGTGCTGCCGTCGTGCGGCCCGACTCCTCGGTCGATAACGTTCATCAGCTTCAGGTGCTGCCGAGAACTCCATTACAGGGTTTCGTCGAATTCGACGCGGCCGAGATCGCCCGGGCTGTTCTCGAGGTGTCGACTGCGGCGCTTGCCGAAGGCGGGAGTGTCGACGCGGTGGGAATCAGCAGCCAGCGCGCGTCGACGGTCCTCTGGGACCGCGCGACGGGCGACCCCGTCGGGCCGGGCATCGGGTGGCAGGACTTGCGCACCGTCGGGTATTGCCTTGCTCTTCAGGCACAGGGCATCCGCCTTGCGCCGAACCAGAGCGCGACCAAGCTGGCGGTGCTTCTGGACATCGCCGACCCGGAACGGTCGCGCGACTTATGTGCGGGGACAGTCGACACCTGGGTCGCCTGGACGCTGTCCCGAGGCGACCTGCACGTGTCGGACAGAAGCAACCTCGCGGTTACAGGCCTTCTCGACGGCAACGCCGCTGAGTGGGACGACGTCGTGCTCGAGGCGCTGCGGATCCCGCACGAGGTCCTCCCGCGCCCGGTCGACTCCCTTGGCGTGCTCGGGGAAGCGAGAGCATTGCCGAGCGCACCCCCGATCGCCGGCCTGGCGGGTGACCAGCAGGCCTCGCTGATCGGCCAGGGCTGCGTTCGCCCTGGACTCGCGAAGGCGACTTTCGGCACCGGGGCGATGCTCGACCTGTGCGTCGGCGCCGAACGCCCGTCCTTTCCCCGTCGTGGACCAGGAGGCACGTTCCCGATAGTGGCCTGGAGCCAGGGTGGCAGGCTCACCTGGGGTATCGAGGCCATCATGATGTCGGCCGGCAGCTGCGTCGAGTGGCTTCGAGATGACCTCGGCATCCTGTCGTCAGTCGCCGAGTCGGACGCTTTGGCGGCTTCGTGCACGGACTCTGGTGGAGTGTGGTTCGTGCCGGCGCTGCTGGGTCTCGGCACTCCGCTGTGGGACTACGGTGCCCGCGGGACGCTGCTGGGGCTCACACGTGGCTCAGGGCGAGCCGAGGTCGCGCGCGCGGTGTTGGAAGGGATAGCGCACCGCGGCGCCGACCTTCTCGAGGCGGCGGAGACGGACTCGGGCCTCTCGATCCGGTCACTCCGCGTCGACGGAGGTATGAGCGCGAACCGGACGTTCACACAAGCGCTGGCGAACGCCGTCGGCCGTCCGATCGAGATCTCCGCCGTCACGGAGGCGACGACGCTTGGCGCCGCGTACCTGGCCGGAGTCGCGGTCGGCACCTGGACGAGCCTCGAGGATGCGGCGGCTGGGCTTCAACCCAGGGCCGTCATCGAGCCCACGAGGCGTGTCGACCGCCAGCGGTGGCTCGAGGCCCGCAGCCGGGCGCTACGGATCGTTCCCGAGCTGTCCGACCTCGACTTCTGAACCACGTCCGAATGGGCGGCCCGCTGTCGGATCAGTTGAGGGCGGTCTTCTGAGTCGGTCCGGCGCCGTCGGGCCCGGCCCCGATCCGCTGTGTCGCCTCGCGCGGTGCAACCCCGTTGCCCGACGCAACCCTGAGTTGCGCGGCGGGCTTGATGTCCGGTGCGGCGCGCAGCCGAGCAGCCGCTCGGGCCTTGACCATGGCGCGCCCCCCCTTGCGTCGCCTCCGGCGCTCGCTGCGCAGGCCAGGGCGGAACAAGGTGAACAGCAGCAGACCGAAGACGATCGCAGCGAAGGGGATGATCGCGTTGGACTCCGGCGCGAACAGCGGGAAAAGCACGAAACCGGACAGTGCCGCGGTCCAGGTCCATAGGATCACGACCGTTCGGCGTGGTCCGTGGCCGAGCCGCACGAGCCGGTGGTGGACATGGTCGTTGTCCGGGACGTCGATCCCGGTCCCCTTGGCCACCCTGCGGATGTACGCGAAAGCCATGTCGGCGATCGGGACTCCGAGGATGAACAGCGGGAGGAACAGCGGTGCATAGAAGAAGTAAGTCTGGCCGCTCACTCCCTCGGTACGGCCTCCGATCTCCATAGTGGCGGCAGCCATCAACAGTCCGAGGAACAGCGCACCCGCGTCGCCCATGAACACCTTTGCAGGATTGAAGTTGTGCGGGAGGAATCCGATGCAGACCCCGCAGGTGATCACAGCGATGAGCGGACCAAGGTTTGTGGACTGCAACACGCCGAGCTCGACCAGCCGCAACCCGTAAACAGCGAGCGCGCCCGAAGCGATAGCGACGATGCCGGCCGCGAGCCCGTCGAGCCCGTCGATGAGATTGATCGCGTTCGTGATTCCGATAACCCATAAGGCAGTGATCAACGGAGTGAGGTCCGAGGAGAGCACCACCGTGCCGGCGAGAGGGATCTTCAGCCAGAACATCGTGGCGCCGAGGAACACGAGAAACATCGCCGCGAGCACTTGCCCCGCTACCTTCGCCGGAGCGGAGATCTCACGGGCGTCGTCGAGCAGTCCTACGCCGAGGATGACCGCGGCGCCGAGCGCGACACCGAGGGGTTCGGAGGAGCCCTGGAAGATCGCGCCCAGGTGCGCGACGTGGTCAGCAACGATCATCGCGATGCAGAAGGCGATGAACATCGCGGGGCCACCACCGTAAGGGATGGGATGGTGGTGAAGGCGCCGCTCACCCGGCTCGGCGACGAAGGAGATGCGAGCAGCCAAGTGCCGGAGCGGGAATGTCAGCAGATAGCTGCAGACCGCGGCGATCCCGCCGACGATGGCGTAGTCGCCGATCGGTGGCATGACGATCCCAGCTCAGACCACGACCAACTGGGTGGTCGTGGTCGTCGTCGTCTTGAGGATCGTCGCGAGCGGCACCGAGGAGGCGGGAGGGACCACGTGAACGGCCTCTCCCCACTTGCCCACCACGATGCTCGCCTCAAAGCGCGCGGCGTTCGCCGTGGCGGGCATCACGCCCTGGAACGCGATGGGCAGCGGCGCGGCCCCTCTTGTCAGATCGATCTCTCCCGTCGCGTGGTCCTTGGCAGTGACACCCTCGCCGATCCAGGCTCCGGAGATCTGGACAACGCTGCGACCGCCGTAGGTCGCGGCGCTTTCGCCTCTGATCGGCGGCGAGAGGGCAAGCTCCGACATCACCGAGCCGACGGTGAGAGCGGCGGCGGTGCTCTGGTAGACCGAGTCCGCAGGTACGACCGAGACCCATCGGCCCGCAGCCGCGTCGGACTGGGGCGCCGTCAAGTTAATGAGCACCTCGATGGCAGCGGCGTCCCCACGGAAGTACGCCTCGTGGCCTACCAGTTCGATGACCATCGTGGCTTTGACACCTTTATACGAGACGACGATCGTCTGGGTTCCCGAGGTCCGGTTGACGTCGCCGACGATCGTGGTGGTCAGGCCGTCGCCGACTGACGTGCTCACGTAGTGCAGCGAAGGCTGCGATCCCCCGTGCACGAGCGCAGCCTTCATGGCTTCGGCAGCTGCTTTGCTGGTTCCGGCGAGTGGCACTGGCGGGAGGGTTGTCGTGGACGCCTCGGTGACCGGCACGCTTGAGGTCGTCGTCGATGTGGACGACGACGTGGTGTTGCATGCTGATGCCCCGATGCCGACGGCGAGCAGACCGAAGGCGAACAGCTTGCGCACTCTGAGAGGCTACCTCCGAGGGCACGCGGGAACCTTGGCGCCCGTGTTCTCCGGCTGGCGAGGCCGTCACCGCTGGTGGACACCGGGCCTGGCTCGCCTCAGCTCAGCCCGGCTTGCTTGCAGATGTGGTCGGCGATAGCGAGCGACGCCGTAGCGGCGGGAGAAGGAGCATTGCGAACGTCCAAGACGCTGCCCCTCGAGTCGAGCCAGAAATCGTCGACCAGTGACCCGTCACGAAGCATCGCCTGGGCCCGTATGCCCGCGACGGCCGGTTCCAGGTCGCCCGCGGTCAGTTCGGGTACGTAACGGCGGACGGCGGAGGCAAAACCGCGCCTGCTCATTGCGTGAGAGATCTCCCGCAGGCCCGCGCGCCAGTTCGACAGCGCAAAACGAGGGAATCCCGGCCACGTCAGCGTCTCTCGGACGTCCTGCCAGCTGAACGCCGATCTTGCATAGTCGTCGCGGGAAAAGCCGAGGAAGGCATTCGGCCCCACCAACACCTCGTCGTGCACGGTCCTTGTCAGGTGAATCCCGAGGAACGGGTACCGGGGATCGGGCACAGGGTAGACCAGACCGCGTACCAGGCGCCGGGCTGCCGGTCGCAGCCGGTAGTACGAACCCCGGAACGGAATGATCCGCGGTTCGGCGTCAGCTCCGGAGCGCAGGGCCAGGCGGTCCGACTGGAGGCCTGCGCAAACGATCGCGTAATCGCAGTCGAAATGCCCGGCGTGACCTCCGGCCAGTTCCAGTCGGACGAGCCCGTCGGACCTAGGGAGGACGGAAACCGCTTCGGTTCCGAGCCAGAGTTGCCCGGAAGCGACCACTTCCTTCGCAAGCGCGTTGGTAACGGCGCCGAAATCGACCACGGCCGTGGAGGGAGAGTGAATGGCTCGCAACCCGACGACGTGTGGCTCCAGCTCGCGCAACGCTTCGCCGTCGACGAGACCGAGGTCGGGCACGCCGTTGGCAACGCCGCGTTCGAAAAGGCCCTGGAGCCGCGGCAGCTCCGAGTCGTCGACCGCCACGACCACCTTGCCGCAGGTCCCGACCGGAATGCCATTCTCTTCGCAGTAGCTTTTCAGGAGCCGGCCACCCGACACGCAGAGTTCTGCCTTCAAAGAGCCTGGCTGGTAGTACAGGCCTGAGTGGATTACCCCACTGTTGTGGCCGGTCTGATGGGAGCCGACCGTGTTCTCCCTCTCGATCACCACGACACTTGCGTCCGGGTTGGCCTCCAGCAAATGTCGGGCCACCGCCAAGCCGACGATTCCGGCCCCGACGACGGCCAGCCGGCTGTTCACGCTCGGCCGCTTTCGGCGTTGTCGCATGTCGCGAACGAGCCAGGGTCGGCCTCGACCGACGACGGCGGTTGCGTCCCGTTTCCTCCGCTGATCTCCCGATTATGTCCCAACTGGGTGCTGGCGTGTAACTTCTCCCACGGTTTCCATGACAATTCGGCCGGGACGCCTTGGCCTCTGTGACCCTTCGATGGGCGTGGTTACAGTTGGGACATGGATGACGTCGACCCGGCGGCCTCTTGCGCCAGGCCGCAGGGGGCGACGAGCGGGCTCGGGACTGGGAGGTCGGTCGTTTCGCAGGTCTTGCCTGGGCAGTCTCGGGGGGTCACCGGCTCGATCCTGCAGACGCCGACGAGCTCAGCTAGGCGACCTGGCTGGGGCTCGCGGGAAGCCCCGACGCGTTCGGTGCCCTCCGGTGGCTCGCGGCCAGCGCCCGGCGCGAGTGCCCGCGTACGTTGCGACAGTGGAAGCGCCGCATCTCGACCCAGCGACACAGCGGCCGCACCGGCCCGGACAGTCCCATGAACCTGGACGACGGAGCTGTAGCCGAGCCGTCATGTGTTTCAGGAGCCTCAGCCCACCTCGAATGGTCGGATGCCGCGGAGGTTGCCCGCGAGGCGACTCTCAGGAGGCTCCACTCGCTGGTGCTCGAGAAGGACCCGCTGTCGCCGGACGTGCTCGGCGACACCATGTCGAGCTGCGGGGTGCGTTCCATTGATGACGAGCCAGCCGCACTCGTCTACGACTCGACAACCGACGACAGGCTCCTCACCTGTGTCCGATCCGGCGCACGGACCGCACGGCAGCTGACTTTTGAAGCGGAAGACCTTGTGCTCGAGATGGAGGTATCCGGCGCCAGGTACCTCGTGGGGCAGGTCGTGCCACCGCAGGTCGCCCTCATCGAGCTGCGGCACCGAGTTGGAACCACGCCGGTGGAGACCGACGAGCTCGGTTGCTTCCACTTCCCGGCAGTGCCCGACGGGCCCGTGAGCTTTCGCTGCCGTCCCACGCGACCTGACGCCCGTCCGGTCGCCACGAGCTGGATAACACTCTGAGCAAGCCCGGGGCGTGCCCGCGGGCCTGAGTCGATGACACGCCCAACTGCCAACGCGTCGCTGGACGCGGCCGAACGTGCCCTTGCTGCGGTAGCCGACGATCCGCTTTCGGCCGAGGCCGCCGCGTTAGCGGTGCTCGCTGATCGTGGGGTTGACGCGGAGGCGGCCTCGGTGGCTCACCGCACGATCGGTCTCGTGGCTCGGGAGACTGGCCGCCTGAGCGCCGCACGACACCGCCTGCTGCGCGCGATCGCCGTCGCCGAGGCGGGAGAGCTGGATCTTCGCGCGATCGAGGCGCGCTTGAGCCTTGTCTTGGCGCTGCTGCAGGGCGGGTGCCCGGACGCGGCGCTTGTCGAGCTCGACCGCGCGGCCGAACATGCTCCGCGGGAACTGCGCGGGCAGGTCCTCGTGCAGCGCGCCCTCATACACATCCGTGTGGGCCGGTTCGAAGAGGCCCTCGACGACAGCCGCCGGGCTCTTCCGCTGCTCCGCCGTGCTGGCGATCGCTTGAACGAGGCAAGGCTTCTCTCCAACCGCGGCGTCCTCCACGCCTACCGGGGCGAGCTCAGGCTTGCAGAGGCGGACCTCGACAAGGCGTTGCAGCTCTACCGCTTGCTCGAAAGTGAGATCGCGGCGGCTCAGGTCCTGCACAACCTCGGGTATGTGTCGGCTTTGAAAGGCGACGTCCCACGCGCCCTGCAGCGGTACGACCAGGCCGCGCGCAAATTCGCCGAGCGCGGCCTGAACGCTCCGGCCCTATCGATCGACCGAGCGGAGCTGTTGCTGTCCGCGAGATTGCTCCCTGAAGCTCGCCAGCAGATCGAGATAGCTGTAACGGCCTTGGAGGCCTCCGGAACCTCGCTCGACCTGGCCGAGGCCAGACTGTTGCTCAGCCAAGTAGCTCTGGCCGAGGGAGACCTGGGAGTCTCCGGTTTGGCTGCCCGCACGGCGCGTCGTCAGCTCGCGCGCCAAGGACGGCCCCGGTGGGCGGCGCTAGCCCGATTCGTCGAGGCGCAGTCCCGGTGGGCCGCGGGCATGGCGCAGACCCGTGTGCCGGCGGAGGCCGGTGCGCTGGCAGAGGTTCTGCGCGACCAGGACTGGTTGTTGCCGAGCCTCGAGTGCCGCTTGATGGGCGCACGCGCGGCGCTGCGGACCGGTGACATGAGCACGGTCGGGTTGCTCGTAGCCGGGATCGATGTGCGTACGCGTTCGGGGCCTGCCGCGCAACGCGTGCGCGGTTGGTACGGCGAGGCGCTGGGCCGCCTTGCGGTCGGCAACCGCTCAGGAGCGCTCTCGGCACTCCGATGCGGGCTCAAGGTCGCCGAGGACCACCGGGCGACGATGGGCGCCACCGAATTGCGCGTGCGGACCGGAACGACCGTTTCGGAGCTCGCCGATCTTGGCCTCGGTCTGGCGTTCGACTCGCGACGCGCAGTGGAGGTGCTGCGCTGGTCGGAACGATGCCGCGCAGGTTCGTTACGGGCACCGCGAGCGACACCTCCCACAGACGAGAGGCTCGCGGGGATGCTGTCGACGCTGCGGGAGACTGTCGCCCGCATCGAGCGCGCCTCGCTCGCAGGCGACGACGTCCGGCCCCTCATGGTGCAACAACGAAGGATCGAGGTCGAGATCCGCCAGCGCAGCCGCAGTGAGGAGGGGAACTTCGCCGAAGCACCGAGATTGCCCACGCCTGGCGAGCTGCGGGAGGCCATCGGTGAGCGCGTTCTCGTCGAGTTCATCGAGCACGATGGCCGACTCCATGCCGTGACCGGTACCGGGAGGCGGTTCGGCCTGAGTTGTCTCGGCAACGCGGCCGAGGTGGAAACCGAGCGCTCCATGCTGCAGTTCGCTCTTCGTCGGCTCGCGCTTCGCCGAAGCTCTCAGGCCAGTCTCGAGGCGGCGGCGGCACTTCTCGGGCGGTCGTGCCGCCGCTTGGCGGATCTCCTCATCGCGCCGCTGGCTCGCGACCTGGATGGTCGGGACCTGGTCGTGGTGCCCACGGGTGAGCTTCACGCCCTGGCCTGGGCACTGCTCCCATCACTGCGAGGACGGGCTGTGACAGTCTCCCCGTCGGCGTCGCTGTGGTACTCCCGCCGATGCGAGGACCCCGGCAAACTCGCAGCCGGCGGCGATGTCGAGGTCGTGCTCGTGGCCGGGCCGCGCGTCGCCCACGGGGAGGAGGAGATCAACCGGATCGGCGCTGCGTTCTACCCGCGGGGGCGCAGGCTGCAAGGACCCGCCGCGACCGTCAAGGCGGTCGCACGCGCATTCGAACGACGCCGCCTCGCCCACGTGGCCGCCCACGGGACCTTCCGTGCGGACAATCCTCAGTTCTCGTCACTCGAGCTGGCCGACGGCCCGCTCACCGTCTACGACCTCGAGCACATGGTGCGACCGCCCGAGTGGATGGTGCTCTCCGCCTGCGACGTGGGACGCTCGGAGGTCCATCCTGGCGACGAGCTCATGGGCACGAGCGCAGCGTTGCTGTCGCTCGGGACACGCGCCGTCGTTTCGAGCGCGGCGCCCGTGCCGGATGACGGCGTCATCCCAGTCATGGTCGCCCTCCACGACGAGCTTTCACGCGGGCACGGCTTGGCCCAGGCGCTCGCGACGGCCCAAGCGCGCGCTCTCCCGGAGCCGCTCGCGTTCGAAGATCTCGCCTCGGATGACCGAACGGCCCGGGAGGCGCTGGCAGCGGGAGCTTTCGTGTGCCTCGGCGCTGGTTAAGCTGGGCACCAAGAGGGGCTTGACGAGCACGCCAACTGAGGACCGGTGGCAGGGATGATCTTGCGCGGCGGCATCTCTCGAGCTCGGAGGTGAGGTGGCGAGGATGGATCTCGGTACCCGTGCCGGGCTCGACCCCGACGGTCCTGTGATGACTGGCGAGCACTCAGTCCTCTTCGGCGCGTCCGAGGCTGCCCGCTTGTTCGATCGGATTGTCGAGAACATCGCACGGGTGGTCCAGGGCAACGACGAGGCCATCCGCCTTTCGGTCACCTGCCTGGTCGCCGGTGGTCACCTCCTTGTCGAGGACGTGCCCGGGGTGGGCAAGACGAGCCTGGGCAAGGCACTCTCCGCCTCGGTGTCGTGCCGCCACCGCCGGATCCAGTTCACTTCCGACCTGCTGCCCTCGGACGTGACCGGTGTGAGCGTCTTCGATGGCACGAAGACCAGTTTCGAATTCCGTCCCGGACCCATCTTCGCCAACATCGTGCTCGGCGACGAGATCAACCGGACGCCCCCGAAGACGCAGTCCGCGCTACTGGAGTCGATGGAGGAGCGGCAGGTCACCGTCGACGGGAACACCTACAAACTGCCCGATCCGTTCATGGTGATAGCCACACAGAACCCGATCGAGCACGAAGGGACGTTCCCGCTCCCCGTGAGCCAACTCGACCGCTTCCTGCTCCGGATCCAGATCGGCTATCCCGACGAGGAGTCCGAGGTCGTGATGCTCGAGACCCACGGCGTGCGAGAGCCCCTCGAGACGCTGAAGCCGGTAGCCACGCCTGAGGACGTGACCGCCCTCGCCGCTCGGGCGCGAGCGGTTCACGTCTCGCCGTTGATCCAGCACTACATCGTGCAGATCGCCAACGCGACCCGGGTTCATCCTTCTGTCGCGCTTGGGATGTCGCCGAGGGCGGCTCTGGCCCTTCAGCGCGCAGCCCGGGCCCGGGCAGTCCTGGAGGGCCGGGAGTTCGTCGCGCCGGACGACGTCAAGGCCATGGCGCCCTCGGTCATCGGTCACCGCCTGGAGTTGCGCGCGGCAGCTGGCCGTGGTCGTACTCCCGTGAGGACCGTGCTGGACGAAGTGCTCCGTCAGGTGCCCGTTCCGGACCAATCCACTGGGCGCCGATAGCGAACGGGATGCTTTCCGCCCGAGGCCGCCGGACGATCGCACTCGGCCTTATCGCGGGCGCCGCCGGCCGGATCCTGGGTATTCCTGAGCTTTTCGGCCTGGCCACCGCGGCTGTGGTCGTGGCGCTGGCTGCGCTCGTCCGGGTTCGTCTGGCCAAGAGCACCGTCACGATCAGCGCACGCGCCGTACCACCCATCGTCAATGCCGGTGAGGAGGCAGTGCTCGAGCTCACGATCGAAGAGTCCGCCTCCGCGGGTTCGCTCTCGAGCCCCGTCACTCTTGTCACAGACCGTTCGCAGGGAGCGGGCTTGCGCCAGCCGGCCGAGATCATCGTGCGGCGGCTTCGGCGCGGCGAGCGGGCACAGGCGAGCTTCGGTCTCCCGACCGAGCGACGCGGCCCAGTCGATGCCGGGGCCTACGAAGCGGTCGTCTCCGATCCTCTCGGCCTTGCCCGGCGACGCCTGTCGGTGAGTCGGCCGGCGCGATGCATCGTGCTGCCGCGCATCGAACCGCTCATGTCGGTGGTGCCCAGAGGGCTCGACCTGGTGGGGGCGGAGAGCAGTGTCTCTGTTGCAGAAAGGCTCGCCGGAACTTCGTTGCTCCGCCGTTACGCGCAGGGCGACGACCTTCGGCACGTTCACTGGCGCACGACGGCGCGCGTAGGCGAGCTCATGGTCCGCGACGGCGGTGACCGGGACGACCCGGACCGGATCGCGACGACGGTGCTGCTCGATGCGGGCGACCATGCGACGCCGGTGAACGAGCTGGACCGGGCCGTCGAGGTCGCAGCGAGTGTCTTGTCCGTTGCCGCCGACGAGTCGAGCGCCGGAGTTTCAGGCGCCTACCGCCTTGTGACGACGACAGGCCTGGATACCGGCGGTCAGCGGGGTTACGACAGTCTCCAGAACGTGCTCATCGCCCTCTCCGCGGTCGCTTCGTCGCCGACTCGGTCGCCCATGCGCTTTGCCGCGGCCGTCGACCGGCTAAGCCGGCCCGACCGCGACGAGGTGCTCGTCGTCGTCGGTGCCTTCGGGGACAGCCCACCGGATCAGGAGGTTCTCGGGAATCTCGCCCGCGCGTACTCGGCGGTGGTGCTCGTCCTTGTCGTAGCCGCGCCCTCGCCAGCGCGAGGCGAGCGTGAGAACAGCCGGCGGGCCGACGTTTCAGGCTCCCGTGGTGACTCGGCAAGCGGGTCCTATTCGGCACTGGGGCCAGGTGGAGGATCAAGGGCCGGGGTGTTGACCGTGCCCCTGGTGCTCGGGCGTTCGCTCGTCGCTGCCTGGGGTCTCGATCCGGACGGTCCGAACCCGGTCGGGGATGTCACCGGCCGGCTCGGCGAAGCGATAGAGGTGGCTCGGTGAGCGCGTGGCTCGCCCTCGTGCTCACCGACGCGATCGCCGTTGTCACCTTCGCGCGCTGCTTCACGGGCCCGGGGGAGCTCACGGCGGCGCTTGCCGGCCTCGTGCTCGCTCACCTTTCAGGCCTGGCGGCGCGGGGCGGATTGTCGACAATCCGGGCCGATGACCTCATCGAACCCGGGCGCGCCGGCGGCAGCAGCAGCGGCAGCGGAACCGCTCAGGGTTTTCACGACCGCAGGCAGCGAGGCCTCCGAAGCGGTTGGTGGGCGCTCGGCTTGGTCCTCGCGGTGTTCGTCCCCATCGGGATAGTCCTCGGGCCGAGTTCGTTGTGGGTGGCACCCCACGGCACCTGGCACACGATGCTCAAGGACCTGCAGGCCGCCTGGACCGCGTTTTTCCTGAAGGTCGCTCCCGTGCCCGAACTGCCGGGCCTCGTCCTGTCCACCGCGTGGGCGGCGGGTGCAGCGGGCCTGCTCGCCGAGCTGATCTCGTCGAGGCGGAGGATCCCGGCCGTGTTCTCGCTCGTGCCGGCGCTCGGGCTGTATCTTTTCGCCGCCGCCCTGGGCACCGATAGCTGGCGGGTGCTCGGTCTCTCCTCGATGGCCGGGTCGGCATGCTGGTACCTCGTCGCCGCCGTCCGCGAGCGCGAGCCGAGACAAGAGGTCCTCGTCGCCTCTTCGGACACAGGACTCAGCTCCGGCGAGCGCGCCACGTCGTATGACGGGGGCGCCGTGATGCTGCGTATGGCGGTACTGGCTGCCCTTGCGGCAACGGTCGTCGGCTTGAACCTCCCGGGGGCCCGCAGTGTGGCCCTCGTTGCCTGGCATGGCTCCGCGGGAGCCGGGAGCGGCGCCGCCACGTCGATTCCGGGGGCGAACCTCGCGCAGGGCGTCGAGATCAGCACGCTGGTACAGGTCGCGGAGGAGGAAGTCGACAATCCCTCCGGGTCCCTGTTCGCCGTGCACACGAGTACCCCCACCCGGGAGATGATCGCGGCGTTGGACCACTTCAACGGCAACAGTTGGAGCGCGACGTCGACCGAAGCTTCGACGCCTCTGCGGTCGTTCTCACCACCTCTCGGCGCCGACGAGCACGAGCCCCCTCCGGTCATCGCGGATGGACCGGGCCACGAGCGGTTGGTCCAGGTCTTCGAGATGTCAGGGCTTGTCGGATATCGCATCCCGAGCTGGGGCTCTCCAGTGGCAGTCGCCGGCCCGGGCCGGATGAGCAGGGAGGTGTCCGGCGGCTCGATCGTCTCGGACACCGAGGTCCGGCCGGGATCGGTCTACGCCGTTGACTCGATCGTGGCCGATCCGTCCCCGGCCCAGCTCGAAGCGAGCCATCCGGACATCTCCGATCCCCGGGACTTGCAACTTCCTCAGCCTGTGCCGACGCGGCTCGTCCGGCTTGCCAGCAGCCTCGTGGCAGGCGCTACTACGGCCTACCAGAAGGCGCTCGATTTAGAGGCGTACCTAACCTCTCCGAAGTTCCACTACCGCCTTCCTGGGCGCACGAAGTCGGGTACGGTCGCCCCGCCTCCGGGTTACGGAGGCCTTACGAGCTTCCTGTTCAGGTCACGGACTGGTTACTGCCAGCAGTTCGCCACCGCGTTCGCGGTGCTTGCGCGCATCGAAGGGCTCCCCACGCGTATCGCGGTCGGGTTCCTCCCCGGGACTCCGGTTGGCCATGACGCTTGGCAGATAGACGGGAGCGACACCCACGCATGGCCCCAGGTGCGTTTCGAGAGCTACGGCTGGATCGATTTCGAGCCCACTCCCGGCACGAACGTGAAGGGATCTTCGGCTCCTGTGCTGCCAACGACCCCCACCGCGACGACCGTTCCGGTCGCGGCGCCAACCACCTCGGGCAGCTCTCACAACCTTCGTCCCGCGCCTGGGCGCGGAGCCGCCACGCCCGGGGTCGGTCGCCAGAGCGGTCAAGCCCACCGATCCCACGCGTTGTCGGTGGCCTGGCTTCTCGTCCTCCCCGTCGGCGTGCTCTTCTGGGCCGGGAGCCTCCTCCTGCGGAGACGGTCGCGGCTGCGTCGGCTGCGACGCGAGCCGCGTGCTTCGATTCTCGCCACGTGGGACGAGGCCCTGAGCACGCTCGACCTCGCCGGCATCCGCCGCCGTAGAGCCGAGACCTATCTGGAGCTCGCGACGCGTGTCACCTCGACCAGGATGCTGTCCGAGGAGGCAACGCTCGCCTTTTGGAACCTGGCCCTCATTGTGACCGCCGTCTACTATGCCGGATCGCCGCCCGGGGACTTCGTGGCCCGTCAGGCGACGCGCGACGCCAGGACTGTCGTTCGCAGTGCCCGGCGGAGGATCGCAGGCTGGCAGCGGGTCGCAGCCGCACTCGACCCGAGGGGCCTTCCGGCGTGAACGGGCCGTTCCCCGGCCGTGACAGCTGAGGACTAGGGTGCGATCGTGGCCGACCAAGCGACTTTCGCGGAGGACACCACCGGTTTCATGGACTCGCTGTACACCGCCGCGCTCCGTATGACTCGCAGCCCGTCAGACGCCCAGGACCTGGTTCAGGAGACCTACCTGAAGGCCTACCGAGGCTATGGCGGCTTCGAGGCAGGCACCAATCTGAAGGCCTGGCTGTACCGCATCCTCACCAACACGTTCATCAACTCCTACCGGTCGCGCAAACGCCATCCCGAGGAGACCGAGCTTGACGATGTCGAGGAGCTGTACCTGTTCAGGCGCATGAGTGGCCGCGACGGTGGCATGGGCCGGAGTGCCGAAGACGAAGCCCTGGACTGGATAACCGACGACGAGGTCAAGGCCGCGCTCGAGTCGTTGCCGGAGACCTTCCGGATGACCGTTCTGCTGGCTGATGTCGAGGGATTCTCCTACAAAGAGATCGCGGACATCATGGACGTGCCTATCGGAACGGTCATGAGTCGCCTCCATCGCGGAAGAAGGGCGCTCGAGAAGACGTTGCACGAGTTCGGAGTGGCGCGAGGATTCGTCGCGGCCCCGTAAGGGTGGATATATCGGATGGAGCTTGCATGACGGGCGAAAAGGGCGGCAAGAACATCAACTGCCGTGAAGTGCTGCACAGCGTGTATCACTTCCTAGACGGCGAGATGACGCCCGAGCGACGTGACCAGATTGCTCGCCACATCGACAAGTGTGCTCCCTGTCTCAGGGCCTTCGGCTTCGAGACCGAGATCCGGAGACTCGTCGCGGACCGGTGCCGGGACAAGGTGCCTGACGAGCTCCGCATTCGCATCGCGGCCGTGATCGCCCACGAGCACAAGCAGAGCGCGAGCGCCGGCGGGATCGCCGAGGGTACGGAGCACTGACCGTTTCGGATCTTGCGGCCGGACCGCCCTACCATGCTGAGATGACGTCACCTTCCGAGCCAGTCGCCTGGGATGTTGCCGAGCGTGTCGCCGGACGTGTTGCCCGGCGTGTCGACATCCGGATCGACTGGTCGACGCTCCGCTCTCTCGTGATCGACTTCGAGGAGGTCACCGCCCAGGCTGAGGCGCTAGTCGAGGAGTCCACCGGCCTTCGCTCGCTAGTCGGGCCCGCGCGGGCACAGGTCGCCACACGGGAGGAATGGATACACGCCAACGTTTCCTCGTTTCGGCGTTTGCTCGGCCCGGTGCTCGCCCGTGCCGGCAAGGGCGGCCAGGGTCTTCCAGGTCTTCTCGGCCCGGTGGGGAGGGTGGCTGCCGGGGCCGAGATGGGCGTGGTGCTGGGGTGGATGTCCGGGCGAGTTCTCGGCCAGTACGACTTGCTTTTCGCGGACGGCGATTCACCCCAGGACGCCGTGTACTACGTGGGGCCGAACATCGTCTCGCTGGAGCGCCGGCACGGGTTCGAACCCCGGGAGTTCCGGCTCTGGATCGCGCTGCACGAGCTGACGCACCGTGCCCAGTTCACCGGCGTGCCGTGGCTGCGCGCCCACTTCCTCGATCTCGTCGAACGCAGCGTGGCCATCGCCTCGCCCGACCCGCGGCAGGTGATGGAGGCCATTGGGCGAATGGCGGTCGACATCATGTCCGGCAGGAACCCGCTTGCGGAGTCCGGGCTCGTCGGGGCGCTCGCCTCACCGGCGCAGCTGGAGACTCTCCGCTCGATCCAGGGGATGATGAGCCTCCTCGAAGGCCATGGCGACGTCACGATGGACCGCGCCGCCCGGGACTTGATCCCGAGCGCCGCTCGCTTTTCGCAGGTTCTCCGCGCGCGGCGCGAGTCCGCGAGTGGGCTGGTGAAACTATTCCAGCAGCTGATAGGACTCGAGGCCAAGCTGCGCCAGTACGGGGACGGGGCGCGTTTCGTGCGGGAGGTCGAGCAGGTCGGTGGTACGGAGCTCCTGGCGATCGCCTGGCAGTGCCCAGAGAACCTCCCGAGCGCAGCGGAGATCCAGGCTCCCGAGCGCTGGGTGTCACGCGTGCGGGGTCTGGCACTCGAGCCGGCGTGACGAGCCCGCTGCGGGCACGGGCGCAGGGGGCTGCCGTTCCGCTGATCGGGCGTTGCTCGTTCCCCGATCCAGGAGCTCCGCTCGCATGCGCGGTTTCCGGAGGTGCCGACTCGCTCGCCCTACTCGTGCTCGCTGTGGTGGCCGGCTGCGACGTGATCGCCCATCATGTCGACCACGGCTTGCGCGAGGGCTCCGACCAGGATGTCGGTGTTGTGAACGAGGTCGCCGGCGAGCTCGGCGTCGAGGTCGTCGTTCACCGGGTGAGCGTTGGTGCAGGCCCGAATCTCGAGGCGCGTGCGCGTTCCGCCCGGCTCGGTGCCATGCCGGTCGGTGCCGCCACCGGCCACACGGCCGACGATCAGGCGGAGACCGTCCTGCTCAACTTGCTCCGCGGCGCCGCCACAGATGGCCTCGCGGCCATGCGCTCGGGGCCCCGGCACCCGATACTCGCCTTGCGTCGTGCCGAGACCCACGCATTGTGCGCGCAGCTTCGCCTTCACCCGGTCGAGGACCCGACGAACCGCGACCCGGCCCACCTGCGCAACCGGATCCGTCACGAGCTGATACCGGTGCTGTGCGAGCTCGCAGGTCGTGACATCGTGCCGGTGCTCGCCCGCCAGGCGGGGTTGTTGGCTGACGACGCGGTCCTGCTCAGCGAGCTCGCCTCTGCTCTCGACCCGACCGACGCCCGGGCGATCGCGGACGCGCCGGCACCCCTTGGACGCCGGGCACTGCGCGAGTGGCTGCGATGCGACCACCCGCCTGACCTCGCGACCGTGGACAGAGTGCTGTCGGTTGCCGCCGGAGAGACGCTTGCCGCCGATGTCGGCCTGGGGAGGAGCGTGCGGCGTTCTCGGGGCCGGTTGCGCCTTTGCGGGGCGCCACCCGAAGCGCAGGATCCCGGTGTTCTTTCGTGCCGGCCTGGTGCACCCGACTAGTGTCGGCGCCGGTGGGCGATCTTGTTGGCCAGGGGGCTTGCGGGGCGGAGTCGGGGCCGTTGTCGGGATCACCCGACGTCATGAGCGTGTGGGACGCCGATCCGGCTCTCGGCAGGGTAGTGCTCTCGACCGAGCAAATTGCCAAACGGGTCGCGGAGCTCGGCAAGATGATCACGGCCGACTACGCCAGTCGGCCACCCTTGCTGGTCGGGGTGCTCAAGGGCGCCTTCATCTTCCTCGCCGATCTCGCCAGGCAGATCCAGCTGCCGCTCGAGCTCGACTTCATGGCCGTGTCCTCCTACGGCAGGGCGACGAAGACCAGCGGCGTCGTGCGGATTCTGAAGGACCTCGACATCGATCTCACCGGTCGTCACGTTCTCATCGTCGAGGACATTCTCGACAGCGGGCTCACGCTCTCCTACCTGCGCAAGAGCCTTCTCGCCCGCGGTCCGGAGAGCCTCGCCGTCTGCTCGCTTCTCGTCAAGCGCAGCGTCGAGCCGCGGCCCGACCTTGAGGTCGCGTACGTCGGGTTTCACATCGAGCCCGAGTTCGTCGTGGGTTACGGTCTCGATGTCGCCGAGCGCTACCGGAACCTTCCGGACATCCGCGTCTATGTGGCCGGGGAGCCCGCGTGACCTCACTGCCGGTCGGAGCGTCTTCCCGGTGCCGGTCCCATCAATGAGGGTCGGGGAGGACGAGCCCGTGCCCGGGGCTGAGCACAGCGGATTGGTCGACCGGGAGCGGGTCCGCCGGGCCGTCCGCGAGCTGCTGGCGGCCATCGGCGAGGATCCCGACCGGGAGGGACTCGTGCGAACGCCGTTGCGCGTGGCAGAGATGTACGGGGACCTCTTCGACGAGGCCGACGAAGACCCAGCAAGGTTTCTCACCGTCACCTTTGCCGCCGAACACGACGAGATGGTCATGGTTCGCGACATCCCGTTCGCGTCGTTGTGCGAGCACCATCTGGTCCCGTTTCTGGGCAGGGCTCACGTCGCCTACATCCCGAGCAAGGACGGGCGCATCACGGGGCTCTCCAAGCTGGCGCGCGTCGTCGACGCCGTTGCGGGTCGCCTCCAGGTCCAAGAGCGCATGACGACTCAGATCGCCGAGGCGATCGAGTCGGCACTCACCCCGCGAGGTGTGCTCGTGGTGATCGAAGCCGAGCACCTGTGCATGTCGATGCGCGGTGTTCGCAAACCCGGAGCCATAACGGTCACATCGGCGGTGCGGGGACTGTTCCGGACCGACCCGAGAACCCGGGCAGAAGCCATGGGGCACGTGCGAGGTAGGCACGGCTGAACCTCTACTCTTGAGACGTGGTCCCCCTCGTGATGGGCGTGCTGAACGTCACATCCGACTCTTTCTCCGACGGCGGTCGCTACCTGGACTACGAGGCTGCCGTGCGACGCGGACGCGAGATGGTTGCCGAGGGGGCGGACGTGGTCGACGTCGGAGGTGAGTCGACGCGCCCTGGTGCCGGAGCGGTCGCGCCCGACGAGGAGCTGCGCCGCGTGGTGCCCGTTGTCGAGGCTCTTGCCGGTGAAGTGCGGGTGTCGGTCGACACGGCCAAGGCGTCTGTCGCTCACGCCGCGCTCGGAGCGGGGGCGACCTTGTTGAACGACGTCTCGTCGAGCCTGGCGGCGGTTGCGGCCGAGCACGGCGCCGGTTTCGTAGCAATGCACTGCAAAGGGACTCCCGCGAACATGCAGATCGACCCGCGTTACGACGACGTTGTCGGGGAGGTCGCTGCATTCCTCCAGCGATGCGCCGCTGAGGCTCGGGCCGCAGGTGTCACGGAGGTCTACATCGATCCCGGGATCGGGTTCGGCAAGTCGGTCCGGCACAATCTCCAGCTCCTGGCAGCGCTCCCCCAGCTAGTGGCGACCGGGGTCCCCGTGCTCGTCGGGACCAGCCGCAAGAGCTTCATCGGTCATCTCGGCGCCGGCGGCTCGCCCGACGGGCGGGTCGGGGACGTCCCGCCGCTCGGGGTCGATGACCGGTCGGAGGGCTCCCTGGCCTCGGCCGTGTGGGCGATGGCTTGTGGGGCCGCGATGGTGCGTGTCCATGACGTCGCAGCCACTGTGCAGGCGGCTCGACTGTTTGGTGAGGTGGCGGCATGAGGGGACGTTGGGCGGCCGGAATCGTGCCGAGGAACTTCTGCTGGATCATCAAGGATCATCTCGCGGTCAGCGAGCGACCCGGAGGTTACGCGCCCAACCATCGCAAGGTTCGCCGCCACGAGGAGTTGCTGTGGCTTCGGGCGCAGGGCTTCACGAGGGTGGTGTCGCTGCTCGCGTCGACCCACAACCTCCATGCCTACAACGAGCTCCACCTCGAATGGTCACGCTTCCCGATGCCGGCCGTCACCGACACACGTGACGTCCTATCCGAGCTGTACCCTTCTTTGCACGGTTGGCTGCGCAGCGGTGAGCGCGTGCTGCTCCACCAAGAGGAGCTCGGCGACTGCGTGATGGGCGTAGTGGCCGGCTACCTTCTCTGGAGCGAGATCCTTCCTGACGGACCGCGAGCGATCACCGCCATGGAACAACTGCTCCGCCGCCAGATGGGTACCGTCGGGCGCACGATCGTAAGTGTCGTGGACGAGGTTCCATCCCTGGAGAGCTTCGCCTCTCTTGCCGACCCGACCGACGGGCCAGAGCAGAGAAGGGCACAAACGGGGGACGGCGCAACCAGTGCGAAGGGCGCTCGGGACGCCGAGGCGGACGCCGGCGCATCCTCGTCGGAAGGCCACCCTGACGAGGCAGAAGAGAAGGTGCGCCCAACATCGCGGAGCCAGGCGACCGGCGACGCGGAAGACGGAACGGCGGAGAGCCTCGCAACGGGCGAGGTCGAGCCCATCAAGGCGGACTGGGGTGAGGGCCCGGCCGCAAGCATCTCGTAGATGAGTGACAGGATCGAGCTACGCGGGCTGCGGGTGCTGGGCCGCCACGGCGCACTCGCCGGCGAGCAGGACACGGCGCAGCCCTTTGAAGTCGATCTCGAGATCGAGGGCGACTTCACCGAGGCGGCCCGCGATGACGACCTGGCAAAGACGGTCGACTACTCGCTCGTGGTCGACAAGGCCACCGAGATCGTCCGCCTACGCCATTACCACCTCCTCGAGGCGCTCGCCGGGGCGATCGCGGCGGGGATCCTCGACATCCCTGCCGTTCGAGCGGTCACGGTGACGGTACGCAAGCTCCGGCCTCCCGTGGCGGCGGACCTTGCGTCTGCCGGGGTGCGCCTGCGCCGGGAGCGGGGCAGTGGTCCCACATGAGCGTCGAGATGTTCCTGGGTCTCGGCTCGAACATGGGCGATCGCCTGCGCTTTCTCGAGCTGGCCGTGAAGGTGCTCCGCGGCCTCGATCCGGACCTCAGGGTCTCGCCGGTCTATGAGTCGGCTCCACTCGGCGGCCCGGAACCCCAGAACCGGTATCTGAATTGCGTTGTGCGGCTCGAGACCGCCCTCACCGCCCGGCAGATCCTCGAGGTAGCGCACGGGCTCGAGGAGCTGGCGGGCCGGGTCCGCACCGTGCGGAACGGACCCCGCACCCTCGACGTCGACATCCTTCTCGTAGGAGGTCTTCACATTTGCGAGCCCGATCTCGTCGTGCCGCACCCGAGGATGAGTGAGCGCGGCTTCGTGCTGGCGCCTTTGGAGGACCTCGACGCGTCCCGCGTTCCCGCCGGCTGGCGTGCCCGGCTGGCCGAAACGGATCCGACGGCACTGGACATCCACCTGGTTGGTAGGATCGGGTGACACTGAGACACGAACGGCACCTCTGAGAGGGCCGGAACGAAGAGAGCTCAACATGACCACGGTTCGCATCATCGGACCCGGGCGTGCCGGGCGGTCTTTTGCGTCTGCACTAACGGCCGCCGGTGTCGAGGTCCGAGACCTTCTCGGGCGCGCCGATGACGCCTCTTCTGCTGCCGCCGGCGTCGACGTCCTTCTGCTCACGGTTCCTGACCAGGAGATCGGCGGCGTCGCTTCGACGGTCAGGCCGGTTCGGTCAACCGTCGTGACGCATTGCTCGGGGGCACTCGGGCTCGACGTGCTCGCGCCCCATGAGCGTGTCGCTGCGCTACATCCGCTGGTGACCCTGCCGGACCCGGCGATTGGAGCCTCGCGCCTCGGCTCCGGCTGCTACTTCGCCGTGGCCGGTGACCAGGCCGTCATCGACCTCGTCCAGGCGCTCGGCGGCCGCACACTTGAGATCCCGCCGGACGCGAGGGCGGGCTACCACGCAGCGGCCTGCGTTGCGTCCAACCACCTTGTCGCGCTTCTTGGCCAGGTCCAACGAGTGGCCGAATCCGTCGGGCTTCCCCTCGAGGCGTTCCTGCCGCTCGCCCAAGGAGCCCTCGATGACGTCGGCCGGTTCGGACCGGCCGCGGCGCTCACCGGCCCGGTCGCGCGCGGGGACCTGACCACGATCGAGCGTCACCGCCGAGTGCTGGACCCGGAAGAGCTCGACGGTTACGACGCCGGGGTCGACCTGGCGCGTCGTCTGGTCAACTCGAGCCGTTGAAGGTGTACGAGCCCGCGCAGGCACGCGCGGATGCTGAGCGCCGCGGGTCAATTGTCGGCAGCGACCAGCTGGCGGATCGCGGGACTGGCTCGTGGAGGTAGTCACCACCCGCGACGAGTTCCGAAACTCGACCTCCGCCGTGCGCGCCGAAGGCTCCCGGCTCGGTCTCGTGCCCACGATGGGTGCGTTCCATCCGGGGCACATGTCCCTGTTGCGGGCCGCGGCTTCGATGTGCGACGTGGTGGCGGTGAGCATCTTCGTGAACCCGCTGCAGTTCTCCTCTGCCGCCGACCTGGCGCGGTACCCGGTCAACTTGGAGCGGGACCTGGCGATGGCGCAGACCGCCGGCGTCGGGCTCGTGTTCGCACCTTCGGCGAGCGAGATGTTCCCAAGGGGGGAACCGGAGACAAGCGTCCAGCCCGGACTGCTCGCTGGTCGCCTCGAGGGCGCCTCCCGTCCCGGCCATTTCGCCGGTGTCGCCACGGTCGTCACCAAGCTGTTGTCGCTTGCCGGACGTTGCCATGCGTTCTTCGGTGAGAAGGACTACCAACAGCTGGCGGTCGTGCGGCGTCTCGTCGCGGACCTCGATCTTGACGCCGAGATCGTCGCCTGCCCGACGGTGCGCGAGCCGGACGGACTTGCATGCTCGAGCCGCAACCGCCGGCTCGACCCCGAAGACCGACGTGCCGCCGCCGTGCTTTTCAGGGCGCTTGGAGCAGGACGCGACGCCCTCGCCGGCGGGGCTGCCAGCAGTGCGGAAGTGGAGGCGACGATGGCTGTCGTGGTTGCGGCTGAGCCTCGGGCCAGGTTGGATTATGCGGTTGTGGTGGATCCCGTAACGTTCGAATCGCCGCTGTCGCTCGCAGGTGAGCTTCGGCTTCTTATCGCGGCCGACGTCGGGCCGGTCCGCCTGATCGACAACCTGGGGGTGGGGGCATGAAAGCTGAGCCGGCGCTCGAGTCTGGGCGAGCCGACAGGTGCAGTCGATCGTGAGCCCGCTCGAACGGCTCGACGTCCTGGTCGTCGGGAGCGGGGTGGCGGGCCTGTCAGCGGCGGTGCGCCTTGCCGAGCTCGGCGGCGCCAGGGTCGGTGTCCTCACCAAGGGCGAGCTGGAGCAGTCGACGACGCGCTGGGCGCAAGGGGGTATTGCCGCTGTACTGCCCGGCGACGAGGACTCCACCGACCTCCACCTGGCCGACACGCTGCGCGCCGGAGCGGGATTGTGCGACCAGGCCGCGGTTCGCGTGCTCGTCGATGAAGGCTCCGAGCGGGTCCACGAACTCATCGCGCTCGGCGCGGTGTTCGACAGGGGTCCTGGTGGTCGGCTGTCACGAGCCAGGGAAGGCGGGCACTCGACAGCCCGTGTCCTGCACGCGGGCGGTACCGCCACTGGTGCAGAGGTGGAGCGAGCCCTTGTTGCAGCAGTGCGTGACAGTGCCGCGGCGATACTCGAGGATTGGTTCGCTCTCGACCTCGTCCTCGAAGGCGGCCGCTGCGCCGGTGTCGTCGCACTCGACCCCAGGGGCGAGCTGCAGCGCGTCGAGGCCAGCCATGTTGTCCTCGCATGCGGTGGCGCGGGGCAGATGTACGCGGTCACGACCAATCCCGTCGAGGCCACGGGCGACGGCATCGCGATGGCGCTCCGAGCCGGGGTTCCGGTTGCCGACCTGGAGTTCGTCCAGTTTCATCCGACAGCGCTTCATCAGGCGGCCATGCCCCGCCCGCTCATCTCCGAGGCCCTTCGCGGTCACGGGGCGGTGTTGCGCGATGGCGCGGGCAACCGTTTCGTGGACGAGCTCCTCCCGCGCGACCTCGTGAGCCGTGCTATCGCCGTCAAGCTGGCGGAGGAGGGCAGCGAGCACGTGTGGCTGGACGCGACGGCCCTCGAGGACTTTGGGCGAAGGTTCCCGACGATCGCGGAGACACTGGAGGAGGCGGGGTTCGATCCGGTCAATGACTGGCTGCCGGTCGCGCCGGCGGCGCACTACCTGTCTGGAGGGGTTCTCGTCGATCTCGACGGTGCGACGGCACTTCCGGGACTCTGGGCGGCAGGCGAGGTCGCCTGCAGCGGTGTCCACGGGGCCAACCGCCTTGCCTCGAACTCGTTGCTTGAAGGCATGGTCTTCGGTGCCCGCTGTGTCGACGCCATCCTGTCGGGTCGCGACGCAGCCGAGCCCACGGGCGTCCTCGCCGGGCTGGTTGGCGAGACGGCCGAGGCGCGATCGACCACCTCGCGTTCAGGGGCGATCGTGGTCCGGCCGGTCGCGGACTGCCGCTGCGGAGGGGGCGGGCTGAAGGCTCCGTCCGAAAGGAACGCCGTTCCCAAGGACACTGCCGCGAGCACCGGGGCACAACGCGCCGCTCTCCAGGCAGCGATGACGAATTGGGCCGGTGTCGTCCGTGACGCCTCGTCGCTCAGGCGGGCCTCAAACGCCGTCACCGGCGTCGCGGCGGCACTTGCGCCGAACCTGGATCGTGCGACTGCCGAGGTGCGGAACCTCACCGACGTCGCCAAGGCGTTGCTGGAGGCCGCTGCCGAGCGTGAGGAGACACGTGGATCCCAGGCGCGCTCGGACTTTCCGGAGACGTCGCCGAGCTTCCTTTGCAGGTTGTCGCACGGGGCGCACCGCGACGAGAAGCCCGGAGAGCTGGTGGTCCAGCACGCGTCGGCCGTGCTGGGCGCGTGACAAGGTCGGTCCCCGTGTACCGCGACGACGTCCACCCACCGGCTGCGGCGGTTCGCGGGGCCGTGGCGGCCGCGCTCGCCGAGGATCTCCTCCCGCTCGGTGACCTGTCTGCAGCGCTGATACCCGAGGAGGCCCGCGGCACGGCCGCGTTCGTGGCGCGCACGGCAGGGGTCGTCGCGGGCACGCGTTGTGTCGAGGAGACCTGCAACCAGGTCGATCGGGGTCTCGAGCTGACCTGGCTGGTGGGGGAGGGCCGCGACATCGGCCCGCACGACGTGATCGGCCGGGTCGAAGGCCCGTTGCGCTCGCTGCTCACGGCCGAGCGGACGGCGCTCAACTTCCTCTGCCATCTCTCGGGCGTGGCGACTGCGACGCGGCGCTATGTCGAGGCCGCGCGGGCGGCCAACCCGTCGACGAGGATCTGGGACACGCGCAAGACCACGCCAGGCCTGCGATCGCTCGAGAAGGCGGCTGTCAGGGCGGGCGGTGCCGCCAACCATCGAGGCAGCCTCTCCGAGGGGGTGCTGATCAAGGACAACCACATCGGCGGGCTCTCGATCACCGAAGCGGTCCACAAGGCGCTCGAGCGGTGGCCGGGTCGCATGGTCGAGGTCGAGTGCGAGCACTCCGGTCAGGTGACAGAGGCCCTCGATGCCGGGGCGACGCTTGTCATGTGCGACAACATGACGCCGGTAGAGGTCCGGGCATGCGTGCAGCTGGTGCGCGACCACCCGCGCGGGGCGAGAGGTTCAGTCCTCGTCGAGGCCTCCGGTGGCATCAACCTCGAGAACGTAGCTGCCTACGCGAGGGCAGGCGCAGACGTGATCTCGATCGGTGCCCTGACCCATTCGGTAGTGGCGCTGGACATCGGACTCGATATCGAGAGTGTCACCTTCGGCGCCAACTGACGTGCCGACCCGGGCATCCGGCGCCGGTCGTAACGGGGCCGGATGTCACGTCAGCCGACGTGTCCGGTGACGTAGGCCCGCGTGCGTGCGTCGTTGGGGGCGTCGAACACCTGCTCGGTGGGACCGACCTCGACGAGCTCGCCAACGCGATCGTCTCCAAGGAGGAAGACGGCGACGTTGTCCGAGACGCGGACCGCCTGGAACATGTTGTGCGTGACGAGGGCGATCGTCACCTCACCGGAGAGCTGTCTGATGAGGTCCTCGATCTTTGCCGTGGCCACTGGGTCGAGAGCGGAGCACGGCTCGTCCATGAGGAGCACCTCTGGTTCGACGGCGAGAGCGCGCGCGATGCACAAGCGCTGCTGTTGGCCACCGGAGAGGCGAAGCGCCGGCTGGTGGAGGCGGTCCTTGACGATGTCCCACAGGGCGGCGCTGTGAAGCGCGGCTATGCCCATCTCGCGAAGCAGGCGCTTGTTGCGGACACCGTTGAAGCGGAGCCCGGAGATCACGTTGTCGAAGATGCTCATCGTCGGGAAGGGGTTCGGCCTTTGGAACACCATCCCGATCCGACTGCGCAGAACCTCGGGCTGAACGTCCGGTCCATAGATGTCGAGACCTCCGAGCCGGACGGTGCCTCGAACGTCACCTCCTGTGTGGTCGTGGAGCCGGTTGATTGCGCGCAGCACACTGGTCTTGCCACAGCCTGACGGACCGACGAGCGCCGTGACCCGGCGTGCGGGCATCTGAAGAGTGACGTTGCGGACGGCAGTGTGGTCGCCGAAGGCGATGCTCACGTCGTCGAGCGTGACAGCCGTCCCGCCTGATCCGGGATCAGGTGCCACCGGCGACCTCGCGTCCCTGGCCAGTTTCGCCGTCCGGTCGTCGACGTGGGCCCGCCGGTCGGACGCGTAGCTCAACTTCCGGTTCGTGTCGTCGTGTCGCTTCATCGTGTCTTCCTGTTGAGCGTCCAGGCGATCGTCCGGGCGGTCACGCTCAGAATCAGCACCAGGGCGAGCAGCACCAGTGCGGTTCCCCACGCGGTCTGCTGAGCGTCCGCAAACGGTTGCGTCGAGTCATTGAAGATGAGCAGGGTCATGGCCAAGGTGGGCGAGGCCACCGTGAACAGGAGCGGGGCGGTCTCGCCCACCGCGCGGGCCACCGCCAACAAGTTGCCTGTGACAACTCCCGGCAGCGCTCCCCGCAACACCACTGAGCGGGCAACGCGCGACCGTCGTGCGCCGAGCGAGATTCCCGCCTCCCACAGGTCGACGGAAACAGTCCGCATGGCCTCCTCGTTCGCCCGGATCATGATCGGCAGCATCAGGACTCCGAGCGCGAATCCGGCCGCCACGTTCGAGAAACGGTGGAACTGCTCGACATAGACCGCATAGGCGAAGATGCCGATGATGATCGATGGAACACCGGACATCACATCGGCGCTGAAGCGGATCGAAGACGCGATCGGTCCCGGACGCTCGAACAGGAACAGGGCGATGAACAGTCCCAGCGGCACTGCCAACGCGAGGGCATAGGCGACGATCTCACCGGACCCGACGATCGCGGTGGAGATGCCCCCACCGGGCACTCCTTCCGGTGTGGGGGCATGTAGCAGGAAACCGATGTTCAGTGCTCCCGCCCCTCTTGAGACGGTAGCGATGACCAGCGCGACCAGAGGCGCAACACCGATCGGCACGGTGATCAAACAGCTCACTTGCATGGCGCGTCCCGTAATCCGGCGCCTTCGAATCGAGCGACGGGCGCAGTCGCGCACCACGACCCGCCGTCGGGCTATCTCCCCTAGGCCCATGTCTGGGACTGCGCCGTCCATCACCTCCGCAGACCGGAGCATCTTCATGCGACGGCGCCCCGGACACCGAGCAGGCGACGGCCACCTCTTCTGCGGACGAGAAGTTGTCCCACGACGTTGACGAGGATCGTCAGCAGGAGCAGGATGCCGGCCAGCGCGATCACGGCGCTCGTGCCCAGTCCGGGTGATGCCTCTGCGAACTGGTTGACGATCGCCGACCCGAGTGTCGACCCGGGCGCGAGGAGCGAATGGGGGATGGCCGGGCGGTTGCCGATGACCAGAGCCACCGCGATGCTCTCGCCGAGCGCCCGCCCGATGGCCAGCGTGATGGCTGCGGCGATGCCCGACCGTGCGCCGGGCAACACGGTGCGCCTGACCACCTGCCAGTGGGTGGCACCTAGCGCCATCGCCGCCTCCCTGTCGGCGAGCGGCACCCCGCCGAGCGCGGTCCGGCTCAACGCGACGACAGTCGGCAGCGTCATGATGGCGAGGACGACCGAGGCGAGCAGCACGCTCGGTCCATAGGCGGGCCCGTGAAAGAACCAACCGAGCACTGGGAGGTGCTCGAGCGCGGGTTCGACGTCGGTGGCGAACAACGGGGAGAGCACGAGCAACGCCCAGAGGCCCACGACGATGCTCGGCACCGCGGCGAGGAATTCGATCGAGGTGGACAACGGGCCCGCCAGCCAGCGCGGCATCAACTCGGAGAGAGACACGGAAATGCCGAGGCCGATCGGCACGACAATGATCATGGCCACGAACGTGGTGATAACCGTCCCGACGACAAGTGTCCCACCGGCATAGTCGCCGTCATCGGGGTTCCAGGTTCCGGACCACAAGAAGCTGATGCCCGAGTGGGCGAACGCCTGGCTCGACTGAGACACGATGCTGACTATCAGGCCGATCACCAGGGCGGCAAACAGCCCGGCCGCCCCCCAGCGGACGATGGCGTACAGCGGGCTCGAGGGCAAGCGCCGACGCTTGCGCCACGTGCGCAGCCCGTCCGAACCGCCGCCCTCACCCGGCACCGATGACCCGGCGACGGGCGAGGGCAGCAAGGAGGCAATCAGATCGCTCACAGCTCGAGAGCGCTGCCCGCTCTAAGCGTGCAACTCGGCCAGTGTCGTCTTGGCAAGCCGAGCGACATTCACCGGAATCGGCGAGTAGCCGAGCGATTTCGCCTGCTGTTGTCCAGTGGTCACGACGTAGTAGAAGAGCTTGTCGAGCGCAGCGCTCTTGGCTGCGTTCGCCTGCTTTTCGTACAGCAGCGTCCAGCTGAAGTTGGCCAACGGATAGGTCGACGAGCCAGATTCGTCAATGATCGAGAAATTGCTGGCACTCAGGTGCGTGGCCTGTGCCCCGGCTCGGCCAATCGTGTAGGACGAAGGCAGAACGTATGCGCCCGACCCGTTCTCCACGGCTGCGTTTGTGAAACCGGCCTTCGAGGCGTATCCGAACGAGACATAGCCGATCGCCCCTGGCGTGTCCCTTATGAATGTGGCGACACCGGTGTTGAGCTGCTCACCCTCGCCATAGTCCGGCAGAGGCCATGACGTGGACGGTTTCGACGTGCCGATCTTGATGACCCAATTGGCCGAGGTAGCGATGAGGTACTGGTCGAGATCCCATCCGGGCCCGGAGGAGTCGGCACGGTGGACAGGCACGATCGCGAGGTTCGGCAGGTTCGAGACGCCGGAGACCTTCGCGATCACCGGACTGTCCCAGTTCGTGATCGCTCCGTCGAAGATCGCGGCGAGTGTGGGCCCGTCGAGGCGCAGGCCGTTCGGCGCGCCGGGCACGTTGTAGCTGATCGCCACACCACCAAGCTCCACCGGCACCTGAAGGACAGTGCCCCCCTTTGCCACGGCCAGGGCAGACGCAGACATGGGGATCTCCGAGTCGCCGAAGGCGACCGTGTTCTCCTGGATGTCCTTGATGCCGACGCTGCTGCCTGCGGGCGAGTAGTTGATGGTGACCCGCGAGTGGAGCTGCTCATAGTCGTAGAAGACCTTCTCGAAGAACGGCGCGATGGAGTTGGCTCCGGCGCCGTCGAGCGTGATGGCGCTCGGCGCCGTGAAATCTGTCAACCGGATGAGTCCGGCCTTCGCTTGCGTCGACGAACCGTGCACGGCGAGATCGGCGGTGGAGCTCGACAGGCCCGACCAGCATGCTGTGAGCACGACAGCGGCGAGTGCGAGTGCGGTGGATGCGATGAAGCGTCGTCTCACTGAGTCTTCCCCCCAAGTGTTGTCGAATTCAGTTTCGATTAGTGAACGTAAATCTATATGTTCACTAGTAATAATAGCATAAGGTCGCCGTGCCAGTTCTCGTCAGGTTCATTCTTGGAGCGGTGCGCGAGAGGTCAGGGCGCGAAGCGTGCCACCGGGACGGGGCTTCTCGTCGACCGCAACGTCACCTGGACACGTTCGACGCCGTCGCTGACGGCTTCCCGCTGGATCGACGTGGGCTCGCTGCAGCAGAACCAGGGTTCGTTGAGCCGTGGCCTCGGCCCCGCCGGCCCGCTTGACCGGATCCCGCGGCCAGGCCGTGCCATGCTCGACCGCAGGCCATGACGCGACGTGTGGGCACGGACACGAGCGTCCACGTCCGCGAAGATGTCCTCTGGCCCGACAGCCTCAGTGCCGGTGCCCGCCGTTTCGACGAGTGTCGCCAGGTCTCTTTGCAGGTCGTCGAGCCCGGCCTCTCCGGCTGTCCAGACCCAGCTCAGCCCGGCGGCGTCGTAGCTTTCGAGCCGAGACTTGACCTGGGGGGCCGAGAGCAGCAGGGAGCCCTCGGGGAGCAGGAGCCTGATCGTGTACTGGACCGCGTCGACGTTCCCCACAAGGTCGTGGGCAACGACAAAGTCGAGCATGGCGCCGAGCTCGGTCGCATTCGTCCACGGTGTGAAGGGCAGCCATGAGGGCCGGACCTCGATCCCGTGGGCCCGCAGCAGGATCACCGCCGCGCTCTCATCGGCGGCAGTGTGCCCTTTGTTCAAGATGCGAAGAGTCGTGTAGTCGACTGATTCGAACGCCGACACGACAAACAGGCAGCCCGCTCTCGCGAGACCGGCCCATAGGTCCTCGTGGGCCAGGATGTGCTCGACCTTCGTCGTGCAGTCGAAACTCAGGTTCGGGAAGCAGGAGTGGAGCGCCTCGACGACCCGCACGGCGTGCCGGGGTCCGTTGAGGAAGTCAGGGTCGGCAAAGGTCACGTGCTGCGCGCCCATCGCCACCAACTGGGAAACGTCGCTCAGAACGACCTCCTCGTGTACGACGCGCAGGCGCCCGTCGTACACGACCGGCAACGGGCAGTGCCTGCAGCGATGCGAGCAGCCGTGGCTCGCCTCCACGGCGCCTGCCAGCCGTTCCTCGTCGCCGAGGACGAGCTTCGCGTAGCGCTCCAGCGGAGGTAGCAGATCTCGCGCCGGAGTGATGAAGCCGCTGCGGCCGAGGCGCACCACAACATCCCCGGCAATCCCGGGCGCGTCGGGCGCGTCGGCCCATGTGAGCAGGGCAGGCTCGTACTCCCCGACGATCACCCGGTCGGCCGTGCCGGCCGTCGTCGAGTCTCGGCTCATGCCTGCGTACAGGCCGTACAAGCAGATCGGGAGTTCAGGGCGCTGAACCCGCACTGAAGCCGCGAGCGGCACCGCCATCCGCATGGCGGTGTGCATCGGAACCGAGAAGGCCACGCAGTCAGCCCAATCCACGAGGGCCCGGTCCCACTGGTCGACCGACACGTCGATCGCGCGTACGTCGTGACCACCCGCCCGAAGCGTCGCAGCCGGGGAGGCGACGTGCAAGGGTTGGTGCCCGAGCTCGTAGGTGGAAACCAGCAGGACCCGCACGCTGGCAGGCTATAGCGGTCGTGCCGGCGCGCGGTCGAGCGGAGCGACGGCTCCGCCAAGCGTCGGCCTTAACATGGGACCGCCCACCTTCCAGTGAGGACATCTGATGACTGACAGCGGCAACAGCGTTAGCGACGGCGTCCCGGTCCTTCGCCTGACGGCACCAGCACTGGCCGAGATCCTCGAGTTGAGGGCCGGCGAAGCTGCCCCCGAGTCACTGGCCCTGTGCGTGGAGATCAGTGGCGTGCACGACGACGTTTACACCTACGACATGTACTTCCAGGCGACGTCCGACGCGGCGCCGGGTGACTGGATCGACCATCTCAACGGTCTCGCGCTGATCGTGCCACACCAGAGCATCGACCGGATACGCGGCTCGAGCCTGGACCTGAGTCCGGACGCAGACGGCGGTGGGATGGTGATCAGGAACCCGAACCGGCCGCCGCCCGCTCGAAAGAGCCCGGCGATGAGCGGGCCGCTGCCGGACCTGAGTGGTGATGTCGCCCAGCGGCTGCTCCAGGTTCTGAACGAGCAGATCAACCCTGCAATAGCGGCACATGGCGGCCGTGCGGACCTGGTGGCAATCGAGGAGGACACCGCCTACCTGCGCCTCTCAGGTGGGTGCGCCGGCTGTGGCCTGGCGGCGGTGACGCTGAGCCAGGGCATCGAGGTGGCCATCCGTGAGAGCGTGCCGGAGATAGTGAACATCGTCGACGTGACCGACCACGCGTCCGGTACCAACCCCTATTACGAGGCCGCGAAGAAATAGGCAGAGGGTCGGCTGTCGTTGCCGGCGCTCGACTCAGGTCGCGGCGAACCGGCCGGCGTCCGTGGCGGCATAGAACTCGGCGACGGCGTCGATCCGAGCCGTTGCCTCGATGTTGTTCACCACATCGGCCAGGCGGCGCCCAGGGATGGCGCACGTCATCTCGTCGCCCGGCAGCCCGGTGCGGGTCCGGCTGAGGGTGCAGCCGAGGCTGGCTGCCACCTGGCCCTGCTCCTTGGCGAGAGCGACGACGCGGCATTGCGGTTTGCCACCGATCTGTAGGTCCGGCACCGCCTCTGATATGAGCATGAGCTGGCCGGCCTTGATCCTGATGAGGACGACGTCCGGAGTGACCGACGTCTCGGCGAGAGGCCCGTAGGTCACCGATCCCGGGCGGTCCTGCACCGTCGGGATGTGCGGGATCTGTTCGGGAGTCACCCAGCCCGACTCCACGAGTGCGGCCACGTCGGAGTTGCCGGCTACTTCGTCGAGACCAGCGAAGCCGTGCACCAATGTGCCCACGCTGCAGTTGGCGTGGTCGCTGGCGACGGTGGAGAACGTCCGGTCGATCGCCTTTGTCCAGAAGACGCACCCGGCCGGCACCGGGCCGGTTCTCCCATCCGGCGCGGGCGACGGCTTCGGGCCCACGTAGGGCTCGATGCCCTCGGGGAGCCCGAGGTCAAAGGTGATCGCGATCGGAGGTGTCGTCAGCTCCAACGACGCGGTAAGCGCCGCTGCGAGATCCGACCAAGAAGGAGAATCCATGGCCGCAGTTCTACCGGCGTGATCCCCGGCGTGCGGTCACCATCGAATCTTGTAGGAGGATCACGGCACGCCATGAGGTTCTGCCCGACGCTTGGTCTTTCCTGGTCTTGGCACGGATTCCGGGCCAGTTGACAATTCGCGGCCGCAGCAGGCGAGCGTGAGGAGAGCAATTTGAGGCAGCTCCGGCCTGGAGCACAGAATCTTCATTGGGCTCTCCTTGCGGCAATCGCGAAGTTGATGAGCCGCACGGCCCAGATACTTGAGTTGCAGGTTACGCGATTCGAGATGTAGGGGCGGACCTCTGCCGTCACATTCCGAGCCCGCGGAGTGGGCGCCGCGTGTTCATCCCCACCAGAACGATGCCGCGATGACGACGTAAAGACCCACGAGGCAAGCCCCCTCGAGCCAGGTCGACTCCCCGTCCAACACGACAACAGCCGCGACCAAAGTGGTGACGGCGAGGACGACGCCTAGCAGTGGCGACAACACCAAGGTGAGCTGGGCGCCCCCAATGACGCCCGAGAGGAGCACCAGCGCGGGAATGAGCACGAGAGCGATCTGCACAGGGCTCTGCAGGATGACCGAGAGCGCATAATCGCTCCGGTTGCGTGCGGCGAGCTGGACTCCGACGAAGTTCTCGACTGCATTGCCGGCGATTGCCACGACCACCAGACCCGCGAAGGCCTCGGACATGTGGAGTGCCGAGAGCGCGGGGGTGAGAGCGGCGACGAACCAGTCCGACACGAAGGCCGCGGCTACGCTCGAGGCGAGCAGCACCGCGACCACGAGCGAGATCGACCAGACGATGGGGGCAGGGTCGCCTTCGTCGCTGGGTTCACAAGGACGTCCGCGTTCGGTTGACTTGTCGGCTTCTGGTTCGTGTTCCGCAGTGATGTCCTCCGGGGCAGGTCGCGGTTCCCGGCGCACCGATGCGGGGGCGGAGAGTATGAAGACGATAAGCAGTACCACTGCGGCGATGTCGGACAGGGCGACTTCGTGATGTCGGACGGCGAGGTTCAGGTGCGCGCCCAGAGTCGGGATCACGAGGACCGAGCCGGCGAGCACGAGCAGCACCACGATCGTGCGAGCGTTCTCCGCCGGAAAGCGTTGCGTTCCGTGCCTCAGGCCGCCGACGATGAAGGCCAAGCCCAAGACGAGTAGGACATTGGCGAGGATCGAGCCGATGAGCGCGGCCTGGACGACGCTTACCAGGCCCGCGCGAAGCGCGAAGATCCCGAAGAAGAGCTCCGGGAGGTTGCCGAGCGCAGACTGGACGACGCCTGTCATGCCCGATCCGAGACGATCCCCGAGCCGGTCGACGCTCCGGCCCACGATTGCCGCGAGGAACCCGAGAGCCAACGCGGACACGAGGAAGGGGATCACCCGACCGACGTGGACGTAACGGGTGATGGCCGACGCGGCGGTCAAGAGAGCGCCCACGACGAGCAGCCGGACGTCGCCTCGAGAGATCTTGGAGCGCACAGTGGCTGTCTAGCCTGGGAAGCAGGTGTCGTCGGTTCGGGTCACGGGCCCCACTCCTATGCAACCATACGACAACCGGATGACTGCCGGCGCGGCCTGGTCATCGGGATGCTCAGTCCCGTGGTGAGGTAAACAGAGGTGATGCTGCTTGCAATAGACGTGGGAAACACACAGACCGTCATCGGGCTGTTCGTCTCGGCCGGCAATCAGGGACCGAACAGGTCAGAAGGCGGCGACGAGCCGACGTTCGCGCCCGCCCGCGGCACATCGGCCGCCGGTGCAGCCGGTGAACTGGCGGACCTGCTTCATCACTGGCGTCTTGCGACAGTCGTCGAGCGCACGGCCGACGAGTACGCGCTCCTCGTCACCGAACTGCTCAGGTTGGTTGGCCTCGAGTTCACGGCCGCGCCGGCCGAAGGAGGCGTCGGCGGCATGGTCGTGTCTTCCTCGGTGCCGGAAGTGACTTCCTCGATCAGGGAAATGGCGCACGTTTGGTTCGATGTCCCTCTCGTCGTGGTGGAGCCGGGGATACGCACCGGGATGCCGATTCTCTACGACAACCCGAAAGACGTCGGAGCGGACCGTGTCGCCAACGCCGTCGGAGCTATCGATTTGTATGGCGGGCCTGCGATCGTTGTCGACATGGGCACGGCGACAACCTTTGATGCCATCTCGGCGGCGGGGGAGTACCTCGGCGGCGCCATCACGCCCGGGATCGCGATCAGCATGGAAGCGCTCTTCGAGCATGCCGCGGCACTGCGTCGCGTCGAGCTAGTCGAGCCTCGCAACGTGATCGGAAAGTCGACCGTGGAGTCCATCCAGTCCGGTGCCATCTACGGATACACCGGTCTCGTCGACGCCATGTGCAGGCGCATCGCCGACGAGCTCGGGCCCTCCGCGGTCATCGCGACCGGCGGGCTTGCCGGGCTCGTCACTCCCTTGTCGGAGATGATCCAGCACCATGAGCCGTGGCTCACCCTGCACGGGCTTCGCCTTGTCTTCGAGCGCAACGTGGCGCACGACGGGAGTGGGAGAGAGATGTGAGGGAGATCGGATACCGCTTCGAGACGACGTCGGGCGCAGGCGACGTGGCCCGTTCGTTCGCCCATCTGGTCACGGGTGAGGAGTCCGGCGTCACGGTCGCCACAGCTGGTCGCCTGATGCGGTCCCGGCCCCAAGGAAAGCTTGCCTTTGCTGAGCTCTGGGACTGGACGGGCGGCATTCAGCTGTTCGCACTCGCGGCTTTCACGCCCGATTTCGAGGAGTTCTGTCGCTTGTCGCTCGGTGACTGGATCGGTGTGAGCGGTGAGGTCGTCCGTACCCAGCGAGGCGAACTGTCGGTCAAGGTTGCATCCTGGGAGCTGCTCGCGCGGGCTCGTCGCGGCTTCGGCGACAAGTGGCACGGCGTCTCCGACCCCGACATCCGCTATCGACAGCGCGAGCTCGACCTCTGGGCGAACGACGGTGTGCGTGACATATTCCTGCTGCGCTCCAAGGTGGTCGCGTCGATACGTCGTCGGCTCGGTGCCGCTGGCTTCGTGGAGGTCGAGACGCCGGTGCTGCACCCAATCCTCGGTGGCGCGACGGCGCGACCGTTCGTCACGCACTACAACGCGCTCCACACCGACGTGTACCTCCGCATCGCTACGGAGCTCTACCTGAAACGGTGCGTCGTCGGTGGGATGGAGCGCGTCTTCGAGATCGGCAGGACGTTCCGCAACGAAGGGCTGTCGCCGCGTCACAACCCCGAATTCACGATGCTCGAGCTCTATCAGGCCTACGCCGACTACACCGACATGATGGTGATCTTCGAGGACATCGTGGCAGGAACCGCCGAGGAACTTCTCGGCACGACCGTGATCCCTTACCAGGGACGGCAGGTCGATCTGACGCCGCCGTGGCGGCGGGCGACTCTTGTAGAGCTCATCGCGGAGCACGCGGGGGTTGACGTCGACGTGTCGATGGGGGCGGACCACCTACGACGGGTGGCGTCGGATCTCGAAGTGCCGTTCGAGCCCTGGTACGGGCCTGGCAAGCTCATCCTCGAGATCTACGAGAAGACCACCGAGTCGGAGCTCTGGGGTCCTGTGTTCGTGTGCGACTACCCTCAGGAGGTCTCGCCGCTTGCTCGGGCGCACCGCTCCAAGCCCGGCTACGTGGAGCGTTTCGAGCCGATCATCGCGGGCCGCGAGCTCGGCAACGCCTTCAGCGAACTGGCGGATCCCGACGACCAGCGGGCGCGTTTCGAGGAGCAGGAGCGGGAGAAGGCCCTGGGTGACGACGAGGCGATGAGCGTCGACTGGGATTACCTGCGGGCTCTTGAGCTCGGGCTGCCGCCAACCGGTGGACTGGGGCTCGGGATCGACCGGCTCGTGATGCTGTACGCGGACGTCGCGAACATCAAGGAGGTGCTGCTGTTCCCGGCCCTTCGTCCAGAGGACAAACCGCCGGATGCAGCGGTCGGCCCGACCGGATCCGAAGGACGTGAGACCTGAGTCGGCACGCCTCAGCTCGGTGCAAGGACTCCCGCGGTGGATTCCTGGAGGTCGTCGACGACGTTGTAGCCGAACTCGACGAGTGCCTTGGGGATCAGTCCCTCCCCGAGCCGGGCCGCGGCTGCGGCGGCTGTCCTGGCGTAGTCACGAGCGATCTCGTGGGCGGCCGAGATGGCCGGTGACGCCGCGACGAGCGCCCGTGCCTCCTCGCGTTCAACCTGGTCGAGCGGGTGGCCGAGAAGATCGCGGAGCTTCGGGCCCACGACAGGGTCGAGAAGCGCGCGCTGCACGGGCAGGGTGTAGATCCCCTCCGCGAGGTCCTGCCCTGGCGGCTTGCCGAGCTCGGCCTCGGTGGCGACGACGTCGAGGACGTCGTCGCGGATCTGAAAGACCATGCCGAACGCCTCACCGAACGCCGACAGATCGTCGATCTGGGACCGGTTGAGACCGGCGGTCAGTCCGCCGATACGGCACGCGGTCGACATCAGGGCGGCGGTCTTGTTGGAGATACAGCGCAGGTAGTCGTCCTCGTCGCGCTCTATCTGGAACGCGGCGCGCACCTCGGCCACCTGCCCCTGGCAGAGCCGGGCGAGTGTCGCGGCGAGCAATCCGGCGACCTCGGTACCGAGCCCCGAAGCGATCTCCGCTGCCCGGGCCAACAGGAAGTCGCCGGCCACGATCGCCACGAGGTTGCCCCAGCGGGCGTTGACGCTCTCGACGCTGCGCCGGCGGGTTGCTTCGTCCATGACGTCGTCGTGGTAGAGCGACGCAAGGTGGACAAGTTCGACGGAAACCCCGCCGAGCAGGATGTCCGTGGTGACATCGTCACTTTGGAGGTAGGAGGCGGCGATGGTGAGCGAGGGCCTTAGGCGTTTTCCTCCGGCTTGGATGAGGTGGCTTGCCACCTCGTTCAAGAACGCGTCCTCACCGAGCACCGAGTCTCGCAGGCACAGCTCGAGCCGGGCGAGATCCTCCTCGCGAATCGGGAGGGCGAAAGGGTCCAGGCTGCTCACCAAGTCCGCCACCTTACGCCAAAGGAGCACCGAACCGACAGCCGGACGCCCACCCCAGTATTCCGCCGCACTGTAATCTTCCCCTCCCAAAGTGTTCAATTCGAATTGCCCGTTTGTCGGGCTCCGGTCGATGTGCCGGCCGGCTCCGGATGGCCCGGATCAGACCACTAAGGGTTTGGGGGCCGTGATCCGATGTTAAGAGGGGGAGCTAGCTTCCGTGGCGGCGGGTTTTCGCGCACCGGACCGGTAGACTTCTCGTACACGGAAGACCACAAGGGAGTCTGAGTTGTTCGAGCGATTCACCGATCGGGCACGCAGGGTGTTGGTCCTGGCTCAGGAGGAAGCGCGCCTCTTGAACCACAGCTTCATCGGGACCGAGCACATCCTGCTGGGCCTCATTCACGAGGGCGAGGGAGTCGCGGCCAAGGCGCTCGAGTCCCTTGGCATTTCGCTCGAGGCCGTGCGCGAGAAAGTCGAGGAGACCATCGGACCTGCGGGATCGGCTCCGACAGGGTCGCCGCCGTTCACGCCACGTGCGAAGAAGGTCCTCGAGCTGTCCCTCCGGGAGGCGCTGCAACTCGGTCACAACTACATCGGCACCGAGCACATGTTGCTCGGCCTCGTCCGCGAGGGCGAGGGTGTCGCCGCCCAGGTGCTTGTCAGCCTGGGCGCTGACCTTACTCGTGTGCGCCAGCAGGTCATCCAACTTCTCTCCGGGTACCAGGGGCGTGAGGGCGCCGCGACCGCCCCAGGCGCAGCGAGCTCCGAGAGTCCCGCCGGGTCGCCTTTGCTGGACCAGTTCGGCCGCAACCTGACCCAGCTGGCGCGCGAGCACAAGCTCGATCCCGTCATAGGTCGTGATCGTGAGATCGAGCGGGTCATGCAGGTGCTGTCGCGCCGCACGAAGAACAACCCCGTTCTCATCGGCGAGCCGGGTGTCGGCAAGACAGCCATCGTCGAAGGCCTGTCCCAGCAGATCGTCGAAGACGACGTCCCCGAGACGCTGAGAGGCAAGCAGCTCTACACCCTCGACTTGGGTGCGCTTGTTGCCGGCAGTCGCTACCGGGGTGACTTCGAGGAACGTCTCAAGAAGGTCCTGAAAGAGATCCGGACACGCGGGGACATCATCTTGTTCATCGACGAGCTCCACACCCTCGTCGGTGCCGGTGCGGCTGAGGGTGCCATCGACGCCGCCTCGATCCTCAAGCCCATGCTCGCCCGCGGTGAGCTCCAGACGATCGGGGCGACGACGCTCGACGAGTATCGCAAGCATCTCGAGAAGGATGCCGCTCTCGAACGGCGCTTCCAGCCGATCAAGGTCGAGGAGCCGACGCTGGCACACACGATCGAGATCTTGAGAGGGCTTCGCGACAGGTATGAGAAGCACCACCAGGTGACGATCACCGACCAGGCCCTGGTTGCCGCCGCGAACCTCGCTGACCGCTACATCTCAGACCGTTTCCTCCCGGACAAGGCGATCGACCTCATTGACGAGGCAGGCTCACGTCTTCGGATCCGCCGGATGTCCACCCCGCCCGAGCACCGCAAGATCGACGAGGAGCTGTCCAAGATTCGCCACGACAAGGACGCCGCCATCGGGAAGTCGAACTTCGAAGAGGCAAAGAAGCTAGCCGACAAGGAGAGCGACGCACTCGAACGCAAGGCGGCGCTCAACGTCTCTTGGCGTTCCGCTGGCGAGGAGCTGTTCGACGTCGTCGACGAGGACGTGATCGCCGAGGTTCTCGCGAACTGGACGGGGATACCGGTTTACAAGCTCACCGAGGAGGAGACAGCTCGTCTCCTGCGCCTCGAGGAGGACCTGCACAAGCGGGTCGTCGGCCAGGAGGACGCGATCAACGCGCTGTCGCGCGCGATCCGCCGCACCCGTGCCGGCCTCAAAGACCCCAAGCGCCCGAGCGGGTCGTTCATCTTCCTCGGCCCTACCGGTGTGGGCAAGACCGAGCTCGCCAAGACGCTCGCAGAGCTGCTCTTCGGCGACGAGGCCTCGCTGATCCAGCTCGACATGAGCGAGTACATGGAGAAGCACACCGTGAGCCGGCTCGTCGGGTCGCCTCCCGGCTACGTGGGCTACGAGGAG
This sequence comes from Acidimicrobiales bacterium, assembly GCA_050015175.1. Taxonomy (GTDB): domain Bacteria; phylum Actinomycetota; class Acidimicrobiia; order Acidimicrobiales; family Bog-793; genus Fen-455. The sequence goes on along the minus strand of JBEKBX010000008.1, from coordinate 33,925 downwards.
GGTGGCCAGCTCACAGAGGCCGTCCGGCGCAAGCCCTTCGCCGTGGTGCTGTTCGACGAGATCGAAAAGGCACACCCCGACATCTTCAACACGCTCCTCCAGATTCTGGAGGATGGTCGCCTCACCGACGCCCAGGGACGAACGGTCGATTTCAAGAACACCGTGCTGATCATGACCTCGAACCTCGGAACCTCGGACCTGCGCAAGCTGTCGCTCGGCTTCCAGAAGTCGAGCGAGTCGGTGACCTACGAGCGGATGAAGCAGCGTGTCCAAGAGGCGCTCAAGAACCACTTCCGGCCCGAGTTCCTGAACCGGATCGACGAGGTCATCGTGTTCCACGAGCTGACGATGGACGAGGTGGTCGAGATAGTGGAGCTCCTCATCCGCCGCGTCCGCGACCAGCTCGAGGGACAGGGCATCGGATTGGAGCTCACCCTCGCAGCCAAGAGGTTCGTGGCCCAGAGAGGTTACGCTCCCGAGCTGGGGGCGAGGCCCTTGCGCCGCTCGATCCAGCAGCTGGTGGAGGACCCGCTTTCGGAGAAGATCCTCTGGAAGGAATTCCGGGTGGGCGAGACCGTGATCGTCGATGAGGAGGACGGTGCTCTCGTCTTCCGTGCCATCGAGGGCTTCGAGCCCCCGGCTGTCGAGTTTGCGGGAGCCGGCGCCGACTCCTGAGCACTTTCGCCGACCTCGAGCCGGCGCAGTCGCGCAGCGACGCTGTGACACCCGGCTCGTAACGTCGGAGCATGACGCGACCGAAGTCGATTCACCGCTGCCGGGCATGCGGACACGGCTCGTCTCGATGGTCGGGACGCTGCCCGGCCTGTGGTGAGTGGAACACCCTCGTGGAACAGCCGGTGACACCGTTCGCACCGAGGGCAGCTTCGAGCCTGGCCACCGACCCGCTGCGCTCGTGCACCTCGGAGCCCTGCGCAACCGCATTGCCCCTGTGTTCGATCAGCGCGGACAGCGCCATCGCAGCGGCGACGGGCATCGGCGAGCTCGACAGGGTCCTCGGTGGTGGTCTGGTCGCCGGCTCGGTGACGGTGCTCGGCGGCGAGCCGGGTGTCGGCAAGTCCACGCTGGTCCTCCAGGCGCTCGCGAGCCTCGCGTCGAAGGGGAGAACCTCCATGCTCATCGCGGCGGAGGAATCCGGCGAGCAGGTCAGACGCCGCGCCGAACGCCTTGGGACGGCTGTCGACGGCTGCTACGTTCTGGCGACGACTGACCTCGATGCCGTCATCTTCGCCGCCGGCAGGCTCGAGCCCTCGGTCCTCGTGGTCGACTCGATCCAAGCGGTGTCGGACTCCGCGTGCGGTTCCCAAGCGGGGTCACCGAGCCAGGTGCGCGAGTGTGCTAGCCGCCTCGTGCGTCATGCGAAGTCGTTGGGGGTCGCCACATTGTTGGTCGGCCATGTCACCAAGGACGGTGCGCTCGCCGGCCCCCGGACCCTCGAACACATCGTCGACACCGTGCTGTCGTTCGACGGCGACCGGCACCAAGCCCTCCGCCTGCTTTCGGCCTCCAAGCACCGCTACGGCCCCACCGGCGAGCTCGGGCTGTTCGAGATGACCGAGACCGGCCTCAGGGGCCTCGTGGACCCGAGCGCCCTGCTGCTCGGAGACCGACGCCACGGCGTGCCGGGCAGCATCGCTGTGCCGGTGCTCGAAGGGCGTCGGCCACTCATCATCGAGGTCCAGGGGCTCGTCGGGCCGCAGACATCCGCGGCGCCGAGGAGGGTTGCGCAAGGTGTCGTCGCCGGTCGGCTTGCCCTTCTGCTCGCCGTGCTCGAGCGGAGGTGCCACGTGGCCCTGGCTGGCTCTGACGTGTTCGTTTCCACCGTCGGGGGTCTTCGCGTGAGCGAACCAGCAGCCGATCTCGGTATCGCGTTGGCCCTGGTCTCGGCGGTTACAGGGATCCCTGTCGGCAGGGAGGTCGTGGCTTGCGGCGAAGTCGGGTTGGCCGGTGAGCTGCGTCGCGTGCAGGCGACCGAGCGCCGCTTGGCCGAGGCGGCGAGGCTCGGGTTTCGCCGTGCCGTTGTGCCTCAGTCCGCCCCCGAGGGACCGATGGAATTGGAGCTGCTCAGAGCAGGTACCCTTCTGGAGGCAGTTCGGTTGTTGTTTGGTGTGGTTCCTGCCGCCAGATCGCGTCCTAGGACCGAGATCGGCGGCGGTCCCGAGTTGAGCGACGGCCGCGACGTCCGTACCCTGGTGAGGACCCCACCTTCCCTCGTTTCGTGAGGAGTTCCATTGTTTGATGTCGGGGACAAAGTTGTTTATCCCCATCACGGTGCCGCCGTAGTAGAGCGGCGGGAAATGCGAGAAGCCTTTGGCGAGAAGCGTGAGTACCTCGTGCTCCGGCTCGCGTACGGCGATCTCACTCTTATGGTGCCGTCCGACAACACAGCAGAGGTCGGACTTCGAGAGGTGATCAACGACGAGGAGGTGGAAGAGGTCTTCGCTGTCCTTGGCAAGAAGGAAGCGCGGATGCCCACGAACTGGTCTCGCCGCTACAAGAACCACGTCGAGAAGCTCAAGTCGGGTGACATTTATCAGGTCGCAGAAGTGGTTCGGAACCTCTCGATCCGCGACAAGGACCGCGGCCTCTCCGCAGGTGAGAAGCGGATGCTGACGCGAGCGCGCCAGATCCTCGTTTCCGAGCTGACGTTCGCGATCGGCGTGAGCGAGGCCGAGGCGGAGGAGCGCCTCAACGCCGCTCTGCCGTAGCGCAGGGCGCGACCGGCGCGTGGGCGTCGAGGTCTGGGTGATCGTTGTCGCCGCCGGACAAGGACGGCGATTCGGTCAACCCAAGCAGTTCGCCGCTCTTGGGGGCCGGCCCGTGATCGAGTGGAGCCTCGACACGTCGCGCTCGGTGGCCCGCGGCGTGGTAGCCGTCGTGCCGGAATCTTTTCTCGGTAGACCCGGGATCGGCAAAGGCGCCGATCGCGTCATCTCCGGAGGGCCGACCCGAGCCTCTTCGGTCCGCCGAGGCCTGGCGGCCGTTCCAGAGAACGCTGACATCATCGTCGTCCACGATGCCGCCCGTCCGCTGGCTTCACACGAGCTGTTCCGCTCAGTAGTCGACGCGGTCGTCGCTGGCGCCGATGGAGCCATTCCGGGGCTTGCGCTCGCGGACACTGTCAAGCGCGTTCGCTGCGGTCGCGTCGTGGACACACTCGACAGGAGCGAGCTAGTGGCAGTGCAGACGCCGCAAGCCTTCCGCGCCGAGGTGCTGCGGCGCGCACACGCCGACGCACCCGAGGCGACAGACGACGCCGGTCTCCTCGAGGCTCTCGGCTTGAACGTCGTGGTCGTCCCAGGCGAATACCACAATCTCAAGCTGACATCGCCTGACGACCTCGCGACTGCAGAGAAGTGGAGCAATCGGTGACCCCGAGGTTGCGTGTAGGCATCGGCTTCGATCAGCACCCCTTTGCTGGTGGGTCGGAGCGTAACGGGGCGCTCGTGCTGGGAGGCGTCCGCTTTGAGGCGGAGCAGGGTCTGGCCGGTCACAGCGACGCCGACGTCGTGGCGCACGCCGTGGCCGATGCCATGCTCGGTGCCGCGGCGCTCGGCGACCTCGGTGCCCACTTCGCCGACACCGACGAGCGTTGGGCCGGAGCCGACAGCCTCACGATCCTGGCGCGGGTGGCCGCGCTCGTGCTGGCGAGCGGCCTGCGGCTGGCGAATGCCGATTGCACCGTGATCTGCGAGGTTCCGCGGATAGGCGATGCGCGTGAGACCATGATGGAACGACTCAGCGCGGCGGCGGCAGGCCCCGTGCACGTGAAGGCGACCCGGCCGGAAGGGCTCGGGAGCCTTGGGCGCGTCGAGGGTATTGCCTGCCTCGCCACCGCGTTGCTCGAGGAGATCGGTTCGTAATGCCAGAGGGAAACAAAGGAGACGCCACGTCTCGCGGCTCTCGCAGCTCGAGCGGGCGCGCCGCTGGTGACCGTGGAGCGGGCACCGGCCGCGCCGGAGGGCCGCGTGCGGTCGGGGGGCGCACCCGTCTGCCGAGTTCGCGTGCAACGGGAGATCGGTCCGTCTCCCGAGGGGCGCAGGGCGCCGGTTACGCCGGAGGACGCGGCAGGCCGAGTGGTGGTGCCGGCAGTCCGGGCACCGGTCAACGCGGTTCGGGTGCCGCCGGCTCCAGTCGCGGTGCTGGTGCGATTGCTCGTCGCGGCTCAGCCAAGCCCTACAGCGGGTCCGGCGCCGGCACCTCCTACCGCGGCGCCGGCCGCGGTGGTTCCGATGCGGCCGGCTCGTACCGTGGTGCCGGCAGCTCCCTCGCGTCCGCACCCGGCAGGGACGCGGCTCCGGGTCGGCGGCCGTCAGCGTTCAGGTCTTCGCCGCAGGGGGACGGTCTTCGCAATTTCCCGGTCGGTGGATGGGATCGGCCGGCGCCTCGGCGTGACGGCCCAGCTGCCGCGAGGCGTGACGGTCCCGCGGCTCGCCGGGAGGCCGAAGCGGAACGCGGCTCCGAGTCCGGACCGCTCCCCAGCTCGATCGGTCGTGCAGCCACGACCGGTCGCAGCCTTTGGCCGAGGCAGCCCCGAGCGCCGCGGTCGGAACCGCCTGCCGGCCCGCGGGGAGAGTTCATCGGACGGAGCAGGCCACGCGCGGGGTCGTCAGGCGCCTCACGTCTCGCTGCTGGTCGTGGCTCGAACACAGCCGGCTACCAGCGGCCATCGCCGGCGCGGACAAGCCCGAGCGCCCCCAGCAAATCCTTCGGCCGCGGCGGTCGTCTCTCGGAAGCCACCGGCGGGCGCGGCTCTGCGAAGGTCAGACGCGAGCTTGGCGGCGACCAGGTCGAGGGCCGCCAGGCGGTCCGGGAGCTGCTTGCGGCGCACCGCAGGGCAGTGCACGAGGTCTGGATGATGGAGGGCTCGGACCCTGCCGCGATTCTCCGGGAGATCCAGTCGCTCGCCCGGGCGAGCCACGTCCCGGTGAGGCTGGTCAGCCAGCGCCAGATCCAACAGGTGCAGGGTTCCGAGGCGCCTCAAGGCGTGATCGCCTTCGCCGACCCTTTGACCGAAGCTGACCTGTCCGACCTGGTCGGCTCGCCGCCCGGAAACGCTCCAGCCACGAGCGGGCGTGCTCGCCCTCCCGACGTCGAGCCAGGGGACGGCGAAGCCGACGAGGAGCGCTTCGAGGACGGGGAACCTCCCTCGCTTGTCGAACGCGCAAGCCACGAACAGGTCGGTCGGCGAGCCGAGGCGGAAAAGTCGGCGTTTCTCGTCGTGGTCGACGGCGTTACCGATCCGCAGAACCTCGGCGCCCTCTTGCGCAGCGCCGAGTGCGCGGGCGTGACCGGGGTCGTGTTGCCTCGTCACCGGAGCGCTCATGTCACCCCGACGGTTACCAAGGTCGCGGCGGGCGCGATCGAGCACGTCAGCGTAGCCGTTGTCCCCGGAGTGCCAGGGGCGCTTCAGGAGTTGCAGCGTCTCGGGGTTTGGACGGTCGGTCTTGACGAGCGCGGGTCTGAGCCGGTGTTCAGCCTCGGCCTCGGGGACCGGCCGATCGCGCTCGTGATCGGAGCCGAGGGACGGGGTCTGGCGCCGCTGTCACGTCAACGGTGCGACGTGCTCGCCCGGATCCCTCTGCACGGTTCCATCGACTCGCTCAACGTCTCGGCTGCCGGGGCAGTCGCGATGTTCGAGGTCGCACGCCAGCGGTCCGTGGAGCCCGGGTGAGCGGCATCGACCGGACCGGATCTATGGAAACCCGCGATCCCGGCGCGAACAGAACGGCCGACGAGTGCGGTTCGGGTCTCGCTCGCCACCTGGCGCGGGCATAGGTCGGGCCGGCTGAAGCTCCTTCTCGGTTATCGGGCCGCCATCGGCACGTAGTCGCGGCGCCGGTACCCGACGTAGAGCTGCCTCGGTCGTGCGATCTTCGCGTGGTGCTCGAGCATCTCGACCCAGTGCGCCACCCATCCCGCGACGCGCGGGACCGCGAACAAGACCGGGAACATCTCGACGGGGAAGCCCATGGCCTGGTAAATGAGCCCGGAGTAGAAGTCGACGTTCGGGTACAGCTTGCGGGAGATGAAGTACTCGTCGGCGAGCGCGACCTCCTCAAGCTTCAACGCGATGTCGAGGAGCGGGTTCTTACCGGTGACATCAAAGACCTGGTAGGCGATGTCCCGGATGATCTTGGCCCGGGGGTCGTAGTTCTTGTAGACGCGATGTCCGAAGCCTTGCAGGCGGCCGTGCCCCTCTTTCACCGAGCGGACGAAGTCCGGGACGTTCTCGATGCACCCGATCTCGGAGAGCATCCGGATGACAGCCTCGTTGGCACCGCCGTGGAGGGGGCCGTACAGGGCGGCGCAAGCCGCGGCACATGCCGAGTACGGGTCGACTTGCGACGAGGCGACAACGCGCAGCGCAGCTGTCGAGCAGTTCTGCTCATGGTCCGCGTGCAGGATGAACAGGGCATCCATTGCCCGCACGAGCGTGGGGTCCGCGTCAAAGCGGGACTCCGGGGTTTTCAGCACCATCGACAAGAAGTTGGACGGGAAGTCGTGGGTATTGTCCGGGTAGACGAACGGCATGCCGACGCTGTAGCGGTGTGCCGCCGCGGCAAGGGTCGGCATCTTCGCGATCAGCCGAATGATCTGCTTGTGGCGGACTTGAGGATCGAAGATGTCCTTCGCGTCCGGGTAGTAGGTCGAAAGCGCCGCGATCGCCGAGACGAGGATCCCCATGGGGTGCGCGTCGTAATGGAAGCCCTCGAGGAACCTCTTGCGCATGTTCTCATGTATGAAGGTGTGGTAGGTGATCTCCCGCACCCATTGCTCGGCTTGTGCGGCAGTCGGCAGCTCTCCATTGAGCAGGAGGTACGCGACCTCGAGGTAGGTCGACTGCTCTGTCAGCTGCTCGATCGGGTAGCCGCGGTACTCGAGGATTCCTCTCTCGCCGTCCACAAAGGTGATCGCGCTCTCGGCTGAAGCCGTCGTCATGAAGGCGGGGTCGTAGAACCAAACGCCCGGGAGGAGCTTGCTCCACTGGTCTGCTGCTATCCCGCCGTCAACGATTGGGATCTCGATCGTCTGACCGTTGCGGTTGTCCGTGATCGTCACACTCTCCACCACGACCTGCACCTCCGTTCGGCTCTGTGCCAGGCTGACGTCGTTGGCGCCCGGTCCCGCTGATGACCTCATGTCTTAGCCGCCACATCCTAAGGGCCGTGCCGGGCCGTGCCTACGTCGTGGTCGACCGCTCGCTCGGTTCAGACTGTACGACCCTACCCGTCGGTGCCCGGGAGGTAGCATGCCGCGCGTCCCCCGGGGTTGAAGACATCCCCCAGGTGGCCGAGGACCTTAGTTAGGGGAGCCGGTTGATCAAAGAGCGAACGCGAACGTGGCATGCGGCGTGATCGCCGCGCCGCCGCGCGCCGAGGTCCCGATACGTGCTGGCTCCTAGGCCGGTGACAATGACCGGGCATTCACTTCAACGCTTCTACGAGGACCCCGCGACCCCGCTGAGCTCAGGATTGGAACGAGCCCAGATGCAGGCGACGATGCTTGCCGGAATCGCAGCTTCGTCGCTGCGGCCGCTCGTGGCGGTCGACGTCGGATGCGGCGACGGCATGGCCACTGCGCTCGCCACGGTACGGTGCGAACAGACACCCGGCGCCGACGTCACCATCATCGGCTTCGACTGGTCGTGCGCCGCGCTTGATCGTGCCCGACGACGCGGCGTCTCCGTGGCCCGCGCAGCAGTGGACGGCTTCGGTCTCCCTCTGGCTCGTGGCAGCGTGGACGTTGTCATCATGAGCGAGCTGATCGAGCACCTGGTGGATACGGACGCCGCGCTAGCAGAGGCCGGACGAGTGCTCGTTCCCGGCGGGAGGTTGCTGTTGTCGACGCCGAATCTGGCGGCCTGGTACAACCGTGTGTTGCTCGCGTTCGGAATTCAGCCGTTGTTCACCGAGGTCAGCCTGCGTGGCATCTACGGGCGGCCGGGTAGCGATGTGGTCGGGCACCTGCGAATCTTCACGCGGCGCGCGCTCGAGGAGATCCTCGCTTCGACCGGATTCGTCGAGATCGACATCACAGGCGCTCCCTACCACGACGTCCCCCGTCTGTTCCGTCCGCTGGATCGCGTGCTCTGCCGCACCCCGGCTCTGTCGTCCATTCTTCTTGCTTCTGCGCGGAGGGCGACGTGAGCCTGGACGCCCACACTTCGGCGGGGATCGCCATCGCGGCGACGTCGGCGGTGCTCACCGGCACCGGCACGGTCGTCGAGAAGGTCGCTCTCCAAAGGCTGCCCGAGATCCATGCCCGGCACTTCTGGGCGATGCTCCGAACGTTGTGTTCCTCACCCCAGTGGATGTGGGGTTGCGCCTGCTTGCTCGGGGGTCTCGTGTGCCAGGGTCTGGCCTTGTCCCTGGCGCCGATCTCGGTCGCACAGCCGATCTTCGCCTCCGGGATCGTCCTGCTGCTCGTGCTGTCGCATTTCGTGTTGCACGACCGCCTCCGGCGAATTGAGTGGCTCGCTCTCGCGACCATCGTGATTGCCCTGGTGCTGCTGGGTCTGTCGATCGACACACGTGTGGATCACGCGGGCGGGCCGGCAAGCCTAGGGTACCTCCTGCTTGCCGCAGTCCCGACTTCTGCGGTTGGGCTCGCGGTCTTCGTGATGGCGGACCGGGCCCACATGTCGGAGCGCCGGTTCAGGAACCTGCGGGGCCCACTGTTCGGCGTGGCGGCCGGCCTTCTCTACGGCGTGGCAGGGCTCGGCCTCAAGTCGGCGGCGACCTTCGTGCAGCGCTGGGGGCTCCTCGGTTCGATACCTCGCCTGGTGGCCTCTCCCGACCTCTACGTGCTCGCCGTCACCATGGGGACCGGCCTGGTGCTGTTCCAAACCGGTCTGCAACGATGCTCGGCGGCGGTCGTGTCACCGGTGAACATCGTCATGTCCACCGCCTATGTGATCGCTGTCGGGACCGTGCTTTTCAACGAGCACCTGCCCACTTCCGCCGGTTCCCTGGGACTACGGATGGCAGGTTTTGCGGGCGTCGTCGTCGGCCTTGTCACCCTTGCGGTCGCCGGCGGGCGGGACAAGAGCCTCAAGGGAGCGGACAGCGCCGCCAGGACCGGCGACGGAGTCGATCAGCTCAAGTTGAGCCGGTAGACGTTCGTCTCTCGTTTCACGAAACCAGCTTTCGTGTACAGACGGTTCGCAGCCTCCCTTGACGATCGCGACGTCAAGTTGACGTGGAGGGCCCCCCGCTCGCGGGCGAGCCGAACGGCTTGCGCGAGCAGTTCCGCGCCCACACCGTGTCCCCTGGCGGACTCGTCGACGACGACGTCCTCGATGACGGCGTGCAGCCCGGTCGGGATCCTGTAGATGATGAGCGTCGTCATGCCGACGATCGCAGCGTCGAGGCGAGCAACCAAGAGCGTGCTGCACGGTGAGGCCACTATCTCTTCGACACAGGCGCGGTCCGGTGTCGCCGCGCTCGAGGACAGTTGCGGCAGGAGGCGTGTCACGACCTCCACGAGATCGTCGCTCACCTCCAAGACGCGATCCACGAGGACGCCGTTGGACTTCATGAAGCCGAGTGTATCCAGGCCGTACCAGGCGAAGGCGAAGCTGGTGTCAGCCTGGACGTCCCAAGATCGTCAATGCCGCCAGATCGGCCCACGGGGCCAGTCGAAGAGAACCTCGACCGAGTCACCCCGGATGGTGGCGAACGCGTGCTCCGTCCACACGCCGGCATTTGCGAGAGGAACAGGAAGGGAATCCTCGCCGAACCACCCGACGTCTGTGCACTCGAGGGGGTGCGCCCTCAGCTCGCCGCCCACGGGCCGCAGGTGGAAGACGAGCGAGTAGAGGGGCACCTGGGTGAAACCGAGCCGGAGACCGTCCAGGACCATCACCAGGCGCACCGGCTCGACATCGATGCCGGTTTCCTCGAGAACCTCCTTCACGGCGACCTCGGCGGCCGAGTAGCCCACGTCCGCCCACCCGGTCGGGTAGAGCCATGCACCCGAGTCCGCCCGCTGCACGAGCAGGATCTCGCCCTCGTCGTTGCCGACGATCGCGCCGATTGCCACCTTCGGCGTCACGTAGCCGGTGACTCCTTGGCGGACGCCCTCCATCCACTCGAGGACCAGGTCGTCCGCCTCGCGCGTCGCCACCGGCTGGCCGGCGCGCTCGAGTGCCGAGGCGGCCGCGGCACGGATGTCACCGGCGACCTTGAGAACCTCTTCATAGCGTTCCTTCTCGTAGAGGTTCTTGGTGAACGCGAGTCCAGTCCTGGCGATGGCGGCGAGGGTTTCTCCCCACCGAACGAGGTCCCGAGTCGACGCCGTCACGTCACTCACGCGTCCGACCCTAATGCCACCACAAGAGCCCGGAACATCGCGACCGCCTGCGCGCGATCATGGCCGACATGAGCGTCAAGCAGGACTGCCGGCACTACGTCATGCGGACTGTGCGCTCGGGCGAGCGCACCGAGCGCTGCCGGCTCGACGCTGCCGACACGGTTCCCTTCGCGTGCCCGGAAGGCTGCGTGTTCTACGAGCCACACCAGATCGCTACCGGCGGTTGGCAGGTTCGTGCTCGGGGCAACGAGGATCCACCGATGACGGGGCGCTGATCGGGCGCTACGACGACCCGCCGTCGCGGGAGGCGATGAGGCCGGCGTGGCCGCCGCGGGTCAACTCTCCAGGACGTCTCCCAGGCGGTCGACGCTGACACCGATTTCCTCGAGCCACGCCACCGCACCTTCGATCGCCGAGGGAGCGCCCGCGAGCTCGCAGATAATCCAGCCCTGATGAGCTTCCACGCTCGCCCTGCGGATGTTCGGCTCGACATCGAAGCGGCGGACGAGCTGGGCCACGACGGGCTCGCGGACCAGTTCCTCAGGGAAGGTGAGGCGGACGCGCGTATTCATGGGCGGAGCCCGGCCCGAGCTGCGGCCGCGGCGGAGAGATTGCCCGAGCGCAGGCCCTCGAGGTCGAGGGTGACATAGCGGTATCCGGCATCGCGGACCGCTGCGACGATCTCGTCACGAACTGCGATCGCACGCTCGAGATCCTCCAAGTCAAGCTCGATCCGGGCGAGCTCGCCGTAATGGCGGACCCGCAGAGCCTTGAAACCAAGCCGTCGCAGCGCTGATTCCGCGGCTGCCACCTGGTCGAGGACGCCCAGGCTGACCGGCGTGCCGTGTGGCACCCTCGATGCCAGGCACGCAGCTGCAGGGCGGTCCCAGGTACTCAGCCCGAGCGTCTTGGACACCTTACGGACCGTCGCCTTGTCCAGGCCCGCCTGGACAAGCGGAAAAGCGGCCCCGCGCTCGGCAGCCGCCTTCTGCCCGGGCCGGTGATCGTTGAGATCGTCGAGGTTGACGCCCAGCACCACGGTCGCCTGTTCAGACTCGGCCAGAGGCATCAGCACGTCCATCAACTCGCGTTTGCAGTGGTAGCAACGATCGAGATCATTGCGCACATAGGCAGGGTCGTCGAGCTCGTTCGTAGCTACAGCGGTCCAGCGTAAACCCCACTCGCTTGCGATCCGAGCGCAGTGCGCCAGGTCGTCCGGTGCAAGGGAGGGGGAGACGGCGGTCGCGCACAGCACTTGGTCGGCTCCGAGGAGCCTGGTGGCGACGGCCGCCACCAGTGCGGAGTCAGCACCTCCCGAGAAAGCGACAACGACCCGATCGAGACCGGCCAGGACAGCCTCGAGGCGGGCGAGCACGTTCGCCGTCGACCCGTCGGGACGGTCCCCGGCAGCTGCTTCAGAATATGCCGACACCGCTTAGGACATCCGAGGGTTCTCCGACGATGCCGGTGTAGAAGGGACCGAAGTCGCCATAGAGTGCCGAGGCCTCGTCGAAGCGCATGGAGTACACGCACTCCTTCAGGTCGTCAGGGTGGACACCGAACAACGTGACTCCCCACTCCCAGTCGTCGAGCCCTGCGGAGCCCGTGACGAGCTGAAGCACCCGGCCACGGAACTCGCGACCTGCGGACCCGTGCCCCCGCATCAGCTCCATCCGGTTCTCGAAGCTCAGTGCGTACCAGTTCTCGGCACCAGGGGCGCGGCGCTTTGACATCGGATAAAAGCACATGGCCGGCTTGCCTGCCGGCGGGAGCGTCGGGTAGAGCCGAGCCTGTTTCATCTCCTCGGGCACCCCCGCGGCGTACTCGGACACCTCCGTCAGCGACACGTAGGAGTCGACGACGTCCAGGCCCCCCGTCTGCAGCTCGGTCTGTAGGCGGCGGAGCCGCCTCAGGTCCGGGCCCAGCGCAAGGACGCAGACGTCGGCCTTGTGTCCCAACATCGCCGCGGTCACGACCTGGCAGTCGTCTTCCTGCGCGACACCGATCGCAGCAAGGAGGGAATGGATCTCGGCCCCGGGCCTTGGCTTGCAGAACAGGTGCAGCACGCACCACCCGGTCGTCGGGCTGACCGGTGAGTCGTTGGGCGCCGGGGGCTCGGAGGTCACGGCTGGCAGTCTACGGAGAGCCCGGCGTGCCGAGGACGGCGCGGATGGGAAAGCGCGCCACCAGGGACGCTTGGAGCGTCCCTGGTGGTCTTTGCTCTCAACGACCCCTTGGTTTCGGGATCAGTAGTCCTCCATCCCGCCGCCCGGGGACGTGGGGGGAGCCTTCTCCTCGGGCTTGTCCACCACGACCGCCTCGGTCGTGAGGAACAGGGCCGCGATCGAAGCCGCGTTCTGCAGCGCGGACCGGGTCACCTTGGCGGCGTCGATAACACCAGCCTTGAACAGGTCTTCGTACACGCCGGTCTGGGCGTTCAGGCCGTGGGCGCCCTTCAGGCCCTTGACCTTCTCGACCACTACGCCGCCCTCGAGCCCTGCATTGACGGCGATCTGCTTCAGCGGCTCCTCGACCGAACGGGCCACGATCCTGGCGCCTGTAGCCTCGTCGCCGTCCAGCTTCTCGGCAGCCTCCAGGATGGCCTGCTGCGAGCGGAGCAGCGCGACGCCTCCACCTGGGACGACGCCCTCTTCGATGGCCGCTTTGGTGGTGGACACGGCGTCCTCGATGCGGTGCTTCTTCTCCTTGAGCTCGACCTCCGTCGCGGCCCCGACCTTTATGACCGCGACGCCACCGGAGAGCTTCGCCAGGCGCTCTTGCAGCTTCTCCCGGTCGTAGTCCGAGTCGGTGTTCTCGATCTCGGTCTTGATCTGGTTGATCCGGCCCTTGATGTCGGCGTCGTCGCCAGCGCCCTCCACCACGGTCGTCTCGTCCTTGGTGACGACGATCTTGCGGGCCCGACCCAGCAGGTCCAGGGCGACGTTCTCGAGCTTGAGCCCGACCTCTTCGGTGATCACTTGGCCGCCAGTCAGGATCGCAATGTCCTGGAGCATCGCCTTGCGGCGCTCTCCGAAGCCGGGAGCCTTGACAGCGACGCTGCGGAACGTGCCACGGATCTTGTTCACGACAAGTGTGGCCAGCGCCTCGCCCTCGACGTCCTCGGCGATGATCATGAGCGGCTTGCCCGTTTGCATGACCTTCTCGAGCACCGGGAGCAGGTCGCGGACTGCCGAGACCTTCGACCCCACGAGAAGCATGTAGGGGTCCTCGAGCACGGCCTCCATACGGTCCGGATCGGTGACGAAATACGGCGAGATGTAGCCCTTGTCGAAGCGCATGCCTTCGACCAGTTCCATCTCCATGCCGAAGGTCTGGGACTCCTCGACGGTGATCACGCCGTCCTTGCCGACCTTGTCGATGGCCTCGGCGATCATCGAGCCGATCTCATCGTCGGCGGAGGAGATCGATGCCACCTGGGCGATCTGGTCCTTCGCGTCGATCTCCTTGGAGAGTTGCTTCAAGCGAGCGACGGCCGTCTCGACACCGACTTCGATGCCGCGCTTCAGCGACATCGGGTTCGCGCCGGCCGCGACGTTACGCAGGCCCTCATGTACCATGGCGCCCGCGAGCACGGTCGCAGTCGTCGTGCCGTCTCCTGCGACGTCGTCGGTCTTCTTCGCCACCTCCTTGACGAGGTCCGCTCCGACCTTCTCCCATGGGTCTTCGAGTTCGATCTCCTTTGCGATGGAGACGCCGTCGTTCGTGATTGTCGGAGCGCCCCACTTCTTTTCCAGCACGACGTTGCGACCCTTCGGGCCAAGGGTGACCTTCACGGCGTCAACGAGCTGGTTCATGCCATTCTCGAGGGCCCGGCGGGCTTGCTCGTCGAAGGCGATCAACTTCGGCATTTTGGGGATGTCCTCCTTGGGCTGCACGGATCCGTAACCGTTAGCACTCTCATGGTGCGAGTGCTAATAGCAAACCACGCTGGAGGCCGTCGTGCAACTGCGCCCCCAAGTTCCCAGCCCTGAGCCTTGCGTGATCACTACGGCCTGCGCGGACCGCCCCTTTGTGACTCAGCGATCACCTGGGATGCGAGCGCCGGCCTGTGCCTCAGCCGCCTGCTACGGCCGGGATGATCGACAGGGTCGTGCCGGCCGGAAGGTCGGTGTCGAGCCCCTGGAGGAAACGGACGTCCTCGTCCGCGACGAAAATGTTCACGAAACGCCGCAGCGTGCCCTGCTCGTCCAAGAGACGCGCCCGCATCCCGGGATGGTCGCGTTCGAGCGCGTCTATCGCCTCGCGCACTGTCCGGGCTTCCACCTGGAGCTCACCTGCGCCCGCGGTCAACGGCCGGAGCTGAGTCGGGACGCGAACCGTGACGCTCATCTCCCCTCCCTCAGGTCCCGCTCGCGGCCGAGCAGCTCGGTGACGGCTTCGAGCGTCGGCGGGATTGTTGCCGACGGCCCGACTGCGCCGGCGAGTGCCTCGACGGTCTTGAGACCGTTGCCCGTGATGTAGATGACGACACGCTCATCAGGTCGGACAATACCGGCAGCGGTCAGCTTGACGAGCGTCGCCACGGTGACGCCCCCCGCGGTCTCGGTGAAGATCCCCTCGGTTCGCGCCAGCAAGCGGATCCCCTCGATGATCTCCTCGTCGCTCACGGCCGCGATCGCACCTTTGGTGCGTCGGACAACTTCGAGGGCGTACCAGCCGTCAGCCGGGTTGCCGATCGCGAGAGACTTTGCAATCGTCGAGGGCTTGACCGGCCGCACATGGTCGGCCCGCTCTGCGAATGCGGTCGCCACGGGCGAACAGCCAAGCGCCTGCGCACCGGAGATCCGAACCTCGCGTCCGCCCTCGACGAGGCCGAGCTCGGTGAGCTCACGAAAGCCCTTGTCGATCTTGGTGAGCTGGCTTCCCGACGCGATCGGGACCACGACGTGGTCGGGGAGACGCCAACCGAGCTGTTCGGCGACCTCGAACGCCAGCGTCTTGGAACCTTCGGCGTAGTAGGGCCGGATGTTGACGTTGACGAAGGCCCACGAAGCGAACTCGCTCGCCAGCTCCGCGCAGAGGCGGTTCACGTCATCGTAACTGCCGTCGACAGCGACGAGGTGCCCGCCGAAGACAGCAGTCGTGATGAGCTTCACGGCTTCGAGATCGTGAGGCACGAACACGAACGACTCCATGCCGGCACGGGCGGCGTGGGCGGCGACCGAGTTCGCAAGGTTGCCCGTCGAGGCGCACGCGGCGATATTGAACCCGAGCTCACGAGCCTTGGTGAGCGCCACTGCGACGACCCGGTCCTTGAACGAGCCCGTCGGGTTGCGGGTGTCGTCCTTCACCCATACCTCACCGAGCCCGATCTCCGCGGCGAGGCGGCCGGCGAGGACAAGTGGCGTGAACCCTGTCCCGAGGTCGACGGGCGACTCAGCCGAAACGGGGAGGAGCTCCGCGTACCGCCACATGCTGCGCGGCCCGGCCGCGATCGTTTCACGGGTGATCGTTCCCTGCTGCGCATCGTGGTCATAGGCGACTTCGAGCGGCCCGAAACAGAACTCGCACACATGGATCGCCGTGGCCGCGTACATGTGCGCACACTCCCGACAGCGAAGCCCGACGACATGACCCACGAGATCCTCCTCATCGTTCGGGCATTGGCACCTGGCACGGCCCAAGAGGCTTGTGCTGGTTGTCGCGGCTTTCGTAAGGCCCGATCCCTCGGCCGCTCTGGATGATTGGCCCTCAAGTGTGGACGACAGCCCGGCTCGCGTCAAAGACCCGGGCTCACCTCCATGACCGCCACGATGTGAAGCTGCAGGTACCACAAGCCGTAACCTGGCTTGAGCCATGGCCACCGTATCCGACGTCGCTACGCCGATCGCTTCTTACCATCACCGGGACTTCCCACTCGCAGACCTGCGGGCGATGAAGAAGGACCAGCTGATCTCGGTCTGCATCCCGGCTCACGACGAGCAGGCGACGGTCGGCGCCATCGTCGAGACGCTGCGTCGCGAGCTCGTCGACGCCGCAGGAGCCCGCATTGTGTCGGTGCCGAAGATCGACGGGTCGGCTGTGCCCACAGGTGGCAAGGGTGAGGCGATGCGCCGTGGACTCGGAGCGAGCAGTGGCGACATCGTCGTCTTCCTCGACGGCGATGTGGAGAATTTCGGGACGCACTTCGTGACGGGCCTGCTCGGCCCGATTCTCGCCTTCCCACAGACGGTGCTGGTGAAGGCGTGCTACCGCAGGCCGTTCGGCGAGAGCCCGGCCGGTGGCGGCCGGGTCACCGAGCTTGTGGCACGGCCGATCGTGTCGCTGCTGTTTCCCGAGCTTTCGGGCGTGACCCAGCCGCTGGCGGGCGAGGTCGCGGTTAGGCGCGAGGTGCTGGAGCGACTCGAATTGGCTGACGGCTACGGCGTCGAGCTCGGGATGCTGATCGACGTGTCCCGCCTCTATGGCGTGGAGTCGATCGCCCAGGTCGACCTCGAGGTCCGCGCGCATCGGAACCGCCCGCTCCACGAGCTCGCGCCCCAGGCTCGTGACGTGCTGGACATCGCCCTGCGCCGCGCGGGGGTGCGGGTGGCATGACCGGGTTCAGCCTCGTCGTCGTCTCGAACAGGGGACCTTTCACACTCGTGAGCGGGCCCGGGGGAGACGTTGAGTTCCGCCCGGCCGCGGGCGGACTGGCACCCAGCCTGAGCGGCGCCCTGGCCGAGGAAAGGACGATCCCGGGAGCCGGAGCGCTCTGGGTCGCCTCGGCTCTCACCGAGGCAGATCGGCTCCACGCCTCGGGCTGCGCCCTCGCGACCGGACAGGACTCGCTGAAGCTCCGCATGGTCAGCGTCGCGGGCGAGACCGGGCGGGCAGCCTACGACGTGATATCCAACGGCACTTTGTGGTTCCTGCACCACGGTTTGTTCGATCATGCGCGCCGCCCGCGTTTCGACCGGGTCTGGCACGAAGCGTGGGAAGGGTACTGCCAGTTCAACGAGGCCTTTGCTGACACGATCGCAGACGAGGCCGCGACCGGGGCCACGGTGGTGGTGAACGACTATCACCTGGCGCTGGTCGGGAGCTACCTCGCAAAGCGTCGCCCCGATCTGGCGACAGCGTTCTTCTCCCACACCCCGTTCTGTCCTCCCGAGGACCTCGCCATGTTGCCGGACGGGCCCCGGCTCGAGTTGATGGAGTCCATGTCCCGCTTCGGTGCCTGCGGGTTCCACAGCGCGCGGTGGCGCGACGCCTTCTTGAGGTGCGTGTCCGTGGCAGGTGTCGAGCCGCCCGCGACATTCGTCGCCCCGCTCGGCGCAGACCCGGCGAGACTCGACGAGGTGGCTGCCAGTGAAGCCTGCCGAGCATGCCTCGATCGCCTCGAGGACCACCTCGACGGTCGCACCCTGCTGTTGCGCAGCGACCGCGTGGAACTATCGAAGAACCTGATTCGCGGTTTCGTGGCTTTCGACGAGCTGCTCGAGTCCTCGCCGCAGTGGCGTGGCCGTCTTGTCTTCCTCGCGCGGGTCTACGCGTCACGTGAGTCCCTGCCTGAGTACCTCGCCTACCGGACCGAAGTCGAACATGTCGCGGCCCGGGTGAACGAACGCTGGGGGGCGCAGGGCTACACGCCGGTCGTCCTCGACCTCGAGGACGACTTCACCGCGACCGTCGCCGCCTTGCGGCGCTACGACCTGCTGCTCGTCAACCCCATCCGAGACGGGCTCAACCTTGTCGCCATGGAAGGGCCGGCGGTCAATGAACGCGACGGCGTGCTCGTGCTTTCACGAGAGGCGGGTGCCTACGACGAGCTCGGGGACGTCGCAATCGGCGTCAATCCTTTCGATGTGACCGGGACGGCGGCTGCGATGGCGGCCGGCCTGTCGATGAGCGACGTCGAACGCCGAGCTCGCTCTGTCGAGCTGAGACGTCGGGCGCGATCGCGCACTCCGTCGCACTGGCTGGCCGAGGTACGCGGCGCAGCGAGGGTTCCGGCCTGACGAGATCCGCGGCCGGGAGCTATCCAGCGCGTCCTGAGCGGTGGGACGAGCCCGACTGTGGCACGCGGGCCGGTCCGGTGTGGACGCGGTTCAACCGTTCGCCGACAGCCGATACGTACCGGCGCAGCTCGACCGGTTCGATCACTTCGAACTCCAGGCCGAGCCCTATCAGGTAGCCGGTCACCCAGTCGAGCTCGTCGAAGCCCAGCTGGACCCGGGTGTGGCCGTCCTCTCGCTCGAGGACGGCGGTGTAGGGGGAAATGAGCTGCACGACGTCCTCGAACGGGGCGTGGACCGAGACGACCGCCTGGTGTGTGTAGCGCGCGGTCGTGATGCCTTCGGCCACCATCCGGGCCGGGTCGGCGAGCGGGCGTGGCACGAACATGTGCCCCGTCACCTCCAGCTCGGAGATCCTGTCCACGCGGAAGGTGCGCCAGTCGTCCCGCTCGAGGTCGTGCGCGACCAGGTACCAGCGCCGGTCGGTTGCGACGAGGCGGTGCGGCTCGACGCGTCGTGCGCTCCGGCGACCGTCCTGGGCATCGTAGGAGAACGTCACACGCTGGTGGTTGTCACAAGCCTGAGCCAGTTGGATGAGGCATTCCGTGGACACGACCTCGGTGCGCGACACCAGTGGCACGGTGGCGGCGCGCAGGGCGGTCAGCTGCGCGCGCAGCCGCGGTGGAAGCAGGCGGTCGAGCTTGGCCAAGGCGGCGAGCGAGCCTCGCTCGATACCGGGAACCGCAGCGGTCGCCGAGACGCCGAGCACGACGGCGACAGCCATCGCCTCGTCGTCTTCGAACAGCAGCGGTGGGACGTCCGTGCCGCCCCCCAGGCGATAGCCGCCACCGGCACCAGGTGTGCCTCTGATGTGGTACCCGAGCATCCGGAGCCGGTCCACGTCGCGTCTCAGGGTTCGGGCGTCGACCCCCAGTCGTTCGGCGAGGTCGGCCCCGCTCCAGGCCATCCGTCTTTGCAGGAGCCCGAGCAGTCTGAGGAGGCGGCCGGCCGAATCGGACATCAAATAGTTATACCAAATTGCGGACTGAATCTGTCCGCAATAGCGGCTACGGTGCCGCCATGATCAATCCGTCGTTACTGGAAATGCTGGCGAAGCAGCGACAACGAGAGATCCTCATGGCGACCCGGGTCCGGCCACCAAGCTCTTCCCATCCGGGCATTCGCGCGCGGCTCGGCTGGTCACTGGTCGATCTCGGTGTACGTCTCGTCCTCGATGCCCACGCCCGAGAGGCAGTTCACTGGAACCGCGCATCCACCTAGATCATCATGCCCCGTCGACGAGCTGATCCGGAGCCCTCAAGGACGGACGGACGTGCGGTGCCTCGCGTCGTGTGGTCCCGACAAGTCGCGCCGGCTATCGCCGTCAGCTAGAGGTCACACGCGCGGCCAGTGCCTCGAGGAAACCGACCGCGGCGCCCGGACCCTCAAGGACAAGGTCGGCCGCCTCGACTAGCGCCGAAGGCACCTCAGCCCCGGCCACCGCGACCTTGAGGGTGCGCAGCCCGGACGCGATTCTCAGCTTGTCGAGCGCGCGGAACGCGAACAGGTCCCCGGCATCGTCTCCGAGGAATGCAGCCCTCTCGAGCTCCCCGCACAACTCGGTCACGACTGTTCCCTTGTCGATCCCCAGGGGCAGCGCCAGCTCCACGCTCGCCTTGCCAGGCAGGAGGACCAGTCCGTGCTCGGCCGCAACGGCTCGCGCGACCTCCGTCGCCTGTACAGCAACCGCCTCGAGCTGCGCCTCCGGGGCGATCATCGAGCGCCAGTGGGCCGTGACCCCGTAGCTCTTGTCCTCGACCTGAATCCCGCTGGGAAGGGTGCCACGGAGTTGATCACGAACGGTCTCGATCACCGGCCGCCACTCCGCGACCCCCTCGTGGAGCCGCACCGACCCGTCCTGGAAGGACTCTTCGAGCCCGTGAAGGCCGATGGCCCGCAGCGGTGACCGATAGTCGGCGAGTTCGAGGCGATCGGCGAGGAACGGTGCAGGCCGCCCTGAGATCACGGCAACGGCAGCAAGCTCCCGGGCCAGGCCGTGCAGGGCGGCAAGAGCACCGGGCAATGCGCGAGCAGCATGTGGATCAGGGACTATCGGGGCGATCGTCCCGTCGAAGTCACAGCACAGCCCGGCGCGGTCCGGGACTTCGGCGAGAAGCTCTAATGCGGCGGAGTCGGCGATCGTCAGACTGCGAACCTCGGGGGCTCGAGTGCTCTCAACGCGGCCGGCGCTCGAGCCTGGGGCCGCCTTCGAAGCGGTTCCGGCGGCGGCGGACCAGCCGGCTCTTGACGCGGTGGACCACGAGCGGGTCATAGGCGAAAGCCTCGGGGGAGTTGGCCAGTCGTCTCAGCACGCCGTAGTACGCGCCCGGAGAAAGCCCCAGTCTTTCTCGGATCGCCTGGCGCTTCGACGGTGAGGAAAGCCACCAGTCGCGTTCCACATCGAGCACATCGCGTTCCCGATCTGTCAGCGTCATCTCACCTGACAATGCCAATTCCGGCCCCGCGAAGCAAGGACCCTCGCCCTAGGTGCCGGAGAGCGGCGTCTTTCGGGCAGACTTCAAGGCCGGGATGACCAACACGGTGAGCTATCTCGCGGCGTTCGGCGGCGGCGTTGCTTCCTTCGTATCGCCCTGCGTGCTGCCGATCGTCCCGGGCTATCTCTCGGTCGTCACGGGTCTAGACCTCACGGACCCGGTGCAGGGATCGCGCCACCATCTCCTTCGTATCGCCAGGGACACTGCGTTGTTCGTGGTTGGTTTCACTGTGGTGTTCGTGCTGCTCGGCGTCACGGCCACGACGATCGGGAGCGCCGTGTTCCGCGACAAGGAGCTGCTTTTGCGTATCTCGGGGGCGCTCGTCGTGGCGATGTCCTTGTTCCTGGCGGGATCGCTGGTGTTGAAGCGACCGGGCTGGTACCGAGAAGTACGGTTCCACCCGAAACTCGAGCGCTACGGGCCGCTTGCCGCGCCCGTGGCAGGTGCCGCGTTCGGTTTCGGTTGGCAACCCTGCCTCGGGCCGATCCTCGCCTCGGTGAGCGCGGTTGCGGCGACGTCGGGCTCGGCTGGGCAAGGAGCGGCATTGCTGGGCGTCTACTCGTTGGGCTTGGGGATCCCGTTTCTCGTCGTCGGCCTAACGCTCGGTCGGTTGTCGGGGGTGTTCTCGTTGGTGCGCCGGCATTCCCGGTTCATCACGGTCGTGTCGGTTGTCGTGATGGGCGCGTTCGGGATTCTGCTGTTCACCGACAAGTTGACCTACGTGACAAGCGATCTGGAAACCCTCATGCGCTGGATCGGTCTCGGCCGGCTCATAACCGTCGGCTGAAGCGCCGGGTCAGGCGCCGGCCAACGCCCTCACGACCAAGGGCAGGATGCCCCCGTGCCACAAGTAGCCTGCTTCGCCGGGCGTGTCGACGCGCAGCACCACTTTGAAGCCGCGGCCGTCGGCTGTGACGGTGAGCTCGCGTCCGACCAAATCTGCGACGCAGGCGCCGGAAAGCCCGGTCAAGTCGATCGACTCCCGTCCGCTGAGCCCCAGTGAGCCCGCACTCTCGCCCGGTGAGAACTGCAGCGGGAGCACGCCCATGCCGATCAGGTTCGACCGGTGGATCCGTTCGAAGCTCTCGGCGATCACAGCGCGGACGCCCAGCAGAGCCGGGCCCTTTGCGGCCCAGTCACGTGACGAGCCCGTGCCGTACTCCTTCCCGGCGATCACGACGAGGGGCACCCCTTCGGCCTGGTAGCGCATGGCCGCTTCGAATATGGTCGTCTGATCGCCGTCGGGCAGGTGTACGCTCACCCCGCCCTCGGTTCCCGGCACAAGAAGGTTGCGGATGCGGGGATTGGCGAAGGTTCCGCGGATCATGACCTCGTGGTTGCCGCGCCGGGCGCCGTAGGAGTTGAAGTCGCCAACGGCCACGCCGTGGTCTTGCAGCCAGAGCCCCGCCGGACTCGACGGCCGGATCGATCCCGCCGGTGAGATGTGGTCGGTCGTGACGCTGTCCCCGAAGACTGCCAGCACCCTGGCGCCGATGACGTCGGTGATCGGCACCGCCTCGGCTCGCATTCCCTCGAGGAACGGCGGCCTTTGCACATAGGTCGATCGGGCGTCCCATGCATAGCGCTGCCCTGTCGGGACCTCCAGAGACTGCCAGTTCTCGTCGCCTGTCGTGACGTTCGCGTACTCGTCGCGGAACATCTCGGCACCCACGGCCTGCTCGAGCACGTGAGCGACCTCCTCCGAGGAGGGCCAGATGTCCGCCAGCAGCACGGGGCGGCCACTGTCGGAGAAGCCGACGGCCTCGGTAGCGAGATCGATGTTCATGGTGCCGGCCAGCGCGTATGCGACCACGAGCGGCGGCGACGCGAGGTAGTTCATCCGGACCTCGGGATGGATTCTCCCCTCGAAGTTGCGATTGCCCGATAGCACGGCCGCGCATGCGAGGCCCCTCGCGTCGATGGCCTCGGAGATTTCACCGAGCAGCCGGCCCGAGTTGCCGATGCAGGTCGTGCACCCGTACCCAACGAGATCGAAGCCGAGCTTGCCGAGATAGGGGACCAGGCCGGCCCGCTCCAGGTAGTCCATTACGACCCGCGAACCAGGCGCGAGGCTCGTCTTCACCCAGGGCTTGGTGCTGAGGCCGAGCTCGACGGCCTTCTTGGCCACAAGGCCGGCAGCGATCATCACCTGCGGGTTCGAGGTGTTGGTGCAACTTGTGATCGCGGCGATCACGACGTGGCCGTGCTCGAGAACGAACTCAGTCCCATCGGGGAGCCGCACACGTGCCGGGGCAGGAACGCCGACGGCGTCGTGGCCCGCAGAGGCCACAGCCGGCGCGGGGAGCGATCGCGAAAGGGCATCTGCGAACATGGCCTTGGACAGGCGCAGGGGAACGCGGTCCTGGGGGCGCGCGGGCCCGGCGAGGCTCGGCTCGATGGACGACAGGTCGAGCTCGATCCGTTCCGAGTAGGCAGGCTCGGAGGTCTCGTCGTGCCACAGGCCCTGCTGCTTCGCGTAGGCCTCCACGAGCCTGCAACGTTCCTCGGGGCGGCCGGTGAGCCTCAGGTAGCGGAGCGTCTCGGCGTCGATGGGGAACATTGTTGCCGTGGACCCGTACTCCGGCGACATGTTGCCGATACTCGCCCGGTTCTCGAGCGGCACCTTCGCCACGCCGGGGCCGTAGCACTCGACGAACTTCCCGACGACGTTGTGGCGCCTGAGCAACTCTGCGACCGTGAGCACGAGGTCGGTGGCCGTGGTGCCCTCCCGAAGCTCCCCGGTCAGGCGCAGGCCCACGACCGGTGGCACGAGCATCGAGATCGGCTGGCCCAGCATTGCCGCCTCGGCCTCGATGCCCCCGACTCCCCAGGCGAGCACGCCGAGGCCGTTCACCATCGGGGTGTGCGAGTCGGCTCCGACGACTGTGTCGGGATACGCGGCGCCTTCGGCATCGGTGAACACCACGCTGCTCAGGTACTCGAGATTGATCTGGTGGCAGATGCCGGCGCCTGGCGGCACCACGCGCAGGTTCGAGAAGGCTTGCTGGCCCCAGCGCAAGAAGCGGTAACGCTCGGCGTTGCGCTCGTACTCGAGCGCCGTGTTCAGCTCAAGGGCGTCGCGGCGGCCGTACGCGTCAGCGGCGACGGAATGGTCGACCACGAGGTCGACCGGGACGAGAGGGTTGATCCGGCTCGCGTCGCCGCCGAGGGCCTCGACGGCGTCCCGCATGGCGGCGAGGTCGACGACGCAGGGCACGCCGGTGAAGTCCTGGAGGAGGATCCGTGCCGGCGAGTAGGCGATTTCCCGGCCGGGTCCACCGCTCTCGTGACGGGCCACGGCTTCCACGTCGTCGGCCGTGACGCTCACCCCGTCCTCGTGGCGCAGCAGGTTCTCGAGGAGGAGCTTGATCGAATAAGGGATCCGTCCGAGATCAGCGACGCCCTCGAGCGCCGACAGGCGGTGGATGCGGTAGCGCCGATCACCGACTTGCAGTGTTCCCTCGGCGCCGAAACTGTCTCGTGCGGTCATCTCTGTCTCTGCCTCCAAGGCTGCACTTTAGGGAGTGACGAGGGAGGCCCCGGGATTGACCCGGTCACGGAGCTTGCGCAGCGCCGCCATCACGGTGAGCTCTTCGTCCGGCTCGAGGACCCCCTCGAGGAGCTGAGCGAGCTGCGCACGATGCAGGTCGAGTGCTTGGATCATCCGCGCCTCACCGGCGGCGGTCAGCGCGGCGAACGCGCCGCGGCGATCCTCGGGACAGGCCTCGCGACTCACGAGGCCGGCGGCTGCCAAACGGTCGATCGCCCTGGTCAGACCGCTCGGCGTCAGGTCGGTTTGGGCGGCGAGATCGCTCATCCGCAGTCGTCGCCCCGGCGTTCGGGTCAGTCTGACCAGGATGTCGAATTCCTGGCCGGCCAGTTCACACTGGCGCTCGAGCGGGGGGCCGATCGCCCGGTGCAACCCGGAAGCCGTTTCGAAGACGAGCCCGACGAGAGTGATCCGGTCGACCTCGCTCCCAGGTCCGGGGATGAGTTCTGGTTCCACGCTCGACAGCATAACGGGAGCCCGGGAATAGTTGCGCAGGCAAGTAGTTGTATATGGTTAGTTGCGCAAGCAAATGAAAACTAAGCCCCTCAGCACAAGGAGTCTCAACATGACCGACACGATCACCACCCCCAACACCAGGAACGTCAACAGCACCACGCTGCCCACCACCGGCACGTTCGTGCTCGACAAGTCGCACACTCAGATCGGTTTCGTCGCCCGGCACCTCATGGTCTCCAAGGTCCGCGGCCGCTTCACCGACTACGAGGGCACGATCGTTGTCGCCGACGACCCGTCCGAGTCGTCCGTCGAGGTCGTCATCCAGGCGGCGAGCATCGACACCAACGATGCGTCCCGTGACAACCACGTCCGGACCAACGACTTCCTCGCTGTCGAGGAGTTCCCGACGCTCGCCTTCCGCAGCACGAAGGTGGAGCTGAGCCCACGTGGCGCCTGGAAAGTGAACGGCGACCTGACGGTTCGGGGCGTGACGCGCCCGATCGTCCTCGACGTCGAATTCGAAGGCGTAATCCAGGACCCCTGGGGCAACCAGCGGCTCGGGTTCACCGCCTCTGGCGAGATCGACCGCAACGACTTCGGAGTGAGCTTCAATGCGGCCCTCGAGACGGGCGGCTTCGTCGTCTCCCCGAAGGTCAAGCTCGAGATCGAAGCCGAGGCAGTCCGCCAGGCTTAGTTCTGCTTGCGAACAGTCCCGTCGGTCATTCCTGACCGGCGGGACACGTCATGTCTGCTGGCGCGATCGCCGTAGTCCACGTGTGCCAATCGGCGCTTGTCTACTCTGTAGCCAGTGACCGTTTCGGCAGTTAGATTGCAGTTGTGAGCGCGCCGATCGAATCTGGTCCGGACGTTCTCGGTATTCATGCGCATTTGCTCGCGTCGATCCCCGGCGTGCTTGTTCTTCTCGACGCTCGTGGCATCGTGCGTTTCGCGTCCGGTCAGGTCGAGCACCTGGCAGGCGAGCCAGTGGACCTTCTCGTCGGATCGGACCTGAGCAGTCATCTCGAGCCGAAGGACCGGCCCCTTTTGACCTGGTTGCTCGCGGCGTCGGCGGCGAAGTCGCCCGAGCAGCTGACGGGCCCGGTGAGGCTGCCCTACCTGCATCTCGACGGTAGACCGCGGCTTGCCGAGGCCTGGGCACTGAACAGGCTGGCCGATCCAGCCCTCGCAGGCTTCGTCGTCCTGCTGCTGCTCGAAAGCGCGTACGACCATTTCGATCAAGTCCTCGCCTCGGCCCAGGCTGGTGTCGCCCTGGAGGACAATCTGTCGGCTCTTGCCGGTGCCTTGGCACTCCCACCGGTGCTCGGGGAGTGCTTCTTCGTCCTCGCCTCACCGGACGCTCGCAAGATCAGCTGCTTCCCGCCGCACCCGTCGGTGCCTGCACCGCCCGCCGCCGGGCCCTGGGACCAGGCAATGGGCCCGGACTCGGCCATCTTGTACACAGAGCTCACCGGCCTGCCCGAGCCCACTAGAGCCGCCGCCAAGGGATTCCGTTCCGTTTCGTGCTTCCCGATCGTGAGTCGCGGTGAGGCCACGCCGTCTGCTTGCCTGGTCGTGTGGAGCCGCGATCTGGGGCCTCTTGGGACCACAGAGCGCACGGCGGTGGACCGCGCGTTGATCCTCGCTTCGCTCATGATGTCGCACAGCGTCGTGGGGGAACGGTCGTTGGAGGAGGCCTCTCAGGATGTGCTGACCGGCCTCGGCAATCGCAGGAGTTACTTCCAGGCGCTCGATTCACGGGTCGAGGCCGGCGACCGGCCGGCCGTGCTGTACATCGACATCGACGGCTTCAAGGACGTGAATGACCGGCTGGGTCGCCTTGCGGGAGACTCGGCGCTGCGAGTGATCGCCCGCCGGCTGTCCTCGGTGGTTCGCCCGACCGACGAGCTCGCCCGCATCGGAGGAGACGAGTTCGCCATCCTTTGTGCCAGCGATGTCACCGAGTCCCAGGTCATCGCTATCGCCGCCCGCGTGGTAGAGCGTCTCGCGGAACCGATCTCGATCGGCGACGCCCCGGCGTTGAAGGTCGGGGCAAGCATCGGGATCGTCATTGACTTCCCGCCGGGGACGGCATCGGATGCCTTGCTTGCCAGTGCCGACGAGGCGCTGTGCGAGGCCAAGGCTGCCGGCCGGAGCTGTTGGAGGGTCGCGTCCCCTCAGCGCCAGAGAGCCTGAGGTCCTTGGCGCACCGCGCCGCGCCTCAACGTGGACATGTCGGGAATTGGCATCGGGCCGAAATATTCCCGCAAAAAAGGACTTTTGGCCTAGGATGCCAAAGTGAGCGATCCTTACGCTGACGCAATGGCGCTGCTGAGGGATTGCCGTCACCGAGCCGGCAGTCCGGTCACAAGTGCACTCAGGAGCTTTCCTTGAGTCGCATTTCTGTCGCGGCGGCAAGTGCTTGGCAGGATCGGCGGCGACTGCTGCTGAATTGGTTTGCGCTTCCACTCTCCCTCGTAGCGGCGCTGTTGCTCGGTGCCGTCATGATGCTGGCTCTCGGAGCCAACCCGATCACCGGTTACAACGCCCTCATCGTCGGCGCCTTCGACGGCAGCTACGCGCTTGGCTCGACGGCCGTCAAGGCCGCCCCACTTCTTCTGGTTGCAGTCGGGATCTGCGTCGCGTTCCGCGCCAATGTGTTCAACATCGGCGGCGAGGGCCAGCTGGCGATGGGCGGCTTGGCGAGCTCGGCGACAGCGCTCGCGCTTCCCAATCTGCCGAGCATCGAGCTGATACCGCTCGTGCTGCTCGCGGGCGCCGCCGGTGGCGCGGTCTGGGGAGCGATCCCGGGAGCATTCAAGGCCTATTTCAACGTCAACGAGATCCTGAGCACGATCATGCTCAACCTGGTCGCCGTCCAGGTCATGAACTGGCTGCTGGCCGGCCCTATGGTCGACAAGACGCAGAACTCCACCTATGGACTGATCCCGGAGACCAGGCTTCTCCCGCGGACCTCCTGGCTGCCGATCCTCATCCCGAACACGCAGCTCCACCTCGGCGTGCTGATAGCGGTGATCGTGGCAGGGGGGGTGTGGGTACTGCTCTACCGTACGAGCTTCGGCTTCCGCATCCAGGCAGTGGGGCTTTCGCGTGACGCCTCGAAGTACGCCGGGATGCCGGTGAAGCGGACGATGACGCTCGCCATGACCATCAGTGGCGCGATGTGCGGCCTCGGTGGCGCCCTGCTCGTCTTCGGCAGCATCTCGCACAGGATGGTGACCGACGGAAGCCTCACGGGATTCACCGGCTCGGACGGGTTCAACGGGATCGTGGTGGCGCTCTTCGGGGCGCTCAATCCGCTGTGGACGATCCTTTCGGCATTCCTCTTCGGCGGTCTCCTCGTGGGCGGTGACGCCCTGCAGGTCGCAACGGGCGTTCCCGCCGACATGGTGACCGCTCTCGAGGGGCTCGTCGTGGTTTTCGTCGTGTCGCTCGAGTACATGCGCAGACGCAGCCGTGCCATGTCGTTGGGACCGCCGGGGCGCTCCAGGGCCCGGCCGACCGAGCTCGACGAGCCGCTCCGGCCGTTGGTCACGGCCGAAGCGCGGAGTGACCCATGAGCCAGTTCTTCACCTACGCCATCCTCACGGCGACGGTCGCCTCGGCGCTCGGTGTGGCGACCCCCTTCCTCCTCGCCGCGCTCGGTGAGACCATGGGGCAGCGCAGCGGGGTGATCAACCTTGGCGTCGACGGGATCATGCTCCTGTCGGCGTTCGCCACTTACTTCACAGCGCTAAAGACCAACAATCTGTTCTTTGCCATCCTCGTCGGGATGGCAACCGGGACGTTGATGGGCGTCATCACCGCGTTCATCAGCGTCACGTTGAAGGCCGAGCAGGGCATAAGTGGGATCGGCATCTACCTGTTCGGGCTCGGCTTCAGCGACCTGCTGTTCATAAAGCTCGTCGGCACCCCCTTGCCGATCAACACGCTGAACCCGATCAGCATCCCGCTGCTCGACCGGATACCGGCGGTGGGTGGGATGTTCTTCAAACAGACGATCCTCGTCTATGTGGCCTTCCTCCTGGTGCCCGTAGTCACTTTCGCCCTCAACCGGACGACATTCGGTATGAAGGTCCGCGCCGCGGGGGAGAACCCGGCGGCCGCGGACAGCGTGGGCGTCAACGTCGCGCGCATCCGCTGGTCGACCGTTCTCATCGGCTGCACCCTGGCCGGCCTGGCCGGCGCCGCCCTATTGATGTACGACGGCATCTTCCAGGAGAACCTCACCCAAAGCGAGGGCTTTATCGCCGTCGCACTCGTGTACTTCGGCGCCTGGCGCCCGACCGGCGTCATGGGCGGCTCGGTGCTGTACGGGCTGGCCATTGCCACCGTCCTCGAATGGAAGTCACTCGGGATCATCCCGCTCAGCGCGTCGGACCTCGCCGCGACCGCGCCAGCGGTGATCACGATCCTGGCCCTGCTCACCGTCGCGCGTCGGTTCAGGCAGCCGGCCGCGCTTGGGAAGCCTTACGAGAGAGGAGGGTGACCCGAGGAGGGGACTCCCGATGTCAGGGTTACAATTGTGTTACGCGAGGACACCAGAGGCAAGGGTGAGGCAACGAGGCAGGTCCAGTTGCAGCATCGGGCAGTGCCAGCATTCGAAACCTACAAAAGTGCAGTCACTAGCAAGGGAGAGAAAGCACAATGCATACGAACCTAGCCAGAAGGGGCGCTTTGGTGCTCGCAGCGGTGGGCATCGCGCTCGGTACAGCCGCTTACGCGAGTGGCGCTTCGGCCGCGACGGCGTCGCGCTCGCACTCGGTGGCGGCTGTCACGCCGCTGAAGGTCGCGCTCGTCGCGCCGAGCGCGACCAACGACCTCGCGTTCACGCAGTCGATGTACAGCGCTCTCCAGAGCCTGAAGAAGTCCGAGAACCTGACGATTTCGGTCTCGGCGAACGAGTACGTCGTGTCCGACGCGGCGAGCATCATCCGCGAGTACGCGTCAGAGGGTTACAACCTTGTCATCGCCCACGGGTCCCAGTACGGGTCCACGATCGAGCAGCTGGCACCCCAGTTCCCGAAGGTCTCCTTCGCCTGGGGAACCGCCGGTGCGACTTTCGGCCTTAAGAACGTCTTCGCTTATGAGGCGTCCTCGAACGAGGGCGGCTACGTCCAGGGCTACATGGCTGCGTTGCTGAGCAAGTCGAAGGTGCTCGGGATCTGCGGGCCGATTCAGACCGGTGACGCCAAGCTGTACGTCGACGGGTTCGCTGCTGGCGCGGCTGCCGCCGCCAAGGCCAACAAGTTCAAGGTGACAGCTCACGAGGTCTATACCGGCTCGTTCAGCGACGACAGCCTAATGGCCACCTGCGCGAAGACCTTCGTGCAGGGTGACAAGGCAGACGTGCTCACCGGCAGCTCGCAGTCTGTCGTCGGGGCGATCGGCGTCGCGAAGTCGGACCACCTCGCATGGTTCGGCACGCAGTGGAACCAGTCGACTCTCGCGCCGCAGAACGTCGTTTCCTCGCAGGTCTACAACTGGGACCCGGTCCTGCAGCAGATGTTCACGGCGATCCGCGGCGGCACGCTCGGCGACGCGACCTATGTGATCGGGCTCGGCAACAACGGAGAGAGGATCCAGTTCAATTCGGGCTACAACCTTTCCCCCGCGATCAAAGCCGAAGGAGAGAAGCTGATCGGCCAGATCACCGACGGGGACATCACCGTTCCCGAGTAGCCGGCGCCCACAGGTAGCCAAGAAAGGACGTCGTGGTGACCACCCCGGCAGCGAGCCCAGCTCAGGACGGCATTCCGCTCCTCCAGATGATGGGCATCACCAAGCGCTTCCCCGGGGTGGTCGCCAACGATCACGTCGACTTCGAGGTCCGCAACGGCGAGATCCACACCCTGTTCGGGGAGAACGGCGCGGGCAAGAGCACGCTGATGCGCGTTCTCTACGGCCTGTATCGCCCGGACGAGGGCGAGATCCGGATAAACGGCGTGAGGGCCACGATCAACTCACCGGCCGACGCGATCAAGCGCGGGATAGGGATGATCCACCAGCACTTCATGCTCGTGGACACCTTGACGGTGGCCGAGAACGTCGCGTTGGGGGAGAAGTCGACCCGAGGCCCGCTGACCGACCTAGGCCGGGTGTCCGCGAGGATCCGCGAGCTTGCCGAAACCTACAGGCTCAGTGTCGACCCACAGGCCATCATCTGGCAGCTGTCAGTCGGCGAACGCCAGCGTGTGGAGATCATCAAAGCCCTTTACCGCAACGCCTCGTTGCTGGTCCTCGACGAGCCGACGGCTGTCTTGACGCCGCGCGAGGTGGACGAGCTGTTCGTCGTCTTGCGGCAGATGGCCGAAGGCGGCCGAGGGCTCGTGTTCATCTCGCACAAGATCCACGAGGTGCTCGACATCTCGGACCGCATCACAGTGTTGCGAGGCGGCCGCAACGTCGGCACGATCCCGGCGGCCGAAGCGTCCCGGGCCCGGTTGGTGGAGCTGATGGTCGGCCGCAGTGTCGCCCTGGAGAGCCAAACTCCGATGGGTACCGCACGCGACGTGCGGCTCTCGGTCAAGGACCTCCGTGTCAGGGGAGACCGAGGCATCGAAGCCGTCCGGGGGCTCTCACTGGAGGTTTCCTCCGGTGAGATCGTCGGCATCGCCGGGGTCTCGGGGAACGGGCAGCGGGAGCTCGCCGAGGCGATCGCCGGACTTCGCGCACCGTTGAACGGTTCCATCCGGCTGGACGACGCCGAGCTGGCGGGAGCGACCCCTGCCCACGCGCGCTCGGCCGGGCTCGCCTACGTCCCGGAGGAACGCATGCGCGACGGTGTGGTGCCTGCGTTCACGGTGGCGCAGAACCTCCTGCTTGTTGACAACCGGAGCAAGGGCTACTCGCGCCTCGGGTTCCTGCGCACTCGTGCAATCCGGCGACATTGCCAGGAGCTGGTCTCGGCGTTCGACGTCAGGACTCCCTCTCTGGACACGCCGGCCAGGAACCTCTCGGGCGGGAACATCCAAAAGCTGATCATGGCCCGCGAGCTGTCGGGCAGCCCCCGCGTGCTGCTGGTCGCTCAGCCGACCAGAGGCATTGACGTTGGCGCGACCCGCTACATCCACGAACGCCTCGTCGCCCAGCGCGACAACGGAACGGCGGTCCTGATCGTCTCCGAGGACCTCGACGAGATCATGACCATTTGCGACCGTGTCCTTGTGATGTACGAAGGCACGATCATCGGCTCGGCGGACCCACGGGTCAACACGCGCGAGGAGATCGGCATGTTGATGGCCGGCGTGTCCGGCGTTCCCGTTGTCCCGCCCACCCCCGGCGAACCGGCAACTGCCTCCATTTAGAAGCTGAGACTCTCCGACTGCCGAGAGGCAGACGGATGAAGAGCAGCTTGTTTCGAACCGACGAGCTCGGGGAGGTAGCTGAGATGCAGGTTCACCTGCTCGAGACTGCCCGTTTACGCGGCACGGGAACTTCGACTTCAGACGTCGTTCTCGGCTGAAAGAATGCCGCGCCCGCTCCTGGCGTGTAGGCGGCCGTGGGGTGGATCCGGCCGTAGGTGCCGCCCATCACGCCGCGGCACCGAGGGCGGCGCCGTCGTAGGCTATGTCCGAGGTTCCCGCCTGGTGCGGCATTGCAGACCAGCGAACGACGGTGAAGGCATTCATTCATCGTGTGCCGGCGACGCGGGTCATGGCATGTCTACCGGCCATCGGCGGCTCGACTTCAAGCAGGCTAAGGGTGTCATTACGCGAACAGATGGGGGACTTGGCAAGTCCGTATAGCGCCTAAGTCGGCAAGACGATATTCGACCGTGCGAGGTAGATGGCGTCTTGGCGGTATCGCCGTGATCGTCGGAGATCAAACGAACAGAGGAGCCCGAGCATGAAGATCGGGGTCGACAGTTACTGCTTCCACAGGTTCTTCGGTGAGGTCTACGACGGGCAGCCCTCGCCGGAGCGACCCATGACGACGGAGGACTTTCTCGCCTTCGCCCGGGAGCTCCCAGTAGATGGCGTGTCGCTGGAGTCGTGTTTCTTTCCCAGCATGGAGACGTCATGGTTTCGCGATCTAAAGGCGCAGCTCGATGACTACGGTCTTGAGAGGGTCTACGCGTGGGGGCATCCAACCGGTCTCGAGGACGGCACGAACCGGGCGGCCTTTGAAGACATGGTGGGTGAGATTGCCTATGCGGAGCTGATCGGTGCGAGAGTCATGCGTGTCACTCCAGGTCCCGGCAGTGGGGACTACCGTTACGAGCCTCGCCAACCGCGCCTTGAGGTACTGGCGGGCTGGTTCCAAGAAGCCGCCCGCGAGGCGAAAGCACGTGGGGTCAAGCTCGCCGCGGAGAACCATGGCCACTACAGCGCCGAGGAGATGCTCTGGCTGGTGGAAGCGGTGGGTTCGCCCTATTTCGGGGTGAACTTTGACACCGGGAATTTCTTGAGGCTCCTGGAGGACCCTTTGGCAGCGATGGGGCAGTTGGCCAAGTACGTGTTCGCCACGCACATCAAAGACGTGAAGGTACGCCGGGACGCCTCCCCCGCAGAGTGGTTCTACTTCGCCAGCACGCCGGTAGGCGAAGGGCTGGTGAACATGGCCCCGATCATCGCTTTGCTGGCGAAGATCGGTTACGACGGCCTGCTGACCGTCGAGATAGACCACCTGCACCCGGACTACGGACATGACGAGCACCGGGCGGTGCGCCAGAGCGTCGGCGAGCTCCGCCGCCTGGTCGCAGTCGAGGATGGCGGCACAGCTGGCAATGGCAATGTCGCGAGCAGCTGACATGCTCAAACACTGTCGCCAGACGGTGGCGACGGCGGAAGTTTCGGCGGAGTCACGGCTCAGGCATCGGTATGAGATAGAGGAACACAAGCGTGAGCACCCGACATGTCAGGTAATCAGACAGAACCTTCCGCCGATCCGGCCCAGCGGCAGGGAACCGGAGTTGGACACGAATGTGCACCTAGCTAGTTCCACTTGCTCAAAACGAAGTTCACGAACTGATCAGGTTTCACGCGGCCACGAGCTGGCCGCTGATGTAGTCGTCAAGAGCGCGGTCGAGATGGCGCCAGGCAGTAGCGAGTGGG
>JBEKBX010000007.1:0-134600 GCA_050015175.1 Acidimicrobiales bacterium | reverse complement strand
CACTCGCTACTGCCTGGCGCCATCTCGACCGCGCTCTTGACGACTACATCAGCGGCCAGCTCGTGGCCGCGTGAAACCTGATCAGTTCGTGAACTTCGTTTTGAGCAAGTGGAACTAGAGCATGTGAGCGCCCACAAGTGACCCGGCAGGGAGCGCTCCTCCGTACTTCCAGACGGGTCGCGATCGGCTGACCAGCTGTGAAGACCGGGGCGAGACGAACAGGGGTCTCGCTGGCCGCTCTTAGCGGTGCTTGGACTTGCGGGCGGGCACGCGCGAGACGGCACCTATCGCCGGAGCCAACGTCAACCACAATCCAATCGTGACAACCATCGATGTGACGTAGCCGATCGGGTGGATTCCGAGATCCTTGTAGGCGATCCCCGCGAAAACCATCAACACCCACGCGCTCACGAAGAACAGGGGACCAGCCGACACCACCTTGAAGAAGTCGCGCACCGCGAACACCTCCCACTCGGCACCATATAGCGCACAGGGCCCCAGAGCCATGGCCGAAGGTCACGAACCTCGTAGGCGTGGACTGAAGTAAGCGAGGCTCGGTCAAAGCGATCGGCGACAGAGTGGCGACAGAGCGATCCGCGACACAATCTCTGTCGACGGCATTCTCAGTCGATCAGCGGTGGCGACCGCAGGACCTTGACCATGAGAAAGACTTGGTCGGGAAGGCGGGATTTGAACCCGCGGCCTCAGCGTCCCGAACGCTGCGCGCTACCAAGCTGCGCTACTTCCCGTCGGCGGGAGCCCCTGACTGCTCGGCACCGCCTTGTCTGGTCATCGTAGCCGCTGGCGCCTGCACAACGACCTTGGCGACCCTCCTCCGGTCCATCCTCGTGACCCGGAAGGTCCAGCCGGCAAACTCCAGCTGATCCCCTTCCTCGGGGATTCTTCCGAAACCTTCGAACAAGAAGCCACCGAGAGTCACGTAATCGCCGTCAGGGATCGGGATCCCAAGCTCGGAGCGAACCTCGTCGACTCCGCACGAGCCGTCGACCAGGAACCGAGACTTGTCGACTCGCTCGATCGCGGGCAACGAAGCCCGGTCGAACTCGTCCCTCAGGTCACCGACCAGCTCGCTCACGAGATCGTTGACCGTGAGTACGCCCGCAACACCACCGTATTCGTCAACCACGACGGCAAAGGCCCGTCGGGCCCGGCGCATCTCGGCCAGGATCTCGAGTGCGAGCCGGGATTCGGGGACGATGTAAGGCTCGCGAACCCGCTTGGCTACGTCGAGGACGGGCGAGCCGTGCTCATCGCTCCCCCCTACAGCCCGGATACCCTCGATCCCGAGCGGTCCGGGATGAAACAGGTCCTTGACGAACAAGACCCCGAGCAAATGGTCGAGGTCGTCCTGGTAAACGGGGAAGTGGCTGTGGCCCGAACGTCTTACGGCGAGAGCCACATCGTCGAGCGTGACCGGCACCTCGAGGGCGACGACGTCCACGCGGGGCGTCATGACCTCACGGGCCGTCGCGTCCCGCATCGACTCGAGCCCCTTGCGAATCTGCATCTCCTGCTCGGAGACCTGAACCGACGGCTGGCGGCCGGGCTTGCGAGTCTGGTGGCGGAGCTTCATCGCCCGCGGCTGTCCGGCTCCCGACGGCTAGCGGTCAGCGGCGAGAGGAAGCGGCTTGTAGGACTCGTCATGAAACATGCCACCGTCCAAGACGGCGCGGGCGGCGCGCCGGATCCGGATCGCGTCCAGGGGTTTGACCAGCCAGCCTTCGGACGCCGAGCGCCGAGCGAGGAACACGTCGGCTCGGCGGTCTAGCAGGATCACGACCGGGACATGAGGGACCCGACCCCCCGACTCCTCGAGATGAAGGTCGAGGCAAATCGCCATACCGCCCATGTTGCCGACCTGCATGTCGGTGATGACGAGGTCTGGGGGGTCCTGCTCGACGGCAGGCCTCACGTCCTCGCCGGCACGGAGTTCGCGGACTTCGGTCTCGTCGTCTTCGAGGGCCGATCTCAGCTCCTCGAGGACCGACTCGGAGTCACTGACGATCAGTATGACTTCCACGGTCGGAGACTACTTGGCCCTCGAGCAGGTGGCGAGCGACAGCCCGGAGTCCTTCGATATCGTGCACGTCCTCGCTGAGGAACGGAACCCGCACGACCGGAGCAGGTGCCACCTCGCCGGCCAGTTCGGCGACGTACCGCTCCTCACGGCTGGCGACGACGAGGAACTCTTCGAGGTTCCGCCGCAGCTCTTCGTAGGCGAGAGGATCTTGAGGCGACGCGTTGCACCCCTCGGCGAGAGCTTGCGTCGGTGGCTGGCCGTCGTTGGATCGTTCCGGCGACGGACCGTCGGTCGACTGATCCGGCCCGAAGTTCGAGAAGAGTCGGTTCACCACCAGCGCGCTCACGGTTATTGAGCCCTCCGCGAGGCGACGGGCGAAGAAACGAGACTCGTCGATCGAGTCCTCTCGCGGTGCCACCACGAGCACGAAGGCGGTTCCCGGGTTCGCGAGCAGGTCCTCGACACGTCGCGCCCGCTCCCGGAAACCCTCCTCCATGCCTTCGAACGCACGGAAGAAGGCCATTGCGTCTTCGACGATCTCCGAACCGGCGACCCGGGAGATCGTGCGCAACAGCGCGTGTGCCGCAATCGTCATCGCCTTCATGTACGCGCGGGTCGGCATGAGCACGAGCCGGAAGACGCGGTTCTCGAGGAAGCTGTACAGCCGGCGGGGAGCATCCACGAAGTCGAGCGCGTGGCGCGTGGGAGGCGTGTCCACTACGACCAGGTCGAAGCCGCCTTCGGAGTGCAGCTCGTAGAGCTTCTCCATCGCCATGTACTCCTGCGTGCCCGACAACGCGGAAGTCAGGTTGCGGTACAGGCGGTTCTGGAGGATCCGGTCGGCTTGCTCGCCGGACTGCGAATACCGGGTGACAAGGTCGTCGAAGGTTCCCTTGGCGTCGAGCATCACCGCGAACAGCTCACCGCTCCAGTCCCCTTCGATCCGCCGCGGCGTGTTGCCGAGATTGTCCAGACCGAGCGCGTCGGCAAGCCGACGCGCAGGATCGATCGTCACGACACAGGTCCTGCGCCCCTTCTCGGCACCGGCCAGGCCGATTGCAGCCGAGACGGTCGTCTTGCCCGTCCCGCCCGACCCACAGCACACGATGACGGACTTGCCGGCGACCAGAGCCGAGAGGCTAGAACCTGTTTCACCCGCTGCGCTCACGCTCACCTCCGTCGCCCCGGGAATCGGGTCACGGCGCGTCACCCGCGCTCAGTGCTTCGATCGCCGTCCCGAGCGCTCCGGAGAGCTTCCCTAGCTCTTCGGGCCCGAGATCAGCGGTGAACTCGAAGGGCAGCAGCAGCTGTGGCAGTGGCAAACCGGCGGCAAGGCGTGCCACCTGGACCGCCTGCAGCTCTTGGCGGGTCACGCGGAACTTCGCCGCCGCCGCAAGCCGAACCGCTTCAGCCGGGCATGGTGGATCCACGTTCGCTGCTTCGGCTGCAGCTACCGGATCAACGAGCAGGTGGGTGAGCACCGGATAACAGGCGTTCACGACGACGGGCGCGAGTGCGACCTCCACGAGGTCCTCGAAGCGGTAGGCCGTCTCGATCAGCTCATTGACCGGAGTCTCCTCAGGCAAGCAGACGAGCATGACCTGGCACCGAGCCGGATCCCGGAGCAGCTCGACAACCTCTTGCGCCTGGCTTCGCAGTGGACCTCCTCTCGCGGCGTCCACCAACCCGAGGGCGCTCGTGAGGAATGTCACCGCATGGCCCGCAGCCGGCGCGTCGAGAACTATCAAGTCGAAGCTGCCGGACCGTTCGAGCTGCTTGACCTTGCCGAGCACGAGGACTTCCCGGATACCCGGGATGGCCGTAGCCACCACCTCCAGCACGCCCGTCGACACAAGGCGCTTGGCCACACGTCGCAGTCCGTGGTCCTCCAAATACTCCACGAGCGCGTCATCCGGTGTGATCACACGCCCCCTCACACGGCCCATGCTGCCGGGCGCCTGATAGAGCAGCGCCTCCTCGTAATCGAATGCGTCTTCCCACCCGAACAGAACCGGCAGTCCGCCGGCATCATCGAGCTCGACCACGAGTACGTCGAGGCCGACGTCCGCCGCCATCCGAGCAAGCGCGGCAGTGACGGTGGTCTTCCCGACGCCGCCTTTGCCCGCGACCACTACGACGTTGCTCTGCCGACAGAATCTCTCGCGATCCATTCGCGGCGACACTACCGCCCGCTCCCTGGCCTTATCTTCCGGCAAGAGCCCGCAAAGAGCCCCTTGTGAGGACCCTAGAGGCGGCAGTAGCGTCAGGGCGAGCGCGACCCGAGACATTTGTGCAGGTCTGCGCTGGTGGCGCCTACGGGGCGCACTGTTGAGTCGCGGCCATGGGGGACGTTGGCGAATGGTGTGCCGCAACAACTTAGGTGCCGCGGAAGGCCGGTGCTGAGCGTGCCGTGGGGCCAGACGAGGAGAGGCCGTGATCCCGAGTCGCGGTGAAGAGATGTGGCAAGCCAAGGCAGCATGTCGCGGTCCGCACGCGGTCGTGTTCTTCCCTCCGTCGCACCCGGAGCGCAAGGACGAGCGCATCGCGCGGGAGAGGATCGCCAAGGAGATCTGTCGCACGTGTCCAGTCGTGAAGAGCTGCCTCGAATACGCCGTCAGGATTCGCGAGGCGAACGGGATCTGGGGCGGACTCAACGAGGCCGAGCGCAAGCAGATCGTCGATCGAACAGCCGCCGGCCCTCGCGCTGCTGCCTCCGCCTGAAAACTGGCTGCGCCGGTCCCAGGGCCGGGCGGCATGGCCTATCGGCTCGCCAGGCTTAATCGATCAAGCACCGACCGGCCCCAGGGCCTTTTCGACGCGTTCCAACAAGCGGGCGCTGCAGCCCGCCATCTCGACCAGCGGTGCGATCTCCGTCACGACACGCTCTGCGATGGCCATGAAGACCTCGGTAAGTGTCCCGACCTCGTCCAGCGCTATCGGCGTACCAGCGTCGCCTCCGGCGGCCACGCCCGCGTCGAGGGGCACCGATCCGACGAGCGGTACTCCGATCTCCTCGGCAAGGCGCCGCCCGCCACCCGATCCGAAGACCTCGTAGGTCTCGCCGTGCTCGCAGGTGAAAGCCGACATGTTCTCGATGACGCCGGCCACGCGGATGTGTCCCCGACGCGCCATGTCGGCTGCTCGGCCGGCGACCTTCTGAGCTGCTTGGTTAGGTGTCGTGACAACGAGTACCTCCGTGCGCGGGAGCATCCTGGCCAAACCCATCTGGACGTCACCGGTGCCGGGCGGGAGATCGATCACGAGATAGTCGAGCGCCCCCCAACGGACGTCCTCTAAGAAGTGCTGAACCGCCCGGTTGAGCATGAAGCCCCGCCACATGATCGCCTCGTCCTCGCCCGACAGGAATCCCATCGAGATCACCTTCAACACGCCGGTGCCCACGGCACGTTCGAAGGGGATCATCTTGCCCGCCTGCACCTCGACGGCGCCGTCCATCGCGAGCAGTCTCGGCACGGAGTGACCCCAGACGTCGGCGTCGAGCAAGCCGACGACAAGGCCCCTGCGAGCGAGCGCGACGGCAAGGTTCACGCTGACCGTCGACTTGCCGACACCACCTTTCCCCGAGGCGACGGCGAGCACTCTCGCCGTCGCAGGGATATCGGTGGCGACGGCTCTGTCCTGGGCTTTCAGCCGCGCTCTCGCCATGAGCTCCGACCGCTCGCCGGCGTCCATCACCCCGGTACGGACCGTCACCAGCTCGACACCGGGAACCGCCTTCACGTGGCGCTCGACATCGGCGCGGAGTTGACCACGCAGCGGGCAGGCGGCGACGGTAAGGGCGACCTCGACGGTCACCGCTCCGCCTTCGATCTCAACATCACGCACCATTCCGAGCTCGACGATGTCGGCGCCCAGCTCAGGGTCGACAACGCCTGCAAGCGCCGACCTGACGGCTTCGGCAGAAGGGGCGGACACGCCGGAGGGTCCGGCAGGTGACAGGGGCGGTTGACGCGACTCACTCACGGTATGATCGAGCCTAACGGTGCGGTGCGGGGGGCCTTCTCGGCTACTGCGCCCAAGGCTCTTAGCAAAAGGAGATCCAAGGTGAGTCTGGCGTCCTCAACGGTGAAGCTCGGTCAACGACCCAGTCCTGTAACGCTTACCGATGCCGCTGTGGCCAAAGTGACGGCTCTGCTAGCGCAAGAAGGCGACGACAGCCTGGCCCTTCGCGTGGCCGTACGACCCGGTGGCTGCTCAGGATACAGCTACGAGATGTTCTTCGACTCGGAGGTGGCCGACAACGACATTGTGCGCACCTTCGGTTCCGTGCGCGTCGTCGTGGACCCCGAGAGCGCGGAGCTCATCAAGGGCGCGACCCTTGAGTACCGCGACGGCTTGCAGGAAGCCGGTTTCCACATCATCAACCCGAACGCCACACGAACCTGCGGCTGCGGCTCGTCGTTCAGCTGAGCCGGACCGGGCTTCGCAGTGGCAGGCACCGTCGGTCCCTACTCACCGGTCGTCCGCGCCGGGCAGTGGTTGATCTGCTCGGGACAGCTCGGCATCGTTGACGGGTCGCTCGTCGAAGGCGGACTGGCCGCACAAGTCACCCAGGCGATAAAGAACGCCGCCTCCTTGCTCCAAGGCCATGGGAGCGGACTGGAAGACGTCGTCAAGACAACAGTGTTCCTTACCGACATGGCAGACTTTGCTGCCATGAACGACGCCTATGTCGCCGCATTCGGCGACAATCGGCCGGCGCGCAGCGCTTTCGCCGTGGCTGGTCTACCTCTCGGCGCCCTCGTCGAGATCGAGGCATGGGCATACGTGTCTCGGTCACTCGCCAGCTCAGCGGACTAGCCGTGCATCTGCCGCGCCACGTGCTCGGCGCTGCGGCAGTGGCACTACTGGCGATCGTTGCCGCCGGCTGCGGCTCGGGAGCGCCGGCGACGACCACTACGACGACAACTCTGCCGCCGCTTCCACCAGAGGTCTACGCGTATGTGACCATGATCGGCACCGGGGCGAACGTCGGCCTCGGCCACAGCGTCGTTCCGGTAGAAGTCTCCTTGGGTGGCAACGGCCCGGAGGCTGCGCTCGACGTCGGAACCTACCCCGACGCGATAGCCATCACACCGGACGGCAAGCGCGCGTATGTGACCAACTACACCTCCAACTCGGTGACCCCGATCGACCTCGGGACCGGGAAGGTGCTGCCGGCGATTCAGCTGGGGTCGACAGCGGGACCCGCAGGCATCGCGATCACTCCGGACGGGGCGACCGCCTACGTCACCGATGCGGGTGCGTCCGGGACGCTTGGGGACACCATCACCCCGATCGACCTCGCCACTGACAAGACCCTGCCGCCCGTCAGCGTTGGGCCGGGACCACAGGGCATCGCGATCACTCCAAATGGCCGACGTGCTTACGTCACCGACGCCGGCGCGTTCGTGCCCGGACAGACCGGGAGCATCGGGTCAACGGTCACGCCCGTCGACCTGACCACCGGACAGGCCCTCCCGCCGATCCCGGTCGGGAACGCGCCTGTGGCCATCGCCATCACACCCGACGGTTCGACAGCACTTGTCGCGAACGTCAACTCGGGCAGTGTGTCGCCGATAGATCTCGCCAACGACAAGGCGGGATCACCCATCTCCGTGCAGGGAGGCCCGATTTCCATCGCGATCTCCCCGACCGAGCCCACGACCGCCTATGTCGCCGACACCATCTCGGGTCCGTCGACGACAGGTAACGTCACGGTGATCGACCTCACGAGTGACACTGCCGGGACCCCGATCACTGTCGGCAAAAACCCCCAGGCCATAGCGATGAGCCCCGACGGCTCGACCGCATGGGTCGTCTGTTACGGCAGCCGCACGCTCGTGCCGCTCAGCACGAAGACGCATCTCCCCGGTGCGGCGATACACCTTCCCGGCGGCCCGTACGCGATCGCCATAACCCAGCGCTCCTCGGCTGGCACGGTGACGACGACCAGCCCCAAAGGCGGGTCGCGCTCGAAGAAAACGAAAAAGGGCTAGCGGCCAACCCCAAGGCCTGACCGGGGACCCGAAGCTGCGACGGCGAACGGTTAGGGGCGGCGCCTGGCATGGTCCGAGGGCAACCAGCGGACACTGCCGAAGCGGTAGCCGACACTGCGGACCGTGTCGATGAGATGCGCGTGCTCCTCGCCGAGCTTCGCCCGTAGGCGCCGCACGTGAACGTCGACGGTCCGGGCACCTCCGAAGTACTCGTAGCCCCAGACCCGGGACAAGAGCGTCTCGCGACTGAACACCCGGCCCGGATGAGCCGCGAGGAAACGGAGGAGTTCGTACTCCATGTACGTAAGGTCCAAGGGCCGCCCCTGGATCGCCGCCTGGTAGGTCTCCAGGTTGAGAGCCAAGGGCCCGTAGACGATCAGGTCCCGGTTCTTGCCACGACCGGTGCGCCAGAACAGGTGCGTCAGGCGCGCTTCGATCTCCTCGGCGGTCGCGTCTGAAAGCACGAAGTCGTCGAACAGGTCCTCCCGAAGTTCGAGCTCGGCAAGGCACGCCTGCGACACGATGAGAAGCAACGGCTGCAATGGGCTGTCTCCCTTGCGCAACACACGGCATGCAGCGAATGCAGCGGTGGGGTCCTCGAGCGCCGATATCACCGCGCCCGCGTACCCGTCCTCGGGCTCGTCTTTCCCGGCGAGAGCGGGATCGCTTACGGCTTGCCACGGGTAGCCCGCGCGTTCGAGCGCACCTGACAGCCACTCCGAGGGTGGGCCCGGGTAAACGAGCAACGGTTCCATCGCGAGCCCGAGATCAGACGACCAAAGCGCCTAGAGGGCTGGAAGGTAACGCATCAGCTCGTATGGCGTCACCTCCCGGGTGTAGGCGTCCCACTCGGCACGCTTGTTGCGCAGGAACCACTCGAATACGTGCTCGCCAAGCGTCTCGGCGACGAGCTCCGAGCCCTCCATCGCCACGAGTGCCTCTTGCAGGCTGGACGGCAACGACTTGATGCCCTCCGAGGCCAGCTCCTCCGGGGTCATCGTGAACAGGTTCGCCGCGGCTTCGGGGCCGAGCTCGTAGCCCTTCTCGATGCCCTCGAGGCCGGCCGCCAGCACCACGGAGAACGCGAGATACGGGTTGCAGGCCGGGTCCGGAGCGCGGTACTCGAACCTGGTCGACTCGACCTTGCCACGCCTCGCAATCGGCACGCGGACCAGCGCCGACCGGTTGTTGTAGGCCCAGGAAACGTTCACGGGCGCCTCGTAGCCGACGACGAGACGCTTGTAGGAGTTGACCCACTGGTTGGTCACGGCCGTGATCTCACGCGCGTGCTGGAGGACACCGGCAATGAACTGGCGTCCCACCTCCGAC
This sequence comes from Acidimicrobiales bacterium, assembly GCA_050015175.1. Classification (GTDB taxonomy): domain Bacteria; phylum Actinomycetota; class Acidimicrobiia; order Acidimicrobiales; family Bog-793; genus Fen-455. The sequence continues at coordinate 125,231 of JBEKBX010000007.1, read as the reverse complement.
AGGCCGTGGTCACTGCCTCGATCCGCGAAGGCGTTCCTGTCACCCTCGAACAACGAGAAATGCGTATGCATGCCCGAGCCCTGAACACCCGACAGCGGTTTGGGCATGAAACTCGCGTGAACGCCGCTCTCATGCGCGATCTCTTTCACGATGAGGCGGACCGTCATCACCGTGTCGGCCATGGTGAGGGCGTCGGTGTAGCGGAGGTCGATCTCGTGCTGGCTCGGGGCATCCTCGTGCTGGGCGTACTCGACGGGGATGCCCATGTCCTCGAGGGTGAGCACGGTGCGCTTGCGCAGGTCGGTGCTCAGGTCCGCCACCGTCAGCTCGAAGTACGACCCGGAGTCGAGCGGCTTGGGCGGCTCGCCTGGTTCGCCCGGGGCGAAGTAGAAATACTCGATCTCCGGGGCGGCGTAAAAGGAGAACCCACGGGCACGGGCACGCTCGAGCGTCCGCCTGAGCACGTGCCGGGGACAGCCTTCGAACGGCGAGCCGTCGAGATTGCTGATGTCGCAGAACACGCGGGCGACCGGTGAGACGTCTCCTTCCCGGCCGATGCGGAACGGAAGTATCTGGAACGTCTTCGGGTCGGGCTTTGCGAGCACGTCGCTCTCCTGCACGCGGCTGAAACCGTCGATCGAGGACCCGTCGAAGGTCATTCCCCCGTCGAGGGCGTTCTCGAGCTCCGCGGGCGTGATGCTGAACGACTTCGGAGTGCCCAGCACATCGGTGAACCACAGCTGGATGAAACGCACCGCGCGTTCCTCGACCGTCCGCAACACGTAATCCCGCTGGCTTTGCATCGAGTGCCTCCGATCCCCGCGCCACTGTGACAGTGCTCGCTGCCTTGCGACGCGCGATCAGTGTCGCAGGTGAGAAGGCCGTCAGCCAGCCTCATGGGACCCAAGAGACTCCTCGTGAAGCTGTTCACACTGCGTTCACAGTTGAGCAATGATGCCGAAACGTGCAAGCGTCAAACTTCACCGACCAGCTTTCAACTGTCGCGCCTTGCGGCGGACCAAGGAGGAACCGTGCAGGATCGCACCGCTGCCGAAGTCATTCAACTGACGAAGGACGAAGGCGTCGAGATCATCGACATCCGCTTTTGCGATCTGCCCGGCCTCATGCAGCATTTCTCAGTGCCGACTCATGAGCTGACCGAAGCGTCCTTCACGGAGGGGTTCGGTTTCGACGGATCCTCCATCCGCGGCTTCCAGGAGATCCAGGAGTCGGACATGATCCTGCTCCCGGACCCCTCGACCGCGGTCCTCGACCCCTTCCGCCAGCACAAGACCCTGAATCTCAACTGCTTCGTGCACGATCCGGTGACTCTCGAGAACTACTCGCGTGACCCCCGGTTCGTAGCGCTCAAGGCCGAACGGTATCTCCACACCACAGGCATTGCCGACACGGTCTACTTCGGACCGGAAGCCGAGTTCTTCATCTTCGACGACGTCCGCTTCTCTCAGGACCAGCGGTCCGCTTTTTACCAGGTCGACTCGATCGAAGGCATCTGGAACTCGGCCCGTGACGAGAAGCCGAACCTCGGCTTCAAGCCGCGCTACAAGGAGGGGTACTTCCCGGTACCACCCATGGACCACTTCCAGGACCTGCGATCGGAAATGATCCTCGTGATGGAGCAACTAGGGATCGAGATCGAAGTGCAGCACCACGAGGTGGCGTCGGGGGGCCAGGCAGAGATCGACATGCGTTACGACACGCTCTTGCGCATGGCGGACAAGCTGATGCTCTACAAGTACGTCGTCAAGAACGTGGCACGTAACGCCGGGTACTCGGCCACCTTCATGCCCAAGCCCTTGTTCCAGGACAACGGGTCGGGAATGCATTGTCACCAATCGCTGTGGCGTGACGGCGTGCCCCTCTTCTACGCCGAGACCGGCTACGCGGGCTTGTCCGACATGGCGCGTTGGTACATCGGTGGGTTGCTCAAACACGCGGCGGCCGTGCTCGCTTTCGCCGCCCCGACGACGAACTCGTACAAGCGGCTGGTGCCGGGCTATGAAGCTCCGGTGAACCTCGTGTACTCCCAGAGGAACCGGTCTGCGGCGTGCCGGATCCCGCTCTACTCCAAGAGCCCGAAGGCGAAGCGGGTCGAGTTCCGCTGCCCCGACCCGGCGTGCAACCCCTACCTCGCCTTTGCGGCGATGCTGATGGCCGGCCTGGACGGCGTGCAGAACCGCATCGAGCCGCCGGACCCGATGGACAAGGACCTCTACGACCTCCCCCCCGAGGAGCTCGCGAACGTGCCTCAGGTCCCTGCTTCCCTGGACGAAGCCCTGTTCGCCCTCGAGGCTGACAATGAGTTCCTGAAAACCGGTGGGGTCTTCACCGACGACCTTATCGAGACCTGGATCACCTTCAAGAGGCTTGCCGAGATCGACCAGGTCCGTCTGCGCCCGCACCCCTGGGAGTTCATGCTCTACTACGACATCTAGGGATTTATAGCCTCTGAACTGCGCCAACATGATCGCTGCGCTCACATGTGCGTGGAGATCCCGATGGTCGGCAAGGGGGCCAGTCTCAATGTCGCCGTCGCCGGCAGTCTGGTTCTCTACCGTCTAGCCGGCTTCTCCTGAACATTCGCAAACAGTCGTGGATCGCGTATGCCGCCCGAAGTGCACTGTCCTCCGTTCCATCTCGAAGTCAGATTCGAATGTTTCTTTTGTTTCGATTATTGCGTTTGTAACAGGGATGTGTCAGGATGTTCGCATGGTGACAAACCTTCAAGACCTGGAGATCCCGGACGACGAGACCACGGCCAGTGCGGCCGACGCCGTTGCGCGCCTGTCCACTCACATGCGCCAGCACCCAACACCTTCCGGGCGGGTTGTCCTGTGTGCCGACGATGCTCCGGACACAAACGTGAACGTCCCTGCCACCGCGTTCAAACTGTTCATTGACGTTCTTGATGAACTTGCCAAAGGCAACGCTGTGACAGTTGCCCCCGTTCACACTGAGCTAACTACCCAACAGGCAGCAGAACTCCTGAACGTCTCGCGCCCCTACTTGATCAGGCTGTTGGAAGCAAACCAGATCCCGTATCGGAAGGTCGGCTCCCACCGAAGGATTCGTCTCGTCGACGTGCTCGAGTACCAAAAGCTCGACGAGGCAAGGCGTCGTGACGCCCAACGTGAACTCACTCGCCAAGCGGAGGAACTGGGCCTCTACGAGCTCTGACGGCGATGGCCTACGTCGTCATCTACGACGCCTGCGTTCTTCACGACCCGGCGCTGCGAGACCTGCTGATTCGCCTCGCCACCAAGCGGCAGCTCAACCTGCGCGCACAATGGTCCGAGGACATTCTTGACGAGATGGTCCGATCGATCCTTGAGCGCCGACCCGACATTGACCCGGCTCGACTCGCCCGAACTAAAAAGCTGATGATCGAGTCTGTCCCTGATTGCTTCGTGACCGGTTACGAACCTCTTATCGAGAGCCTTGTCCTCCCTGACCCGAAGGATCGCCACGTCCTGGCGGCTGCGATCAAAGCGCAGGCCCAGACCATTGTGACCTCCAACCTCAAGGACTTCCCCGCCGGGGCCCTTGCCCCGCACGAGATCGAGGCTCGCCATCCGGATGAGTTCGTGATCGGCTTGATTGACCTGAGTGAGGCTGTCGTCGTGGCGACCTTCTCTGAGCTCGTGGCTGACCTCAAGAAGCCGCCCAGCACATTGGCAGATGCTCTTGATGGGCTTCGTCGCCGTGGAATGTCTCGCACGGCGGACTCGCTCGCCGCCGTATTGCTCTAGTCGCCTAGGTTCCGAAACCCGGCCGGCTCACTGGGAGCGGGCGGGCAAACGGTGGCGATCGACCCGAGTGCGGCTTCCTCCGTCACTTCCCGTTCGCTTCCCGTTGGGCTAACAGACCCAGAATCTTGGTCTAGGTTTTGGTCTAGAACTCGTGCGCACAGGACCGGCCTAGAGACGGGCGTTGGTCTAGACCGTCAGGGCGCGTCCCGATTACGTACCCGTTCCAACGACAGTTCGAATAGACCACGGTTCCGGTCTCAAGGCCGTTTGCCCTTTCGCCGTGGGCGAAAGGACTGCGATCGAGTTGCGAGAACGAAGATCGCTTCCCCCGGGCAGCCTTGGCCCGGCTGTCTTAAAAACAAAAATCAGTCCAGGTCGATGTGCTCTGGGTGAACGTTAACCCGAGATGGGTTGTGCAACTCTGTCGTAGTGCGCGGCTTCATCGCAGTCGTGATTGCGAGTCTCATCTCCATTGGGATCGTCGTAGGGGCCACCGCAACCCCGAACAGTGCCCAGTTGGATCACTCTGCTGTCCCGGCACCGGGCTGTTCGACTGCTGTCACCAGTGCCCCCACATTGCATAACTACGAAACGAAGTTCGTTTCGGCGCTCGGTGCACCCTTCGGCGTCGCGACCAGCCACAATGGCAGGTTCGCGTTCGTTGCCGGCGAGTTCCTTGAGGTGTATTCCCTCGCGTCGGCCACTCCGGCTCTCGTGCGAGAAGACTCGTTCGCTGACGAGTCGTTCTCGGGTTTGGCGCTCAGCCCGAATGGCCGTTACCTGATTGCCGCGTCAGGGACCGGAGTGATCGTCTTCGACGTCGCGCAAGTCGAGCACGGAGGCGCTGGTCCGACATCGGGACTTGTCGGCACCCTTGTAGGAGACGGACAAGGCTCGATCGAAGCCGCCTTTTCTCCTGACGGACGCTACGTGTTTGTCACCTTCGAGGACAGCGACAATTTGCAGGTCTTCGACTTCGGCGACGCTGTCGTGCACAACTTCAGCTCCGCCTCATATCTCCTTGGGAGCGTCCCGCTTGGCGTTGGGCCCGTCGGTGTGGCGGTCTCTCCAGACGGTCGTTACCTGTACGCGACGAGCGAAGAAGGCAACGACTCACAAACAGAGGGAACACTCACGACAATCGACTTGGTTGAAGCCGAGCGTTCCCCGTCTCACGCCATTGTCTCCACGGTGTCGGCGGGATGCAGCCCCGTTCGCGTCGTCGCCACCACCCGGTCGGTCTACGTGACCGCCCGAGGAAGCGACGAACTCCTCGAGTTCTCCGCGAGCAAGCTCGTCAGCAACCCGAACGGAGCACTCGAGGATCGCGTGAGGGTTGGCGAAGCCCCCGTTGGGCTGGCGTTGGCCGACAAGGACTCGACGATCATCGTCGGCGACTCCGATCGTTTCGACGTGCCAGGAACCACGGCGAACCTGGCGGTCGTCAAGATCGCCGACGACGGCACTCTCAAACTTGCTGGGTACCTCGAGTCACCCCGTTGGTCAGGTCTGTTTCCTCGCGACATGACATCGACTCCGGATGGCAACACAGTGCTTATCAGCGACTTCGACTCAGATCAGCTCGAAGCGGTCAAACTCGCCGAAGCGCCATAGTCTGGCTGCCAGAAGACGACCCGGCGGTGGCTATGTCCAAGGTCCCGTGCGGCGGGCAAGTCTTCTGATACGGCCTAGGGAGATGCGTGCCACGAATGAGAAACCAGTGTGGCTTACCCGGTTGCTTTCATGCGACTGAAAATTCGGAGAGGTCGCGGTGCTGATGACGTCGAGGTGCCATACCACAGGTAGTCGCCTGAGACTGCGTCAATGGCGATCGCGTAGACGTTCAGTCGGCAACTCCGTGTCACCGGATCCCGGCCCAGCGACATACATGTGTGCGGGCCCGGAGGGTCGATTAGGACGAGCCACGCTGTCGTGGAAGTACTCGCGCCGCTTGAAAGCCAGACCAGACCGACCGCAACCACACGGGCGCCCTTGCCGAACTGAGTGGACGTGGCGATCTGGACAGCCTTCTTCTTCGTGATCACATGAGAGATGCCGGACCCTTGCACCGGCTCTGGCATCTGCGCGTTGTTGAGGCCGATTAGCGCTTCTCGCATGGTCAAATTGAGAGTGGGGAATCTGGAAGCGTCAGCAACCACGGTCTTCTGGGTCGGAGGAGTGACGGCGCGCGATTGGGAGGTCGACCACTGACGCGCCCACGTACGTCCCCCATCCGAGGTCGCCTCAATCGCACTCCCCTTGTTCGCGCTGGCAATGTCGATCACCCAACCCTGGTCGCCATTGACGAAGGCGACTCCTGTGGGCTCGAAGATTCCAGCCACAGAGCGGTTCGAGCTGAGCTTCTCCCCGTAGTCGGTGGCGATGTCCACAGAGGTCGGGACCTGCCCGAAGGGAGAGAATCCCACGAAAATGGCGGCGTCATCGCTCACGGCAGTGAATGGCCCCGGATAGGTACCAGGGCCCTCGGGAGCCTTCACGGGCATGATCGCGGACTCGGTGAATCTTTCCTCGAGCACAGGACGCCAGAACTGCCCGTTCTTTGTGGCAAAGGCAACATAGGGGGAATGCCCGGTGGCGGCACCGGAGCCGGAAAACAGGACCCAGGCACCACGCGCCCCGCCACACTGCACCATCGCGGTGTCGCCCTGTTGAGAAGGAGACCCCGAACGTCGCGGTTCGGCGAAGGAGAGCGACCAGCGAAGTCCACCGTCTGTCGTACGCCAGATTTTGCCTGGCGAGCCAATCCAGCCATCAGACCGCGATGTGAAACACGCGCTCTGGACAGATGCCGGTGCCTTGTTGTCGAGGCGCCACTGGTGACCTCCGTCGAGGGTGACGAGTAATTCGCCACCGCGTAACGGGATGGTCTGACCATATTGCAGAACTCCCCGGCCACCGCATAACCAACATTGGGGCTCGTGAAATAGACGGAGCTTATGGCAAGACAGGGTTCTTTGACCTCGGACCACTGCCTGCCTCCGTTGTCGGTGCCCAGAACCTGATTGGTGCCGATAGCAAAGCCGTGATCGACGTCGACGAAGTCGACACCGAACAGCTTTGCCGACCCCTGATATTGGACCTGCCAGTTCTTGCCGGCGTCCTCGGTCGCCAGGATCCGACCCGCACCTACCACCCAGCCTTGCTGCGGGTCACGAACTGGACCGCGGCAAGGGGCGAGACGAGCTGCGCCACATTCGCAGCCGAATTGTCCGAGCGACAGGCCGAGGTGCCGGACTCGCCGACGATGGGCAGCGAGGCGTAAGGGCCGACCGGTGGGTGGGGATTGGAGCCGAACAGATGGAGTGGCGGCCACGGCGTGATGAATACAGCCACGATCAATGCGGCCACGAGCAACACGGTGGCCACTCGCGCTGCTGGGACTCCGGGCCGTCCGTGTCGGGCGTGGGCGGCCACGAATGGCGCCCATCTGTGACGCGCGGCTCGGCGAGCGTCTGAAGGCGAGAACTGCCAGGGTTCGGCCGCGCCGCTCGCGACGAGGTCTCGTACGGCTTGAGCGACCACGTCTTCAGAAGCGCTCATGACACCTCACCTCCGTTGTGCTGTCTCCAGCGCTGAGAATCGGGACCAAGACCGCGCGACCTCTGCTGAGCCAAGACCTGACGGTGCCCTCGGGGACACCCAGCTCGCCCGCCACCTCGGCAACCGACAGGCCGAGCCCATCGTGGAGTACAAGGGCTTCTCGCTGTGGCCCAGGCAACTGAGCGAGAGCAGCGATCAACGCCAGCCGATCCGGTGTCGGCGAGGGCACTTGCTCAAGTCGTGGCGGCACTGGGGCGCGTCGGAGGTGCTTGGCGTGGTCGGCGGCGAGGTTTCGCACGACTCGTCGCGCCCAAGCAGACGGCTGGTCATAATCACGGATCCGTCGCCACCGGACCCATGCGCGGATGAGCGCCTCTTGAGCCAACTCCTGGGCGACTTGCACGTCGCCGGTCAGCGCGAATCCGAGCCCGACGAGCTGTGGGCGCGTCTCGGCGAAGAACTCGTCGTAGTCCGTCGGCCCAGACCCGCTCATCGGACTCACAATCACCTACAAGCGCGAGCTCCTCACCGCGTTGCAAGATTCATGTCACTCAAGTCAACCGTAGGGCTCACAGACCGTCGACCCACAAAGGGGGTGGATCCGGCTCCTCGTCAGTCTTGTGCACGTTCACATCACCGCACCCAACTGCCAGGGAGCGAACTCCTCGTCACCGACTCCTAACAATTCGCTCTTGGTCCTCGCACCAGACGCTGCTGCTACAAGCGCGTCGAAGATCCGGTGACCCATCTCCTCGACATCGACGTCACCGTCGGCAATGATGCCGCAATTCAGGTCCATATCGTCACCCATGCTCCGAAACAACGGAGTATTAGTGGCAAGTTTGAGGCTGGGCACGGGTTTGCACCCGAATGCTGAGCCGCGGCCAGTCGTAAAGCACACGAGATTCGCACCTCCTGCCACCATCCCGGTCACTGAAACCGGGTCGTAACCGGGGGTGTCCATGAACACGAGTCCCCGATTCGTGACCGCCTCTGCGTACCCGTACACGCCGGTCAGGTCGGTCGAACCACTCTTGGCGACCGCTCCAAGCGACTTCTCCAGTATCGTCGTCAGTCCGCCCATCTTGTTGCCCGGACTGGGGTTGTTGTCCATTGAGCCCTGATTGGAGGCGGTGTAGGACTCCCACCAGCGGATGCGCTCGAGGAGCTGCTCGGCGACTTCGGTGCTGACGGCACGGCGGGTGAACAGGTGCTCGGCACCGTAAATCTCCGGTGTCTCCCCCAGGATCGCGATACCGCCTTGGGCAACCAGCAGATCCGCGGCGACGCCGAGCGCGGGGTTGGCGGTGATACCAGAAAACGAGTCAGAGCCGCCACATTGAAGCCCGAGCACGAGTTCACCCACTGGTACCGGGACGCGAACTGCAGCATCGGCCTCGGGCACCATTGCGGTCAGGCGATCAATGCCCTTTGCCACCGTGGCCTTGGTTCCACCCTCGCCCTGGATCGTCATGACGTGCAGTTGGGCGGCCGTAGACAGTGCCCAATTCTCGGAGAGCGCGTCAACTTGATTGGCCTCGCAACCCAGCCCTATCAACAGCACGCCCGCAAAGTTCGGGTGACACGCGTATCCCGACAGAGTGCGCCGGAGCACAGCGAGGCCCTCCCCCCGCTCGTCCATGCCGCAACCGCCAGTGTGGACGAGCGCGACGACACCGTCAACGCCGGGAAAGTCGTCGAGAACACCGGGGCCTGCGAAGTGTCGGGCGATCAGTCTTGCCACTGTCGCCGAGCAGTTCACGGACGGGAGCACGCCCAAATAGTTGCGGGTCGCCACCCGACCGTCGGAGCGAACGATGCCGTCAAAGAAGAGCCGGTCGGCGTCTGCGACGATCCTTGTGGGCGGGCCATCCACTCCCAACCGATGGGCACGCGCAAAGGATCGGAATTCGAGGTTGTGCAAGTGGACGTGCTCGCCGGTGCACACCGGGGCGGTCGCGAACCCGATGATCTGTCCGTACTTGCGCACGGGGCTCCCGACGGCAATCGGCCGCAACGCGATCTTGTGACCTCGGGGAATGGCCTGGACGGCCATTACAACCTCTGGGTCGATGTGCACCCTGGCTCCGCAGGCAGCGTCCCCCATGAGCACCGCCACGTCATCGTCGGGCGCGAGCCGCAGGGCGATCACAGAACCGTCGGGGCCGTTCCGATCTGGAGCGTCGAACATCCCTACACCCCGTTCCGGCTAGTCCGGGTCCTACGCCAACCTTCGTTCATCTGTTCTCCGCCCCTCGCTGCCTACCTCGATTTCTTCTAACCAACCCTGCTGTTGCGGTTCGTGCGCACCGCTCCTTAGTTTCCCGGAGGCGGTATAGGTCCTCGCTGGCGTCGGGCACGACGAGCGTGTCCGGGTCGGCCGCCCATACTGCCGGGTCTACCTCGCAGGGGTCCAGGTAGTCGAGGTTGAGGGAACGAACCACGGCTTCCGGGATGCCTGTGGCAAGGCTAACGGCGACCCGGAGGCGCTCACCGCCAATGGGATCGTAGATGCCGGCACCGCGGAGATGGGTGCTGTGCGCGAGGTCTCCCCAAGGGTGGCACTTGAAGCGGTCCCATTGCTTCACGAAGTAGTCGCGACAGTGGTACCCGATCTCAAGGACTTCTGGATGGGTGGCGCTGATTTCGGTGATATGTGGCGCGTGCAGAACGACCCGGCCGCCGTCGGCGACGATCGGCTCTACCTTGTAGAACCCCTTGGCGCCTGTCCAGATGTCGTCGTATCTGGGCGGGAACAGCGACAGGACTCTGCGAACAGGCGCGTCGAGGTACCGGATGTGCGACACGGCCGACACCTCGACCGCTTCGGACCAGGTCGCCACCGGATCACCGAACGCGACGAAGCGGAGGGATCCGGCCACCGGTCCCGTCACAGCGCACAGGGCCGGCTGCTCGCCAGGGACCATCGACGCGGCCTGGTCGATCAGCGCGCGCACAGGCGTCGTCCCACGAGTGCCGATGATCTCCGCACTTGTGATCAAGGCGCCGAGCCATTGTGACAAGTCGATGAACTCCCGGCCGGAAACGCCGGGAAAGAGATACCTGTTGCCCCCCGAGAAGCCGACGACCTCATGGGGCAACACCGACGATGAGAGTGACGTCGTGTTCGATGACGGCCCGGTTGACCCGCACGTCAAAGGGCTGGCACAACCGACCGTCCGAGAGCTCGGCAATCCGGTCACCAGAGATAGCGCCGAGCGTTACGAATGTCGAGGGGTCCCACCACTCGTGATCGAGGATGGTTGTGGACGGGTAGCGGTCAGACGACCCTCCGGGTTCGTAGCCGAGGTGCCCAGCGAGCGCCTCTTCGGTCATCTTGGCGTGCGTCCCCAGTGCAACAAGCATTGTCAATCGTGTGACACGACCGTGCACCGCACTGTGAACGGCCCGCAAGAGCAACGGAAGCGGGCAGCTCCGCGTGGCGTCAGGGACGACCACACACACGCTTCGTCTGTCCAGAGGAGCCGCTTGCAGCTGCTCGTACACGAACGCATGGATCTGGTGCCCGCTAAGGAGGCAAGTGGGCCCACCAACGCGCGCCGTGCTGGAACGCGGCCTTTCGACCATGTCACACCCCCTTGGCCGTGCAAGGCGACGCGATAACGGGGCATCGTGTCGCCTGTCGCCGGAACCCACTGTAGGCGTGCGACTCGTGAGCGGGTCGAGTTGACGCGACAGCCCAAATCGGCTGTTGCCAGTCGGATTGACGAACCCCACAACTCGATAAGCGACGATCTTCGAACTTCCTGCTCGTGAGGTCGACGTTTGTGGCCACGGCAATGATCGCTCTTGCTCCAGTGCCGCGGCCGGTGTGGAGATCCAGGCCGCGCTAGCGCGTGAGAACACGCCTGGGGTAGTAGAACCAGATCAATGACGTCTCGATGGCCGAGCAGCGTATACGGCAGGAGCCTTGGGAGTGAAGGTGGTCATAGATGACCGTGCTCGTAGGCACCTCCGGATGGCAGTACCAGGAATGGAAAGGGACCTTTTACCCGCACGGGCACCCGCAGCGCGGTTGGCTCGGCGAGTACGCGCGGTCCTTCCCCACGGTCGAGGTCAACAACGCCTTCTACCGGCTCCCCGAGGCAGCGACCTTCAACGCCTGGAGGTGCGAGACGCCAACGGGGTTCGTCTTCTCGGTGAAGGCGAGCCGGTACCTCACCCACATCCGGCGCCTGCGGAGTCCGGCCGAGCCGGTTTCCCGGCTCATGGGCCGGGCGGCGGCTTTGGGCGACAAGCTCGGCCCGGTGCTGCTCCAGCTGCCCCCGACGCTGCAGATCGATCTCGACGCGCTCGACGAGACCCTGGCCCAGTTCCCAATCGGCACGAGGGTCGCCGTGGAGTTCCGGCACGCCTCCTGGTACGTCGATGCGACAGCGGAGCTGCTCTCCCGACGCGGCGCCGCCTTCTGCATCGCGGACTCGCCTCGCCGAAGAGCGCCGCGTTGGCGCACCGCGAACTGGGGCTACCTCCGGTTTCACGAAGGGCGCTCCACGCCCCACCCCTGTTACGGCCGGGCGGCACTGGCCTCCTGGGCACGTCGCACCGCCGAGATCTACTGGGACGCTTCCGACGTCTACGCCTATTTCAACAATGACTCGAACGCCTGTGCACCGTTCAACGCCGCCACGTTCGTCCGGTCGCTCCGCGCACTCGGCCTGGCAGCTAACCCGGGATGGGAGGCGGTTCGTCGCCAACGGTAACGAACCGATGCTTTCAATGTGGCACGAGTTCCGGTCGGTACAGGTGGCAGGCGACCTCGACCGGCTCGGTGACGTCGACAACGGGCCGCAACTCCGGTGTGACGTGGTCTTGGAACCGGACCGTGACGCCATGGGTCCGCGGCTCGGTCGAAAGGACGCCTCTCCACAACGGGTCCTCGGGTGTAGCCCGGCGCTGTTCTTCGAGCAGTGTGGTCAACTCGGACGCGTCATGCCCCCTCCCCACGGGGATGAGCGCTTCAGTCGACGGGGAGTCGAGCCCTTCGAGATCGCCGACGATCGCCCGTTCGCGGAGGTACTCGTCGGGACTGAGCGCCGCCCACCTCTCCTCGAGCATCGAGCGCAGGTCGCGGCTCTCCCAACCGCACGGTCCGAATGCCCTCGGGCAACGCGGGTGGAACGAGCACCCGAGCGGCGGGACCACAGCGTCGGGCACCTCGCCTCTCGGCAGGTCGCGCGGCACCTTGTGACTCGGGTCCGGCTCGGGGATCGCCTCGAGCAGCGCCCTCGTATACGGATGGCGTGGTTCAGAGTAGATCTCGGCCGCCGAGCCGATCTCGACTATCCGTCCGAGGTACATGATCGCGATGCGGTCGCAGAAATATCGTGCGGTCGCAAGGTCGTGGGTGACGTAGAGATACGTGAGCCCGAGATCGTGCTTCAGGTCACCCATCAGCTCGAGCATCTTTGCGCGCACGCTCATGTCGAGCATCGAGACGGGCTCGTCTGCTATCACGAGCTCCGGTCCGAGGATGATCGCCCGGGCGAGAACCGCGCGTTGCTTCTGACCACCCGAAAGGTCGCTGGGGTACTTGTACAAGAATCGCTCGACCGGCACGAGGCCGACCCGTTCGAGCGACTCGGAGACGAGACGACGGACCTCTTCGTCACCCTTGGCGATGTGGTGGATTCGCAGCGGGTGACCGACGGCGTCGAGGATCGTCATCGCCGGGTTGAGCGAGGCATGCGGGTCCTGGAAGATGAGCTGGAGCCGCTTGCGCAGCGGCCGGAAGTGTCGCTCGGAAAGCCCCGAGATCGTTTCCCCGTTGAACGCGATCGACCCGCCCGTGACCTTGACAAGCGAGAGCACTGCACGCGAAAGCGTCGTCTTCCCGCTCCCGGACTCGCCCACGAGGCCCAGCACCTCGCCGCGCTGCAGCTTGAAGGTGACGCCGTCGACCGCTTTCACAGAGCCCGTGTCCCGGCCCAGCATCCGCTGCAAGAAGCTCCCCCGGAGCGAGAAGTGGACCTGGAGGTCGTGGACGTCGAGGAGAGGGGGCGCCCCGGAGTCAAGCTTCATCTGCAATACCAATCGCCTCGCGTTCCAGTGGGCGGCGACCGTCGAACGGGATCTCGTCCTGCGGACCGTGGAGCCAGCACTCGGCGAGGTGGTTCGGCCTGAGCTCGACACCGACGGGCTCCTTCGCCCGACAGACCTCCATCGCGTGCGGACAGCGTGGGTGGAACCGGCAACCGGAGGGAGGCGCGACCAGATCGGGTGGCGCGCCCGGGATGTAGTGGAGCTGCCGGGTCGACAGCGAGATCGTCGAGCGCATGAGCTCCTGGGTGTAGGGGTGCTCGGGCCGGGAGAAGATGTCGACGACAGCGCCCTGTTCGACGATGCGCCCCGCGTACATCACAGCGACCCGGTCACACGACTCGGCGACGATCCCGAGGTTGTGTGTGATGAGCAGCAGTGCGGTGTCGAAATTGTTCTTCAGGTCGGCGATGATCGAGAGGATCTGAGCCTCGACCAACACGTCAAGAGCGGTCGTCGGCTCGTCTGCGATCACAAAGCGAGGCTTCAGCACCAAAGCGAGGGCGATCATGATCCGCTGGCGCATGCCGCCCGAGAACTCGTACGGATAGTTGCGGAACCGGGTCGGCGGGATGCGGACGCCGCCCAGCGCCTCGAGCGAGCGCCGGCGGACCTCGGCGTCGGAGATGTCCGGCTCGTGGGTGCGCAGGGCCTCGGAAAAGTGGTCCGAGATCCGCATGAGCGGGTCGAGTCGTGTCATCGGTTCTTGGAACACCAGGCCGATCGACGGCCCCCGGAGTCGTCGCATCTCCTGCGGGGTCGCCTTTACGAGATCTCTACCTTCGAAGTCGACGGCCCCGTCCCGGATGGCGCCCACCGGCAACAGGCCCATGATCCCTCGACCGAGGGTCGACTTGCCGCTGCCGGACTCACCGACCAAGCCGAGCGTCTCTCGTTCTCGGATCTCGAAGCTCACCCCGTCCACGGCGCGCACCGGGCCGCGGTCCGTCGCGTACCAAACTCTAAGGTCGCGAACTCGTATGACCGCACGTTGCGCCTCGACGGCCGCGGTCGTGGCCTCCCGGGCATCCTTGGGCATCGCGAACCGGCGGTGGTTCGGCCGGCGCAGGAGTGGGTTGAAGGTGTCGTTGATCCCCTCGCCGACGAGCGTGAGGCCGGTGACAAGGGTAATGACGGCGAGCCCCGGGAAAAGCCCTGTCCACCAGAAGCCGGCTTGAGCGTCGGAGATCCCGCGGGAGATGTCGTAGCCCCATTCCGCTGCTACCGAGGGGTCCATCCCTATGCCGAGGAAGGAAAGTGCGGCCAGCGTGAGGATCGCGTCCGCCGCGTTGAGGGACGCGACTACGGGGACCGAGTGGACGACGTTTGCGAACACGTAGCGGCGGATGACCGTCCTCGGCTTAGCGCCGAGCGCGCGACCCGCTTCGACGTACGGCTCCTCGCGCACCGAGAGCACCGTGTTCCGCACGACGCGGAAGTACTGCGGGATGTAGACGACAGTGATGGCGATGGCCGCGGTCAGCACCCCGCCCCCTACCGATGTCGAAAGGAGGAATGCGATCACGATCGCCAGGAGCAAGTAGGGAAAGGCGAAGATCGAGTCGTTGATCAGGACGAGGACCCGGTCGAGCCATCCGCCGAAGTACCCCGAGATGAGTCCGAGGGGAACACCGATCACGACGGAGAACAAGAGCGCGAGCACGACGACCTCGATCGACGTGCGCGCCCCGAATATGACACGGGAGTAGACGTCCTCGGAAACGACCGTCGTCCCCAACCAGTGGGCCGCCGACGGAGGGGCTTGTTGGGAGAACCTGATGCCGTGCGCCATGTACTGGTTGAAGCTGTATGGAGCGATCTCCGGGGCGAAGATGGCGACGACGAGAAAGACCAACGTGATCGTCGCCCCCGTCCAGAAAAGCCACCGGGGCAGGCCGCGGACCGCCACGAGCGGCGCGATCGCGCGGTGCAGACCGCGCAGCCGCTCGTCACCGGGTCCCATCCCCGGCACGGCGCCCGACTCGAACTCACCGGGAAGCAGGGTCGTCGCCACTAGTAGCGCACCCTCGGGTCGATCCAGGCGTTGATGAGGTCGATGAGGAGGCTGATCGCGACCACCGCCAGCGCAAAGACCGTGATGATCCCCTGCACCGCGATGTAGTCACGGGCCTCGAGGTAGTAGATGAGCTCGCTCCCGATCCCCGGCCAGTTGAAGGTCTCCTCGGTGAGGACCGCCCCCGAGAGGAGCAGGGCGGCCTGCAGCCCGGTGACGGTCACGATCGGAACGAGGGCGTTTCGGAAGGCGTGCCGGACGACGACGGACCGCTCCTTCAGCCCGCGGGCTCGGGCAGCCTCGATGTAGTCGCCTTTCATCGCCTGGATCACGTTCACCCGCACCAGCCGGAGGACGACCCCGGAGATGACCAGACCGAGCGTTGTCGCCGGCAGCACGAGGTGCGCGAGCAGGTCGGGGATGTCACCCCACTGCCCGTCGATCATCGCGTCGATGATCAGGATGTTCGTGTGCGGCGTGAGGTTCGCCTGGACGAGGACGCTCGACTCGCTCGAAGTCGGGAGCCAATTGAGGATGTGCCCGAACAGCTCCTGCGCGAGCAGGCCGAGGAAGAAGACCGGTGCCGCGTAGATGACGATTCCGAAGACCCTTGCCCCGGTGTCGAGCCAGCTGTCGCGCCTCCGGCCGGCGAGCATCCCGAGCGGGATGCCGACGATGAGAGCGACGAACATTGCCGCCACCGTGAGCTCGAGCGTGGCGGCCCCGTTCTGCGCGATCACCTGCGTGATGGGACGGTGGTCGGTGAGGGTGGTGCCAAGGTGCCCGGTGACGACCTGTTTCAGGTACTCGCCGTACTGGACGATGAGCGGCTTGTCGTAGCCACCGACTCTTTCACGGACAGCGAGCTGAGCAGGGGAGAGGTGACCTCCGAGCGCCGCCAGGATCGGATTGCCGGGGGCGACGCGCATCAGGAGGAAGACGAGGGTCAACAAGATGAAGACCATCGGGATGACGAGGATCAGCCGTGTGATGATGTAGCGGCGGAGCGATCCCTTGGACGACGACAAACCTGAGTGCCCTTCTCGAAACCCGGTCTGCCCGGGGGCCAGGCGCTCAGCGCCTGGCCCCCGGGATCAGCTGGTCAGGACTTTCCGACGAGCCAGAACCGGAAAGTGTACGACGCATCGAGCGTCGACTGGACTCCGGTCACGTCGTCGCGGATCGCGGCGATCTGGCCGCCTTGCCAGAGCGGGATGAGCGATGGGTCCTGCGCGGTGATCATCTGGATCTTCGAGAGCGCCGTGTCACGGACCGAGGGGACCGACGAAGCCTCTTCCTGGGCGATGAGCGCGTTCACCTGCATGTTGCAGTAGTGGTCGCCCATGAACTCCTGGTTGCAGAGGTAGAAGGGACCTGTGTAGTCGTCCGGGTCGGGATAGTCGGGGAACCAGCCGAACAGGAACACCCCGTATTGGTTCGTAGCGGCTGCGTTGACGTAGGTGCTCCATTCGGCCGACTGCAGTGAGACGTTGAACAGGCCGGAAGCGTCGAGCTCACGCTGCAGTTCGGTCGCAAGGTCGGTGTCCGCGTAGTGGTTCGTGTTGTACCAGAGGGTGAACTTGACCGGCGTCGCCACGCCGGCAGCCTTGAGCACGGCCTTTGCCTTCGCGAGGTTGGGTGATGCCCCGTAAACGTCGGAGAACGAGTTGATGTGCCCCTCCAGCGCGTCGGGGATGATCGAGTACAGGGGCTTCACCGTCCCCTTGTAGACGTACTTCGCGATCGAGGCCCGATTGACCAGGTACGCCACCGCCTTGCGGAACGCGAGCTTCTGCGCTGTGCTCGCGCCCGGCTGGATCTTCTCGTTGAAGACGATGTAGCGGATCTCGAGGCCCTTGCCCACGACTATCTTGACGCCGCTCGAGTGCCCGAGCGCCTCGAGCTGGGTCGGGGTCAGCTCACGATAGGCGATGTCGATGGCGCCCTGCTGCTCGTCGGAGACGAGCGTCGTAGCGCTCTCCTCGTAGCGGACGATGAACTCACTGTTGTGCAGGACGTCGTTCCCGCCGTAGTGCGGGTTCGGTATGAACACGGCCAACTGGTTAGGCGTGTACGACTTGAGCTCGTACGGGCCGGACCCGACGATCTTCGCGTCGGGCTGGAGCTTGTTGAACGGATACACCTTCTGGTCGACGATCGCTCCCACACCTGTCGTCAACACGGCCGGCCATACCGAGTCGGGGTACTTCAGCTTGAACGTGACAGTGTTCCCTGACGCAGTCACGCTCTTCATCGCGGCGATCAGGACCCCTGGGTCCATCGGACTGTTGATCTTGAGGACGCGATTGAAGGAGTACGCGACGTCCGCGCCGGTCACGGGGTCGCCGTTCGAGAAGTACTGCCCGGGCTTGACTACACAGACGTATGTCGTCGTGCCGTGCCAAGCGCAGTTCGCGGCATCGGGGACGATCGTCGTCGTGTCGGGCACGTACTTGACCAGCGTCTGGTAGACGTTGTAGATGATCGTCCACGAGGGCAGGTCATAGGAGCCCGCCGGGTCCGCAGAGACGATCCGGTCCGTCGTTCCCAGGATGACCGTCACGTTCGGGATCTTGCTGTGAGACAACGACGCGGCCGCGCCACTCGAACCCGTCGCGACCGCCACCGGCACAACGAGCACCGCCGCGGCGGTCACTCCGATCAACCATCCGATAGCCGACCTCTTGAGACCTCGGTCTCGGTGCATAAAGCCCCCTTTTCTAGCGCTTTCGCCGATCCCGATACCGTCGTGGTGATCCGAGCGGACACGGGTTTGGGCGCCGATCCCGCGGCCTCGGCCAGGAAGATCAAGCCATCGCCACATCCCACAATGCACCTAATCCGCGAGTAGCCGGATTGTAGTGCGACCCGCCGAGCCAAGTCCAAGGTGTCCGTGCCGACTCCGCGCACCTTCAAGGGCCGCAAGCCGCGAACGATCGACATGACGGCACGTCCTCTCCGAGTCGTCCGGAACCCGGTTCGTCTTCGCCCGGATCGGTCCGCAAGACGGGGGCGTGACCAGGGCCGGAATGGTCACGTCAACCGACGGTGGCACAAGTGGCCGAGACGTTTCCGTTTGGGGCGACACGAGGATGGTGCCGCGCCTTGATCGCCAGCCTCCCCTCATTCGTCGCCGTGGCGACAGACAGCCTGCCCAAACCTTCGCGCCGCGCGGCGTGGGCGCTTGCGGTGGTCGGCCCTCGCTTCCCTGGTGGCTGACTACGGCCGGCGTTGCACGACGACAGCCTCGAAGCCCGCGAGGCGAAGAATCTCTCCGACGGGCTCGCCGGTCGGTCGCATCCCGAGGCTCGAGGTGAGGAGCCAACCCGACATTCCCGGCACGTCCGTGGCCTGCTTGGAGAGGTTCGCCGCCACCACGACATCGCCGATCCGGTAGAGCCATTGACGCTCCGCGGAGGCCAGTTGCTCGTAGGTGTCGTCGCGGCCCTTGATGTGCAGCCGGCGGACGACCATGAGCCGGCGACAGAGCGAGAGGAGCGATCGTGGGTCTTCCTGCTGGTCGGCCACGTTGTGACTCAAGACGTCGCCGAGCGGAAGCCAGGGAGTCGTCCCGGCCGCGGTGAAACCGCCTGTCGAGATCGGCTCCCACTGCATGGGGGTCCGGGCGCGGTCCCGGCTCGGATGACCCCCCCGTCCGCCGAGGAACATGTCGTCGCGCTGCAGCTCGAGGGGGACCTCGACGTCGGTCATCCCGATTTCGTCGCCGTAGTAGATGACGATCGTCCCGGGCAGCGTGAGAAGGACCGTGAGCGCGAGCGCCGCCTTGGCGTCGTCCCCGGAACACCAGCGGGTCGTGAAGCGCGACTTGTCGTGATTCGACATGGTCCAGACCGGCGCGGTCCCTCTGGGCAGCTGACCGAGGGTCTCGCGTACAACCTGCGACAGCTCGGGAGCGGTGAAGCCGGAGACCATGAACGGGAAGTTGAAGCCCAACTGCAACTCGTCGTCCTGGCCGTAGTAGCGGGCGAGCTTCTCGACGTCCGGGACACAGGTCTCCCCGAGCAAGAGCCTGGCCGGCTCGTACTGCTCGGCGATCTTGCGCCAGCTCCGGAAAACCGCGTGAGTCTCGGGACGGTTGGCGCTGTAGCGCTGTTCCTGGCCAGCATTGCCGCCGATGAGCTGACCCAGGGGCATGGGAGGGTTGTCGCGCAGCGCTGCGTCCTTGTACAGGCCGTGTGCCACGTCGATGCGGAACCCTGCAACACCTCGGTCGAACCAGAACCTGATGATCTCCACGAAAGCGTCGTGGACCGCGGGCTCCCACCAGTTGAGGTCTGGTTGGGAGGGGAGGAAGTTGTGCAGGTAGTACTGCCCGTTCGCCGTGTCAAGGGACCAGGCGCTCTCGCCGCTCGCGTCGAGCCAGTTGTTCGGGGGCGCTCCGTCCGGACCCGGATCGGCCCAGACGTACCAGTTGCGGTGAACCGCGTCCCGGGAACTGCGGGCCTCGACGAACCAAGGGTGCTCGTCGCTCGTGTGGTTGGGCACTAGGTCGAGCAGGACCCTCATCTGCCGGTGACCTGCCTCGGCGATCAGGCGGTCCAGGTCCGCCAGGCTCCCGAGCTCCGGGTGGACGCTCGTGTAGTCGGAGACGTCGTAGCCCCAGTCGTGGTCCGGCGAGGGCATGGTGGGCGACAGCCAGACGGCGTCGACACCCAGCCAGGAGAGATAGTCGAGCTTCTCGATCACTCCGGGAAGGTCGCCGTACCCGTCACCGTCGGAGTCCCGCCAGGACCGCACGTAGAGCTGATAAACCACGGCCCCCCGCCACCAGCCCTCATCCCTCGATCCGCCTGTCATGGGCCCGCTTCCTGGTCACCCCTGCCCATTCGGTCCTGTTCCACATCGCCCTCCATGCTCGCCAGCTTCGGCACCACGCGTGGCCGCAACGCCGAGCTCCGCATGTCTAGCCGAGAGACAAGAGGCAGACACGCAGATCCGAGGTTCAGGCAACGACGGCTCATCCAGGCTGTCCAGACCAGGACAGCTCGCACTCACACGACCCGGGGCGACCTCCACAAGTCGATGGGCTTGGCCACGCCCGTTGCGTCGAAGGGCAACCCGACGCGCCGGCCTGATCCGGCCGACTGGTAGCCGGCATACAGCAGCTCCTGCACGACACGGCCGTCGCGCCCGGTCGCCTGCGGTTCCTCCATACCCCTCACGCAACGAGCAAAGTGCTCCATCTCCTGAGGAAACCCGTAATTCCACAGCTCCTCGTACACCGGGTAGGTCCACCCCTGCGTGCTCGGTGCCTTCTCGACGGCGTAGCCGTAACCGCTCTCGGAGTAGGTCGGCAGAGCGTTGCCCATGTGGAGGTTGCCGTAGGTGACACCCTTGTCGCCGTAAACCTCGATGCGGTCGTCCATGCCGCCCGTGCGCGCCCAGCTGTCTTCGACATGACCGATCGCGCCGTTGGCGAACTCGACGATGGCGAAGGAGTGGTCCTCGCCCGTCGTCTTGTCGCCATGCACATAGGTGCCCATCTGGGCCGTGATGGCAACGGGAGCGGGCCTACCGAGGAACCAGTAACAGAAGGCGATTCCGTGACAGCCCATGTCCATGAACACTCCGCCTCCGGAACGCTCCACGTCCCAGAACCAGTCGGCGTGCGGGCCGTAGTGCATCTCGGACTGCTTGACGAGGTACACGTCGCCGAACGCGCCCTGGTCGGCCATCTCCTTCGCCTTGCAGTACTTCGGCGTGAAGTACAGCTCCTCGGCGTAGAACAGGTGCACGCCGTTGCGTTCGGCCGCCTCGTTCATGAGGTCGCACTCGGCGACTGTCATCGCCATCGGCTTTTCCATCACCACGTGCTTGCCCGCCGCGACTGCGTTGAGCGCGATCTCGCAGTGCAGATAGTTGGGCGCGGCCACGGTGACCATTTCGATGCCGGGGTCCTTCAGCATCTCGTTGTAGTCCGTGTAGCCCCGTTCGATGCCGTAGCGTCGTGCCAGCGCGTCGGCGTGCCCCGGCGTTGGGGAGGCGACCGCCATCGCCTTTCCGAGGCGCCCCATGGCAATCGAAGCGGCATGGATGTCCGCCTCGAACTGGGAGCCGATGATGCCGATTCCGACCAACTTCTCGGACATTGTGACTTCCTTCCTCCTGTGTGATGAGCGCCCTCCGAGGCGTCTCCGTGACCGACTGGCTAGATCCCCTTGAGCAGCTCCCGCAGGAGTGCGGTGGCCCGAGCCACGCACTCTTCGTCGGCAAGCTCCCAGAGCGAGTCGGGGAAGCGCCGGCCGAAGGTGCCGTCGTCGGAGAAGATCTCGACGTCGTAGCTCCCGTGGAAGCCCCCGCCTTCGAGGACTCCTACGAAGCGCTCGATCGGGAGCTCGCCCTCCCCGGGGAACTTCCTGTCCGCCCAGCTGCGCGCAGGGGCGACGACATCGGCCACGTGGACCCCGACGATGAGCTCCACAGCTGCGCTGAGCTCGTCAACCGCATCGGGACCCTGGCCCGCGTGCCACATGTCGAAGAGGATCCCGACACACCGATGACCGATGTCGGCAACCAGATCGGCGGCTGTAGCAAGGCTGGTCACAAAGCTGAAGTCGTCGCCGGCGCACGGGTGCATGGGCTCCAGTGCCACCGTCAGGCCCAGCTCACCCGCTCTGTCTGCGACGCGGCGCAGCTCGGTCACACATCGCCGTCGCAGCTCGGCCGGGTCTCGCCCGGGCAGGTTGCCGGTGACGACCACGACCGTTTCCGGGCGCAGCACCGCCAGCGCCGGGAGCTTGGCCAAGAAGGCGTCCGTGCGTTCGCCGGGGTCCGACGGTTCGGGGTCGAGCGCGTTCGGGAACACCGAGTTCCCGTTCGGCACAAGGTTGGTCACTCGTAACCCCGCCGCGTCGAGCACGTCGGCGACCTCGTGGGTGTCGCGCCCTCGGAGCTTGGACTCCCACACCCCGATGCCACCGAGCCCGGCGGCGGCGTAAGTCGCCACGTCGGAGTCGAAGGGGGAATGCAGGGTCGTCACCTCGCTCACCGACAGCCGGTCTATGCGATCCATCACGCCCTCCTCATTCCTCCTCGGTGCGTCCGGCCGGCGCGGTCGGCGCACGAGCGCCCCCGGTGGCCGCGGCTGAAAGTCTCGGCGCGTCCGACATGAGACGGACCGTGTAAGGGTCCCGCGGACGCCCGAACACTTCCTCGACGGGCCCTTCTTCTACGACCCGGCCCTGTGAAAGCACGATCACCGACTGGGCGATCCCGCGCACGAGCGCCAGGTTGTGGGTGATGAACAGCATCGCCAGCCGGTGCTCGGCCTGCAGACGGCGCAACAACTCGATGATCGTCGCCTGCACGGAGACGTCGAGAGCCGACGAAACCTCGTCGCACACCAACAGGTCCGGCTCGGCGGCCAACGCTCGGGCGATAGCTGCGCGCTGGCGTTCTCCACCCGACAGCTGGTCGGGGTAGCGGTTCAGGAAGTCCGCCGAGAGGGACACGTCCTCGAGCACCTTCACGGTCCGGGCGTCTGCCTCGGCACGCGTCAGCTCGTAGAAGTGGCCGATGGGTTGGGCGATGAGCTGGCCGACGGTCTTGCGCGGGTTAAGCGCGGTATAGGGGTCCTGGAAAACGTACTGGATCCGCTTGAGCATGTCCTTGCCGCGTTGGCGCGCGCCACGGGGAAGCTCTTCGCCCTCGTAGCGGATGCTTCCCAGCCAATTCGTGTGCATGCCGATGATGCAACGGGCAAGCGTCGTCTTGCCCGACCCGGATTCGCCCACGACTGCGACGCAGGTGTTCTCGGGCAGCGTGAAGCCGATCTCGTGGAGCACCTCGTTGGAACCGAACGACGCCCGCAGGCCCTCCACCTCGAGCACGGCCGGACGGGACTGGGTAGCGCTCAGGAGCTGAATGGCCTGTCGGGCGCTTGCTGCCTGCTCGTTCGAGCGGATCCTTACGCAGCGCACGCGATGAGACTCGGACACGTCAACGGTTGCCGGCGGACTGGACAGGCACTCCGGTCCGACATCGGGGCAGCGCGCCGCGAAGGAGCACCCGGCAGGCCGGCTGACCGGTCTCGGAGGCAGACCTTCTATGCCCTCTATGACCTCGGCCTTGTCGAGCGACGGCACGGCCCGCATGAGCAAGCGCGTGTAGGGGTGCCTCGGCGTCTCGAACACCGTTGCGGTAGGTCCAAGCTCGACGATGCGCCCTGCGTACATGACCGCGACCGCCCTTGCCACCTGCCCGACGACAGCGAGGTCGTGGGACACGTAGACGGCAGCGACCCCGCTCGTGGCACACAGCTGGGCGATCAATTCCAAGAAGTGTCGCTGGGTGGTGACATCGAGGCCGGTCGTCGGCTCGTCGAAGACGATCACTCCTGGTCGGCAGGCGAACGCCATGGCAATGACAATCCGTTGCTGCTGGCCTCCGGAGAGCTGGTGCGGGAACCGGCGCAGGAAGGGCGCATCCGTCGGGAGATCGACGGCAGCGAGGACTTCGCGGACACGTGGCCACACGTCACCTCCGTCCGAGTCGCCACCTGCGTGGACGCGCAGGATCTCCGCGATCTGCTTTCCGACACGTCGCACCGGGTTGAGCGCCGCTGCCGGTTCCTGCGGGACGTACGCGACTTGCCTGCCGCGAAGCGCCGGCAACTCACGCTCAGGAATGCCGAGGAGCTCTTGGCCGTCGAGGAGGATCCGGCCCCTGGTGATGTGCAGGCCGCGCCTCGCGTAGCCGAGCAAGGCGAGGGCGACCGTCGTCTTCCCGGACCCGGACTCGCCCACGAGGCCGAGCACCTCGCCCGGTGCCACCTCGAAGTCGACCTCCGACACGACGTCGGTCTTGGTCCCGGCCAGGCACACCTGGAGGCCCCTCACCTCGAGCCTGACCGGGGCGGTCACGAGCACCTCATTGGGAGGCCCTGGCGGCTTCGGTGCGGACGAACGCCTCTTCGACCTGGCGGTCGGCACCGATCGCTGCCCGGGCGACGGCGTCGGCGAACAGGTTCGTGCCGATCGCGAGCAAGGCGATGAGGGCGGCAGGCACGATGACCGCCCATGGGTTCGTCTGCAGGCCAATCCTGTTCTCACTGATCATGTTCCCCCAGCTCGGAGCTGGAGGCTGCTGCCCGAAGCCGAGAAAGGAAAGGCCCGCGATGATAACGATCGAGTAGGTGAGCCGCAGCCCGAGCTCGACCATGAGCGGACTGACGAGATTCGGGAGGATCTCGCCTGTGATGATGCGCGTGGGCTTGACCCCCTGCAGTTCCACGGCCTTCACATAGTCGCGCTCGGCGATGTCGAGCGCCGCCGCACGCATCACGCGGGCCACTTGAGGAACGTGGCCCAGGCCGACTGCGAGCACGATGAGCCAGAGTTTCGGGCCTACCGTCCCGACGATGAGCAGAGCCAGGACAATAGCCGGAAAGGCGAGGAAGACGTCCATCCCGCGCATGATCATCGTGTCGGTCCGCCCGCCGAGGTAGGCGGCCTCGATCCCTTGGAACGCGCCGAGGCCGACGCCGATCACCGTTGCCGCCACAGCCATCACGAGCAGGACCCAGCCACCCGCGAGCACGCGTGACAGGACATCGCGACCGAGATAGTCCCCTCCCAGGAGGGCCTGGACGGAAGGCTTCTGAAGTGGCTCGTACAGGAAGGCCGTGGGCGAGTCCGGCGTCCATATGGCTCCCACGACGGCGACGAGCACGACGAAGCCGGCAAGTGACAGA
Source organism: Acidimicrobiales bacterium (assembly GCA_050015175.1). Classification (GTDB taxonomy): domain Bacteria; phylum Actinomycetota; class Acidimicrobiia; order Acidimicrobiales; family Bog-793; genus Fen-455. Next base: position 100,114 of record JBEKBX010000007.1, on the reverse strand, counting down.
CCGACGGTTCCACGGCGGCTGACGGCGGCCCGGCGCAGCAGTGTCAGCCACTCGTGCCGACGCACCTTCTGCGACGCCATGTCCGCGGTCATGCCGGGATCCTCCGGCGCGGCGAGCACAAGAGAGCGAGCACGTCGGTGGTGATGTTCACGACCACGTAGAACGCGGCCAGCGCGATCACGATGAACTGGATGACGGGGATGTCGCGGTCTGTCACCGCGTTGACCAGGCCCTGGCCGATCCCAGGAAAGTCGAACACCTCTTCGACGAGCACTATGCCACCGGCGAGCCGCAGGAAAGTGAGGCCGGCCACCTGGATCGTGGGCGCCAACGCGTTGGGGAGGGCGTGCTGCACGAGCACGCGCCAGCGAGGCACCCCCTTCAAGCGCGCCATCTCCACATAGGGCGACTCGAGTGCCTCAAGCGTGGCGGCCCGGGTCATGCGGTAGACGTACGGGATGGTCACGATCACCAGGCTGAGTGCCGGCAACACGAGCAGGCGCGGCGCCTGGACGATGTTCTCACCCGGGGCGAGGAGCGAAACGCCCGGGAACAGGTGAAAGACGACAGTCGAGAACAAGATGACGACGCCGATGGCGACGACGAACTCGGGCACGGCGAGCACGGCGAGGGCTCCCACGGTCATCGAGTTGTCGAGGAGGCTTCCGTGGCGCAGCGCCGCGACCGCGCCGAGCGCGATCCCGAGCAGGCAGCCGGTGAACCCGCTCACCGCCACGAGCACCGCCGAGTTCAACAGCCGCGGCTCGACGAGCCTCCACACCGGCTCGCTGTTGGCAAGGCTCGTACCGAGGCGGCCGACCGGCAGCCCCGAGAGCCATCCCCAGTACTGGGACCACCAGCCGCGGTAGAGGCCCAGCTCCAGCTCGAGGGCATGGATCCGTTGGGGCGTCGCAGAGAAGCCGAGGATCGCCCGCGCCGCGTTGCCCGGAAGCAGCTGCGTCGCTGCGAACACGACCAGGGAGACCAGGAACAGCGTGACGATCCCCTGGCCGGTCCGTCCCGCGACTAGGGACACGATGGGGTGAGCTCGGGCGTAGGCCCTTCGCCGGGCGCCCGCGCGGGCGATCATCCGTTTCTCACAGCCGTCCTTCGGCTCGCCGTCGGGCAGACCACCGACGCGAGACGCGCGTGGGCGGTGCTCAGCCACTCGCCGCACACCGGCGTGAGGGTGGTCACCCATCAGGGGTTCGTCTTGAAAGCTACGAGAGCCACATGTTCTTGAAACCGTAAGCCCCAAGGGGAAGGCCTGTCTTGCTCGACACGACCCCGTGCACACGAGACGAGTAGCCGTCGATCACGGGGTTGAAGTACGGGATGATGTAGCCGCTGGCCACGCCCGAGTACTCCATCTCCTGCATCTCGTGGGCGATGTTCGCCCGCTTGGTCTCGTCGAGTGTGGCCACCGCCTGCTTGTACAGGTTCGTGTAGGCCGCGTTGTTCGTGTGGCACTCGTTGAACGGCGCCCCGGCGAGCGTGCCCTGCAGGACGTTGGAGAAGTAGGGGTAGTAGTTCCAGTAGTCCTGGGCGAACGTCCAGCTCAGGTAGTTCGGGCCGAAGAACTCCGACGAGGTGACCTCCTTCAGGTTCACCGTCACGCCTGCTGCCGCCGCCTGCTGCTTGAGGACCTGGGCGACCTGCACCGTTCCCGACCCGATGGCGCTCGTCACGAGTGTGACGGTCAGGTGGGAGTGCCCCGCCTTTGCCAGCAAGCTCTTGGCCTGATCGATGTCCTGGACGCGCTGGGGCAGCTTGGTGTCGTACACGGCGTCCCACAGACCGAACACGTCATTGCCGATGGTGCCGTAACCACTGAACACGGTCCTCAACATGGCGTCGCGGTCGCACATCAGCCGGAAGGCCTGGCGGACGCGGACGTCGTCGAAAGGCGGCTGGTCGACACGCATCGTGAATGGCGTGTAGCCACCGCCCTTGGTGATGATCACGTTGTTGCCACCCGAGCGCACCGGGGCGATCGAGTCTGCGGAAAGGAGGTCGATCACGTCGAGCGTGCCTCCGTTCAGCCCGTTGACCTGGCTCACTTCATCAGGGAAGTCGCTGATGACGAGCTTGTCGATGTAAGGCAGGCCGGTTTCCCAGTAGTTCTCGTTCTTCACGAAGGTGCTCTGCTGGCCGGCGGTGAACGACTCGTATTTGAAGGGACCGGTGCCGACCGGGTGCTTCAGGTCGAAGCCGACGGGCAGGACGAAGAAGTCGTAGGAGGCCAGGATGTCGGCCAGCGGCGAGAACGGTGTGAAGCACGGGATCTCGATCGTGAGCTTGTCGAGCTTCTTCGCGTTGGCGATGTCGAGGGCCTTCAGCGATATGGCACCAAGCGCCGGGGTCTTCGGGTTCACGATCCGTTGGAACGTGAACAGCACGTCGTCGGCGCTGAGCGTCTTGCCGTTGTGGAACTCGATGTGCGGCTTCACCCGGATCGTCCACTTCATGGCGTCGCTGCTCGCCTCCAGCTCATCGGCCAGGCTCAGTACGGGGTGAGCGTCGAGGTCGAAGTCCACCAAAGGATTGAACAGCGAGTACACCCGGGCCCCGTCGACGAGGTTGACCCAGTTCTGCGGGTCGAGCGTGTCCGAGCTGCTGCCACCGCTCAAGCCGGCTTGCAGAGTCCCGCCACGCTTGATGCGCGGTGCCATCGCGCTGATGGCACCCGATCTCGTGATCTTCCGACTGCCCTTGGCCAGCAGGCCCCCCGTGCCGACGAGAGCCGCGCCCTGTGCGGCGTAGCGAAGCAGATCCCTCCTGCTCAGTTCGAATTCGCGTTCGGTCATCCGACTGCTCCTTATCTTCAAGGCCCGATCAGGGGCGGTTGTTGAACTTGCTCGACAGCTACGCGGGCGGTCGATTTGTAAGTTGAGTACCAATCCGGGCTGTCGGGATCCCGGCCCTGAGCCAGGGCCACTCGGATGGCAAGGGCGAGCGGGTGCGCGAAATGCGCGGCCGCCGCAGACCTCCGGTCGAGCCCGTGGGGCCATGGCGCCTTCAAGACGGTCGCGCCTGCTGCGGAGCAGATACCGATCGCCTCCGCAGCCATCGGATCGGACCCGACCGGTAACGCCAGAACGAGTTGGTCGCTTCCGAGTGCATACATACCGGAAGTGGCCCCCTCGCGGGTCTCCATTCCTTCGGCCGGCACACCTGCCACCTCCTTCAGCAGCAGAGCGGCCTCCGATGCGGCGACCAGGGCCTGACCTGTGCCGAACACGACTGCGGCACGGGGAGTGGACAGACCTTGGCTGGCCTCGTTCGCCCATTGGAGCGCACCGGTCAGCTGGGCGCTCAACGCCGTGGGCATCGTGTCTGCAGCGGCCCGGAGCGACGGGTCGCCCGACGCTCGGCCGAGCACGTCAAGCGCCACCGCGGCAGCACCGAGATAGGCCTGTGTGTGGGTGACGGCGCGCTGGTTACGCACCTCCACGAGGGCGACGACGTCCGCCTGGGCCGCCAACGTCGACGAGGGGGTCGAAGTCACCAGACCGAACGCGCCAACACGCAGTGGACCGTTCACGAGCTCGACGAGGTCACGAAGCTCCCCGGAAGTGGAGAAGGCGAGTATCAGGTCGTCCGGACGCAGGGCGAAGCTGTCCGTGGCGAGCAGCCCGGCGGGGATGGCGACCACCGGAGCGGCCAGCTGTGTCGACAGCGATGCCAGCCACATCGCGGTGGCGACGTAAAAGGAGGCGCCGTTGCCGGTGGCGACAATACGCCCTGACCGGTGCGAGGCGAGCAGGCGGCCGAGCTCGCCATGACCGGTGGCGGCATCAAGGGTCTCCGCCACCGTCTCAGGCGTCTCGCACATGTCCTGCCACAGCGCCGTGCCTGTGACGTCGAGAGTTGTCAAGCGACTGCCTCCTGTCCTGCTGTTGCATCGGCTTCTTGGACCCGCTGGGCCTCGATCGCTGCGCCTAGCAATGCGGCATCCGCTCCGCAACGTCCGATGCGAACGTCCAGCCGGGCGACGATCTCAGGCGGTCCCACGCGCCGCATCTCCCTACGCGCCGGTGTCAGCAGTAGCTCGCCGGCGAGTGACAGACCACCGGTCACGCAGACCACGTCGGGAAAGGTCATGGCCGCCCATGAGGAAAGGGCGCGTCCCAGTGCCCGGCCGGCACGCTCGACCAGATCGACCGCCCTTTCATCCATGGCACGTGCCGCCTCGCAAACAGCTGCGGCGTCGACGAAACCAAGCGCCGTGCCGTCACGGGCAAGCGCCCGGCCCGAGCACATCGCCTCGAGACATCCCCGCCCGCCGCAGGTGCACGCCGGGCCGTCAGGATCGACCACGACATGGCCGGCATCCCCCAGGCACCCTGCCGCCAGGTCGACTACGACGCCGTCGGCCACGAGGGCAGCATTCGCGCCTGTTCCGAGACATACGCACAAGAGCCGACCTTTGGAATCCGTCGCGGCCGCCTCTGCCAGGGCGGCGGCGGCCACGTCAGGCACGACGGCCATCGGACGCCCCGCCATCAGCGGTCCCAGCGTGTCGACAAAGTCCATCCCCACGAAACCGGGCAGGTAGATACCTGGCAGCACACGGCCTGCACCGTCGAGAAAGCCGGGAAAGGCGACGCCGAGTGCGCCATCGCTAGAAGAGGGTTCGAGCAAACTGAGAGCGGCCCGGAGAGTCTCCCCGGCTTGGTCGGGCGCGGTCCCGGGGATCAGTTCGAGGCGCGCCCGCCGCACGATCTCGCCGTCTTGAACCCGCGCAGCGCGAATGCCGCTTCCACCGATGTCAAGGGCCACGACTTCTGCCATCAGGAAGTTCTCATCTCACCCTGTCGAAAAACGACCATGCAACAAGCTCCTCGATGAGATCTTGGCGAGATCCATGCCGGCACCTAAATCGCCGCTTCCACAACCTGGACGTCGGCGAGCGTTCCCCTCAAGGCCGCGAGCGCCGCTCCGATCACGACACGGTCGTCGCCCAGAGACGAGAACTGCACCTCCGGCATGCTCGGGACCAAGCGGCGGACATCTTCGACGACCCGGCCGAGCATCTCCTGACCGCCGAGCTCGATCCAACCGGAGAACAGCACTACCTCGGGGTCGAGGAGCGCAATCGAGCAGGCCAGCGCGGCTGCGATTGTCCGCACCAGCTGATCCGCGATGTCCTCGGAGAATCGGAAGGCGCCCCGTGAACGCACGAGCTGATGTATCAGCCGGGCTGTCTGCTCCTCGCAGAGCGAGGTGTCGATCCCGTCACGACGGGCATCCTCGGCCACCAACTCGAAGAGCTTGCCTTCGAGCGTGCCGACGCCGTGAGAGTCGCCTCGTTCCCCGGAGATGTCGGTCACCATGTAGCCCAGCTCGCCGGCTGCTCCGCGTCCTCGGTAAATCTTCCCATCCAGCAGCACCGCACCCCCGACACCCTCGGCAAAGGTCACAAGGATGGCATCACGGGCTCTGGTTGCCGCACCACGATCGACCTCGGCCGCGAGGGCGAACGCGACGTCATTGTCGACGAAGACCGGTATGCGCAAGTGGTCCTTGAGTAGCTCACCGAAGTCGGTGTCTTCCCAGCCGAAAAGAGGAGCGATCTGCACGTGCCCGGTCGCCGGGTCGACGACGCCTGGTACGCCAACTCCGACTCCGACCACTCGGATCGGCAGGGCCCGCGAAGTCGCCTCGCTGACGTAATCGGTGAGGAGTCGCGCGATCCGCTCGGTGCTCGGGACTTGGGCAGGAACCGCGAGCACCCGGCACTCGACAAGCTCGCCGGAAAGTCGCATCAGACCGACTCGGAAGCCTTCCGCCGAGGCAAGGTCACAGCCGAGAAACAGCACGTCGTCGGCGAATCGCAACAAGCGCCCTGGCCGACCGAGATCCGAGGACGTGGTGCCCTCTTCGCAGACCAGTCCCTCCTCGATCAGATCCGAGACGATCGCCGAAACAGAAGCTGGGCTGATCGAGGTGATCCGGACCAGGTCAGCGCGCGAAAGAGTTCCGTGCTCACGGATTGCACTGATGACGATGCTGCGATTCAGCCCTCGCATCAGCTCCGGCGTACCCCGTCTCCGCGGCATTCCTTTACTATACGAAATAACTCGGGGCGTGCAAGCACCCACGGGTCCACCTTCTCGAATGGGGCGAGCGCAGCACCGCCTCGTCCACAGCAAGACCCTCCTCGAAGCCGGCCGCCATGAGGTCGCGATATCATCCCTACCAGGTCGATGACGCGAGGGAGGCCATGGGCAATCTGGATCGGTCTGGGATCGCGAAGGCCACCAGGCTCCTCGCGAAGGCAGGTAGCACGGACTCCGACGACGAGGCGATCGCCCTGGCGCTGCGGTCCTATGCCTTGCTGGCCGAGACCATAAACGCCTATGACCTCGCCCGTGAGGGCCCGCCGAAGGGTGCTCGACGGCGCGAGCGTCGCATGCTCTCGGACAGGAGATCGGCGATGCGTGGCTCCGACGAGCCGGCCGGGGAAGATCGGGGCGTCGAACAGAAGGCGGCCGTGGATGGCTACGCCCGGCTCGGCAACGGCGGCGTCCGAGTTGACCACGCGGTTGACTTCTCTCTGTGAGTGAGCGAGGACCCGTGAACTCGGACTTGCCGCGCCCGCGCCTACGGCCCGCACATGGGATCGGTGGCTGCTCGGATGCCGCCAAGCCATCACGCGCAACTAGCACAGCTGGCCTCTCGCGAGCACTCGATCCTGGTGACCGACGAACTCGCTCCTGTGATCGAGCTGGAGCTCGCGTTGATGTCCTTACGCGTCAGAAGGTCCGCGGCCCTAGTCGACGAGCTGCTTGCTCCGGAGTACCGCGAGATCGGCGCTTCCGGACGACTTTGGACCAGGGTGGAGGCGTTGCAGGCTCTGGCCGCCGAGCCTTCCGACGATCCGGGCACCGCCGAGGTGACCGAGATACAAGGCACGGTCCTCGGCCCAGCCCTCGTCCTGCTCACTTACGTCTCAAGTCGAAACGGGCATCATGCCCGCCGCAGTTCCCTGTGGCAGCGCTCGGACGGCACGTGGCGGCTCGTCTTCCATCAGGGCACCCTCCTCTAGGGCACCGTGCCCGGCCTCGGCGTGCCCCTTCTGACCCGCGTCACGTCCGCGGTCGAGGTTCCAGCAAACCCTCGGCCCCGTGGCTACGCCGTCCGGGTCCGCACGTCAGGCGGATACGACCGGCTCCGCCGCCGCTATCAACTCGGACGCTGACGTCACCGGATCACCGATTACCACCTCGTGCAGCACGTGGTGGCGGGACGCACGGACCAGCACACCGGCAGCCAGGGCGGCTGCTGCGAGCAGGGCAGCACTTACGGTGAAGGCCGTGGTGTACCCGTGGACCGCGGCGACTTGCACTGCCCTGTCGGCGCGTAGGTGAGCAGCCAGGTAGCTGGTGGCGGCAGACGCGGCCACGGTGTTCAAGAGCGCGGTGCCGAGCGATCCGCCGACCTGCTGGGTGGTGTTGACCAGGGCACTTGCCACTCCGGCGTCGGTGGGATCAACCCCCACCAAGGACGTGGAGGACATCGGGACGAAGGTCATCCCCATGCCCAAGCTGACCAGAAGCTGGGGCGGCAGCACGTGGGCCAGGTATGTGCTGTCCACGCTCAGGCCGGTGAACCACATCAGCCCGCCGGCTGCTAGGACCAGCCCGATGACCATCAAAGCCCGTGGCCCGATGCGGGGCAGCAAGCGGGTAGCCAGGCCCGCACCGAGGATGATCCCCCCGGAGAAGGGGAGGAAGGCGAAGCCCGTCTTGAGAACCGAATACCCCAGGGTCTCCTGGAGGAAGTATGTAAGGAAGAGGAAGGTCCCCAACAAGGCACTGCCCACGAGCAACGAGGCGAGGTAGGACCCACCCCGATTGCGGTCGAGGACGACGCGCAAGGGCAAGAGAGGATGCGCCGCGCGCAACTCGATGACGAGGAAGGTGCAGAGGGCGGCGGCGGCCCCAGCCAACAGCCCGAGAGTCAAAGGCGCGCCCCACCCGTCGGTGCCGGCCGTGGTGAAGCCGTAGACGAGGAGGAAGAACCCCCCGGTCACCGTCACGGCTCCGGGGATGTCGTAGCCGGTGCGCGCGTGCACACGGCTCTCCCTGACGAACCGTATGGCGCCCATGACGGCAACAACGGCGATGGGCGCGTTGATCAACAGGGTCCAGCGCCACGACGCCAGCTGTGTCAAGGTGCCGCCCAGGACAAGACCGATGGCGGCACCGCCACCCGCGATGGCGCCGTAGATGCCGAAGGCACGAGCCCGCTCCTGCGCCCCGGTGAATGTCGTCGTGAGCAGCGACAACGACGCAGGCGCCATGATCGCGGCGAAGGCACCCTGCAACGCCCTGGCACCGAACAGCATTGCCGAGTCTTGGGCCAGCCCGCCGAGGGCGGAGGCTGCGCCGAACCCGATGAGGCCGACGATGAACATGCGGCGGCGGCCGAGGTAGTCCGCGATCCGCCCGCCGAGAAGCAGAAGGCTGCCGAAGGCGAGGGTGTAGGCGCTCAACACCCACTGGCGATCAGCGGTCGAGATGTGCAGGGCTCGCTGAGCCGAGGGCAGGGCGACGATCACGACGGACGCGTCGAGCACGATCATGAGCTGGGCGATGGCGATCACGGCGAGGGACCACCACCGTCTCGGATCGGGCTCTGGGTTCGTTAGGCTCGTGCCGGTCGCGGTGTCGGCTTTGGTCGGGTCGTTGGTCATCGGGATCCCCCTCTTCCGGTGGCTACGCCTGCCTCGCTCCGATATATTCGGAGTGATGGTTCCGTTTCCGCCCCTACTATACGGAACGGGCGTTCCGTTTGTCAAGAGGTCCCTGAGGCCTCGATGACGACCGAGCCCATGGAGATCCGGCACACGCGCGTGGACGCGGTGAGGAACCGCCGGCGTATCCTCGAGGCCGCCGAGACGGTCTTCTCCGCCGAGGGCGTGTCCGCGCCGATTGACAGGGTTGCCGAAGGGGCCGGGGTCGGGGTGGGGACCGTCTATCGCCACTTCCCGACCAAAGAAGACCTCTTCGAGGCAATAGTCATGACACGCCTGGAGCACCTGCTTGCCCTGGCTCGGGAGAAGGCGTCTGCGGAGTCCGCCGGGGCGGCGCTGTTCTCCTACCTTCAGGAATTCGGCCGTCAGGCCACCGCCAAGCACGACTTGTTCGACGCCCTGGGTGCCGCCGGGATCGACTTCAAGACACGTTGCGCCGAAAAGCTCGACGAGATGAAGGCGCGAATCGGGCTGCTTTTGACGAGGGCCCAGGTCTCAGGGACCGTACGGCAAGACACCTCGGTCGACGAGCTCATAGGCCTCGTAGTAGGAGCGTGTCAGGCGGCGGCCCAGACCGGGCTGGATGAAGACGCCCGTCGACGCATGGTCGGAATCGTCTGTGACGGCATCCGGGTGCCGAACACGACCGAGCCCTGACCAAGACAGACTCGGACCGCCACACGTGCAGGTCCCTGCGGTGCCGGGCTCACCACGAGTTAATGCGGAGTTAATCGGCACGATCAGGATTCTGAGTGGAGATCGCGTCCCCGATCGTTAGAACGATCACGTGACTGATCCCTCCGTCAGCGTCCATCCGAAGAGGCGCACCCGACCTTGCTCGGCGGATCCAATGCGCATCGCCCTCGTGGCCCATGACAACAAGAAGCTGGATCTCGTCGAGTGGGCGCGAGCCAACAGGAGCACCCTTTCGCATCACAAGCTCCTGGCCACCAGCAGCACGGGAGAGCTGCTCAAGGCGGAACTCGGAATTCCGATAGACCGCCTACACAGTGGTCCGCTCGGGGGTGACCTTCAGCTCGGGGCAAAGATCGCCGAAGGCGGTATCGACCTGCTGTTCTTCTTCTGGGATCCACTCGAACCGCAACCTCACGACCCCGACGTGAAGGCGCTCCTGCGCATAGCGGTGGTCTGGAACATTCCGGTCGCGTGCAACCGTGCGACCGCGGACTTCCTGATCACCTCACCGTTGTTCGACGGCGAATACCACCGGACCGTGCCTGAGTACTCGGGAGCGAACAAGCTGTCGGATGACTCTTTCGCCAGTCCAGCCAACTAAAGGCGATCGGTTCCCGAACGGACCGGCCGCGCACTAGGGCCAGGACAAAGCGGTCAGCCCACGCAGTTCCGGCAGTCCTCGGCGAGTCCTGGGGCTGTGCAATAGCCTCAATGTTCGAACAGGGTCCGGGGTCGCTCGGAAGTGTCGGTCCGCTTGCAGATTTCTTATCGAACGTCCACGGCGTCGACGCCGAGGCGCGGCGTCTTCGAGACGTCGTAGAACTGGATCCGGATGTCGGAGTGAGGATGGGTCGCCGTCACGCATGCCGAGACATGGCCCCACTGGCTCCCGCCCGGGAGCGGGCCGAAGCCCACTGAAGACGACTGGTTCGGGGACTCGCCGTACAGCCAGATGGTCATCTGGCCGCGTGCTCCGGAGTAGGAGGCTGCCGTGACGACCTCGGCGTCGGCGCAGAGGCTCTCACCGGCCCTGGTCGGAAGGGAGATGTCCTCGTATATGCCGCCACCGGCAGCTGAGGTCGTGATCACCCCGAAGCCGTTGCCCTCGTACGGGCTGGTAGCCAGCTTGCCGGCAACCTGGATCCCGAACCGCGTGTGGTCGGTTGCCCGCCAGTCATTGCCTTCATGGAGGTTGAAACCGCCGTTCTCGACGAAGGACTGGTGGACGTCGACGGCGTCGATGCCGAGTCGCGGCATCCTCGCATCGTCGTAAAACTGGATCCTGATCGCCGAGTGCGGCCTGGTTGCGGTCACGCAGGTCGAGACCTGGGACCACTGGCTCCTGTCAGGAAGCGGCCCGAAATTCACCGACGAGGACTCGCCCGGGGACTCCCCGAGCAGCCGCAGGGTCATATGGCCCCGCGCCCCGGGATGCGCGGCCGCCGTGACGACCTCGGCGTCGGCACAGAGGCTGTCACCGGCACCGGTCGGAAGCGAGATGTCCTGGTAGACGCCTCCACCACCGGCCGCGCTGGTGGTGAACCCGAAGCCGTTGCCCTCGTACGGCCTGGTGGACAGCTTGCCGGCGAGCTCGATCCCGAACTGCGAACGGCCCGTTGTCCGCCAGCCACCGCCGAGCTCGTCGAAACCGCCGTTCTCGATGAGCGACTCGTGGACATCGACGCCGTCGATTCCGAGCCTCGGCGCCGTCGGGACGTCGGAGAACTGGATCCGGATGTCCGGGTGCGCGCGGGAAGCCGTCAGGCAGGCCGACACAGGGGTCCACTTGCCCCCGTCCGGCAGCGGCCCGAAAGCCGCCGAGGACTCCTGGCCCTGCGATCCGCCCAGCAGCTTCAGCGTCATGGCGCCTCGCGCTCCCGAGCGAACGCCCTCGGTGACGACCTCGGCGTCGGCACAGAAGTTCTCACCGGTTCTCACGGGAAAGGAGATGTCCTGGTAGATGCTCCCATCGTCGACGGATTCGCCGGGGAGCCCGAGGCTGCCGCCGCTCGGCCTGAGGACCAGCGTGCCGGCCGACTCGATCCCGAGACGCGAGCGGCTCGTCTGCCAACCACGGCCGTCGTGGTGATTGGAAACACCGGCGTCGACGAGATCGCCGACGGGCGCGTCGACGGAAGCGACGGAAGCCGGCGCTTGGAGCCAACCGGTCACGGGCATGCCATAGTCCGGCTGGACGACGTAGTCGACGACGCCGAGCGTGTTGGTGCCGTCGCCGCCGTTCATGTTCTGTTCGAGAATCTCGATCGTCCCGTTGCCGTCGGCGACGTTCGTGGCCGTGACGACCGCCGTGTGGCCCTCCGACCACGTCGGCTCCATGCTGAGGACGTCGCCAGGTACGGGCACGCTCGAACCGTCGTTGGCGACTTTCTGCAGATCGCCCCCGTCAGCCGGTGAGTAGTTCGAGACGACCTCCGAGCCGTTGGCCGGGTAGGGCCGCACCCCGTACTCGAGGTACAGCCATCGCATCGACAGTTCGACACACTCCCATTCGTACTCTCCCCAGGCATGCGGGAAGAAGGCGACCGTCCTGTCCCAACCGCCACGGTTCACCCCGGGTCCGCACGCCGTGAGCCCGTCCCAGCTCGACAGGGGTAACGAGCCGGGATTGTTGTTCGCGTCGCAGTTCCCACTCCACCAAGGCGGGAACCGAGCCGGTGGTGGGTCAGTCGTGCTGTCAGAAACCATGATCGCGTGCTGAGTCACCGGGGAGACCGGTCCCGGTTTGATCAGCTCACTGTTCGGCACGGTCGTCGGCGTCGAGACGTTGCCCGCCACGACCGAAGTCCCTGCCGCTAACGCCTCCTCGGCCTTGCGGTTGGGCCGAAGCGGTCCCGCCGCCTGGATTATCCAGAGCCGGTTGCCTGCGTTGGTCAGCCACGACACGACCTCGGTCGGCTGACGGCGCGGGCCGAGCCCGACATCGACTATCCGGGCCGAGCCTTTGACGCGGCGGCCGAAGATCATCGCCGTGGGCCGGACGGCTCTGATCAGGAGCCCGGTGCCTGTCGCGCGGTACTGGCGCAGATGCTGAGGCTCGACGATCCCGGTGTCCGGCGCCGGGGCGGCCGAACCGAACGGGTACGCGTAGATCGTGAATCCCCTGTAGGGCCTCTGTGTCACCGCAGCTGCACCTTGAAGCGCATCGCCGGGCTTGGAGGCAACGAACGCTGTCGTCGGAAGGGCCGGAGACCGCACAACCAGATTGACGCCGTCGACAACCGTACGGGCCGAGTAGGCAGCACCGGAGGCGCGAATCGAGCCGACCCCGAACGGCGTCGCGAGCGCGCTCACGATCACCATCCCCGTGGCGAGCGACTCCGTTTTCCAGGTTCTTCTCTCGTAGCGCACGGAAGTCTCCCGATCGTGTCGGCCCGACCCCGGGTTGGCTTCCGGACAGTATTGCGCGCCACCTGCCTACCTCGCCAAGTGAGAATCGGCCACGAGGCCGGTCGAGCTCCGCAGGGCTCATCGCGGTCGTACGCGCGCCGCCGACCAGTCGCGAGAACACTGGCTTTTCCACGCCAGGACATAGGCTTGGTCGCGATGCCCACAAGGAGGATTCCCCCGCCAGAGCGGCCAGGAACGTGAGCCCAGCAACCAAGCTCTACCGGCAGATCCGCTTTGAATCGCCGGCCGGCGCGACCGAGTTGCTGCTCGTGCGTCACGGCGAGTCGGAGGCCGCCGATCCCGATCGACCGTTCCCGCTGGTCGACGGCAGAGGAGATCCCGAGCTGTCGCATCTCGGACGGGAGCAGGCTGTGCTCATCGCCGACCGGCTGGCCGCGACTCGCGTCGATGCCATCTACGTGACGAACCTGCGCCGGACTGCCGAGACGGCGGCTCCGCTCGCGGCCCGTCTCGGACTGTCACCCGAAGTCGAAGCGGACCTGGCCGAAGTCCGTCTCGGCGAGTGGGACAGGGGCGTCTACCGCCAGCGCGTCAACGAAGGCCACCCGCTCGCCCTTCGGATGGTCGAGGAGGAGCGCTGGGATGTGATCCCCGGCGCGGAGTCCAATGCAGCCATCGCGGCACGCGTAGGTCCGGCGATCGAGCGCATCGCAGAACGCCACACGGGTGGGCGTGTCGTCTGCTTCGCCCACGGCGGCACGATCGGGGCGGTCCTTGCGATTGCCACCGGTTCCCGACCGTTTGCCTTCATCGGTTCTGACAACGGCGCCATCTCGAGCATCGTCGTGGCCGGAGTGCACTGGTGGCTGCGAGGGTTCAACGACCGGTCACATCTGGAACAACACAACCTTCACGTACGCTCCGCGACATGACCTGGGACGAAGGTCCGTTGCTCGGGTTCGATCTGGAGACAACAGGCGTGAACCCGTGCTCGGACGTGCCGGTCCAAGTCGCCCTGATCCGTTGGGAGCCCCACGGGTATGGCTGCCGCAACGTGTTCATCGTCGACCCGGGGCGCGAGATCCCTCCCGGCGCGGAGGCCATCCATGGGATCTCGACACAGAAAGCACGGCACGAAGGTTGTTCCTTAGGCGAGGCCGCGGCGATCGTGCACGCTGCACTCGCGAGGGCCCAGAAGGATCACGTGCCGGTGGTGGTCATGAACGCGAGCTTCGACATCACGATCGCCGTGATGCTGTTCCGGAGCTTCGGGCTGCAGCAGATCGAGTGGCAGGCGCTCGTCGACCCCCTCGTCATCGACCGCAGGGTCGACCGTGTACGGGCCGGCAAGCGCCGGTTGGACGCCCTCTGCGAGGTCTACGGCGTCACACTTGGCAGCCCGCATGACGCGGGGAGTGATGCTGCCGCGACCCTCGCGCTCGCCCGGACGATCGCCCACCGATATCCGGAGATCGCCAGGTACGAGATCGGTGAGCTGACCAAGGTCCAGGCGGACTGGCATCGGGCCTGGGCACTCGAATATGACCTCTCGCGTCGGGAGAACGGCGCGCCCGGTCTTTCTCCGGGCGACTACTGCTGGCCTTTGCGCGAGGTCCTCGACCTGCACGCTGCGCCCGGGTGCTGAACGGTCTCACCACACTCGCCGAAGCACCTGTCACAAGCGACCGGTCGGTCCTCGCCTGCTGAACCCGGCCACGCCTCAACAGGGCGTGGGATCCCAGGGCGCCGGTGAGTTGTTGTAGATCGGCGCCTCGCCGGCCGGAGTCGGGGCGATGGTCGTGACAGTCGTCTGGTTGGACACCGGGGCCGTCGTCGACGCCGCGCTCGCGAGGATCGCAGTCCATATCAGCCCCGCTGTGCTCGCCGCCGAAGTCGCGCTCGCCGTGGTCGCGGTGCTGGAGGTCGTCGGGGGTGTCTTCGCGGTCGTGCCGAACGCGAGGAAGTTCTTGATCACGACATCGTCAGCAGCAGCGGCCGGTAGCAGCACGTCCGCCCCTCCAGAGGTGATGTAGGGACCGACGGTCGGAAAAGTCACCGCCTTGAGCGACCCGGACGGGAAGTTGTGGAACTCCGTCGCCAGGTCGAACATGGTGCCCTCCGACAGGGTCTGGTCGATCGTGAGATCGTGGACCGCGGCGTTTATGAATCCGGTCACCGCTACCGGGTTGGTGATCTCGGCGTTCAACTGGCGGATCACAGCCCGGAAGAAGGCCTGCTGATTGCGAATCCTCGTGAAGTCGCTGCCGTAGTCGTTGTACCAGACTCCCTTGATCTCGTACTGAAGGTTCCGACTGCGCACCAGAGCGAGGGCCTGAGTACCGTTGACGACCTGACATCCGGTCTTCAGGATGCGCAAACCGGTCGGGTTCGTGGCCTGTCCGTTCACATACTCCCTGTCCCTCAAGGGATCCTTGAAGTTCAGGCGGATACCGCCGATCGCGTTCACCATGTTCTGCAACCCAGGGAAATTCACCTCGACGAAGTAGTTGATCGGGATGTGGAAGTCTTGCAGGATCGTCTGCACGAGCAGGGACGGCCCGCTGTTGAAGGCGGCGTTGATCCGGTTCTGGCCTGATATGTACTCGACGTTGCCTGGAATCGTGACCCAGGTGTCGCGCGGTATCGACAACATCTCGATCTTGCGCTCGGCCGGCACGACACGGACGAGGATGATGACGTCGCTGCGCTGGCCACCTGTGTCGGCGCCGCAGCCGAAGGACTTGCACTCGGCGGAATTGTTGACAAAGGCGCGCGAGTCGGAGCCGGCCACGAGAACCGTGAAAGGCTTCCCCGGCTTGGTGTGCACGAGGTTCGGTACGTCGACCTTCTTGATGTGGTGGAACTCGAAGTCGAGGTACAGGAAGCCGCCGAGCCCGACGACAACGATGAGCAGCACGACTACTCCGGCCGCGATCATGGCGCGCTTGGTCCACCGCCTGCGCCGAGAAGGGCGGGCTCGGTGACCGCGGCCGTTACGTGCCGGAGCCCGCTTGCCCGCGGTCTTGTTGCTGGCGGTGCCGCTGGCAGTTGGGCCGGGCGGGCCATCGCCGGCCGGCTCCTGGGCCGTGAGTGCGGGCTTCTCACCGCTGGACAGGTAGGGATCGGAATCGGGCAATTCGCCGTCGAAGGGCGTGTCAGGCACGGCACTGGAGGTTACAGCCTCTCCAAGCGAACCTACGTTCACCAGGCACGCCGACGAGCGGATCTCTCAGACCCTGGCCAAGTCCCCGAACTTCGCGTAGTTCGCGATGAACGCCAGGTGCACTGATCCCGTAGGGCCGTTCCGGTGCTTGGCGACGAGAACCTCGGCCGTCCCGCGGTCGGCCGAATCCGGGTTGTAAACCTCGTCCCGGTAGATGAACATCACGACGTCGGCGTCCTGCTCGATGGCACCGCTCTCCCGGAGGTCTGCGAGCATCGGCCGCTTGTCAGCGCGCGCCTCGAGGCCACGGGACAACTGGCTGAGCGCCACGACCGGCAGCTGCAGCTCACGGGCAAGGATCTTGAGCCCTCGGGAGATCTCGGAGATCTCGACCTGGCGGTTCTCGGCCGACGTCCGGCCCGTCATGAGCTGGAGGTAGTCGATGACGACGAGCCCGATGCCATCAGACGATCGCATCCGGCGGGCCTTGGCGCGAATGTCCATGATGGTCACGTTCGGGTTGTCGTCGATGAACAGCGGCGCCATGTCTATGCGGCCGATCGCGCTCGAGATGCGCGGCCAGTCGCTGTCGAGCAACCGCCCGTTACGAAGTTTGCTGACGTCGAGACGCGCCTCTGCGGCCAGCACGCGCTGCGCGATCTCGAGGTGGCTCATCTCGAGCGAGAAGAACAGCACCGGCACGCCGTGGTTCGAGGCGGCATGTGCCGCCAGTCCCAGCGCGAAGGCCGTCTTGCCCATCGACGGGCGGGCGCCGACGACGATCAGGTTCGACGGCTGCAAGCCCGAGAGAAGATAGTCGAGCTCGCCGTAGCCGGTGGGCACACCTGTGATCGTCTCTCCCCTGTCGTAGAGGTGGTCGAGACGCTCGAGGCTCTCGGTCAGGAGGTCCTTCAGTGAGCGCACCGTGTCCGAGGTGCGCCGCTGGGCGACATCGAACACGAGCGCCTCGGCCTGGTCGAGCGCCGCGGAGACGTCAGATGGAACCTCGTAACCGATCTCGGCGATCTCGTGCGCTACCCCTATCAGACGGCGAAGTAGCGCATGTTCCTGCACGATGCGCGCATAACGGCCCGCGCTCGAGATGGCGGGGGTGTTGGCCTGCAACGCGATGAGTGCCGCTGCCCCACCGGATGCGTCAAGCACGCCCACCCGGCGAAGCTCCTCGGGGACAGTCACATAGTCGGCAGGCTCGCCCTTGGCGTACAGCGAGGTGATTGCCTCGTAGATGTGAGCATGCGACGGTTTGTAGAAATCCTCCGCGCTGACCTGCTCGACCACGACCGCGATCGCATCGCGCGAAAGCAGCATGGCACCCAGCACGGACTCCTCGGCATCGAAGTTGTGCGGTGGCACCCGGGAGCCGCCCGCTGTGACGACCGTGGCCGAGGGGCCCGAGCCGCGCCGGCGCCGTGACATGTCGGGCACGGGCTGCAGGACGGTCATCATGCTAAGGATGAACGCTCGGCCCTGGGGGACACTAGAGCCGGATCTTGTGGATTACTGAAGGATGATCCTGTGCACGGAACGTGGACAAGTCTGCTCGCACCCCGGCGGGTGACCGCGCGTGCAACAACGGGCAGGTCGTCCTCGATGGGATGGGCCCGGTGCGCAAGCACGGTCACAGCGTGGCATCCGGCTGTATCACCGCCGTCGCGCCGGAGGCACGGTCAGCTCGAGCTCACGACCTCCAAGCTGAGGCGGAACTCGACATCCGGATGGAGCCGAACTCCCACCTCGTGGGAGCCGAGAGTCTTGATGGCGTCGTCGATGACGAGCCGACGCCGGTCGAGCTCGACACCGGATTGACGACTCACCGCTTCGACGATGTCAGAAGCGGTGACGGAACCGAAAAGCCTGCCTTCGCTGCCGGATCGTGCCTCGATGCGAAAAACGATCGGGACGAGCTTGCGGGCAACCGCTTCGGCACCCTCTCGGTTGCGCGCATCTTTCAGGTCGCGTGAACGGCGCATCGCGGCGGCCTGGTCCTCGATCCCCACGCTGGCGACGATCGCGCGGCCCTGTGGTACCAGGTAGTTCCTTGCGAAGCCGTCGGAGACGTCGGTGATGTCACCGCGCTTGCCCACGCCCGGTATGTCTGTACGCAGCACGACCTTCACTACTCACCCGCCTCGTCATCGATACCGACCAGCGCCAGTGGGTCCAGCTCCGAGTCCTCGTACTCGTCTTCCAGCACGGTGTCTGTCAACGCCTCCAGGTCCGGCTCGTCCGGAGATTCAGCGCGCGGCACACCCCGTCCGCCTGGGGCACCACGGCCCGCACCACGTCCGCCGGGCCGCTCGCTCGTCGTCCGCTGGGTGAATGGAAGCAGCGCTAGCTCCCGGGCGGTCTTGATCGCGAGAGCGACCTCACGTTGGTGCTGAGCACAGTTGCCCGACACTCTCCGGGCACGAATCTTGCCCCTGTCGGACATGAACTTGCGCAGCAGGTTCACGTCCTTGTAGTCGACCCAGG
Organism: Acidimicrobiales bacterium; assembly: GCA_050015175.1. GTDB lineage: Bacteria > Actinomycetota > Acidimicrobiia > Acidimicrobiales > Bog-793 > Fen-455. The sequence goes on along the minus strand of JBEKBX010000007.1, from coordinate 81,632 downwards.
TTGCGTGTTCCTTGCAGAAGATGCAGATCTTCTTCTTCGTGCGCCGACCGGTCTCCTTCGGGACGCGGCGGGTACCACGGTCTCGATCATTGTTGCGCGCCATCTAGAAGGGCTCCTCGTCGTAGGCCGCGAACTGCTCGCCAGCAGGTTGAGCGGGCGGGCGGGCGGTGGTGCCACGACCGCCCGCGGCCCCAGGACCACTGTCTGAAGGTCCGCGCCTCTCGTTCTTGACCACTTGTGCTGTTGCCCAGCGAAGACTGGGCCCGAGCTCATCGGCCACGACCTCGATCTTCGAGCGCTTGTCACCTTCGGCCGTCTCCCAGGTCCGCTGCTCGAGCCGGCCGGTAACGATCACCCGTGCTCCGCGGGTCAGGGTTTCGCTTACGTTCTCCGCCATCTCACGCCAGCACACGACATCGAAGAATGACGTCGCTTCCTCCCATTCCTGGGTCTGGCGATTCTGCCAGCGGCGGTTCACTGCCAGGCCGAAGCTCGCTGTGGCCTGCCCGTTCGGGGTGAATCGCAGTTCAGGGTCACGGGTGACGTTACCCACCAGCGTGACGGAGTTCCCATTCGACATTTCATTCGCTCCAGTTCGCTCAGCTCGCCGCTTTGGCCCGGGCAGCCTTGCGAATGGCGGTCTCCCGCCGCTTCGCTTCAGCTCGAAGGGCGCGCCCGCTCTGCTTGTCCGGTTGCCGGAGCACCTTGTGGCGAAGCACGGTGTCATCAAGAGTCAGCATTCGGTCGAGCTCGGCCACAAGGGCCGGATCGGCCGTGAACTCGATAAGGACGTAGTAACCCTCGCTGCGGTGCTTGAGCTCGTACGCGAACGTCCGGCGACCCCAACGCTCCGCGCGACCGGGGTTGCCCCCGCGATCGCGCACCAGCGACGTGATGCGATCAAGAGTTGCGTTGATGTCGCCGTCCTCGAGGCCGACATCGAAAATAACCATGACTTCGTAGGGCCGCACGGCGGCCTCACCTCCTCCGGACCCGGCGCGCTGGGCGCTCGGGGCCCCGTTTCTGACGGGGCAGGGGCATAGGGAACGACATCATGGTAGCCGAGCCCAGCGGAGGCGGGTAGTGGGTCAGTTTGATGCGGAGTTGTTTGGTAAGCGATGTCGAACGACTGCCACAGATTGTTCGGCACCGATGTTCGCGTGGCTACGCTCGGTCGTCGTCATTAGAGATGACGTGGGAAATGTTGTGCAGAACGTTCGGAATCTCTGTGCACAACGTGACAGTTGTTGTGGATGACGTGACAGCGACGAGAAAAAGGGTTAACTTTTGACTTGTCGGGACGCCCTGGTGGGGCGTCTCGCGAAAGGCTTGATCCTGGAGGGAGCACGAGACCATGGCGCGTGGAGATGTCGATTTCGACGTGCGCGATGGCGTGGTCACTGACGTTGTTGGGCAACGGCACAGGCTTGATGCGAGAAAGAATCCTCGCATGGCGGAGCTTGGTCGTCTCGGTGGGCTAAAGCGCGCCGAGCGAACGTCCGAAGATGAAAGACGGAGCGACGCACGTCGTGCCGTGAACACCCGCTGGCAAAAGCGAGCTGCCACTGGGTAATAGATGTGGCGCCCAGGACCGGACTCGAACCGGTATCAAAATCCTTACGGAGGAGTGGCTCTTTCCTTTTGAGCTACCTGGGCAACCACTACCAGCCCTGGGCCTCAACCCCAGGGCTGGTTTCGCGTTCCATCGTACTACCCGACTGTTCCTAAATAGGGGACCACGGACGCGAAAACCGCGCGTGTTGCCGCTACGTATCGGGTCCAGCCCTCCAGCCCTCTAGCCCAGCAGCCCCGCTAGCTGCGTGAGGCTCCACGGGTACTTCGCGATCCCCGCGGCCATCGCTGGCGTCCGCTTCGTGCTCGTGCCGTCCGCGTTCTTGATGGTCAGCGACTGATGTGTGCGGCAGAAGTTGTAGTACATGAAGTGCAGGCTCACCGCGTGGGTCAGGTTCTCCACCTTCTTTGAGAAAGCGTTCGTCAGCCGCGTGAACCGCCGCATCCCCATCCGCATGGAGAGGTTCTGACGCTCGACGTAGCTGGTGGAGATCCGATCGGGGTCAGGGTCACCGGCGATGATCTTGATCTCGATACCCGTGCACTCCGCGGGGCTGTACTTGCGCTCAGGCGTGTCTGAGGCCCCGCCGCCGTAGATCTTGATCAACTGAGCAAAGTCGATGTTGTCGACCCAAACGCCGTCCACGACCCGCGTGTAGTGCCCCAGGCCATCGGTAGTGAGCTGGATGCGAGCGTTGCGAAGACGGCTCTTGAGGTCAGCCAAGAACGTGTAGCAGTCGGCCATCGTGCGCTCACCGACCAGCCAGCTCGGAACGAGTTTGGTGTCCACGTCGATCGCGGTCCAGGTCCAGATGTCGCCGTAGCCGAAGGTGCCCTGGTGCTCGTCGGGAACATTCTTTTGCTTCGCATAGCAAAAGGACCAGATCTCGTCGCACTCGACCACGCTGCAGTTCAGGTTCCGGAAGGCTGCGTCCTGGTACTCAGAGCAGGCTTGGCCGAGGTCACAGAGCAGCTTGACGATGGTGTTTTTCGCCACGCCCGTCACGCGGACGGTGGCACGGATGCTCATGCCCTCGACCAGGCAGCCGATCACTTGCGCCCGACGCTCGGTATTCAACCTGTTCATACTGACCATTATACTTGACCGGCGCCTCGTTGTAAAGATGTTTTCTTCTATCCGTGAAGGTGATAATATCACCGGTGGCACTGAAGGTATCAGTGTAACGATGAGGAGAGCATGTGCTCTACGAGACCCCAACTTGCGGTCCAGAAGAAGAGGCCGCACTGGCGAAGATCGATGGCGTGTGGCGGGATCTGCGCTTTTATGTCGCCAAGACGAACCGCTGGGTCGGTTCTGTCCGGCGAGTACTTGCCGCCAAAGCCAACCAGTCATCGAACAGCATCGAGGGCTACAACATCTCGACGGAGGACGCCATCGCTGCGATCCAGGGCGCGGTCGAGCCAACGGACTCTGGATGGGAGGACTGGCAGGCCAACCTCGGTTACCGACGTGCGATGACCTACGTCCTGCAACTCTCGGATGACCAAGATTTCGAGTATTCCACGGCGCTCATGCGGAGTTTGCACTTCATGATGACGGAGTACTCGCTTCAAGCCCACCCCGGCCGCTGGCGACCTGGCCCTATCTGGGTTCAGGACAGCCTTACGGGTGACGTTGTCTACGAGGCGCCAGACCGACAACTGTCTCCAGGGTTCGTTGAGGAACTGATGGTGGATCTCACTTCAGAAAGCAAGTTTCCGACGTTGGTGAGAGCAGCAATGGCACATCTGAACCTTGTCTTGATCCATCCATTCAGTGACGGAAACGGTCGAATGTCACGCTGCCTTCAGTCGCTGGTGCTAGTGCGCGGCGGTTTCCTTGCAAGAGAGTTCTGCAGCATCGAGGAATACCTTGGGCAGCCCCAAAACCAACAGAAGTACTATGCGGCCCTTGCCGATGTGGCTAAGGGGCAGTGGAGTCCCCAGAACTCGGCTCGGAGCTGGGTTCGTTACTGCCTGGAAGCGCATTACATCCAGGCCCTGAGCGTTCTTCGCCGTGTTCGCGAGACAGAACGCGTCTGGAACGATCTGTCTGCGGTTATTGACGATCTCCAGCTCCCACCACGAACGATCGACGCACTATATGACGCAAGCCTCGGGTTGAGGGTTCGCAACGCGAGTTATCGCGCCAACATCGCGGATGCGTTTGAGGAGATCTCATCACAGACTGCAACGAACGACCTTCATCAGCTAGTCAGGGTCGACCTGCTGTCACAGAACGGAACGAAGCGGGGGGCACACTACATCGCCAGCGAGCAACTTAGGCAGCGAGTAACCAAGGTTCGCGGGCGCCGGACTCCGATTAGCGCGGCTCACTTGTTTGATCCGACCCCGGAACTCCCGCTGGTTTACCCCAGCGCACAGTCGCCGCAGCCTTCGCTATTTGAGACCGCTGCTCAGGGGTGAGCTTCGCTGCCCTGGCCTTCCCGCCTTTCTGACCCCCGAGCCGCCCCAGTTCGACGGCTGCCGGGTTCTTCCCCTCGTAGGGATCCGACTCAGGTTCGTCGCTCGTCGCGTCGTGCACTAGGGCCGCGGCGAGCTGGTTCAGGTCACGGGGCTTGCTTGACCGCTTTGGCACGACACCAGCGTAAGGGATCGGAGCGCCGATGACTACCCACCTGCCGATTCAAACTGACCCACTACCCGGAGCCTGGCGCACGTGGCGCACGCCAAGAGCATTGCAGACCGGCATGTCACCGCGGATCGCCCTTGTTCAAGACGACGGTCCCAACGCCGCCCGCAGCTCCGCCGAGGCATGGTACGACTCGCCTTCAGACGGATACCGTCCCGCCCGGACGTCCGCAGCCCAATCCCGCACGGCTTCGGTGGCGGCGTCACCGAGCTCCGCGTAGCGGCGAACGAACTTGGGAACCGTCCGGTCTGACAGCCCGAGCAGGTCGTGCAGGACGATGACCTGCCCGTCGCAAGCCGGCCCCGCTCCGATGCCGATCGTCGGGATGTCGATCTCTGCGGTGATGCGTTCGGCCAGAACGTCGGGCACGCCCTCGAGCACGATGGCGAAGCAACCTGCTGCAGCCAGAGCCTCGGCGTCCTGACGGAGCTCGTCGGCGGCCATTGCTTCGCGCCCTTGAACCCTGTAGCCCCCCATGGCATGGATCGACTGCGGAGTGAGCCCGATGTGGCCCATCACAGGTATCTCTGCCTCGTTGATGGCGTGCACCGCGGGGACCCGGCGACGTCCGCCCTCGAGCTTCACCGCGTGAGCACCGGCCCGGACGAGGATCGCTGCATTGCGAACTGTGTCGCCCGCATCGAGATGGTACGTGAGCCATGGCATGTCGCCCACAAGCAAGGCCCGTGGTCTCGCACGCGCTACGGCCCCGACGTGGTGGGAGAGGTCCTCGATCCCTACGTGGAGCGTGTCCTCCCAGCCGAGGACCACCTCCGCGACGGTATCGCCGACGAGGATGATGTCGACCCCGGCTTGGTCCACGGCGCTGGCGAAAGGCGTGTCGTAGGCGGTGATCATGACAATGGGTTCTGCTCCCCGACTGCGCTTGCGGGCGCGGATGTCTGGCACCGTCACGAGTTCTGTCATCTTCGGACCTCCTCCCGTCCGGCGCACATGGCTGCCGGCGGTCGATCAGCGGTCGTTGCCTCCTGGGGCGAAAACACTCAGGAGATGGTTCCAGGAGCATCCGGTGCAAACTTCGACCACGTAGCAAGCTACGTCCGCGCTTGCGCCGCCAGTCTTGCGCTCGAGCTCGCGCCGACCGGCAAGGGGCAGTCCACCGGGAGGAAGGCCAGGGCCGAACGCGAACGTCACGTGCACGAGCTGTTCCTGCTCGCAAATCGGGCACTCGGTTTCGGTCTCGCGCCCGAGGTTCTTCGCGACCCGGAGCAGCTCGGGCTGGGCGTCGCACACGTCCGGGCGGCCGAGGCGACCCCGCCGGAACTCCTTCACTGTCGACTCACGCATCAAGCGGTATTCGATGCGGCCGGGACGCGGAAGCCCGCCGACTCCCCAACTCGACTGCGAACCGCTCCGGATGCTCATCCCGGCCAGGCTACCGTGCGCACCACCCAGGGTTTGACCGTCCGGACTCGAACGACGATCGCGGCGATTGTGCCACGTCATCCGGAATGCGAAAGACGCAGGGACGAGCACTGCCGTCTCGACAACCTTGCCGTCCGCGCCCGCTGCGACCTTGACGTCCCGCCATCGAAGAATCCGGGGAACGAGGTCTGGCTGCGCCCCTCCCACCAGCACAGGGGCGTACATCTTCGCAGGTCCCGATACCAAGCGCCCATGACGTCACCACGTCCACCGCCAAGCGGGCGGTTCGCTTCGAGCCCTGAGCACGACGGAACGTATCTTTCGACATATCGCATAGATATGTCGACCTGATACACTCGCTTCGTGCTCGAGTTGGCGATCCTGGGGTTGTTGAAGGAACACCCGATGCACGGCTACGACCTCCGCAAGAGGCTGCGAGAGGATTTTGGCCTTCTCTCGAGCCTTTCCTTCGGTTCGCTCTACCCGGCTCTGGCACGCCTCGAAACCTCGGGCGCCGTCCGCGAAGTCCCCTCGGAGCACCGCGCCCTTGGGGCGCCGCCTGCAACGACGTTCGCGTCCGCTGGCTCCATCGCCGGGGAGAGGGCGGCGTTCAGGGCACGTCTCGCTTCTCGGCGCGCGGCTTCGACCCGCTCGGGAGGTGGCACGCGGGGCCGGCGCGTGTACGAGATCACGGCCCGCGGTGACGAGCTGTTCCACCACCTGCTCGAGACCGAAGAGCCCAAGTCCGAAGGCGGGCGCGGTTTCGCGCTGCGCTGGGCTTTCGCGGGGTACTTGAGCCCGGAGGGCAGGCTCGCACTCCTGGAGCGCCGGCGTGCCCAACTGCTGGCCACTCGGGAAGGCTCGCGTCGGGCGGCCGAGTCGCCGTGGCGGCCCCTCGACCGCTACCAACGCTCCCTCGTCGACCACGACAAGGAGGCGACCGAACACGATCTGAATTGGATCGACCGCCTCATCGCCACCGAACAGGGGACCCAGATCTCCTCACCGGCGCCCAGCGCGGCGCTCGGATCAACCCAAGCCGTTGAAAACCCGTCTGCTGTCTCGAGCGTGTCCGTCGCCCACGCGCGTCCTGCGTTCAAGAAAGCAGTCACTGAAAGGAGCAATTCATGAATCGCACGGCCCGCAAGATCAAGGTCGCCGTCGCAGGAGTCGGCAATTGCGCATGCTCTCTTGTACAAGGGATCGAGTATTACCGCGATGCCGATCCGGACGACCACGTGCCGGGTCTCATGCACGTCTCGCTCGGTGGCTACCACGTCGGTGACACAGAGTTCGTGGCGGCTTTCGACGTGGACGCCGCAAAGGTGGGCCTCGACCTCTCGAAGGCTGTCTTCGCCTCCAACAACTGCACGCTCCGGTTCTCCGATGTCCCTGCGCTCGGGGTAACTGTCCAGCGCGGGCCGACATTCGACGGTCTCGGCCTCTACTACCGCAAGGTCATCGAGGAGTCGCCCGCCAAGCCCGTCGATGTCGCTGAGGTCTTGCGCGACAGTGGGGCCGACGTGCTGATCGCCTACCTGCCGGTGGGCTCCGAGGAAGCACAGAAGCACTACGCCACGGCCGCTCTCGAGGCCGGTGTCGCGTTCGTCAACGCCATCCCGGTCTTCATCGCCAGCGATCCCGAGTGGGCGGACCGGTTCACCGCCGCGGGCATCCCCATCATCGGTGACGACATCAAGAGCCAGGTCGGATCCACTATCGTCCACCGGGTCCTGACCCGCTTGTTCGAGGACCGGGGCATGATCCTCGACCGCACCTACCAGCTGAACGTGGCCGGCAACATGGACTTCATGAACATGCTGGAGCGCGATCGGCTCGTGTCGAAGAAGATCTCGAAGACCCGCGCCGTCACCAGCCAGATCGACCGCGCGATCGCGCCTGACAACGTGCACATCGGGCCTTCGGACCACGTGCCTTGGCTCGAAGACCGCAAATGGGCCTACATCCGCATGGAGGGCCGCAACTTCGGTGACGCGCCGCTCAACTTGGAGCTCAAGCTCGAGGTTCACGACTCGCCGAACTCGGCGGGTGTCATCATCGACGCCCTGCGGTGCGCCAAGATCGGGCTCGACCGGGGCCTCGGCGGCCCGCTGATCGGTCCGTCGTCCTACTTCATGAAGTCGCCACCGGTGCAGTTCCACGACGACGAGGCCTACCGAATGGTCGAGGAATTCGCTGCCACCGCCTGAGCAACTCCAAAAGGTGGCAACGCACACCTCTGAGATTCTCGATTACGCGTCAGTCGCTGGGTCCGCCCCTCCTCCTTCGTTGTTCGCGCGACGGGGCGACCCAGCGCTCGCTGAGCAGTTCTCGGACGTGCTCAGAGTTCCGCGACCCATCGGCCAAGTGGAAGCCGTCGAGCTTCTCTCGAAGCTGTTGTGGGATGACGTGCTGCGCGGGCACAGTTCTGACCCGGAGCTGATCCGGGCAGCAATTGCCTTCTTCCACAAGGTGGGCTTCCTGTACAAGTACAAGTCCTACGGCGTGAAGGTGGCCTCACCGTTTGGGTACTCCGTGTTCGTTCTCGAGGACGGCAAGGGATTCAGCTTTCAGCTTCACGCGGCTCGCAAACTCGAAGCGTTCCACATCCTCGAGACCGCGACGTCGAGCTTCGTGTACCTGTCCACAGAAGCCGAATGGCACGAGTCCGGCGCGCTCAAGGCTCAGGACTGGGCTGAAAGCGGGGAGTCGCAACCTGACTCTTTTTATGCCTATCGGCCGTCTGCCGGCGATGTGATCGAGGTCGGCCAGACCAAGCTCGTACATACTGTGATCGGCTGTGTCCTCGAAGAGTTCGCGACGTGTTCGACCGACACCGTCGTCCGGCTGTTCGATCAGAATGCCGGCCGGCGCGTCCTCCTGCCGAAAACACATCCCGACATCGCGGAGATCTTGCAGCGAACGGCGTGGATGCCCAAGAGGAGGCTAAGCCGGACCAACGATGGTTGGTCCGCCGTCGCCTTCCAACCCGATTCGCCGCTCATCGATGTGCACCGCGAGCTGACCGCGACGCGAGTCCTGCTGCCAGGTTCAAACGACGATCTGCGTTTCGCTCCGCTCAGCGACCGGCTCGTGGTGATCGTGCCGCTGAACAAGGCGATGGCGGTCGACTCCGTCGGAGCGAGTTGGAGCCTTGCTCCCGGCCAAACCGCGGTCATACCCCAGAACGTCTCCTTCGGCGTCAGGACCGCGCACGCGGACAGCCTGTTTGCACTTCACGTCGTGAGTGGCGAGCTCGCGCTGAAGGCTTGGTGCTAAAAGGCCCGGGTCGCCCGGGACGTCCTGAAGCCGGTCCTCCCGGGACCAACAGTGCCTCCTGCCTGGATCTGCCGGTGCCTGGAACCTCGGGCTAGATGCCCAAGCGAGCACGCCTCATAAGCTCGCCTTTGGTCCGGATCGTGACCGGCTGGTAGCCGGGCAGTGGCAGGACGTGCTCGTGGATGGCGTCCAGCACCCAGGACGGTTGAGGGAAGAACATCGAATCCAGCTCGGCCGCGGGGGTGATCCAGTTCCGTGCCCCGACGATGGCCGGTGGTGCGTCGAGGTCGTCGAAGCACAGCTGGGTGAGGTTGGCGGCGACGGTCTGCATCACGCTTCCGCGTTCGACCTCCTCGGACACGAGCACGACCTTGGCCGTCTTGCGCACGGACTCGACCAGTGGCTCGTAGTCGATCGGGACGGCAGAACGCAGGTCGATCACCTCCGCCGAGATACCGAAGCTCGCATAGAGCTGGTCCGCTACTTTGATCGCCGTGTACAGCGCCGGCCCGAGCGTCACGATCGTCAGCTCGCGGCCGGGCCGCTTCACCGAAGGCTGGCCCAGCTCGATCTCGTAGTAGCCCTCGGGAACGCCTCCAGGCTGAAAAAGCTCGCCCAGGTCGTACAGTTTCTGGCTCTCGAGGAAGACCACCGGGTCTGTGCCGATGAGCGCAGAGTTCATCATCCCCTTGGCGTCATACGGCGTGACCGGGTACACAACCTTCAGTCCTGGTATGTGGTGCAGCAAACCCGTCCAGTCCTGCGAGTGCTGAGCGCCGTACTTGTCGCCCACCGAGATGCGAAGCACGACCGGCATCGACAGCACTCCCGCCGACATTGCCTGCCACTTCGAGAGCTGGTTGAAGATCTCGTCACCAGCACGGCCGATGAAGTCCGCGTACATGAGCTCGGCGACCGCGCGGCCTCCCTCCATGGCGTACCCGACCGCCGCTCCGACGATCGCGGCCTCCGAGATGGGCGAGTTGAACAGGCGGTGATAGGGCAGCGCCTCTGTGAGGCCGCGGTAGACGCCGAACGCGCCGCCCCAGTCGCGGTTCTCCTCGCCGAACGCGACCATCGTGGGGTCGATGGCAAAGCGGTGCAGCAGTGCCTCGAAGATGGCGTCGCGGATGTTGTACAGCTTCAGCTTGGGCACCGGCTCACCGTCCACGAAGGCCGTGCGTTCCTTGCCGGCGATCTGTCGGACACGCGGGTTCTCCGACAGGTCACCCAGGAGCTCGGGCTCGCGGTCGTCGAAGCGCTCGACGCGTCCGGCGGAGAACATGACACTGCCCACCATCTCGGAGCCGACATCGATGCGTGGGCTGGCCTCGAGGTCGACCGCCAGCCGGAACATGTCGAAGACCAGCTCTTCGATGGCGGCCCTCGCCTCGTCCAGTGTCGACTCCTTCACCGCACCGGTGTCCAGGACGTGCGATCGGAAGCTGCCTATACAGTCCGCCGCCTGCCACTGCTCGATCTCCTCGCGACTGCGATAACTCGACGCGTCGGAAGGTGAGTGCCCGCTGTAACGGTAGGTGAGGGTGTCCAACAGGACCGGGCCTCGTCCCCCGAGCAGGGTGGCGCGGGCGCGCTCGAAGGCGTCGATCACCGCGAGCGGGTTGTAGCCGTTGACTTCCTCGGCGTGCATCTGCTCGGGATTGACTCCGGCACCGAAGCGGGCGATGGACTGCATGCCCGTCGTCTCGCCCTCGGGCTGGCCACCCATGCCGTAGAAGTTGTTCATGCAGTTGAAGATGATCGGCAGCCCGCCGCCGATGGCCGGATCCCAGAGCTTGCGGTACTGGTCCATGGCGGCGAACGTGACGCCCTCCCACACCGGGCCGCAACTGAACGAGCCGTCGCCGATGTTGGCCACCACGATGCCTGGCCGGCGGTTGACGCGCTTGAACAGGGCAGCACCGGGGGCGATCGAGCCCGAGCCGCCGACGATGGCGTTGTTCGGGTAGATCCCGAAAGCGGTGAAGAACGCGTGCATGGAGCCACCGAGACCGCGGTTGAACCCAGCCTCGCGTGCGAACATCTCGGTGTAAGCGCCGTATACGAAAAAGCGCTCCGCGAGTTCGCCGACCGGGACGCTGTAAGCCTTCTCCACGGGGGCGAGAACCGCTCCGTCACGATAGGAGCGCATCACGTGCTCCACGTCGTCGTCGCTGAGTTGGCGAATGGCCGACAACCCCTTGGCGAGGATCTCGCCGTGACTGCGGTGCGAGCCGAAGATGTGGTCCTCCGGTGTCAGCGAGTAGGCCATGCCGACAGCGGCCGCCTCCTGGCCGATCGAGAGGTGCGCGGGGCCGGCGTGGTTGTAGACGACGCCTTTGTATGCGCCCTTGGTCTTTATCTCGTTGAGGATCGTCTCGAATTCGCGGATCGCGCACATGTCGCGCCAGATATGCAACAAGTCATCGGGCGAATGCTGGGCGCACTCCTCCGCAACTGACCTGTGGTAGGCGTTGACCGGGATGTCTTTGAAGTGAATTGCACCGGGACGGAACACTTCGTCGGGGACGACCGGGATGGACTTGGGCATCGACTCTCTCCTAGGCCACTTGTCACTGAGCCTTGAGGATCGCTGCGTGCAGCGCCTCGGCTACGGTCGGATGCGGGAAGATGACCTCGCCGGCCTGTGCCATGGTCATTTCCGCCTCGATCATCGCTCCGGCGGCGACGATGAACTCGCTCGACAGGTCACCGATTGCGTGCACGCCAAGGATCTCGCCGTGGGCCGCACCGGCGAGCACCTTCACGAGTCCTGTCTCTCTCACGTGCTCTACGAGGAAGCGGCCCGCGAGAGCCATGGGCACGACGGCCTTGCGGTAGTCGGTGCCGGCCGCCTTCAACTCCTCCTCGGTCTTGCCCACCATCGACACCTCGGGGTGGGAGTAGATCACCGCCGGGATCGCGTCGTAGCGCATGCGATCGGGCCGGCCGAACATCGAGTTGACGGCCACTATCCCCTCTCGGACCGCCACGTGCGCGAGCATGTGCCGCCCGGTCACGTCGCCACAGGCCCAGATGTTGGGCACGTTCGTGCGACCTTGGGCGTCGACGCGGATGCCCCGGGCGGACACGTCGACTCCCGCATCCTCCAGCCCGAGGTCGGTCACGACGGGAGTGCGTCCCGTGGCGTTGAGGATGTAGGTTGCCGACTCGCTGTGTTTGGCGCCGCTGGCATCCTGATACTGCAGCACGTCGCCCTCGATGCCCTGAACCATGCAGGACAGGTGGATGTCGATGCCGCCGCGGCGCAGGATCTTGAGCAGCTCGTCGGCGATGTCACCGTCGCAGCCGGTAGCGATCCTCGCCAACGCCTCGTACACGGTCACCCGGGTGCCGATCTCGTGGAAGAACGAGGCGAACTCGAGTCCGATGTACCCGCCGCCGATGATCGCGATCCGGTCGGGCACTTCTTTGAGCTCGAACGCCGAGGTGGAGTCCAGGACCCGCGCCCCCGCGATGCCGGGGATCGCCGGGACCGCTGGCCGCGAGCCCGACGCAACGAGAATGTTCGCCGCTTCGTGGCGCTCCCCGTCGACCTCGACGGCGTTACGGCCGACCAGACGGCCCGTTCCGTGAAGTACCTCCACCTTCGTGTTGCGCAACAGCGTCGCCACACCGCGCTTCAACGTGCCCACGACGTTGTCCTTGCGCGCCACCAACGAAGGCAGGTCGAAGCTGGGCGCGTCGACGATTATGCCGAACGCCGCTGCCTCCCGGCATTCGCGGAACAGCCTGGAGGATCGTAGGAAGGTCTTCGCCGGTATGCACCCGACGTTCAGGCACGTACCACCCAGCTCAGCCTTCTCGACGACAGCCGCGCTCTTGCCGAGACTGCCCGCATGCGCGGCGGCCTCGTACCCGCCCGGCCCGGCACCAATGACGATCAGATCGAACATAACGACTGCACGCTCGCAATCTTCTGCTTGACGACATTGAGGAATCTCGCTCCAGGCGCTCCATCGATCACCTGGTGGTCGAAGGTTGCCGAGAGGCCGATGACGTCGACGAACTCGACCCCGCCATCAGGCATGCGCACGGGTCTCAACGTGATGGCATCCACACCCAAGATGGCGACCTGGGGCGGGTTGATCACGGGAGTGAACGACTCGACCCCGAGCCCGCCGAGATTGCTCACCGTAAAGGTGGCATCCACCATGTCGTCGGCGCCAAGGGTCCCCTCGACCGCCTGCGTGGACAGTGCGCTCATGCGACCAGCTAGTTCTGCGACACTGAGCTCCTCGCTGCGGCGGACCACAGGAACCACCAGCCCCCGCGGCGTGTCACAGGCGAAGCCCAGGTTGACGTGCTCGCGTTGATACAGCCGGCCCGCGATGAGCTCGGAGTTGACCGCCGGAACCTCTAGCACGGCCAGGATCACGCAGTACACCACGAGGTCGTTGATCGTGATGTCCGGGGCGCCATGAGTCGTCTTGATCTGGCGGCGGAGCGCCAGCAGTCCGGTCGCGTCGGCGGAGGTGTGCAGCGTGTACTGCGCGGTGCTCGCCAGCGACTCCCCCATCCGCCGGGCGATTCTCTCGCGCATGGTGGTGAAGCGAACCGGCGGTGGCACGAGGTCGCTCGCGCGGATCATGCCGCCGACGCCCGAGCCAGGCCCTCTGATCTCGTAGCCGCTGTCCATGAGGCTGCGAGCAGTGCGGGTGACCGGCTGGGTGGAGAGCAGCTGGGAGCGAACGTCCCTCTCCAGAATGCGCCCGTCGGGACCACTGCCAGGCGCCGTCGTCGGGTGGAACCCGTGCTGGGCAGCAAATCGTCGGGCCCGCGGGCTCATCCGCCCGACGGGCGCGGAAATGCTCGCCTGCGGCATTGCGGGCTGGGTCGCGAGCTCCGCGCCCTTGGACGGCGGAACGGACGCCGTCCGGTCGGAGCCCCCATCGGGTCCTTGCGGGCGCACAACCGCCAGTGGCGATGGAACGTGGCTGCTGCTCGGGGACGCTGGTACTCCAGCGGCGGCGGACGAGACCGGCATTCGGGGGCGATAGCCCTCGACCGATTCCCCCACCTCTCCTATGACGCACACATTCGTGAATACCGGGACCATCGCCCCGTCCTCGAAGAACAGTTCGAGCACGGTCCCGTCCACAGGCGCGGTGAGGTCGAAGGTGGCTTTGTCCGTCTCCATCTCGGCCACAACCTCTCCCGCGTGGACTGTGTCGTCCTTGCGCTTGTGCCAAGCCACGAGCAAGCACTGCTCCACGGTGTTGCCCAGCTTGGGCATCTCGACTGGCGTCGCCACTTGCTCAGATCCTCCTGGCCGGCCCGGTGTCGGTGTGGTCAGTCACGCTGGCTGCCCGCGGGCTCGGGCGGCTGTGAGGCTGCCACTCTCAACAGCTCCTTCTCCGCCTCCACGCACCAATGGCCGTCGTCCAGCTTGGACGCGACGGTCGGGAGACCGTCCCTGAGCTCAGCCAGCGACAGCAGGCCAACCTCGTGCAGAGCGGGATAGATCACGATCTTGCCGGCCATCGTCCTGTCCTGCAGTGCCGCCAATCCGGCTGCGGCCCCCGCCATGCCGGAGATGGCATCGACCGACAGGTTGGTGTCCAGCCGGCCCGCGGCGATCCTTTGGAGCAGGACCTCCATGTCACTGACGACCGAACCGCTGGATCCGAACATGTAGCACCGCCGCGCGATGTACGTGTCGAGGTCGACGTCTCCTCGGGTCGCCACGGCAATCCCGGCAAAGATGTTGATAAGGCTCCAGTCCTTGCTTCTGGCGATGGCGTCCGCGACCAGCGACGGAACCGGCACGAGGATCAGGTGGTAGCTGAAGGTGCCGACCAAAGGCTCGTTGTTCGTGTTCAACAACCTCAGGCTTACGGCATTGGCCTGCGCAAGGGGCTCGGCCTTGGCGGCCAAGGAATGCAATCGTGCGTCGTCGAGGTCCGTGCCCACAACCGTGAGACCGTCCACGTTCGCGGACAGGCTGCGGATGATGTGCATCTGGCCCATCGGTCCGGCCGCACCGACAGCCAATAGCGAGTCGCCTGGCCGCAGCTCCCCGGACGGGGGGACTGTGAGGTAGGAATCCGCGGCCGAGAACCCGGTGGTCCCGATCCAGCGCGTCGCCTCGTAGTGAATGCGGCCGATCCCCACGGATACCGGTGCTCCGATCGTGGTGCCCCCCAGGACGACGTTGATGACCCCGCCCGCGGCGAGCTTGTCGTTGAGCACGTCGATCGTCGGCTTGGACGCTCCGAAATAGACGATGTCGTCGAAGGCCGCGTCCGGCAGGTCGCGGAAGTTGCTCGCGCGCGTCGGCTCCACGTCCGGACCGGCCCAGGCGAAGTCGATCTCGACATCAGAGACGACAGTCACGAAGGCCGGCGGCTGACCTGGCCGCGCGGCCTCGGCCAAGCCTGTCACGTCGTGGCCGTCATCGGCGACCACCAGCAATCGCCCACCGGGCGCTAGCGTGCTCCGGTTCGGCGTGGAGTAGGAGTTCTCGACGCAGGCCCACGGCTCGACCAACGCCACGGCCGATGCACTCGGCTCCTCCGGCACGGCAATCAGTGACCGGACGCCTGTAGCCGCGTCCACGACGACGCGCTCGTCCATCAACACGTACTCCTGGAGGCCGCCCTCGAAGTTGTAGCCGAAAGCGGCATTGGAGCCTTTGGTGGGCAGAGTGCGATAGTCGGTCTGGACGAGGCAGCGCTCACCAACCCTGTGCCGGGTCACTTCGCTGCCCACCGCGACGATCCGGCACGACACCTCGTGCCCCGGCACAGTCGGTAGCTCGCCGGGCACGTAGCTCTGGATCTGCTGAAGTACTTCTGGAGCGATGCCCGACACGATCTCCCCCTTGCGGGGGTGGGCCGAGAACTGGTTCAGCAACTTGAGGTCCGAGAAGCACAGACCGACGGCTTCGACCTTGGCCACGATCTGATGAGGGCCGGGCCGCGGAACGCTCTTGGTTGTGTTGAGAACAAGACGTCCGGGTCCGACCAACTGAACGGCGTTCTGCGTGGCCGGGAGAGCGACGTCGTCTTGGTCTGGTGTCATGGTGTCCATTTGGCGTGATCGTGTGTTACCGGAGAGTGGCTTTTCGCGAACGCCTCCGTACCCATATGTGATCGTAGACGACCGCTACCACCGCCCGACAATTGAGACTAATGGAGCATTACTTGTCCGCCGGTCACAGGAAGCGCCTGACCGGTCTCGTACTCCTGCTCGACAAGGTAATAGATGGCCTTCATAACGTCGGCCGTCGCACACCCGCGCCGCATCGGCACCTTGTTGGTGTAGTACCTTTTCACGTCCTCAACTGTCTTGGCGCCGGGGACCTTCCCTGTGCTCAAGTACTGAACGAACAACCCGGTCTTCGGGTCCGACCACAAGGGCCCATCCAAGAAGTTGCCAGGGCATACGGAATTCACCTTGATCCCGTCGGCCACGAGCTCGAGAGCGAAGGACTGGGTCAGGCCGACTCCACCGAACTTGCTGCCTGCGTAGGCGAAGTTCTTCTCCGACCCGGCCAGCCCGGATTTCGAGTTGATCTGGATGATGTCGCTCCAGTAGCCCGGTCGTACGCGACGCGGTATCGCCATCACGGGGGTTGCCTTCTGCACGCACAGGAAGTAGCCCTTGTAGTTCACTGCCGTGGACAGGTCGAAGTCGCGCTCGGCCTGAGTCTTGACACTGGCGGCCCTCAGCACACCGGCATTGGACACCAGCAGGTCCAAGCCACCGTAGGCGCGCACGACCTGGTGGATCAGCTCGTCGACCGACGATGCGTCGGCGACGTCGACGGGAAAGCCCATCGCGCGCCCCTCGCCCCACTCCTGCGACAAGGCGCCAGCGGCTTGTCGCGCGCCCACGTCGTTGACGTCGGCCATGGCTACGTGGGCGCCTTCAGAAACGAGATCCTGTGCTATCTCGAGGCCGAATCCCTGTGCCGCGCCGGTCACAAGAGCCACCTTGCCCGCGACGCGCCCGGCACGGCGACCGGAGGACGCCACCTCACGTCGGTAGGACTCGACTTCCCACTCCTCGATGAACAGTCGCAGCCTGTCGTCGAGGCACTCGATACCTCCCAGCCCGACGGCGCCCGCCATGACCTCGATCGCGTCCTTGTAGACCTGGCGCACTGCGTCAGCCGCCGACCAGGTGTCGCCAGCGGCGAACAGTCCGACCCCCTTGACCAGTACCACGTTGGGCAGTGTCTGGTACTGGCGCCGGTATTCCCCGACGTCGTGCGTCAAGCGCTCCAGCGGGTCGCCGCCGGCCCTGTCTTCGAACCACAACGGGAAGGACTTGCAATAGACGATCTGGTCCGGACAGAGCGGGCCGAGAACTGTCACCGCTTCTCCGTCGGTTCCACCGGCCAGGCGCATCGTCGAGGACGAGTCGTCGAAGGTGACCACCTTCAGGCCGTCGCCCGGGCTCAGAAGACCGCGCAACGCCGGGGCGATCGCGTGGATCAGCTCGCGCGACCTGGTCCCGTCCATGCAGCTCACAGCGCCGAAGGGCTCCGCGGACCTGGTCGGTGCCAGCACGCGCTCCAGCTCCCGGAACAACCAGTCGGTGTGCGCCCGGATCTCGTCGGGGGTCTCGCCACTGACAACCAGGCCGTGGTTGCCCATGATCACAGCACGCGGGCCTTCCCGGCCGGTTCTGGCCTGGTACTCGCCAAGGGCCCGTTCCAGTGTCTTGGCAAGCAGAAAGCCGGGATCGACCGGGCCGATCCACAACACCTCGTCTCCCAGCTCACGCTCGAGGATCGCACCGCCGTCGCGGGCGCAGCTGAAGGCGTTGACCAACGTCGGGTGCGTGTGGACGACGAAACGGCTGGGGATCAGGTGGTGCAGCACCGCCTCGACCGACGGACGCCGCCCCTGTTGCGGCTCGACGCGAGCCCCGAGCACCGCCGCTTTGAACTGCTCCTCCCGCTTCTTCGGATCGGTGCTGAGAGTGCTTTCAAGCAGCGTCTGCAATGCCCCCCGATCGAGCTCGACAATCCCCTCTGGGCCGATCGTCGCGAGCGCGTAGCCACTGGCCTTGACGAACAGGCGGTCGCCGAGCTTGACCGAAGTGTTCCCGCCGCCAGCCAGCACGAACTGCGGATCAGAGCCGTAGTAGTGCGACAGGTCCAGGAGGTGTTTGAGCGGGCTCGCCGCCACGTCGAAGGACGGCCATGGCCGTCTGGATGCCGTCACGGTTGCTCCGTCCTCGCGGCGGTGGTGCTTGTTTGACCCACTGCGGCGCTCCTATCCTCGCCCGGCCGAGCGAATGCTTCGATGACCGTCGAGCCCAGGCGCGCCAGGTCACCGACGCGCTGCTCATGGTCTGTGAAGCCAGGATTCAGGTTACCCGTTGCGTCCACGTAGCCCACATGCCCGCGTGCCGACAGGTACTGATGCGCCGCAATCACGCAGGCTCCTTCCCAGAACAGTTCCGTCACCCGCTCGGAGACCGGCACGCGTCCCTTGCACTCGGGCGTGATCGGGGTCAGCTCGAGTGTGTTGTGCTCGGTGCCCCCCAGCACGATGATCCCGGCGCTGCGCAATGTCGTCGCATAGCGGTCGACAGTTTTGGCGGCGTTCCGGCATGGTATGAGCTCAGCACACCAGATCCCTCGAGAGATCAGGGCGCCAACCAGATCGTCCACTGAATCCTCGAACTGGCACACCGGAGAGGCGCCGTCGGCCAGGATGGGGTAGCACGGCACACCTCCGAGCGCGAGCACGAGCGCGTAGGCCATGTCGGCGTCGAGGACCGACTCCTCCACGAAGGCGGGCTTGCCGGCCTTCATCAGCTGCGAGCGGACTTGGTTCTGCACCGCCACCGGGTCATCGGGTGCGGTGCACTCCACGCCCAGTAGGCGCCGCAGCACGCCGGCCCGCTCCGTCGCCCCTACGTGGGCGAACACCGCCTCCTGGAACGCCTGGGCCACGTGGCGCTCTTGCAAGTACACCGTGGCGACGGGGACCGCGTAGCGGCGCGCGAGCGTCGAGCGGATCGACGCGGCAGTGACCTCGGTGCTGACGCCCTTTGAGCGCATCAGCGCTGTCATCCGCTCGATCATCACGTCTATGCGGGCGCGGTCGGCGTCACGAATTCGCTGCATCAGCAGCTCCGCCTCAGCGGACATGGGAGCAAAGCGAGTGATGCCTTTCCCGCACAGGTACATGCGTCCTGGATTGTCGGGATCGTTTACCTTGATTCCCTCGTCTTTCAGCTCCGCGATCAGGCTGATGATCTCCAGTCCGAAGAGGGGGAAAACGCCCCGCGACCGTGCCGAACTTGCGAACCGCGCGTAGATGGCGAAGTCGTAGTAGTTGCTCGAGCCGAGAACGTGCAGACTTGCGTCCGCGGCCAGGTCGATCGCCTTCTCGACGGTTTCGAACGCGGAGAAGTTCGGCGGCAGGTGAACGTGAGTGTTGACCTTGGAGTGCGTGGCCCCCGCGGGATCCTTCTCCTTTGCCCCGTGCCGGGCGGGCGAGTCTTGGGCGACGCCCGCCAGTGGCGAGGCGATGGCAGGGGATCGCGCGACCGCGAGATCGGGGAGTTCGCGCAGTGGAGCGAGAGGGTCGGGAAGCTCAACGCTGAGTACCGGTCCGGTCCTCACGTGAGGTCGCTGTCGCATCGGCATTAGTAATCAGCCGATCGCGGAGGGATTCGGGCCTCAGCGTGGCGCCAGGTGTCCTCCCGGCCCGACGGCTGATAGATGTCGCAGTCGGTGCAGGCTCGGACGACGGCCCGCATCTCGGCGAGACCGCCCGCGAGGACACCTTGAGCCCTGGCTTGCACGAGCAAGCTTCCTAGGGTGGTCGCCTCCGCCGGGCCGGCGATGACCGGCAGGCCAAGGGCATCAGCGGTGAGCTGGCAGAGCAAATGGTTGTGCACGCCGCCTCCGACCAGGTGCACGACGTCGATGTCCCGCCCGGTCAGGGAGCGGGCCTCTTCGATAGTGCGCCGGTGGGCCAGGGCCAGGCTGTCGAGAATGCAGCGGACGAGCGCCGCGGGAGTCTCCGGCAGCGGCTCGCCACCCCGTGCACAGGCGTCGGCGACCCGGCCGGGCATGTCGCCGGGTGGCAGGAACACGGGATCGTCGACGTCGATGAGAGTTCGCAGGCCGGGCAACCGGGCCGCCTCGACGATTAGGGCCTCAAGGTCAGGTGGCTCGCCGGCACGCCCAAAGGCCGCGACACACTCCTGCAGAATCCACAGTCCCATGACGTTGCGCAGGTAGCGGACTGTGCCGTCAACTCCGCGCTCATTGGTGAAGTTGGCGCGGCGGCTGGATTCGGTGAGCACCGGGCGATCCAGCTCGAGACCGACCAGCGACCACGTTCCCGAGACGATGAAAGCAAAGCGCTCGGACGCAGCAGGGACGGCGACGACTGCGGACGCCGTGTCGTGCGAGCCTACGGTCGTGACGCGGATCGGACCGTCGAGCTCGGTCTCACGCAGCACGCTGGGGAGGAGGTCGCCGACAGGGTCGCCGGGGTGGCGAAGAGCCGGGAAAAGGTCCCGGCGAATGCCCAGCCTGGCCATCAGCTCGGCGTCCCAGTCTCCAGTCACGATGGACAAGAGCTGAGTCGTCGAGGCGTTCGTCACCTCGGCACCGACCCGGCCGGTAAGCCAGTACCCGAAGAGGTCCGGCATCAGCAGCAGCGTGGTGGCCGCCTCGAGCTGGGCTGTACCTGCGGCCGCGACGAGCTGGTACAAGGTGTTGAACGGCAGCAGCTGTATGCCGGTACGCCGGTAGAGATCGGCCGCGGGGATCTGCTTTAGGACAAGTTCGATGACACCCTCGGTGCGACGGTCCCGGTAATGGACCGGGTTGCCGAGGAGTCTCCCATCACGATCGAAGAGCCCGAAGTCGACACCCCAGCTGTCGATGCCCACCGAATCGAGCCTGCCGGCTTGCCTCCCGGCCTTCCGCAGACCGTCGAGGATGCATCGGTGCAGCGCCAGTGTGTCCCAGTGCAACGTGCCGCCGATGGTCACCGGCCCGTTCCAAAAGCGCGCCACCTCCCCCACGTGGAGCTCCTGGTCCTGTACCACGCCGAGCACCATGCGGCCGCTTGAAGCGCCGAGGTCGACTGCGACGTGGTGGGTCGCTCGTGACATCTAGGGCGTGCAGGCAGCAGTTACGCCGCCGTCGAGGTCGGGCACGTGGCAGGTTCCACCTGAGGTGCGCCCACTCGCGGGGAGGACAGCGACTTGGGCGATCTTCCAGGCCCGGCGGGGATCGCCGGGCGCGCCCTGGAGGTCAGGACCGGTCACCATCCTCCTTTATCAGGAGCCCCATCCCGCCTGGCTGCCCTCGGCCCTGAGCTCGATGATCCGCTCGGCATAGCCGGATCGCGCGTAGGCAGCAAGAGGATCGGGATCCAGATCCATCTCTTCTCGCACTTCGGCCAGCAGCGGGCGCACGTCGGTGTTGAATGCGTCCATCAAGACGCCGTGCGCACCGAGCACGTCACCGGCCTCCTGGTGCTCCCGGAGCGCGTCCCGATCGACGAGCAGCGCTTTGGCCGTTGCCTCCTGCACGTTCATGACGGAACGGATCTCGGCCGGGATCTTCGATTCGAGGTTGTGACACTGATCGAGCATGAAGGCCACGCCCCTGTCCGTCTCTAGAGCCGACGCGGCGACGATCTCGTTCATGATCCGGAAGAGCTGGAAAGGATCCGCGGCACCGACCATGAGGTCGTCGTCGGCATAGAAGCGGCTGTTGAAATGGAAGCCGCCCAGTTTCCCGGCCCGGAGCAGTACCGCCACGATGAACTCGATATTGGTGCCTGGCGCGTGGTGGCCGGTGTCGACCAGCACCTGTGCCCGCTCGCCGAGCCGGACGCAGTGGGCGAAAGAGGTGCCCCAGTCGGGCACGTCGGTGCTGTAGAAGGCAGGCTCGAAGAACTTGTACTCGAGCAGCATCCGCATGCCCACAGGAAGCGTCCCGTACACCTCGGCAAGAGCCTCCGCCAGGCAGTCCTGGCGTCTCACGATGCTGTCCTGGCCCGGGTAGTTGGTGCCGTCGGCAAACCACAGGCTCAGGATCGTCGAACCCGTCGCCTGTGCCACATCGACGCACTCCTTCAGATGTCCGACCGCACGCCGGCGGACCGCCGGGTCCGGGTTGCAGACGCTGCCGAGCTTGTAGTCGAGTTCCTGGAACACGTTGGGGTTGACGGCACCGATCTCGACCCCGACGCTACGGGCGTGCTTGGCCAGGTCCTCATAGTCGTCAACCCGGTCCCACGGGATGTGGATCGCAACCGACGGGGCAATGCCTGTGAACCGGTGTACCTGGGCCGCGTCATCGATCTTCTCGTAGGGGTTGCGTGCGACCCCGGGCTGAGGGAACACCCTGAACCGGGTGCCCGAGTTGCCGTAAGCCCAAGAGGGCGTCTCGATCCGCTGCCGGCGCAGGGCTTCTCGAACCGCAGGTAGGTTGGTCATCTTCCTCATCTTCTCATCTGATGGCGCGCGAGGACGTCTCGCACTGCGCGGTTGTCCGGCTGAACGGGTGACTGTCAGTCAAGGTGGAAGATCTCCGGGATCGGCACGATGGCGCGGTCGGGAGGCCCGCCGCCGAGTTCCACGAAGTACTCGGCCATCTCGGCCTGCCAGCGTTCATTCACAGATGTCGATTCCATCGCCCGCTGAGCCTGGACCAGGTTCTCGCATTCGAAGTATCCGGTCAGGAGACCTGTCTTGTCGAGAAAGAGCGAATAGTTGTGCCAACCGGCTGCCGAAAGTGCGTTGCGCATCTCCGGCCACACCGAGGCGTGCCGCTGCCGGTACTCAGCGAGGCGGTCTGGGTCGACCCGGAGGTGAAAGCAAATACGTTGCATAGGAGGGTAGAGAGCTCGGGGAGGCGAAGGGCGCAGGCCAGAGCCTGCGCCCTTCGGAGACTCATCTAGAAGTTGAAATCGCTGATGTTCGACTTGTTGAAGATGAACGGTGATCCAAGAAGGATCGTCTGGTCAGGTCCAACCGTGTACTTGCCAAGCTTGCCGGCTACAAAGCTCTGCCCCACCGCATTCGTGATGACACCAGAGGCGTAGTTCACAGCCGCGTACGCAGCGAGGTAGCCGAGGTAGGCCGGGTTCCAAAGGGCGAACTCCGGGCAGGTCCCGTCGAGCACGTACTTCTTCATGGCCAAAGGCGTGCCCAGGCCGGTTAGGTGGACCACACCACGGTACTTGGCCGTGTCCAGCACCGCTGCCGCTGCGGCAATACCGACGGTGGTCGGCGAGATGATTCCCTTGAGGTTCGGGTACGCCGTGAGCAGGCCCTCGGTGACAGTCGTCGACGTGGCCGTGTCATCCATGCCGTAGACGATCTTGACGAGCTGGATCTTCGGGTACTTCTTGAGCTCTTGCTTCATGTAGACGATCCAGGCGTTCTGGTTGGTCGCCGTGGGAGCTGCGGAGACGATGGCGAGCTGACCCGCGTCGCCCATCTCCTTGGCGATGATGTCAACCTCGATGTCGCCAATGCCCTGCGAGGTCGCCTGCTCGATCCACAGGTCGCGGCACGCGGGAGCGTCCGAGTCGTAGGTGACGACCGTGACCCCTCTAGCCATGGCTCCCTTGAGCGTCGGGCAGAGCGCGTCCGGGTCGGTGGCCGAAACGATCAGTATGTTGGCGCCCTTGGTGATGGCGCCCTCGATGGCCGGGATCTGGGAGCTAGGTGTCGCAGCGGTCCCGCTGGTCTCGGTCCCGAGCTCGCCCAACTGCCTCAGAGCCAAAAGAGCCCCGCCGGTCTTGACGCTGTCGGAGGTGGTGAAGTACGAGTTGCCGAGGTTCTTCGGGATTACGAACGCCTTGAGGCCCTTCTCGAGGGGCCGGGTTGCCTTAACAACCCGAGGCGAGGATGCCGCCGTCGCTACGCCGGATACGGCAACCATGCTGGCTATCGCAAGGCCGACCGCCACCGCGCTCAGCAGCGAGATCCGCAGACGGCCGCTCTTAATAGGGTTGTTCATAAGGTGAATCCTCCATTCCCGTTCCAACCGACAACGGTCGGTTGGATTTCAGTTGCATGAAATAAGCAACTACAGGGAACTGTACAGCGGCATTGAGTCGTCTGCAATAGGCTAATTCTACAGGTAAACGCAACGGGACATGGCTCGCGCGTTTTCTGCAGCTAGCCCGTAGTAAGCCCGATAGTCCTACCTATTATCGCGTCAAGACAAACCAGAGCGACTTCGCGACATCCTCGCGACGGACGACATCATTTCTCCGTTGATGCGAATCTCGTCGTGACCACGTATGTCTTGGCTGGAAGAGTGATATATAGGCTCAGACCAGCTCAAATAGCGGGCCCTCCCTGCCCGGCTTTGTCACTACTGTCGCTCGTTGCCAGCGGACGAACGACGGATCGGCTGTGAACAGTGATCGCCTCGGGTTCCTGGCGTCGCAGGCGATAACGCCCGGCACGGAACCGCGCCCGAAACTCGGGCACGCTGGGTACCAGCACGCTGAGCAGAAGCAGCCCACCTATGACGATGCCGCTCGCCTGCTGGGGGAATCCCGTCAGCAGTAACGCATCCAGCAGGCCGGAGTAGATGAGTACGGCAAACACCACACCGACCATGGAGCCCTTGCCACCGAAGATCGACACGCCACCCAGAAGGACAATTGCCACCACGGAGAGGACCAGTCCCGTCCCGTTGTCGTACTCGGCGGTAGAAAGCCTGAACGTGTACAGGATTCCGGCACCCGAGCAAACGACACCCGAGACGATGTACAGGATCATCTTGGTCCGCTTGACCCGGAGCCCTGAGAAGATGGCCGCTTCCTGATTAGCGCCCATGGCGAACAGCGACCGGCCGAAGGGTGTGAAGTGCAAGACTACTCCAAAGATGACCGCCAGCACGAAGAAGATCACCGTCGAGTAGGACAGCCCGATACCAGGCACGCCGTACACGCCGAGGTTGGTGTAAGTAGCGGGGAAATTGGAGACGATATTCGATCCGAGAAGGATTTCGGCGATGCCCGCGTAGAGCAACATGGTGCCGATGGTCACGGCGATCGACGGCAAGCCGACGCGCGTGACAAGAAAGCCGTTGAAAGCTCCAAGGAACGCGCCGCATATCAAGACCACGACAATGACCGCGGGCATTGGCCAACCGTGCATCCAGAGGAGTCCTAGCAGGCTGCTCCCAAGGCCGAGGGTCGACGAGACCGAGAGGTCAATCTCGCCGGTCACGATGATCAGCGTCATGGGCAACGCCATGATCGCCAGCTCACCGTTGGAGAGCCCCATGTTGAAGAAGTTGTAGTTAGTCAAGAATTCCGGCGACAGCACACGCCCCACGATGAATACGATCACGAAGGCCGCAAACAGTGCGACCTCCCAGCGAGCCAGACCCCGGATACGCGAGAAGCGTGCGGACACCGTGCCCGTGGGCTGGGCCTCGCCAGGCCCCGACGGTGGCGACGGCACCGGTGGCTCTGTGCCGGAAGTGGGCGGCACCACTGTCGAGACGCTCGCGGTGACCACAGGCTCAGGGCTCATGGCGGAACGTCCGTTTCCTCATGACCTCGGCGAGCCGAAGGGCAATTCCACGGTCCAGGGTGATAGCCAACACGAGGAGAAGGCCGTCAAAGGCGGGGTCCCAGAACGGAGACACTCCGAGCGCGTAAAGAGCGGTGGCGATGGTGGAAAGGAGCAGAGCGCCGAACGCCGCGCCGGCCGCGCTCCCGCTGCCGCCGAAGATGGCGACACCGCCGACCACGACCGCTGTGACAACCGTCAGCTCGTAGCCAGTGCCCGCGGTGGAATCGACCGTCCCGTAAAAGGACGCCCAAATGACTCCTGCGAGGCCGGCGATGGTGCCGCTGACCACATAGGCACTGAAGACGCGGCGTGCGATCGGGATTCCGACAAGGCGGGCCGCGTCCGGATTCGACCCGATGGCGTATAGCTCGCGGCCCGCCCGAAACGAGCGGAGGGAGTACGTGCCGATCGCGATGATGACAGCCACGCAGATCGTGACATACGGAACGCCGACCACCGAGTCGGAGCCAATCGCAGAGAAGTGCGCCGGTAGCGAGCTCGCGACCACCTCTCCGCCACCGATGATCGAGATGTCGACTCCTCGAATGATGTACAGGGTGGCGAGCGTGACGACCAGCCCCGGCACTCGGGCGAATGCGGTGATCGCGCCATTGACTACGCCGCACACGAGGCCGATCCCCATCCCGACCAGGAAGACGACCGGGATGGGAATGCCGTGCACCTGTCCGAAGAGATTGGAGGAGACATATGCAGACAGGCCCAGCACCGAGCCGACAGAAAGATCCATCTGCCGGCTGACCACGACCATCGTCTCGCCTAATGCCAACAGGGCATAGATCGTTGCGTTCAACAGGACGAACTTGATGTTCTGCTGTCCTATGAACCGCGGTTGAATGGCCGTGGTCACAGCGATGAAGACGATAAGGACGGCGATGATCCCGTACTCGCGAAGACGGAAGACCATGTCTACCAGTCGTTGCGGGCTGCCGGCAGCTTGCATCAGAGTTGCGTCCTGGCTGCTCATATACGCCACCAGCCGCTTACAGCACTCTTGCGCGATCTTGTGCTCATGGTGTGCCGCGTCCTGCTGCGTGGGTCGTCACCATGCTGGCGGCGCCCTCGACCTGTCCTGTAGCCGCCGCCACGATGCGTTCCTCGGAAACCTCACTATGAGAGAACTCGGCGACGAGTCGTCCCTCGCGCATCACGAGAGTCCGGTTGCCCATCCGCAGGACCTCTGGGAGCTCCGACGAGATCATCAACACCGCGACCCCCTCTTCAGCCGCGAGTCTTTCCAGGAGTCGATGAACCTCGGCCTTCGTCGCTACGTCGATGCCCCGCGTCGGTTCGTCGATGATGAGCAGCGATGGGTTCCGACCGAGCCATTTCGCAAGGACGAGCTTCTGCTGGTTTCCCCCGGACAGGGTGGAGGCGTTACCGCCCAACTTTCCGTACTTGAGGCGGAGCCGGCTTGCCCAGTCCGCCGCGAAGCTCCGCTCGAGCGCGCCCCAGATGAGCCCTTTACGTTTCAGGTGGTCGTGGGATGCGAGGGCGATATTGCGGTCGATCGCCATCGCCATGACCAATCCCTGCTGGCGTCTGTCCTCAGGGACGAAGCCGATGCCGGCTGCGATCGCATCTATCGGCGACCCCGCCCGCAGTGGTCGTCCGTTGATCGAGACACTCCCGGCGTCGCGGCGGTCGATCCCGAAGATGGCCCGCGCCACTTCGCTCCGGCCAGAGCCGACAAGGCCTGCGAGCACGACGATCTCACCGGAGCGTACGGTGAAGGACACGTCGGTGAAAACGCCCTCGCGGCTCAGGTGCTCGACTGCGAGGACCACATCGCCAATCTGCTGGCTGCCCCCGGCAGCCCGGTCGACGACCTCGCGACCCACCATTGCCTGCACGAGGTCGTCTGCCACGAGCCCTGCGAGTGGCTTTGTGAACACATGGCAGCCATCGCGCATCACCGTGACCCGCTGGCAGATGTCGAAGACCTCCTGGAGACGGTGCGAGATGAAGAGAACTGCTCTTCCGTCACGACGGAGCAGTTCAACGATCTCGAACAGCCGGTTGACCTCGTGGGCGGACAGCGCCGCAGTTGGCTCGTCCATGACGATGATCGACGCGTTCAGCGAGAGTGCCTTTGCGATCTCCATGATCTGTTGGTCCGCGACCGAGAGCCCCTTCGCGATCCGGCGGGGGTCCAAGCGGACGCCGAGACGGTCGACGATGATCGCAATTTCCTCGTTCATCGTCTTGAAGTCGATGCGGCGCCCGCTACGCAGCGGTTCACGGCCAATGAAGACGTTCTCAGCGACACTGAGGTCCGGAAAAACTGATGCTTCCTGGTGAATGACGGCGATCCCAACGGCTCGAGAAGCAGCGGGGCCGTCCAGCCGCACTTCCCGGCCATTGACAACGAGGCGACCGCTGTCGGGTTGGTGGACGCCGGCCAGGATCTTGACGAGCGTCGATTTTCCGGCCCCGTTCTCGCCGACGAGGCCGTGGGTCTCGCCCCAGTGCAGCTCGATGTCTCCGTCGACGAGCGCGTGCACCGCACCGAAGGATTTGCTCGCGTGCTCGAGGACCAGAGCCGGCCCCGACTCTTCTGCGCCCAACCCTGACGCCTCGTCGACCGCCACCGGTTCGACGCCGTCGACAGATCGCTCGCCATCGCGTGGATCAACTTCCCTGTGGAGGCTATCCATGGGGTCGCCGGGGGGTGGGCTGCCGAAGATCATCTCGACGCGCTTTCCCGTATCTCAGTCCCGGTCCGGTCCCTCCGCTGTCTGGACCGTCCGCGTGCCATCCGCGGCACAGTTCCGTGTCTTGTCCCTGTGTCGCGGCAAACACTGTCGTGTACCGTGTGAACCACCATGTCACTGCCGTTTTCCCAGCCTGTGCGCCCTGCCAGTTCGACGACATTCCTCGGTCTCAGCTTTCTTCCGGAAGGGAATGAATCGTTTCAAGTCTGGCTTATAACAAACAACTGCTGCGGTCCCGTTGGAACAACCGCCAAAATGTCCCTACGTGAAGGTGGCCCAGTCCACCTCGCTCAAACTTTTACGGGACCGAACGCTAACGACGTAGCTAGTCGGTGTCAAGGGACCGGACGATGACCGACGACCGCCTCTCCAGAGGCCTTCAAGATGAGATCCTGAGCGCTTCAGGGGTCGATCGCGCCTCTGCCAAGCGTCGGGTCACGATCCGCGAAGTCGCCAGTCTTGCACAAGTCTCCCTCGGCACGGTGTCGAACGTGCTCAACAACCCCTTGGTCGTGGCCCCCACCACTCGTAAGCGGGTTCTCGACGTGATCGACTCGACACGGTTCGTTCGCAACACCGCAGCACACCAGCTGAGAGTGGGCAAGAGCCGCACGATCGGCGTTGTCCTGCTCGACATTGCAAACCCGTTCTTCACGGAGATAGTCCGCGGCGCCGAGCACGTGCTCCGCGAACAGAACTACGTCCTGATGGTCTGCTCTACCGACGAGTCAGCCAGACGCGAGCAGCGCTACCTGCGCGTCCTCGAGGAGCATCGCGTCGATGGCCTTCTCGTCTCCCCGGTCGACAGCGACCTCGAGAGCGCTGTCGCGTTGGCGGCTCGCGGCATCCCAACGGTGCTGCTGGATCGGGACGGCAGCAGTCACGGACTGTGCTCCGCGGCGGTAGACGACATCCGAGGCGCCGAGCTTGCCGCAGACCATCTCTTCGAGCTGGGCCACCAGGCAATCGCACTGGTCAACGGCCCGTCGACGATCCGCCAGTGCATCGATCGCAAGGAGGGCGCCCGCCGGTCGGCCGCGCGGGCCAGGCTCTGCCGCAGTGCCTCGCTCCAAGAGATCGTTGTGGGCGCCCTCACCATCGACCGTGGCGAGGGTGCGGTGCCGGCACTGCTTGCTGCCAAGCCCCGCCCGAGCGCGGTGATGTGCGCCAACGACCTGCTCGCCTTTGGAGTGCTTCGCGGGCTCGCCGCTGCTCGAGTCGCCGTTCCCGAAGAGATGGCCGTCGTAGGCTACGACGACGTCGTGTTCGCCTCCATGTTGTCGCCCTCGCTTAGTTCGGTGCGCCAGCCCAAGTACGAACTGGGTGTCGCCGCCGCCGAACTGCTCCTCGAGGAGGTGACGGGCGCAGCGCACGAGCACCGAGCCATCCGATTCGAGCCCGAACTCGTCGTTCGCGCATCGAGCACGGCCCGCCTATGAACGTCTCACCGGGCGCAGCTCTCGGACGACAAGGCCTACTGAACGGTCGAAGAATGCACCAGCAGCTCCTGAGGCACCTCGGAGCGGGACGACCACACGGCCACGACGGGTCAACCGGGTTGCGACCGCTCGGACCACCAGGCGTCGAGGCGTCGCAGGATCTCCTCCTCGCCAAGTAATCCCTCGTCGAGGCGGATCTGCAACAGGAACTTGAGGGCGGCTCCCACATCAGGACCGGGAGCGATGCCGAGATGCGCCATCACAGCGATGCCGTCCAATTGCGGGCGTATGGCTTCCAGCTCCTCGCGCTCGCGAAGGTCGGCGAGGCGTCGCTCGAGCTCGTCTATTCGCAAGCCGAGGTCCCTCGCCTTGGCCTCGTTGCGGGTGGTGCAGTCGCAGCGGGTCAGCTCGTTCAAGCGACCGAGCAACGGACCGGCATCGTGCGCGTAGCGGCGTGCCGCCGCGTCGGTCCAGCCCATCCTGTAGGTGTGGAACCGCAGGTGAAGCTCGACGAGTCGCTCGACGTCGTCGATGACCTCGGTCGGATAGCGCAGCTCCTGCATCCGTTTGCGCGTCATCCTCGCCCCGACGACGTCATGGTGGTGGAAGTGGACCCCGCCCGGACCGATCGAGCGCGTCGCGGGCTTGCCGACGTCATGGAACAGTGCCGCCAGGCGAAGAACCCTCTCCGGACTCGTCTTCTCGACGACGGCGATCGTATGAGCGAGAACGTCCTTGTGCCGCTGGACCGGGTCCTGTTCCAGGGCGAGAGCCGGCAGCTCCGGCAAGAACTCCTCGGCCAGCCCGGTGTCGACTAGAAACCAGAGCCCAGGTGCCGGACAAGGCAACAAGAGCAACTTGTCCAACTCGTCCCTGATTCGCTCCCTGGAGACGATCCCCAGGCGTGAACGCATGGATTCGACTGCCGTCACGAGCTGAGCGTCGGGATTCAGGTCGTAGCCGGCAATGAACCGGGCAGCCCTGAGCATGCGCAGGGGATCGTCCGAGAACGACACCTCGGGTTCGAGCGGGGTGCGCAAGCGCCTCGCCGCGAGGTCGGTGATGCCGTCGAACGGATCGACGAGGACAAGGTCCGGCAAACTGAGTGCCATCGCGTTCACGGTGAAGTCCCGGCGTGACAGGTCAGTCTCGATATCTTTGCCGAATTTGACCTCGGGCTTGCGGGAGTCTGGCAGGTAGACCTCCGCCCTGTGGGTCGTGATCTCGAAACGGCGACCGGCGCGCATGAGCCCGATGGTCCCGAATCTCTTGCCCTGGTTCCATAGGGCGTCGCTCAGGTCTGAGACCAG
The DNA here is from genome assembly GCA_050015175.1 of Acidimicrobiales bacterium. Classification (GTDB taxonomy): domain Bacteria; phylum Actinomycetota; class Acidimicrobiia; order Acidimicrobiales; family Bog-793; genus Fen-455. The sequence goes on along the minus strand of JBEKBX010000007.1, from coordinate 50,701 downwards.
GGCCTCGATCTCGTCCGGAGTCGCGTCCGTCGTCAGGTCGATGTCGACCTCCGGACCGGGCTTAACACCACCGGGCCGCCCGGCGATGCCGTCGCGCACGGGTCCGCCCACGAGAAACACTTTCTTGCCCGCGGCCTGGAAACGCTCAGCAATTGGCCGCGTCGCGTCGAGAACCGAACGGAGGCGCTCGGGAACCAGATTCGCAGGTGCCGGCGACTTCTCGCTCATCTCGTGACCGCAGCCCGATGGTATCGGCCGGCCGTGGCGATGACCTCGCGTGCATGCTGTGTCGTCTCGCCCCGCGAGGCGGCCTCGGGACGGTAGTCGACTCCCCCGAGCGCAGCGACGCAGGCGCCGACGCAAAGGGCGAGCGACGCCAGGTCATAACCACCCTCAAGGAACGCGATGAGCCGGCCGCGCGGTGCGAAGCCCACGGCCCGAGAGGTTAGGTCCGCGAAATCGCCTGCCGTGAGTCCGAGGTCGGTCAACGGGTCGGCACGATGCGCGTCGAATCCAGCCGATATGAGCAGCCATTGCGGAGCGAACTCCTCGGCCAGAGGCGCGATCAGGTCGTCGAACGCCAAGCGATACGCGTCTCCCGCCGTTCCAGCGGGAAACGGCAGATTCACCGTCGCGCCTCTCCCCGCACCGGTTCCGACTTCGCTCAGCGACCCGGTACCGGGGTAGAAGGGGAATTGATGGAGTGACACGTAAAGGACGTCGGAACGCTCGTAGAAGATCTCTTGGGTCCCGTTGCCGTGGTGCGCGTCCCAATCGAGCACCATTACGCGTTCGCCCTGCGCGGCAATCCACCCCGCGGTGACGGCCACGTTGTTGAACAAGCAGAAACCCATCGCCCTTGCTCCGAGCGCGTGGTGCCCAGGGGGTCGCACAGCAAGAAAGGCGACGTCGCCTTCGCCGTTGCGAAGACGTTCGAAGGCGTCCAGGCCGGCACCGGCGGCGCGCAGGGCTGCGTCGAACGAGGCGGGGACTGCGACCGTGTCCTGATCTAGGTGCCCGCCACCGCTGAGGCAGTGATCCTCAATGCGCTCTATGTAGGACGGGTCGTGGACGATCTCGAGTTCTCCCGGTGTTGCCTGACGCGGTTCGAACGGGACAGTCACCTCCGCCGCTGGCGAGCCTTGCACGCCGGCGAAGACCGCTTCCAGGCGCTCCGCGCGCTCAGGGTGCCACTCGCCAGTGGCGTGCGCCGCGAACTCCTCGTGACGTCCGAACAGCACTACCATTCCACGACCGTACCGCCCCCAACGTCTTCTGCGCACCAGTCCACCTGTATGAGCCCGCTGCACACAGATAGGCTCGCTGCGTCTCGCGTGTCCGATCGGAGGACAAGACCACCGTTGACGTCCGCCTCATGGCTCAGCGATGCCCAATCGGCGTTGACACCGCTTGGGCGGTTCACCTTGCGGGCCGTGCTCGCTCTGTCCGCCGCCGTCGCTCTGGTTTTCGCCACAACCTCGATCGGCCCTGCGCGTCTCGCCGGGGCCCAGTCGGTCCCCAAGGGCGTCGTCACTCTCACGTCGCAAGACCCGTGGGTGCAAAGCTCGAGTGTCCCCGTTCGGCTCGGTCTCAGCGTGCACTCGCGTGTCGCAGCCAAGGATCTCCTCGTCGATGTCGCGCTTTACACCGAGCCTGACCAATCGGCACTGGCGAGCCGTTACGAGTTCGACACGACGCTCACAGGACAGCTGGCCGGACTGAACCAGCTCGCGCTCACGACGTTTCCGCTGAGCTCGATCAGCGAGGCGCGCGACTCGGTGGAAGTTTATGTGACAGGGTCCGAGCTCTCCGGCCAAGTCCCGACCGGGGTGCCTTCGAGTCAGGTGTTCCAGCTGCCATGCCCATCGCGATACGGGGGCTGTAGCGGTGTCTATCCGCTCCAGGTATCGCTCGTCGACGTTCTCACCGGTCAACCGGTCACGATCGACTCGTTCACTACCTACCTGATAGTGGTCCCCTCTCGGGTCACACCACAAGAGCGCCTTCGTTTCTCGTTCATCATGCCCGTCGGGGTGCCGCCCGCGTTCAGCGCCACCGGAGCACCGAAAGTGCCTCGTGGGACTGTCGCGCGGATCCAGACCATCGCCCATGCAGAGGCGAGCTGGCCCCGAGCCCCACTGACTCTCGACCTCTACGGGCAGACGCTGTTGGCTGTCGCTCAGAGTCGGAAGCACACGAAGCTGCTTCGGGCACTCGCCTCCAATCCAGGCACAGTGCTGGGCGGGCCCTTCAGTGCCGTCAACCCGACGCGGCTGATCCGAGCCGGTCTCGAGACTGACCTCGCGAACCAGTTCGCCCGTGGCGACCAGGTCTTCACCAAGGTTCTTCACGGGTCGGGCATTTCGGGCATCTACGTAGCAACGACGCCGATAGGTATCCACGGCGTCGCGGCTCTTGCCGCCGACGGCATTACCCGGATAGTGGTCCCCGAGAACAATCTCGAGTCCCTCCCGAACTCGAAACCGGCCGCGACCCAGTGGCCTTACACGTTGACCGCTCCGTTTCGCATCGCAGACTCCAGCGTCGTAGGTCTGCAAGCCGACCCGGGTCTGGCATCACACCTGAGCGGCTCCGCCAGTTCGGCGCTTCGGGCCCAGCAACTACTCGCTGACCTTGCCGAGCTCTACTTCGACTCGCCCGACTACCCGCAATCCAGGGGCGTGGCTCTGGTCGCCCCTGAGTCCTGGACACCCGTCGTGGGATTCCTGAGCGCGACACTCCGGGGACTGGCCACAAGTCCGATCGTCACGACCGTGCCGGTAGGCGCGCTCTTCCAGACGGTTCCGAGGGGAACCTGCCAGGAGCCGCCGCATTTCGTCACCGGTTGCTCGGCTGCCGTTCGCTCGATCGTGAGTCCGACGCTCAGTTCTGCTGGGTCGATCACCTTGGGCCAGGTGCAAGCGGCACGCACTCAACTTGCAGAGCTCTCTTCGATCATCCCGAGTGACACGGCCACGATCAATAACCTGGACGACGGAATCCTGTTGGCTGAGACCGCCGGGCTCGACCCCGGCGCTCGCCAGGCATACTTGTCGGCGCCCCTCGCCATGATGGACAAGCTCGGCTCGGAGCTCAGCCTGCCCCCAGGTCGCACCGTGACTGTGACCTCGTCTTCGGCCAGGTTCCCGATCGCCATCACCTCGACATCGAGGACGCCACTCCACGTCATCTTGTTGGTCTCAGGCCCGAACCTGACCTCGCTGACCGAGGTCCCCGTCGTGCTCAACCACGGCACCACCAGCCTCATCGTCAGGGTGGGGACCCGAACGTCAGGCGATTCGACGCTTGAACTGCAGCTCCTCTCGCCAGGAGGCCAACTCCAGCTGGCGAGCGCCGAGTTCACGATTCGGTCCACGGCGATCTCGGGTGTCGCGATCGCCCTCACGGCTGGTGCAGGAGCATTTCTCTTGTTCTGGTGGTTCCGGTCCGCGGCACGTCGTCGGCGCCGTCGCGCTGCCGGACGTACCCACGGACAGCACCGTGAACCGACGTCCGGCGCAGTTGCGGAACCCGCCACGTGAGGCACAGGCGGCGCCGCTCCTACGGCCGCAACGCTCAAAGGACCGTCTACCGAGGACGCCTGCCTCGTACGCTGCCAGGAATACCTGCGCCCTCAGGGCTCACGGGGATCCGAGGTGCTGCCCGGGGAAGCGTCCATCCCGCACCACTAACGCAGGGGAGCCGTCCCCACGACAGCCGGCCACGCCGCGGCCTGGGCACCGCGACCGCCTATGTCGCGGCCGGCACCCTCATCTCGCGGGTCACCGGACTGTTGCGCATCCTCGTCGCCATCTACGCACTCGGGTACTCGACCCTTTCCGACTCTTTCAACCTCGCCAACAACACCCCGAACATCGTTCACGACCTCGTACTGGGCGGGGTCCTCACGGCCACGTTCGTCCCGGTGTTCGTCTCCCGCCTGGCGACGCGCTCGGAACAGGAGGCCGTCGAGTCGATTTCCGCCGTGCTGACTTTGGCGGCCTGTCTGCTCCTGGCCGCGACTGTCGTGTTCTTTCTTGCCGCTCCTTTGATCATTCGCCTCTACACAGTCGGCAGCCACGGCCCGGAGATCGCCGCCGAGCGTCAGGTGGCCACCTATCTCCTCCGGCTCTTCTCGCCCCAGTTGCTCGCCTACGGCGCCATCAGTCTGATGACCGCCGTGCTGAACACCGCTCGCCGTTTCTCGGCGCCGGCTTTCACCCCGATCCTCAACAACATCGTCGCCATCGGCATCCTCCTGGCCTTCGTCGCAGTGGGTCACACTCACAGCCTTACTACTGTCCAGCACGACCACGGGCTGCTCCTGCTGCTCGGTATCGGCACGACTCTCGGCGTTGTCGTCCAAGCTGTTGCGCTCGTGCCGAGCTTGTTGACTTGCGGCTTACGAGTACGCCCCCGTTGGCGGCCGAACGACCCCGCTGTGCGGGAGATCGTCAACCTCTCGGGCTGGACCTTCGGATTCGTCATCGCCAATCAATTGGCTGTTTTCGTCGTATCTGCGATTGCGGTGAGCATCGGCACGGCATCGCTCACGGCATACACGTACGCGTCGATCTTCTTCCAGCTGCCATTCGGGATCGTCGCCGTCTCGGTCATGACCACGATGGCTCCTGTGCTGGCGTCGCGTTTCACCAAGGGTGACACTGCCGGCTTCGCCGAACAGTTCGGGCTCGGGCTTCGCCGAACGATGGCAGGCGTGATCCCGGCAGTCGTCGGCTATCTGCTTCTGGCCCAGCCTGCGATCTCGCTCATCTCATTGGGAGCTGGGGCGGCGCACCATTTGAGCGGTGCACACCTCACCGCCACGATGCTGGAGCTCCTTGCGCTGGGGCTGCCTGGATTCTGCATATACCTGCTGACGATCCTTGCCTTCCAGGCGATGCGCGACACGCGTACCCCCTTTTTCCTCTACCTGTTGGAGAACGGCCTGAACATCCTGCTCGCGTTCGGGTTCCGCAGCACACTCGGCGCGAAGGGACTGGCGCTCTCACTCTCCGTCGCGTACACAGTCGCAGCAGCAGCAGCCTTGATAGTCCTGCGAAATCGTATTGGCGGCCTCGGCGGCTTCGCAGTGGGACGCTACGTGTCGCGCACGGTGATCTGCTCTCTCGTCATGGCCTTCGTCGTCGCCCTGGTTCTCGCCGGTGTCGGATCGGGCCAGGGAATTGGTCTTCTGCTTCGCGTGTTCGCCGGCGTCTTGGCAGGCATTGTCACCTACGTGCTTGCCGCAGGACTCGCCGGGACCTTCGCCGGCTGGCAAACTTCCAGGCGGAGGCACGCGATTGCAGGAAAGGGAAGTCATGGCCGGGATAAGAGTCGTTACTGATAGCGCGGGGGACATTCCCAAGGGGCTCGCCGAGGAACATGACATCCGTATCGTCCCACTCGACGTCCGACTGGGTGACTGGGGGCCAGAGGAGATGCGGACGATCGAGCCCGCCGAGTTTTGGCGGCGGTGTGCCATGACTAGCGCCTTGCCCGAAACTTCGGCACCATCACCCGGTGCCTTCGCAGAAAGCTTCACGCAGGCGGCAGATGATGGGTGCACCGGCGCGGTGTGCCTCACGCTCTCGGCGGACCTCTCTGCGACCTATCAAGCCGCGTGTGCCGGTGCGGACGAGGTGCGAGGGCGAATCGAGGTGCGGGTGGTGGACACCCGCACCGTGACCCTGGGCCAGGCGATGGTCGTGTTGGAGGCAGCAAGAGCTGCCGCAGCCACAAACGATCTCGACGCGACCGAGGCAGCCGCGAGGGCGGTAGTCCCGAAGATAAGGGTGTTCGGGGCTCTCGACACCATGGACAATGTGCGCAAGGGCGGTCGGATCGGGGCAGCAAGGGCACTTTTGGGTTCGCTCCTGTCGATCAAGCCGATCATCGAGATCCGAGACGGCGTGGCCGAGGCTGAGTCGCGGCAGCGAACGCGTGCGGGCTCGCTCGAGTACCTCATCAACAAGCTGAGAGAGGCGGGGAAGTTGGACGGCCTCGCGGTGGCGCATGCCGCAGCACCGGATCTCGACGCGTTCTTGGACATGCTGACCGGGATATATCCCCGCGAGGACATCCTCATCAACTACATCGGTCCGGTGATCGGGACGCATGCCGGGCCTCGTTGCGTGGGCATCTGCTACCGGCTTGCCGAAACCTCGGAGGGCTAACCTACTGACCATGTCTTCTGAACCGGCTCCCAAAGACGATTGGGCTGCGCAACTGACAGACAAGGTCGGGCAACTCGTCGAGATCGTACGTGACCACACCGTTCGACCGGTGCAGAAGTTTGTCCGTGCAGCCATCTTCGGCGCGTTGGCCTTCTCGGTGGTGATCTTTGTCCTCGTGGCGTTCGTCATCGGTCTCATCCGCCTTCTCAACAACGAAGTCTTCGACCAGCGTGTCTGGGCGAGCTACCTGTTGATCGGTGGAATCTTCGTGGTCATAGGGACGTTGATCTCCAGGATGCGCCACAGCCGGACCTAGCTGGCCGGCACGAAGGGAAGCGATACTGATGGACTCCGGCGCGACGCGCGACGTGGTGATCCTGGGATCAGGGCCTGCCGGCTTGACTGCGGCGATCTATTCGGCGCGTGCGGACCTGCGGCCACTCGTCCTGGAAGGCGAGCCTTCGTCCTCGAGCGATCAGCCGGGCGGCCAGCTCATGTTGACCACAGAAGTGGAGAATTTTCCCGGATTCGCCCACGGGGTGCTGGGTCCGGAGCTCATGGTTTCGATGCGAGCCCAAGCCGAGCGCTTCGGCGCGGAGATCCTGACGGAAAGAGCGTCGAAAGTCGATCTGGCCTCCGCACCGTTCGGCGTGTGGATCGGTGACAGGGATGCTCCTGAACCGACGCTGAGGACAAGAACGCTCATCATCGCGACCGGGGCACGCTCGCTCATGCTCGGTCTCGAGAACGAGTCCCGCCTGCTCGGTTACGGGGTTTCGACCTGTGCGACGTGCGACGGTTTCTTCTTCCGGGACAAGCGGATCGTCGTTGTCGGCGGTGGGGACTCCGCGCTCGAGGAGGCGTTGTTCCTCACGAAGTTCGGGGACTCAGTGACCATTGTCCACCGCCGCAAGGAGCTTCGAGCCTCCAAGATCATGCAAGACAGGGCCTTTCGGAATGACAAGATCACCTTCCGCTGGGACTCTGTCGTCGTAGAGGTGCTCGGCGTCGAGCGCGTGACCGGGATCCGGATCAGAGACGTCAACACGGGCGCGGAGTCCGATATCGCCGCAGACGGAGTCTTCGTTGCCATCGGACACGCTCCGAGCACGGAGTTGTTCACGGGACAGCTCGAGACCGATGAAGCGGGGTATCTCGTGACCCATGAAGGCACAAGAACCGACATACTGGGCGTTTTCGCCTGCGGCGATGTCCAGGATCATGTCTACCGGCAAGCTGTCACCGCAGCCGGCTCCGGTTGCATGGCCGCAATCGAAGCCGAGCGATATCTGTCATCGCTCGCACAGACCTGACACAAGGAGATTGGCATGAACGACGTCATCACGGTCAGTGACGACACTTTCGATGAGGCGGTCGGCCTTTCGGACATCCCTGTGGTCGTTGACTTCTGGGCCGAATGGTGCGGGCCTTGCAAGATGGTGGCCCCTATCCTCGACGAAATCGCCACCGCTCATGCCGGCAAGCTCAAGGTGGCGAAGCTGAACGTCGACGACAACCCGCGAACCGCACAGCGATTCCAGGTGATGAGCATCCCTACGCTGCTGCTGTTCAAAAACGGTGAGACGCGGGCGCGGATCGTAGGAGCAAGAAGCAAGTCACAGATCATGTCGGAGTTCGAGCCACTTCTCTGACGACAGCCGTCCTTTTGTAACGGCCCTTTGCACTACCAGGGCTTGCCCGGCTCTCCTACGATGTCGGAGATGACCGAAGTGCCAGAGAGGTCGGGCTTGTGAGCTGTCCGCGGACGGCATCTTCCCGCGAAGATCTCCTGCCACTTCACAAGGGCGACTCGGGCAAGGCCGTCGTTGACCTGCAGGAGCGCCTCGAGAGGCTTGGATTCGGACGCGGAGACGACGAGCCCGGCACTTACGGTCCAGGGACCACAGCAGCAGTGCAGGTGTTCCAGTCCCAGCGCGGACTGCGTGTCGATGGCGTCTGCGACCATGAGACCTGGTCGAGTCTTGTCGAAGCCGGCTTTCGTCTGGGGGATCGGCTCCTCTACCGCCGTAGCCCGATGCTGCAAGGAGATGATGTCGCGGACGTGCAGCGGAGGTTGAGCGGGCTAGGGTTCGATCCGGGAGGCGTTGACGGCATCTTCGGTGACAATACCCACGCCGCAATCGCCGAGTTCCAGCACAACATGGGTCTCGTGACAGATGGCATATGTGGGCCCGTGACACTATCGGAGCTGAGGCGTGTGGCGCCGGTCCGGGGAGGCAGCGACCTCGTGACGCCGCTGCGGGAGCAGCTCAAGGTCGCCGCGACACCTGCAACGCTCAGCTGCAAGAAGATCGCCGTCGGCGAGGAAGGTGGGTTCGCCACCGGTGTGGCGGCAGTTCATCGCACGCTCCTGCTTGCAGGAGCACAATCACTGGAACTGCACGACCCGGACCCGTTGGCGCAGGCTCAGGCTGCAAACACGGCACAAGCCGACTGCTACGTGGGTCTCCGGCTTGAGCCGAGCCACGAGTCGGTCAAGACGTACTTTTACCGGGGCTTCCGCTATGAGTCGGCCGCCAGCCGACACCTCGCTGAGCTGCTAGTAAAGGCCGTTGCGAAACGGCTCGACCTGCAAGAAGCCGGGGCGCACGGCATGGCTGACGTAATCCTCAGGCGAACGGCCATGCCGGCTGTCGTGATCGAGCTGGGGGCACCGCACCAGGTGGCGATGAAGACTTCAGGCCTTGCAAGAGCGGTTCAGGAGTCTCTCGAACGCTGGCTTGCGACTACCTGGGAGTGAAGTGGTCCACAACCTCATGCACAGGTTGTGGATCAACTTGGACCAACAGTAGAGGTCCAGAAGGTAACGGGAAAGTAAACTTTCGATGGCATCAGAGGCCAAAAGAAGCACTTGACAAGGATAAATAGCCGTGAACTGCCGATTTCCGCCCTGTTCGTGATCTGATTCACAACCTGGGGATTACTGCCATGCCTCGGGACTCCTGGCACGGGTATCGACCTTAGGTAAACGTCTCTCCGACAATTATTCTGTATATCCGTTCGAGGTCGTCCAGGGTGGCGAACTCGATCACAAGTTTGCCCCTTTTCCCGCCCATGTCCACTTTGACCCGTGTGTTCAGGCGGTCTTCCAAGAGTTCCTCGAGATCGTGCACCCCTGGGGGTCGGAGTGAACGGACGAGCCTCGGACCTGGGATTTCGGGCGACGCAGTGTCCTCTCCGGCGGGTCCGCTGGTCAGGTTGCCAGTATCATCGGGAACGCCTTCGAGACCGCTCTCTTCGGCTTGCTCCCGTTGGAGCTCCTTTCGGACGACTTCCTCGAGCGATCGTACGGAAAGGCCGTTGTGGACCGCTTCGCTAGCAAGTCTCTCCTGCAGAAGGCGATCCGGTGTCCCGAGAAGCGTTCGTGCGTGACCAGCGCTCAGCTGACCGTCGCGAACATATCGCTGGACCGTCGGGGGGAGCTGGAAAAGCCGGAGGGCGTTCGTGACTCCCGCCCTGGAGCGGCCCACCTTGCGAGCGACCTCCTCGTGCGTCAGGTTGAATTCCTCGATCAACTGTTGATAAGCACCGGCCTCGTCGAGAGGGTTGAGGTCTTCACGGTGCAGATTCTCCACTAGGGCCTCTTCGAGACTCATAGCGTCGTCGGCCTGGTGCACAAGCGCCGGTATCGACTGGAGTCCTGCACGGCGCGCCGCGCGAAAGCGACGTTCTCCTGCGATCAGTTCGTACTCGTCCGGCCCAACCTCTCGCACCAGAACCGGCTGAAGAATGCCAACCGCCTTGATCGAGTCGACAAGCGCAGACAGCCCCTGTTCTCCAAACTGGCTGCGCGGTTGGAACGGGTTCGGACGGATGCGCGCAAGTGGCACGTCACGAAGCATGGAACCGGTCGAGACTCCCGGCGTCGGCGGGATGAGCGCCCCCAGTCCCTTGCCCAGACCGCTACGCCGGGCCACCGCTGACCTCCTTTGCTAGCTCTCTATAGGCAATGGCGCCTCTTGACGCTGGCGAATGGACAGTGATGGGCTCACCGAACGAAGGTGATTCAGATATCCGAACCGTGCGAGGAATCACATTCCTGCAGACCGCCTCACCGAAGTGGGTGCGAACTTCCTCGACCACATGATCCGCCAACCGTGTGCGTGAGTCGTACATCGTCAAGACCATGGCCGAAACCTCAAGCTCGGGATTCAGGTTGCCTCTCACGAGCTCGACGTTCCTGAGCAGCTGACCAAGCCCTTCCAAGGCGTAGTACTCACATTGAATCGGCACCAGTACCTCACTCGCCGCAGCGAGGGCATTGACGGTGATCAGCCCCAGTGACGGTGGACAGTCGATCAACACGTAACCAAAGTCCTCCCGGATCGGAGCGAGCACTCGCTTGAGTCGAAGCTCCCGGCTGAAGACCGACACGAGCTCGATCTCTGCTCCAGCCAGGTCGATCGTCGCCGGTGCCAGGAAGAGGTTCTTGATGCTCGTCGGTTCGACGCAATCCTCGAGCGCGACGTCGCGGAGAAGAACGTCGTACATCGAGTAGTCGAAATTGCGGCCCTCGATACCCAGCCCTGTCGTAGCGTTTCCCTGCGGATCCAGGTCGACAATCAAGACCCGGTAACCAAGATCGGCCAGGGCAGCACCAAGGTTGATGGTTGTGGTCGTCTTGCCGACGCCTCCCTTTTGATTGGCTACGGCGATAACTCTCGGCAGCGGCCGCACCGGCTGTGTGATGAGTTGCTTGCCCTTGACCTGCGCCACCCGTATCACCTTTGAAGTCTCAAGTCCGGTGTCGAGACCCGGCATCGGCTTCTCGAGCTCAGCATGGCCTGTTCGGTCTTCGTCGTCCTCTTGGTCGTTCATCACACCTTCGGTTCGAGGGAAACTGTTCCACGTGAAACATCTGCTGGCCGAACGGCTGGAAGGCAGTCGCTCTGGAAAGGCAGGACGGACTCAGTCGGGAGCATAACGCGCCCGCCGGGCCGGACCCGGTGACCGACGGCAGAGGCGCCATCTGAATCCACAAGACGTCATGACCGATGCAGCAAAGGCTCGAGCCGGGCCGCAACGGGACGGTAACGGGAGACCGGGATCAGGTGTACGCCCCGGAAGGCCCCGGACTCCCGAATCGCCATTAACAGCTCGCACGCGATGTCGATCCCAGCTTTTGGATCCCGGTCCACCCGGTCGACTATCTCGCTCGGAATGACGATGTCAGGAATCGTTTTTGACAGGCTGCGTGCCATCGTGGAGCTGGCGAGGACTATGACGCCCGCATAGACCGCCATCTCTGGTTGCACCCGGTCGTTCCAGCGCAGCAGCGCCTCGAGAGAGAAGCCGACCTGCACGAACAGGAAATCGGCCTCTCGCTTCCAAGTGGGGAGTTCGCCAAGCCCCGTCGCCGCGCCCAGCCGAAGCTTTCTACCCCCCGTGAATCCCAAAGTGCCCTCGAATGCCCGGGCTTCGGCCAGCATCGTCCGAACGGTGAGCTCGCTGGTCCGACGGCCGACTCTTGGCTCGTCACCGCGAACCAGGAGGAACTGATCCACACCGTAGGCTTCAGCAGTGAGCAAGTCCCTTTGAAACCCCAACAAGTTGCGATCCCTCGCATTCAAGCAGGCGATCGAACGACCGCCCATCGCCTCTACTTCATGCGCCACGGCGACACTCGAGACGGTTGCTCGGCCGATGTGGTTGTCCGGTATGAGAAACGTCCCGGCGATCGAGCTCAAGACGCCGATCTGATGCCTGACGTGCTTGAGGTCCGGTCGAGTAGCAGGCTCGATTTCGCAGACTAGCTCGAAGCCTGCTGTTGCCATCGGAACTAACACTATCGAGGCGTGGCCTCCGCCTGCGGCAGTTGAGAAAAGAGTGGCCGCTTGGCTGGGATTCCCGGTCGACGAGGATAGCGATCAGAACACAGAGATACCTGTCGAAGCACGGCGAACCCGAACGGCTCTCTCAGACCGAGCTCGGGCAAGAGACCCAGTTTCTGGCAACCCTCAACCGGCCACCGTAGCGCCGAAGGGAGCAACCTTCCACGAGCTGCTTGCAAATCCCCGCCGGGTGGCTCGGAAACTATCAGCCGGCCCCCTGTCTGGAGGAGCGGTGCCGCACATTCGGCCGTCACCGCGGGAGGACCGAAGCTTCTGGCGATGACGGCCGCGAAACTTCCCCGGTATCTCTCCTCGCGCCCGAGTTGTTCGGCTCTGGCATTGACGACTTCAACTCGGGACAACAGCTCGAGCTCCGCGACCGCCCATCTCAAGAAGTCGACCGAACGGCGAGCCGAGTCGAGCAGGACGAGACGAAGATCCCGGCGTTCGACCGCGAGCACAAGGCCTGGCAGTCCACCACCTGATCCGAGTTCGAGAACTGGACCGTTGAGGGTCTCCATCAAGAGTGGCTTCAGGAACCCCTCAGAGTGTGCCCTCTGGACCGCCAACGGCAGGCTACCTATCAGTGACCGGCGTCGCGCTTCGATGAGCACCCGTTCAAGGCGATCCTCAGTTCTGGAGCGCCTCATTGACCTGGCCGCCGCCGGGGCAAGAACACATGGGGGCCTGATGCTCCGCTGTCATTCAGCTCAGGTCTGCCGACTCCCCGAATCGATCGTCGGCCTCCTCAGCAGCAACAGGAGAATCCTCGGTCGTAGCCGCAGACATTGGACGGATGATGACGTAGCGTCGCGGCTCGATTCCCTCTGAACTCGTCTCCAAACCCTCAAGCTCATTGACCGTATCGTGAACCACCTTCCGGTCCGATGGCGGCATCGGTTCGAGCGCCTCGGGCACGCCGGTACGCAGCACGTCCGCTGCAGCCTCGAGCACGAACTGGCGCAGGGCTGCAGCGCGGCGTTCACGGTAGCCACCGACGTCCACGACAATCCTGCTTGTGTGCTCGTCCGAGTGCCGCTGCACGACTGTTCTGGTCAACTCCTGCAAAGCCTCGACGGTCGCTCCCTTCGGGCCGACGAGGAGACCGAGGTTGTCCCCTTCCACGCTGATATAGATGCCGTCATCCTCAGTCCGACGTGCACTTGTTGTGGCGGCGATCCCGAACCGGGCGACGACCTCCCGGACGAAGTCAGTTGCGAGCTCCTGCTGGGTCTCGATGCTCATCTGCGCCTCCTTGGGTGATCCCGTGCCGCGACCGGCTCCACTGGAAGATTCGTCAGCGGTTCCATCGGAGCCGCTCGCCACGCGTCCACGACTGCCGCGTCCTCGTGAGCGCGCCCGTTGCCGGGGGCTCGCTGTCGCGGTACCCGCGTTTCCATCCGTGGCCTCTCCGACCTCGCGCCCGGCGCGGGTCCGCGTCTTGCGGGAGCCGTTCTGACCTGCTGCTTGATCTTGGTGGAGCGGACCACGGGTTCCCGAAACAGAGTTTGTGGCCGCCTTGCCGCGGCCTTCCTCACCGTTGTCTTTCTCGGTCGGTTTGCGCGTTGGGCTCTCGGAATGGGCAGCTTGTCGGCGGTGTCCGCGCTCGCCGACACTCGATGGGGCCCTCGGTCGGCGTGACGGTCTCTTCGCCCTGGGTTGGATCGGGCGCACGCGCGCCCTGATGCGTGCACCGCTTCGTCGGAGACCGAACATGCCCGATTTCGGCTCTTCCACGATGACGATCTCGGCGTCTGCTTCGGCCACGCCAAGCTGCTCAAGGGCTGCCTCGACGGCCTCTTCGACTGTTCTTCCGGTCATTTCGACCCATTCCACGGGCTATCGGCCCTTTCGCGGTCGCTTGTCCCTCGCGCGAGGTTGAGACTTCGACCCACTGCCTGCACCTGCGGATTTGGACGCTTGCGGATTGGATCTCTTCGCGGGTGCGGCATTCCTGGAGCCGTTCTGGCTCACGGAAGCTTTCGAGCCGTTAGTCGTGCCTCTCCTGGATCCGCTCGTGCCCGTGGACCTTTGCGCAGGTCCGACCCCAGGCCGAGCCGAGCTCGGACTTCCGCTCGCTTCGCGCATCCTTGCGAGAAAGCCTTTGCCGCTCGTGGCATCCCTGGACCCGATGCCCGCCTTGGTGTCGCCTGCGTCCGGGCTGGGATTGAGCGTTTCCGCGTGCTTGCGTTTGGTGAGCTCCTGAATGGCATTGACGATCGTCGGGTCGTGCTTGTACATCCACTCCTGCTGACCGACGCGGAACAAACTCGAAACGATGAAATAGACCCCGACGCCTGCGGGAAGCGCGATGTACAGCACCAAGAATATGAGGGGCATGTACTTCTGCATCTGTTGCATCTGCTGGTTCGACGCCGCGGCAGCGGGGTTGCGGTTCGTGACCTGCCAGATCGACACGTACTGGAGGCCGACGGCTATCAGTACGAGCAACGCGTAGGGGAGGACGTCGACAATATGCGGCTGATGCGTGCGCACGGAATCGGCGAGATTTATGCCCAGGACATGCATCTGGCCGTGGGCCGCGACGAGATCCCGGTACATCCGGCTCGTCTTCGGGATATTCTGCGGCGTCGCCTTGACCAGCAACTTGCCGTGTACGTAGATCTTCTGGCCCTTGGCGTTGAGAACGTCGGCGGTCTTCGCGAGACCCCTGACGACGTCGTAGAGCACGATCAGGATCGGGAATTGGAGAAACATCGGCAGGCAGCCGCCTGTCGGGTTCACACCGTTCTCGCGATAGAGCGCCATCACCTCCTCGTTCATCTTCTGACGGAGCTCTTGCCTCTCGACAGCCGGCATCCCGGGCTTGGCCTTGTAACGCGCCTGGATCTTCTTCATCTCCGGCGCGAGAAGCTGCATCCGCATCATGGAGCGGGCACTCGCGCGCGTCAGAGGGAAGACGACAATCATCACCGCGATGGTGAGGAGGGCGATCGCAACGGCGTAATTCGGGATCAGCCCATAGAAGAAGGCCAGGACGAACCCGACCAGGACGAATATCGGGTGCAGGACCGTCCCGATGATGGAAGTACCGGCTTTTGCAGTATGGGTAGCGACCGCGAAGAGCATCTCTGACCTCAGCTCGGGACCGGGTCGAAGCCGCGGCTACCGAATGGTCGGCATCTGGCGACGCGCTTGACAGCCAACCAGGTTCCCCGCAGCGAACCATGCAGCTCGATGGCCTCCACGGCATAGGCCGAGCACGACGGGACGAGGCGGCACGGTGAAGGCCGGCCCGCGCGCAATGCCTGGTATGCACGCAAGAACAGGAGCAACGTCCTCGTGGCTGGCGTCGGCCTCGCCGTGACAGTGCTCATCGGGCGCCCATCTGGCTGGCCCGTTGCATCGCTTCAATCACTCTTGCCCTCAGCTCCTGGAACGGAAGGTCGCTAATACCCTGATCGATGGCCACGAGGTAGGTCCCCGCAGGGATCGATGCCGTGTTCTCGGCCACGACCGCTCGCAACCGACGACGGCAGCGATTGCGCTCGACTGCGGTCCCCACCCTGCGGGGCACTGCAAATGCGACGCAACAGGCCTCTTCGGCCTTCGATGTCGGTAAGAACTGTACTCTTACCGGCCCCGCGAAAACCCGTCGCCTCGAACGGCGAAGCTGAGCAAAAGCGCTGCGACCGTGGACCGACCGTGGGCGTGGCGCACGAGACGCCTCACTGGGAACTGGCAACTCACTGCCCATTGTTCGTCGGAACTAGAGACTGTGTCGCGCGGTGACTCAAGCTGACAACCGGACTCGTCCGCGAAGGCGGCGCGCCTTGAGTACCGCGCGCCCCGCGCGAGTCGCCATCCGGTGGCGAAAACCGTGTCTTCTCGCTCTCTTGCGGGTGTTGGGTTGGAACGTCCGCTTCATCTCAGCCTCGTTTCGTCGTTCCGGTGCCGCGCGTCTGTGGAGTCTCCTGACGCGGCGATGGTCCGGTGAAGCAGGTGCAATCGACCCGCCAAGATGATCTCTGCATCTGGCGCGCGAAGACACGGGTCCACCAGACGGCAGGACCGGCCGGGGTAATTTAGCGCACGATCCACCCCGAGACCAAGCGGCAGCCCCGAGGCAAGCAGCGCACAGGAGCTGTACGATTCGGCTCACACCCTGCGAGCTCGCCCCGCCGTCCACACCTGTGGATGCTGGTGTGGAGAACTTCTTGACCGGAGGGCCTCGAGCTGGTGACAGAAGCACAGCAACTGTGGAATGACTGTTCGGACGCTCTGCGTTCACAAGTGTCCGAGGCGACTTGGCGGGCCTGGTTCTCCGCGATCCGGCCAGTGGCGGTTACGAACGGGGTCTTGGTGCTTGCCGTGCCCAGTGGTGTGGTTCGCGACCGCCTGGAGGGGCGGTTCCACGGCCTCGTCCACGACGCCCTCCTCGACAGCTCGGGGAAGGAGGTCCCGTTCCGTTTCGACGTGCAAATCGACGACCCTGGACCAGAAGAAGCCATTACAAACAGCCGGGACCTCGTGCAACACATCACAGAAGAGCCGGCGCCTTCACCAGCTGCTCAGCGCAACGGCAAGGGCGTCCCTGCCCGTGCTAGAGACGGGTCGAGCTCCGACGACGTCCCCCTCAATCCGAAATACACTTTCGATGCCTTTGTCACGGGGCCTTCCAACCGCTTCGCTCATGCAGCCGCACTTTCGGTGGCCGAAGCGCCAGCACGTTCGTACAACCCCCTCTTCGTCTATGGCGCGGCAGGTCTTGGCAAGACTCACTTGCTGCAGGCGGTGGGGAACTACGTACGCGAGAACTTCACCAGGATGCGGGTCCGTTATGTCTCCACTGAGACCTTCATGAACGAATTCGTCGAAACGCTCCGCGCAAAAGACGACATGGGGGCTTTTCGCAGGCGCTATCGCGAGTGCGACCTGTTGCTCATCGACGACGTTCAGTTCATGGACAAGAAAGAGTCGCTACAGGAGGAGCTTTTCCATACCTTCAACTCCTTGTACGGCTCTTCCAAGCAAATCGTGCTCACGTCTGATCGAGCCCCGCGCGCGATCGCCACTCTGGAGGACCGCCTCCGCAGCAGACTGTTGTCCGGCCTTACCACCGACATTCAGCCTCCCGAGCTGGAAACCCGCATTGCAATTCTGCGTACAAAGGCCGAGCACGAGCACGCTGTCGTCAGTGACGACGTACTCGACCTCATCGCCACCAAGGTCAAAGAGAACATCCGTGAGCTGGAAGGCGCGCTAATTCGCGTGACGGCTTACGCCAGCCTGAATCGACAAATGCTCACGCGAGAGCTTGCTGAATTTGTCCTGGCTGATTTCGTCGGCTCGAAACAGCCACGGCAAATCACCGCTGGCCAAATCATCGAGATCAGCGCTCGACATTTCGGTTTCAGCGTGGACGAGCTCATCGGCCCCAGTCGCCGCCGCCCGCTCGTCATCGCCCGACAGATCGCGATGTATTTGTTTCGCGAGCTCACCGACTTCAGCTACCCGGCCATCGGACGGGAGTTCAGCGACCGGGATCACACAACTGTGATTCACGCGGTTGAAAAAATCTCCGCACTCATGAAAGAGCGTCGACAGGTATACGACCAGGTCACCGAACTCAGTGTGCAGATCAAGAACGGTTTATGATCTGTGGATAACACACTCGTAACAGGGGATGACCTGCTCTTTCGTCCCCAGGCACTCACGTCCGCGAACGAGGAGCTGTGCGATCAGAGGAAAACTCTCACGAGAGTGCAACCCTCCCGAACAGGAAGAAGACTGGGGTTTCCACAATCCCCAGGACCTACTACTCCTGTTGTCTTTTTTCCCTAATTCGAAAGGAGTAGAGCATTCCGTGAAGTTCCGTGCCGATCGTGACACCCTTCTCGAGACACTCGTCACAGCGTCAAGGGCAACCAGTGCTCGATCTGGATCTGGCTTCGGTATAGCCGGGCTGAAGCTTCACCTACGGGGGCATCAGCTAGAAGTGTGCGGGTCGGATCCCGATCTCGTAATCGAAGCCCGTTGTGAAGTCGCCGGTGACGTAGATGGTTCGGTCCTCGTGCCCTCACGTCTTGTGGTCGATATTGTGCGGTCGTTCGAGCCCGGGGCAGTGACTGTGGTCGGTGGGGACGAAGATGTCCGATTTTCGTCAGGCCGAGCCGAATTCCTCGTCCGTGTCGCCGTTGGAGCCGAGATCACGCGTCTCGGCGTGCCTGAACAAGAGGGGATCGCGATTCCTGGTGCTGTTTTCGCTGACGGGTTACGTCAGGTTGTAAGAGCGGCGCTCGTTGATGACTCACGTGCGCCGCAGCTGACCGGAGTGCTGATGGTTGCAACTGGAGGGGGCCTTAGGTTGATCGCCACAGATTCCTACCGTCTAGCGTTTCGTGACTTCGCCGGTATGACTGTCGTCGAACCGGGTGGCCACGTGCTTGTCCCGGCTAAGGCACTCGCGGAGGTGCAGCGGCTGGCAGCGAGTGGAAAGACTGACGAGGACAGGGTCATCATTTTCCGACACAGCGACCTTGACGCGGTCTTCGATCTCTCCGACGTTCGTATCACCACACGACTTCTCCGTGGTCAGTTCCCGGAGGTCGAACGACTAATACCAGCCTCTTACGCTTACCATCTCCATGTTGCCCGCGACGATCTTGAAGCGGCCCTGCGAAGAGTCCGCTTGGTTGTGAGGGACACGAAAGACGCTACGACGCCGGTGCGCTTGGCGCTTCACACCGGTGGCGTCGACCTCACGGTGCTCACTCCCGAAAGTGGCCGAGCCGAGGAGAGTGTTGAAGGGGATTTCGTGGGCGACGATCTGACGGTGGCTTTCAATCCGGGTTACCTGTTGGATGGTGTCGAGGCTGTTCGCGCTGACACACTCATCCTGGAAGTCAACGATCCGGGCAAACCGGCTCTCGTGCGAGGTCAGGGCGAAGACGAATACCGCTATCTCCTCATGCCAGTGAAGGTGTCCTGAAGTCCAGCAGAAAGTCCGCGCATGAACGAGACGGTGATCCTTCGGCTCGAGTTGCGCGACTTCCGTAACTTCAAAGCTGTCGAGTTTCGCCCCGCAACGGACGGATTAACGGTCGTCCAAGGAGCAAACGGCGCTGGGAAGTCCAGCCTCCTAGAAGCCATCGTGTACAGCTCAACGCTCCAATCGTTCAGAGGAGCGCCACGAGAAGCCGTTGTGCGCCAGGGCGCGACCGCGGGCGCGGTCCGCTGTGACGTCCTAGCAGGCAAGCGAAAGGTCGAGATCGAGATAGATATCCAGCCAGGCCGACGTGACCGCGCTTGGCACAACAGACAGAGAGTGCCTGGTACACGCGGGCTTCTGGAAGTGCTCCGGACCACCTTGTTCACCCCGGACGACCTCGCACTTGTCAAAGGTTCTCCTAGTGGCCGTCGTGATTTCGTCGACGATGTGCTCGCCAAGTCACACCCGCGACTGGGGGCTGACCGTTCAGGGCTAGACCGCCTGCTACGACACCGCAACGCGCTACTGCGCCAGCTAGGCGGCCGGTTGGACTCCGAAGCCGCCACGACGCTCGACATATGGGACGATCGCCTGGCACAGGTCGGAGAGCGTCTGGCTGATTCCCGCGCCAAGCTGGTAGAAGCGTTGTTGCCTCATGCCGCCGAAGCCTTTTCGATCCTTGCCGCCCAAGCCGGTAGCTTCAACATGCGTTATGTTCGTTCCTGGGATGGGGCATTGAGCGATGCCCTTGCGTCGGCCCGTCGGGAGGACCTCAAGCGGGCAGTGACAACAGTGGGCCCGCAACGCGACGACATCGAGATCGAGGCGGGTGGACTCGACGCACGCACCCGGCTGTCCCAGGGGCGACAGCGATGCGTTGCCCTTTCGCTTCGGCTCTCGAGCCACCGCCTCATGACCACAGTCACGGGTGCCGCACCAGTTCTGCTCCTGGATGACGCGTTTTCCGAGTTGGACGAGGCGACTGCACGGGCGCTCGTGGGAGAGCTGCCCGATGGCCAAGCTCTCTTGACCACAGCCGGTGACCTGCCACCAGGGGCAGTGCCCAAGCTCGTCGTCCACCTCGTTGACGGTAGGCTCGAGCGGTGAGCCCTCGCTCGACGGGGCCCGATCGCAGACGTGCGCAAGTCCCGTCGGCACCTTTCGGTGAAGACGAGGCAGAGGGGGGCCCTACGGTGCCCATCGGTACCGCCGTTGACAGATTGTTACGCCAACGCGGCATGGAGGATGCTCTTGTCCTCGGGCGCGTCGCCGGCTGTTGGGAGCAGGTCGTCGGTCCCGAAGTCGCGCGTCAGGTGCATCCTGAGCTCGTCCGCGACGACGAACTTGTGGTCTCCGTCGACCATCCTGCGTGGGCGACTGAGCTCGAGCTTGCGGGCTCCGCGGTGCTATCCAGGTTGTACGAAGAGCTCGGCGAAATGGCCCCAAAGCGTCTCAGCGTGCGTGTGGTACGCGGCCCACGCAGGTAGACTGTAGGCATCGTCGGGAGTCGTACCCGCCTCCGTCAAGGGTCCATCTCCGGCCTGGTTCGCCCGCCATCGTTGGAAGGTCGCGCCTATGGGCTTGGACAGCGGTAAGGGAACCGGTACCGAAAGCCCCAGCGATGTGGATTACGAGAAGGAGTACAACAACGTGGTTCCAAAGCCGGTGGCGCCCGCTTCCTACGAGGCGGAGGACATCACTGTGCTCGAGGGTCTGGAGCCTGTCCGGTTGCGTCCGGGAATGTTTATCGGCTCGACTGGGCCCACCGGCCTTCATCACTTGGTCTGGGAAGTCGTCGACAACGCAGTGGACGAGGCGATGGCGGGGTTCTGCACGCGCATCGAGGTGACATTGCTTGCCAACGGCGGTTGTCGCGTGATCGACAATGGCCGAGGCATCCCCGTAGAACCCATCCCCGGCTATCCAGATAAGACCGCGGCGGAGGTGGTTCTCACCGTGCTGCACGCCGGCGGCAAGTTCGGGGGTTCGAGCTACAAGGTCTCCGGTGGCCTTCACGGCGTCGGCGTGTCAGTCGTGAACGCCTTGTCGACCAGGCTTGTGCTCGAAATCGACCGAGGTGGTTACCGGCATCGAATGGAGTTCACCGAGGGTGGCAAACCGGAAGGCCCACTCGAGGTGGTCGGGCCATCACCCAGGAACCGGACGGGGACGCTGGTGACTTTCTGGCCGGATCCCACGATATTCGAGGAAACGGAGTTCAGGGCTCAGACCGTACTCGAACGCCTGCAGGTCATGGCGTTTCTCAATAGAGGTCTCGAAATCCGGTTCAAAGACGAGCGTCCCGGGCACCAAGCCGAGGAGACCTATCGCTACACCGGAGGGATCGTTGACTACGTCAAGCACCTCAACGCCTCCAAGGAATCACTATTCCGCAAGGTGGCGTCCTTCCTCCAGACGGAGCCCGACCAGGAAGTCGAGGTCGCTCTGCAGTGGAACACCGGCTACTACGAGAGCATCTACTCGTACGCGAACGGCATAGCGACGGGTGAAGGGGGCATGCACGAGGAAGGTTTCAAGAAAGGTCTCACCAACGTAGTCAACAAGTACGCACGACAACGCAATCTGGTAAAGGAATCGGGCGACAACCTCACAGGCGAGGATATCCGTGAGGGCCTCACGGCGATCGTGTCAGTGAGAATGACCAGTCCCCAGTTCGAGGGCCAGACCAAGGCGAAGTTGGGCAATGTCTCGATCCGGTCCCTCGTCGAAAAAGCCACGAACGACAAACTCGCCGAATGGATGGAGGAGAATCCCAAGGAAGCCAGCCAGATAGTGCAGAAGGCCTTGCTGGCACAACGCGCCCGCGTCGCCGCCCGCCAGGCCCGAGACCTCACTCGGCGAAAGAACGCCTTGGATGGGGCGGGACTTCCGGGCAAGCTCGTCGACTGCTCATCGCGAGACCCACGCGAGTCGGAGTTGTTCATAGTCGAGGGTCTTTCGGCGCTCGGCACCGCTCAGGATGCGCGGAACCCCCGTACGCAGGCGATCCTGCCGATCAGAGGGAAGATACTCAACGTCGAGAAGGCCCGGGTTGACAAGATGCTGAAGAACGCGGAGATCCAGGCGCTGATCCTGGCAATCGGCGCGGGCGTTGCAGAGGACTTCGATCTTGCCAAGATTCGCTACCACAAGGTGATCCTGCTCGCCGACGCGGATGTCGACGGTTCTCACATACGGACCTTGCTTTTGACCTTCTTCATGCGCCAGATGAAGTCCCTCATCGAAGCGGGCCACGTGTTCGTCGCCCAGCCACCCCTGTACTCAACCCTTATGGGCAATTCGAAGGTTTACCTGAAAGACGACATCGAACGAGCACGGTTCGTCGCGGAACATCCGAATCACACAAAGGAGTTCCAACGCCTGAAGGGTCTGGGCGAGATGGACTTCACCGAACTCCGGGACACCACGATCGACCCCAGCCTCCGGTCCCTCCTCCAGGTGACCATGGAGCAGGCATCGATTGCCGACGACATCTGCTCGATACTCATGGGCGACGACGTCGATGTGCGGCGCTCTTACATCCAGACCCACGCGAAGGACGTTCGTTTCCTGGATATCTGATTCTTGGCGCCACCGGGCCGACCGGGACTGAACGGCGCCGTTATTCCAAGACGAGTAGTGGAGGCAGTCCGGTTCATGGCACGAGGCAACGGAAACAACCCGGGCACATCAGACACGCGCCCGCCTGGCGACGACGGCGACGGCACGGTCGTCGGCGCGATCGAACCGATAGAGATCCAAGAGGAGATGGAGCGTTCCTTCCTCGAATACTCCATGTCCGTCATCGTCTCAAGGGCACTCCCAGACGTCCGCGACGGCTTGAAGCCTGTCCACCGTCGGATCCTTTACGGGATGTCGGACACGGGGCTGCGGCCGGACCGCCCGCACGCTAAGTGCGCCAAGGTCGTGGGGGACGTCATGGGTCGCTTTCATCCACACGGCGACATGGCGATCTACGACGCCCTGGCGCGGATGGCCCAGGACTTCAGCTTGCGTCATCCGCTCATCGACGGCCACGGGAACTTTGGTGCCCCCGGACCGGACGCCGGCCCGGCCGCGATGAGGTATACCGAGTGCCGGCTTGCCCCGCTCGCGTTGGCGCTGCTCGACGGCATCGACGAAGGGACCGTCGATTTCATCCCGAATTACGACGGCAATGAAGTTCAGCCCGTCGTGCTGCCTGCCCGTTTTCCGAACCTTCTCGTCAACGGCTCGCAAGGAATCGCCGTCGGAATGGCGACCAACATCCCGCCACACAACCTTGCCGAGATCATTGACGCAACGCTGCACATCCTCGAACACCCGGAGGCGACGCCCGACGAGCTGATGAGGTTCGTCAAGGGCCCGGACTTTCCGACGGGCGCTTTGATCCTCGGCCGGGCAGGCCTGCTCGACGCCTACCGTACCGGGCGCGGCTCGGTCAAGCTGCGCGCTGTGGCGGAGATCTCAGAGTCGCGGTCGGGTGCCGACCAGATCATCGTTACCGAGATCCCGTATCAGACCTCGGTCGCGGGCATCGAGATGAAGATCGCGGACGCCATCGAATCGGGTGACTTGACCGGTATCAGTAGCGTGCAGAACGACTCGGCCGGAAGAGTCTCACGCCTCGTCATCACCCTGAAGCGCGATGCGAATGCCAACGTTGTTCTGAACAACCTGTACAAGCACACTCCTCTGCAGACGACCTTCGGGGTGCACGTGCTGGCCCTTGTCGACGGCGTGCCGCGCCTTTTGAATCTTGCCCAGGCGCTCAAAGCCTATGTCGCGCACCAGGTGGAGGTTGTCACGAGGCGGTCACAATTCCGCCTCCGCAAGGCATTGGCACGAGCGCACATAGTCGAGGGACTGCTCCGCGCCATCGACATGCTCGACGCGGTCATCGCGAGGATCCGTGCCTCCGAAGACCGGGCGGATGCGAGGGTGAACCTGATGGCCGAGCCGTTCGCGTTCAGCGAAGAACAGGCGAACCATATCTTGGACATGACCCTCGGTCGCTTAACGCGCCTCGGCCGCAGCGAGCTCGAGACCGAAATGGCCCAGTTGAGGGCGACGATCGAAGAGCTTGAAGCGATTCTGGCCGACCCCGCCAGGCTTCGCGGTGTGATCTCGGCCGAACTCGCGGCCATCAAGCAGCAACACGCGCAGCCACGGCGCACACGTGTCATCCACGATCCCGGCGAGCTGTTCGTCGAGGATCTCATCGAGGACGAAGAACTCGTCGTCACGCTGACTCGTGCCGGTTACATAAAGGCCGTCCAGGCGGATGCCTTTCGTGCTCAGGCACGCGGCGGACGGGGAGTCCAAGGGACGAGGCTGAAGGAGGAGGATCTTATTGACCAGGTCCTTCACACCACGGCGCACTCTCACCTCCTCCTGTTCTCCAATCGCGGGAAGGTCTACCGTTTGAGGGCCCACGAGGTTCCCGTGAAGGAGCGCAACGCCCGGGGAACGCCGATCATCAACCTCCTACCCCTGGAGCCGTCCGAGAGCATCCAGGCAATTGTCGATACGCGGACATTCGATCCTGACCAGTACCTCGTCTTCGCGACCAAGAGCGGTCAGGTGAAGAAGACTGCTTTCTCCGAGTATGACAAGTCTCGCCGGGAAGGTTTCATCGCGATCAACTTGAACGAAGGCGATGAGCTCGTGCGCGTCGTCCGGACGGGTGGAGACGACGACTTGCTGATGGTGAGCAAGCACGGCACCGCCATTCGCTTCGCGGAGTCCGAGGTCAGGCCGATGGGTCGAAGTGCAGCCGGGGTCCGGGGCATGCGGCTGCGTGCGGGCGACGAGGTAGTGTCGTGCGACGTGGCTCGTGACGGGGTGGATCTGCTCATCGTCACCGATGCCGGGTATGGCAAGCGCACCAAACTCGATCATTTCAACGCCCAGACCCGAGGGGGTCAGGGCGTCCGGGGTATCCGGCTTACCCAGCGCCGAGGATCGGTCGTCGCTGCGATCATGGCATCGCTCGAGGACGAGATCATCGTCGTGTCGTCGGCGGGCGTGATGATACGCACTTCGGTGCGGCAGATCGCAGCCCAAGGACGCGACGCGACCGGGGTTCGGGTCATGAACCTCGATGACGGTCAGACAGTCGCGGCGGTGACAAAGGTTTCCCAGGAGACAGAGATCGCGGGCACTCAGGCAAAATTGCCGATCGTGTGAACAGCGTCGCCACCGGCCCTGGGAGATGTCGGTGAAGTTGGTGTAGCGTGACCGTTTCGTCGGGGCTATAGCTCAGTTGGTTAGAGCGCAGCACTGATAATGCTGAGGTCCTCAGTTCGAGTCTGAGTAGCCCCACCGAAAAAGCCCTGTTAGTAGGCGTGATCTCGAGGGTCATGTCGCAGATATGTAACTCCAAGGCGGCCGAGGACGAGGCGGGCAGTGCGGGGATCGTGGCAGTGGTGTACGTGTTGTCTGGCCCCTGGCTGGCGATGAGACGGAGCCTTGTCGGCGGTGATGAGTCTTCGGTCGGAAGGTCCACGACCACCTCGCGGTCCGACCGCCCCGCCGCGACAGCAGCCAGGTAGGCGACGGGTGCGGTTGTCGGTGAGGCAGCGGGCCAGTCACTAGCCATCGTCGACCACGAGGAGCCGCCATCGGCGCTGTGTGTAACCAGGTACGGGCTGGTAGCGGCACAGGCGGCAGCACAGATCAGCTGCAGGCCGAGCCAGATGCTCGTGCCGTTGCACGACAGGGCGCTCCAGGGACCACTGAACTGTTCCGGCCGGCAGGGCCCGCGCTCGACCTCGGCCCACGATCTCCCACCGTCGTGGGTGGCATAGAGGTCACCCGAGCGGTCGGCCACGTAGCCGACCCAAGCCGAGGCGAAGCACGCGGCGGTGGCTGTTGTGGTCATCCTGGTGGAGCTCCACGATGACCCGTCGGCAACCGTGCGCACCAGCGTCCCGGTAGTGGTGAGCCCGTAGCCGAGCTTGCTCGTGTTGAACTCGACCCATACGAGCGGGCGACCCGCTGGCTCGGAAGCCTGCCGCCAGCGTTTGCCGCCGTCGCTCGTGATGCGCAGGGAAGTCACCCCGACAGCGAAGCCCACATTCCTAGAGACGAGGTCTATCCCCCAGATGCCGTTGGCGATGTGCAAGATCGTCGACCAGTTCGTCCCGCCATCGGTCGTCTCTTCGATCGAGGTACCGGGCCACGCAGAGCCGTTATCCACCACACCGCTTCCGGGGTTGTCGTCGAGGCGTGGACCCCAGAACTGACCATCGAGGCGCCATCCCGTCCGCGCTGTCACAAAGTCGATCGCACCGCCGTGATTGACCGACGTCCAGTAAGCGCTCCACGGATCGGCAATCGTCGACGACGACGGAATCTTGTCCGACGGAATCGAGGCCGTGTCAACCCTTTACGCAACGGGCGATGCGTCCGCGCAGTAGGAACTGTCCGAAGGTGGTGAAGTGCGTCGCTTACCGAAACCAGACGGTCCGTCTGATCGTCACTGAAGATCATCTCAAGTAGCTGTCTTCGGATTCGTGCCCTGTGACACCAGCAAACCGCATGGCAATGCTCTCGAACCTGAATCGAGGGCGAGTACTTAGGGGTCGAAGCTGATAAGCACGACCTGACAGAGCTGACCACCGGAGAGCTGGCTCACCGCCTCTGCGCTGTGCAAGCTTGGCGCGATCAGCTTGGTGGCCCGCCTTCTAAGTCTAAATTTAATGCCTTTGACGTGCGCCGAGAGGCTGTCGCATCGAACATGCTCACGGCCCCATATCACCCTCCGCCTCAGCCGAAGCAGGCCTCCGGTATGTGGACGGCGAGGACCTTGCTTGACGTGAAGCTTGTGACCTGGACAGCCACGAGGATGTGGCCGACCAGAGCGATCGGCGTCCAACTGGGCGCCTGCTTTGCTGTCCAAAGCGCGGTTGCGCGTAGCGATCCTGTCGTAGGCGCGAGGCAGGTCATGCCTCGGTAGCTCTGGAGCAGTAAGAAGGCACCGAGGTTGTAGGCGGTGAACCCTCGGTAGGCGGTGGCCGAGGGCGGATCGAGTGGCAAGGCGCCTTGAGGCAAGGCCATCGGCCGGAGACCGTTGGAGCTCAGCACGCTGACGGACGAGAGATAGCTCGTGACCCAGACGGCTCCCTCAACAGGCGTGAGCCCGGCGGTGCCGCCCGACAAGAAGGGCTGCCGACGCGTCGCTAGCACTTGGCCAGTGATGGCGTTGAACTCCCTGACCAGGCCGCGCGCGTCATTGGCTCGTGAAACATAGCTGAGCGCATAAAGGATTGGGCCGTCGGGCGAGAGCGCCAGCGACGCGACGTCGGCCCCGGCGTACTCTCGGCGGACGATCTTGCCGGTGGCTGTGTTCAAGAGCAGAAGTACGCCGCCGTCGTTGATCCACACGTCATCCGTACCGCTGACTCCGGAAGAGACACCTTCTGTGCCGTGAAGACGACGACCCGCCCATCAACATTCTCCAAATACGAGGTAGCAGACATCACGGGCCCAACCTTGAGTGCTCCTGAGCGCAGATCGAGGCGAACAATTGGTTCCGAACACGGTTCCATGCAGCCGTTGATCGCGAAACCGAAGGCGAATGTCTTCGATGACGCCGTGGAGCCCGGGATGAGAACAGCAGTCTGCGGGGCGAAGTTTGCACGCGCGATCACATCCTCGGGCCACGGGCCGTGAGAGACAGGAGTGGGCGTCGCGAGGAGCGTGACTCTGATCGGGGACGGGAGCTGTGTCCCGTGCGGTAGGCCAAAGGTGACGACCTTCGTGGTGTATTCCCCTACAGGAAGTGGCGGCGGGGTCTCCGGCGGAATGCACGCTGGCAGCTGCGGTGTCGCTTCGCTTCGCGTCTGGGTGCAGCCCTGAAACGTGGTTGAGATCGAGACCGCGAAGCGGTTCACGCCCGGCCTGAGGTGGATCGTCGGATGGCAGGCCACCAAGAAGCGGAAAGCGTCGTAGCTCACCTGGTTGTTTGTCAGCCCTACAAAGAGCCATCCGTCGACGGCGCAAGTATTGACTGTGATGGTTCTGCCGGTGGTGTTCGTGAGCAGCGCCTCACCTCGGATCGGGGTGCCCGCAATCACTTGAGCCGTACTCAGGACGAGTCGGATCTCGACCGGAGATGGGCGACTGCTGCTCGAAGAAGGTCGAAGCGAGCCGAGGATCGTACGCGCCGTCGCTCCCGGGTCGTAGCCGACCTTCCAGCCCGCGGGCACCGAGATCCGAGCTCTTCCGTACTCGACAGGTTCCCAGGCCGATGGCGTTGCCTCGGTGTGCACCGCGAGCACTGGACGAAGCGGCGACGGTGTTCTCGTGGTGGTTGGCTTCTGCCCGAGGGGTCGACTTGTTGATGTCGTGCAGGAACCGACCACCAAGCCCAATCCTGCCAACGCGACGAGAATCGACACACGCCTCGCTGTCACGACTGCAAGAAGCTCCTCGGCAGCAATGTCGCGTATTCCAGCCGGCAGTTGTTTTGATGGCAGCGCCCGTGACGGACTGAAAGTGGCAGTCAGTCCGACGCGCGGGGCTTGCCTCTTCGTGTACAACCTCACGGTTGTCGCGTTCAGCTTTCGCGTCGTCGCTCAGCCTGGCGGCGGCAGCTCGAAAGGCCCTTTCGGAACTCCGGAGAGAGTGAAGTCCCTCGCAGGGGCGGTCGATTGCTCGCTGACGAGCCTGGCTTCGGTCCAGGCAGTGCCACTCAGACCCGCGCTCGTGAAGAAGCTGGCAAACCGGCCGGCGCGCGTCAGGCAATAGGACTCGGCAGGATCCTTCACCGCGAGGCAAGTCAATGGTCCGAAGCTCGACGTCTCAGTGCGGATGGCCAGCGCGCCGTGCGACTGTCCGCCATCGATGGTGAAACTGAGGAAGGTATACGCGGTACCCGGGAGATACGGCTCGGTCGCGATTGTGTAGCCGTTGCTACCGGCATCTCCCGGGTAGTTCCCCGCGCTGCAATGCCACTTCGAGGCGTGCAAGCGGTAGCAGTCCTCCACGGTGCTCCCTCGCACGACCCATTCCACAGCCAGGCCGTGGGGGTTTGTCAGGCGATAAGACCATTCACCGGGCTTGTCTCCGGGCCACGCACTGGTCCCCACCGGAGCCTGCTGCGCGACGGTGACCGTGGCGGGGTTGTTGGTGCGCGCAGTCGGGCCACTGAACTGATACACAGCAGAGAAGGTCCCCTCGAGGCCAGACCTTGCGCGGGCGAGGAAGGTCGTCGGCGTCTCCGGCCGTGGCGCCGTCGCGGGGAAGACCGGGAGAGGACCCAACGTCGATGACACCGTTGTGCCCTTCCACAAAACGCTGCCCATTTGCGCGTCAATGGCGACCACATAGACGTTCACACGGCAGCTCGGACTCGTCGGAGTGCGTCCTACTAGGGTGATGCACAGGTGAGGGCCGGGGGGGTCGACGAGGACGAGCCAGACCGCCGTCGTCAGAACACCCGGGCCCGTCACAACCCGCACGAGGCTCGCCCCCACCACACGGGCGCCCTTCGCGAAATCGGTGGACGTGGCGATGTCGACCGCCTTCTGGACAGTGATCGCACCGGAGATCTTCGACCGCGGCACCGGGACCGGCGTCTGACCGTCGTTGAGGGGCAGCAGTGCATGAAGCATGTTCGAGTTGAGCGCGGGATACCCGGATTTGTTGACCGCCACGGTCTTCTGCGTCGGGTACGAGACGGCGCTGGCCACGGCGCTCGACCACTGACGCGTCCAGGTGCGCCCTCCGTTGGAGGTCGCCTCGATCACCCAACCGCCGATCGGGACGCTCACACCGATGACCCACCCACGGTCTCCACTCACGAAGGCGACGCCTGTGGGCTCATAGATGCCGGTCACATTCCGGCTCGAGCTGAGCTTTGACCCGTTGTCGGTCGCGATGTCCATGGGCGCGACGGCCGGTGCCGGTGAGAACCCCACGAAGATGGCGGTCTCGCCACTGACGGCGCTGAACGGCCCGGGATAGGTGCCGGGCCCGTCGGGGGCGTGGACCTTGGGCATGATCCCCGATTCGGTGAAGGTCTCCTCGAGGACCGGGTGCCATGAACGACCGTCCCTCGTCGCAAAGGCCACGTACGGGGAGTGGGTCGTAGCGGCCCCGGAGCCGAGGAACAGGACCCAGGCGCCCCGCGTGCCGCCACACTGCACCATCGCCTCGTCGCCCTGACCAGGAGGGCCGCTGCGGTGTGGTTCGGAGAATGACAGAGACCAGTGGAGGCCTCCGTCGACTGTGCGCCAGACCTTCCCCGGCGTGCCGATCCACCCGTCGTATTGCGTCGTGAAACACAAGCTCTGGACGCTCGCCGGCGCTTTCGTGTCGTGACGCCAGTGACGAGCCCCGTCGGATGTGACGAAAAGCTCGCTGCCCTTGAGCGAATCCATCAGTGATCCTCCGGCCACGGCGTAGCCGAAGCTGGGGCTCGTGAAATGAACCGAGCGGATGGGAAGGCACGGTTCTTTGAGCTCTGACCACTTTTTGCCACCATCATCGGTCGCCAGCAGCTGGCTGCCACCGACCGCGAAGCCGTGGTCGGCATCCACGAAGTCGACGCCAAGCAGGCCCGCCGACCCGCGATACTGCACCTGCCAGCTGTGGCCGCCGTCATCGGTGGCGAGGATGCGACCCGCGCCGACCACCCAACCCTGCTCGGAGGAGACGAACTGCACCGCGGCGAGGCCAAGGCCAGGCTGTGACCCAGTGGTTGTAGAGCCGTCGGAGTGACACGCCGAGGCGCCCGACTCGGCGACGCGGGGCATTGTCGCGAAAGGCCCGAGCGCCTGCTGTGTGGGAGACGAGCCGAACAGATGGAACTGTGGCCACGGCGCGACGAAGACTGCCACGAGCAAGACGGCCAAGACCAACACGGTGGCTACCCGCGCGACGGCTGGCCTCGGCTGTCGGTAACGGCGACGGCCAGATGCGAACCGCGCCAAGCGGAATCGGCCAGCCCGGCGAGCGTCGGCAGGCGAGAACTCCCAGGGCTCGGCCGCGCCGCTTGCGACTAGGTCCCTTACGGCTTGGCGGACCGCGTCTTCAGGAGCGCTCATGACACCTCACCTCCGTTGCGTTGTCTTCGGCACCGAGGATCGGCGCCAGCATGGCGCGGCTTCTGCTCAGCCAGGACCTGACCGTGCCCTCGGGTACGCCCAGCTCGATCGCGACCTCGGCCGCCGACAGGCCGATCCCGTCGTGGAGGACGAGCGCCTCTCTCTGTTGCCTGGGCAGCATGGCAAGAGCCGATATCAACGCCAAGCGGTCCGGCGTTGGTGCAGGTACGTGCTCGATCAGCGGTGTTGCCGGAGTGCGCCGCAGACGTTTGGCACGGTCGGCCGCGAGGTTCCGCACGACCCGCCGGGCCCAAGCAGCCGGCTGGTCATAGCTACGGATCCGTCGCCAGTGGACCCACGCGCGAATGAGGGCCTCTTGAGCTAGCTCCTGGGCGATTTGCAGATCCCCGGTGAGCGCGAGCCCGAGTCCGACCAACTTTGGGCGCGTTTCGGCGAAGAACTCGTCGTAGTCCGTCAGCCCAGAGCCGCTCATCAGCCTCACAATCACATACACGCCCGAACCTGCCAGCGCGCTGCAAGGTCTATGGGGTGTCAGACCTCACCGTAGGACCGTGGGGCTCCTAGCGGTGCGTCGGGACTCGGTGGCGGTTCGCGTTGGAGGGCCGACGGCGCGGATCTGCGACGGGCGGTAATGTCCGCTGTCTCCGAGCAAACGGCCTTGAGCAGACTAACTGTCGTCCGCGCTTCGAAACCCCGTAAACACTTGGCGTCCTCGGTCATGAAGACGTAGTCCAGTACCCGGAGGCCGTGCTCGGCGGCGAAGTCCATCACGCCGCAGAACACGACGCCAAAGCACACTGGGAGAGCGCCCGATGGGCGTAGTCGGAACCTGGCGTGACACCCGCACACGTTGCCACGGTGCATCGTTCGGTGAGGATACCTGCAGCGACTACCTTCGGCCCGCCGTATTCTGAATATCATCTGGCTCAAGGGACCTGTCCGTTCAATCCTGTTCCTGGGACTCATGGCGACCGCGGGAGTGGTGCTCGCGGCATGCGCGCCTGGGCCCCCACCTGGGACCGGCGACGTCTTGTCCGAGACTGTCCCGGTACGCAAAGTCGGTCGGCAGCTTCCGCGAAGTTGGTGGACAACGGCCCGCGTAATTGGTGAATAACTCGCCGCGATATTGGCGGACAGTTGCTAGCCTAAGCGCATGCCCAGGCAGCCTCGATTCAAACGCCGAGTTCTAGACATCGTGCTCGCGCGTCTCGACGAAGAGCCTCTGCTACTTCTTCAGGGACCTCGCACTGTCGGAAAGACCTACCTTCTCCATCAAATTGCCGCGCGTCGAGATAGGGAGGTCATCGACCTCGACGACCCTCCGACCCGAGACGCGGTGCGCAGCGACGCACATAGGTTTGTCGCTGGACCGTCACCAGTCCTCATCGACGAATACCAGCACGAACCAGCCTTACTCGCTGCGATCAAGGCCGAGCTCAATGAGGAGCTTCGTCCCGGGCGGTTCATTCTCACTGGCTCAACCAGATCAACTGCGAGCCCTGGAGTGGCGGAGTACTTAGCTGGGCGGGTCAACGTCCTACCGATCCTCCCATTTTCCCAGGGTGAGATCGCGGGAACTCGTGAGGACTTTGTGGAGATGCTGCTTTTTGGAGAGCCATCGCGGCTCTTGACGAGTGCGAGGTCGGAGACCTCGCGAGAAGAATACGCGCAACGGATCACGGCGGGCGGAATGCCGATCGCGCTATCGCGAACCGTTGTCGCGCGAAACCGATGGTTCGACGATTATATCGATCTCGTCTTGGAACGCGGCGTCGTTGAGGTCAGCAAGATCCGACAGCGTCGCCAGCTTCCAGTGTTACTTCGCCACCTCGCCGCACAGACAGGCCAGCTCTTGAGTATCACGTCAACCGCGCAGGCGGCGGCGCTAGACCGTCACACGGCAGCTGCTTATGTCGAGCTCCTCGAGTCCGTCTTTCTGGTTCGTCAGCTTCCTGCATGGGGTCGAACGCTCGGCAGAAGGACGACGGGCACGTCAAAGGTCCACCTCGTCGATTCCGGTCTGGCGGCGCGGCTACTCCGTCTTACACCTGAACGTCTTCTCCGCCGGGATGCCAGTGCGCTAACGGAGTTCGGCCACCTGCTCGAGACGTTCGTTGTCGGCGAGCTCGTGAAACAGTCGACTTGGCTCGATGGTGTCGCGGGATGGCATCACTGGCGCACCTACGACGGCGATGAGGTCGACCTCGTGATCGAACGCTACGACGGGAGAATTGCAGCAGTGGAGGTAAAGAGCGGCACGCGAATTCCCAGCGAAGACATGCGGGCACTGGGGCGTCTACGTGACATCGCGGGGGATGCCTTCATCGCGGGAGTCGCGCTTTACGCCGGCGAGCGGTCCTATGGCTTTGATGACCGTCTCTATGTCGCGCCCATCGATCGGATCTGGACATCTTTTGCGTGACTGAGTCGGATCGACCTCACGGGTCGAACTCACGCAGGGAGCCGACCGGACGTCGCGGCAGTCCCAACAAGTCGGTCGCCGTGGGTCGAAGAAAGCTGCGGCTGGTCCAACTGGACTGACCGGCTGCTTTGCGAGCCGCCACGACTTGACGCGACACATGAGGACAACTTTCACCAGTTCTGATAAGGCTGAGGTCGCTGGTCGGGTCCAGCTGACCCCACTGCCCGCACCAGATAGTTTGCCCGTGGCTTCTGTCAATTGCTTGGAACCTGCACCACCTTTGCACCGCGAGCGCTCGTCGATGGCTGGCGCCGTCGGGGTCACGCGCCTTGAACGAAGAGGCGGTTTTTGCGACGGTCGTTAGGTAGAGCCGAGGCGTGAAGCGGCGCGGACATGACACGCACACGGTGTTCTCGCCATGTGACAGGTGGCGGGACGAACTGCTAGCCCTGAAGATCGGCCGGAGCGTTTCACCACTAATGTTGGTGAGGAGGGCTATCGGGGTCCTTTGTCGATGCCATCAGCTCTCTGAGGAATGCAGTGTACGAAAGGGGGTCTGTAGGTGCGATGACGAGCGCCCTAATGCTGCCTGCGGTCGCCGAAATCCTCCGCAACCGCCCGCAACCGCTCATCGTATTCAGGATCGAGGACCTGGTCATTCTCGGCGCGAACAAGGCCACCTACGAGCTTCTTGGCAGGGTTCCCGATTCGTTGGACGGTCTCCGGACCATCGACATTATGAACCCAGACGACCGATCCCGTGTGGAGGAAACGGGGAGGCTGCTTGCATCGGGAGCCATAGAGGGCTACCGAGCCGTCCGTCGGTTGCAGAGAGCCAACGGCACCGAGCTCAGGACGAATGTCTACGTGCAAGTGACGGCCAGAGACGGGAACAGATTCTGTCTGGCCGTTCTTGAACCGGAAACGACGGTGGAGCGTTGGCCGTATTTTGACGCCAGCCTCAAAATTGGCCTTGCCGTGACCGACCACGACTGGACGATTGAACAAGTCAGTAGCGACATCGAGGGAATCCTTGGCTGCAGACCGGAAACCTATAAGGGCTCTTCGCTGCTCGGTTTGTTTCAGCCTGCCGAAGTGCAGAGCTTCATGTCGGCAGTCGGCCGAGTCGCGTCAGACGGCGGTGCAGTAACACTGCGAACTCACCTGCGCGCCTGCGACGACGGTTGGCGAGAAGTCTTGTGCCTAGTGGCGGCCATGTGCCAACATTCACCCCCTCGCCTCGGTCTGACTCTCGTCGCCCTTGCTGATTCCAGCGTCGAGTTGAGCTCTGAGCTTCATCAGCAACTCGCTGCTCTCGGCGACGACGTGCTTGGCGGTATGGGCCAGGTTCGATCACGCGTGGCTTCTGGCAGTTTGTCAACACGGCAGTGGCAGATTCTCAGCCGGCTCGTCCTTGGGGAGCGAGCACAGGATATCGCTGCCGCCTTATACCTGAGCCCAAGTACGGTTAGGAACCACCTCACCGCCATCTACAGGAAGTTCGGCGTGCATTCGCAAGCAGAACTTCTGGCAAAGCTCCTCCAAACACTCGGGTGACCCTGGAACAGGGCATTCGCCTATGTAATCAGGATTGCTGCCTAGGGCGTTCGCCGCGACGGGGTCATTAGCGTAGCAAGAAGGGTTGAGAAGCCCTCGAGCTTACGAGAAGGCAAGAGACGGGAAGCGCGATGAGCGCGCAACGCAGGAGTGCAGGGGGCCCTTTGGTCAAGGTACGTTTCTGCCCTCACGTCTGCAATAGGCGGACTGCGGTGAGTGCATCAGCTGTTCGTGAAGCGGGACATCTCTCTTACGGCCTGCCGCCCGACCGAACGGTTGTCGGCAACGCGCAAGGCAACGGCGGTCCTCGTGCTGTTCACCCTTATCCCCGTAGGGGTTCTCCGCAACCTGGAAATCGGGTTGAGCAGTGGTGCGGTCACAAGCCAGCTGCCCGGAAAGTTGTCGCCTTCGGCGCAGCTCGTCGATCAACGGGGGCGACCTCTTTGCTGTGCGGAATCGGCGGCCGCGTAGGAGGGAGTCCGAATTGACCGAACCTCAGTCGTCCCGAGAGCTTCTCCTGACCCGCACCCTGGTTCAGCTGGCCGACACACTGGTCGAAGGCTTCGACATCGTCGACCTGTTCACATTCCTCTCGGCCAGATGCGTCGAGATCCTCGACGTCGAGGCCGCCGGGCTAATGCTCCCCCAGCCAAACGGCAAGCTCGGCATTGTCGCTTCATCCAGCGAGGCGATGCACGTCCTGGAAGTCTTCGAGTCACAATCGGAGGAAGGACCGTGTCCAGACTGCTGCCGCAGCGGTTTCCCGGTCGTCGACCCCGACCTGGCAACGGCCTACGACAGGTGGCCCCGCTTCACACCTCGCGCCATTGAGGCGGGGTTCCGATCTGTTCACGCCCTGCCCATGCACGTGCGGCAACAGACGATCGGTGCCCTGAACCTCTTCAGAAGCCGCGAAGGCCAAATGGACCAAAGAGACGAAAACACGGCCCAGTCTCTCGCGGACGTCGCGAGCATCGCGATCCTCCACCACCGCGCAGAGCTCGACCTCCGTGCTCTCAACGACCAGCTCAGTCATGCGCTCAACAGCCGCATAGTCATCGAACAAGCCAAGGGCATCATCGCCGAGAGGTGCGGCGTCGAGATGGCGGAGGCCTTCTCGATGTTGCGGGTCTATGCCCGGAACAACCGCCGCCGCCTATCCGACGTCGCCCGGGACGTGATCGACGGCACCGTTCACCCGGAGTCGGTCTTCTTCGTTCCCGCTTCCGGTATCGGAGCTCTCAAGACGCTTCGGGTTGACCGCCGAGCCGACGTAACCGATCCTGCCGTCTGACAGGGATCAACGAGCAGGTGCCGGCATAGCTGACCGGAAGAGCCACGGCGAGCGGCTCGACCTCAGTTTCGCGGTCTTCGTCTACGGGAACGGTCGGGTTGTCACGATCTAGCCTAGCCAAGCGGCGCCCGAAAGGCTTTGCCCCGGGCTGAACAGCGACTTGGTGGGCATACCCGCAAGAGGTTGCCCCATCCCTTCTCACTTGGTCCACGAGATCAGTTTCGGGGCATACTACGGCCTGACGCTGGGCTCTGAACCCGCTCTGCGTGGCATTTTCCCATTTCGAGGTAGTGAGGTCCATGGTCGTACGAATCGTCGGCAATACAGGATCCGTGCCGGATGATCGTTGCACCTGCGGCGCGGTCCATCGGATCCCAACCGAGAAGGTCGTCATCGACGAGCTGGCCGTCGAGCAGCTTGTCGCGTACGTGGAAGGGCGTGGTTGGTCGCGGCCCTTCGTCGTCATGGACGCAAACACAGAGGAAGCCACCGGATCCAGGGTCATCGGTGAGCTGTCGCGAGCAAATTTGAGCGTCAAATCCTTCTGCTTCCCCGAGCGCGATGGTCTGCTAGCCAATGAGACGAGTGTCTCGCGTCTGCACGAATCGTTGAGGGATTCGGGAGCAGACTCGATCGTCGCAGTCGGGTCTGGCGTGATCACTGATACGACCCGGTATGTCGCGAGCCTTATGGAGCGGGAATTCGTGAGCGTGCCCACTGCCGCTTCCATGGACGGGTACGCGTCGAACCTCGCCGTGATGGAGTTCGGGGGGATGAAGAAGAGCTTTCCGGTAGCTCCCCCAGTGGCGATCTTCGCAGACCCCCGCACAATCGCCGCAGCGCCCCTGGACATGACCCGCGCAGGGCTCGGTGACC
Organism: Acidimicrobiales bacterium; assembly: GCA_050015175.1. GTDB lineage: Bacteria > Actinomycetota > Acidimicrobiia > Acidimicrobiales > Bog-793 > Fen-455. Next base: position 13,498 of record JBEKBX010000007.1, on the reverse strand, counting down.
TTTTCGGCAAGGCGTCCGCACACGTCGATTGGCTGGCGTCCCACGAGTTGTACGGCGAGTATTTCTGCGTGGAAGTTGAGCGACGAGTGACCTCACCCCTGCTTCACGCCGTTACGCATGTCACCGACATCCTCGAGGGATCGACAGAAGCGGTAGCCGGGTTCATGCGCGGGTTGATCGAGTCCGGAATCGCCATGGCGATGATCGGGAACTCGCGACCGGCGAGCGGCTGTGAGCACCACGCGTCACATTTCTGGGACCTTCTTGCGGCGACCGGCCGGCGAGCCCACACTCCGCACGGTTTTCAGGTGGGGTACGCGACACACTTCGCTATGCGGCTTCAGCGGCATGCCTTTGGCGGAGGCATACGGGAGCTGGCCTCCCCACACCCGATCACTCCCGATGGTGACCAAGCGCGTTCATGGTTCGCCGGTCATGACGCTGAGGTGAACGCCGTCCTGGACGAGAAGCGCCGATTCCTTGCCGAGCACGGTTCGGCATGGCCGACAACGCCGTCGCGCTGGGAATCCGTGCAGGAGCACGTCGGCGAGGCCATGGGCGTGTTCCCTCTCGTCGCCGAGGCCCTGTTGGTGGCGCGCATTCCCTCTGAGCCTGGGTTCCTCGGCCTTGAGACGGCGACGCTGAGGGCGACATTCCGATGGGCGAACCGGATCCGAGCTCGTTACACGGTACTTGACTTCTTGGAAGGCCAAGCCAGGCTCCAGGCGGCGATCGAAGCCGCACTTTCCCCGGGACGGCTCACGGCGCTGTGAGCTGAGTCGCCCGGATCGCGACTAAAGCCGGTGTCGCGGAGGGCGTTCACATCCGACAACGAGTCCACCTCCGCGCAGCCGGGCGAAGGCGGAGGACGCGAGATCGCCGAGCGACCGCGGTCAACTTCGGCCGGCGCAAGAGCGCGACATAATGGCGAGATGGCACCTGAAATTCTGAAATGTTCGTCTGACACCACGTGGGACATCCGTGTGAGCGCGCCCGAGACCTCAAGGCGCTACGCCGTGGCGGGTGGAGCATGAGTGCATCGGGACCGCCGGGCGATCGGCGCGTGACGATCGGAGTCGATTTCGGGACCGAGTCCGGCCGCGTGCTCCTCCTCGACCTGCGAAGCGGTGAAGAGCTCGCGGTCGCTGAGGTCCGCTACCCCCATGGCGTCATCGACCAGAGACTTCCGTCGAGCAGTGGGGAGCTCCCGCCGGATACCGCTCTACAGGACCCCGGTGATTACCTCGAGGTCCTTTACCGCGGGATTCCCGAGGCGCTGGCGGCCGGCCAGGTGACAGCAGAAGAGGTGATCGGCATCGGCATCGACTTCACCTGCTGCACAGTGCTGCCGGTGACCGAGGACGGCACGCCGCTGTGTCAGCTCGACGAGTGGCGAGACCACCCTCATGCCTGGGTCAAGCTCTGGAAGCACCACTCCGCCCAGCCGGTCGCGGATCGCTTGAACGTGGTCGCGATCGAAAGGGATGAGAGCTTTCTCGCCCGTTACGGTGGGCGGCTCTCTTCTGAATGGTATTTCCCAAAGCTCATAGAGACCTGGCAGAAGGACCGCCCCGTCTATGACGCCATGAGCGCGTTCGTCGAGGCAACCGATTGGATTGTCTGGCACCTGACGGGCAAGCTCACGCGAGCGAGCTGCTCGGCGGGTTACAAGGCGTGCTGGTCGGCGAGCGACGGACTACCGTCCCGCGCGTTCTTTGAGGCCGCCTACCCGGGGTTTCCGGACCCCAGCGAGAAACTGGGGACGAGCTTTTTCGCCCCCGGCCACTCTGCCGGGTCGCTGCGAGCCGACGTGGCGGCCCGTCTCGGCTTGCACAGATCGGTCGCGGTCGCTGTCGGCAACGTCGACTCGTTCGTTTCGGTCCCCGGGGCCGGCGTGCAGAGTCCCGGAGTGTTCCTGATGGTGGTGGGCACGTCGATCTGCGACCTCGTCATCGACCGGCACGAGGCCCGGATGCCAGGGATCACGGGAGTTGTGGAGAACGGCATCCTACCCGGGTTCTTCGGCTACGAAGCCGGGCAAGCGGCCGTTGGGGACATGTTCGCTTGGTTCGGGAGCCGGCTCCTCGGCCTGAAGAGCGGCGAACCGGGCACGGGAACGAGCTGGTACGAGGAGTTCGAACGAGAGGCGACCAGACTCGCGCCGGGAGCGAGCGGACTCGTAGCTCTCGATTGGTGGAACGGCAACCGGACGATCCTCGGGGATGCGGACCTATCAGGCGTCATCGCCGGCCTGACCCTCGCGACGACGCCGGTGGAGGTCTACCGGGCTTTGCTCGAGTCGGTCGCCTTCGGCACGCGGCGGATCGCCGAGAACTTCGTCGAACATGGCGTCGCCATTCGAGAGATCGTCGCATGCGGAGGGATAGCCGAGCGCAGCGCGCTCATGATGCAGTTGCTGGCGGACGTGACCGGACTGTCGATCACGATTCCCGACTCGAGCCAGATCCCCGCACGCGGTGCGGCGCTGTGCGGCGCTCTGGCTGCGGGCTCGTCGACTGGTGGTTTCGACGACTTCGAAACAGCGATTGGGGAGCTCAGACCGGCGATGTCACGTCGATACGAGCCGTCTCCGCGGCACCGCGAGACCTACGACGAGGTCTACTCGGTCTTCTGTGCATTGCACGACCAACTAGGCCGGGAACACGTGGAATGGCTCCACCACCTCAAGCAGATCCGCCGGGCGGCGTTGGCGACAAGCACCTGACATTTCCCCGAACGCGCGGCACGACACGGTCGCCGAAGAGACTCTCAGGCCGATCGACCCTCGACGGTCGCCAAAGGTGGGCGTGCAGGGCCATTGGGATGAATCGCCAGCTAGCTAGGATCTCCTCGGAGTTCGCCTCGTCCCCGTCCCGACTCCTTGGTTTGCTTCGTGCTGCCGGTTACGTGGTACGAATCAGGAAGCGAAGGAACCATGCATCGCGAACGTGTAGCCACAGCGCTGAGTCACGCGACGCCGGATCGTTGCCCGTGGCAGTCAAGTTTCACTCCAGAGTTCGCCGAACGGCTCCGCGCCGATCTGCGCTTTGACGTCGCGGGTGGCGCGCATAATCCTCACGGTGGCGGCAATCCGTACGACCTCGAGATCGCTCTCGATCAGGATCTCCTAGTCACCTCCGTGGGCTGGGCAAACTCTTACTACGGAGAGGGCGACGAGTATGTCGACGAATGGGGAGTGAGCTGGGTGTCGGTGCCCTACACGACCCCGTACGGCGTGGGTCACTACACCGAGCCGTGTGGCCACCCCCTCGCCGACGCCGACGCGGTCGCCCGCTACCGCCCGCCCGACCCGGGTCGACCGGAGCTCTACGCCGATGCCGAGCGGCTGATCGCCGAGCGTGGGGCTGAGTACTGGATCGTCGGGTCAACTGTCACCACGATCTTCGAGACGGCATGGGCTCTGCGAGGACTCGAGCAGTTGCTGACAGACTTCATCGAAGATCCCGACCTTGCGGACGCCATCTTGGAGATCCCTTATCGTTACCACCTCGCCGCGGCTGAGACGCTCGTGCGTATGGGCGTGGACATGATCTGGCTCGGGGACGACGTTGGTCAACAGCAGGGCATGCTCATCTCCCCCCGCCACTGGGAGCGCTTCCTCAAGCCCCGAATGGCACACATCGTCGAGCGCGTGAAGGCCATCAACCCGGACGTGAAGGTCGCGTACCACACCGACGGCTGCGTCTACGCGGTGATCCCGGGGCTGATCGAGATCGGGATCGATGTGCTCAACCCGATTCAGCCCGCCGCGATGGACCCCGTCAGGGTGAAACGCGAGTACGGCAAGGACCTCTGCTTTTGGGGCTCGATGGATGAGCAGCACACCTTGCCGTTCGCCAGTACCGACCAGGTCCGCAAGGAGGTGCTCGACCGCATCGCCACGCTCGGCGTGGACGGGGGCCTGATATTGGCGCCGACTCATCACGTGCAGCTGGACACGCCTCTCGAGAATTTCTGGGCGATGGTCGAGACGGTCACAGGCGGCGGTGCCCGCGTGCCCTGAGCCGTAGGGGCAAGACGCTGGACGACAGATGGCCGGAACGTCGCTGACAGTCGGTCGGACCAAGCAAATGGCTCAACCCCACGGGTTGTGCCGGGGTCACGGCGACCACGGCGCCACGAGAAAGTGCGTGGCGGCGAGCGTGACCTTACGATGGTCTACCAACCCGCCGGACGAAGGCCCGCGGCTGGATCACGCGGGCGCACGGCGTTTCAAGTCATGTTTGTCGACAGCAGCGGCCGACTAGCTGGGGTGATTGGATGAACTCGATTGAGCGTGTAGCGGCTGCCATTGAGCTGCGTGAGGCGGACCGCGTGCCCGTGGATCTGCACGACTTCCAGGTGGCCGCCCGCGCCTCGGGCTTGCCGATGTCGGAGGTCTTCCGTGACGGCACCCTGCTTGCCGAGGCGATGCTCACGGCCTGGCGCGAGTTCGGGCACGACATGATCCTCTTGGAGAACGGCACGGCTTGCAATGCCGAGGCGTGCGGCATGGAGGTCCGATACGGCGATGACACGGCGCCGGTGGTTGGCCGACCACTTCTCGACTCCCTCTCCAAGGTGGTCGACCTAGAGGTGCCGGATCCTTATGTTACCTTCCCGATGTCCGAGATCTTGAAAGCGATCCGCATCCTCGCACGTGAGATCGGTGACAAGGTTTGGATCTGCGCGCGCGCGGATCAAGGGCCGATGGACTTGGCGGCGGAACTGCGCGGCATGAGCGATTTCATGATGGATCTGGCGACCGGTGAAGAGGAGGATCTCATCCACGCTTTGCTCGACTATGCGAGGCGCGTCGCAACTCGCTATGCCTATGCGTTGATCGAGTCCGGCGGCCGCTCCACGTCCATTGGCGAGCCGATAGCAGGGCCCGCCATGATCTCACCACGACAATACAGCCGGTACCCGTGGATTCATGAGCGCCGCATGGTTAGCGAACTCAAAGAGCACGGCATCATTTTGCACGTGCACATCTGCGGCAACACGGAGCGGATTACCGACGATTTCATCGCAACAGGGGCTCAGGTACTGGAGATCGACCACAAGACGGAGGCAGCACATCTCAAGGCGGCGGCACGCGACTCCACATGCCTGCTTGGCAACATCGACACGAATCTGCTGGCGCTCGGGTCGGTGGAAGAAGTTGATGCCGCTTGCCATGAGGTCATCGACATCTGCGGACCGGGCGGCGGATTCATCCTGGGCCCGGGGTGCGCCATGGCCCCGACTACCCCAGCAGAGAATATTCACGCACTCGTGGAGTCCGCGAAGAAGTACGGCACGTATCGGCACGCGTAGCGCCATCTGCTGCTGCCCTTTTCCGGACTCGCCGAGACCCAATGGTCCATCGGTCGACCAATCCTCGGCTCGCTACCATGAGGCCATGGAAACTCGACGACTTGGCAAGACCGGATTCAACGTCAGCGTGATCGGCTTTGGAGCATGGGCAATAGGTGCAGACTGGGGCAACGTGGATGACGAGACGTCCATGCGGGCCCTGCATGCAGCCGTCGACGCCGGCGTTACGTTTTTCGACACAGCCGATGTCTACGGTGACGGTCGCAGCGAACAGCTGATCGCCAGGCTCCGCCGCGAACGTGATGAGCAGCTCGTAGTTGCGACGAAGCTTGGGCGCCGGCTGCCGGTCCAATCGGTTGCCGGGTATTCGCCGGAGAACATCGACTCTTTTGTCGCGCGTTCACAGAAGAATCTCGAGACCGACTGCCTCGATCTCGTCCAGTTGCACTGCCCTCCGACTGACCTCTACTACCACCAAGAGGTTTTCGCCACCATGGACGACCTAGTGCGCGCCGGGAGGATTGCCAACTATGGAGTCTCCGTCGAACGAGTGGAGGAGGCGTTAAAGGCGCTCGACTACCCAGGGGTCTCAACGATCCAGATCATCTACAACATCTTCCGCCAACGACCGGAGGAGCGGCTTTTCCCCGCCGTCCAGATCGCCGATGTGGGGATCATCGCGCGCGTGCCGTTGGCTTCGGGACTGCTCACAGGGAGGATAACGGTCGACACGGTCTTTCCGGCCAATGATCACCGCAGTTACAACCGCCACGGCGAGGCCTTCGACGTCGGGGAGACCTTCTCGGGTGTCGACATGAAAGCAGGTCTTGCCGCTCTGGCGGAGATTCAAGCAGTTCTCCCTGAAGGCGAGACCCTTACTAGCCTCGCGCTCCGCTTTTGTTGCTCGCATCCGGCTGTGTCCACGGTGATCCCGGGAGCCAAGACGCCGGCCCAGGTGCGCGACAACGCCAGTGCGGGCGATCACTGCACGCTCAGCGAGGACACGTTGGCCCGTCTTCATGAGATCTACTGGTCGTGCATCGCGCCGTCTGTGCACAACCGCTGGTGACCAAGCATCGGGACTCGAGGACTCCTACATCCCCAGTTGGCACGCGGGGAGTATGAGGTCCCTGCTTTGTCGGCGAGGCTGTCAAGCGTGAACCGCTGAGAGATCAGTCGAGTTAGTCAGGCGCGGGCATTCACGTCCTTGTCAGGGCTTCCGGGAGCACAGCGACCGGATCGTCGATGATCCGCCGTATCGTCACGCCCGCCGCTCCTCTGACGCAGGCCCCACCACCGAGGGACGATACGACGACCTCGATGGGTGACCAGGAATGGTTAACGACGCGGTCGTGCAGTTCGGCGGTCACGGGCCCGATCAGCCACGGTGCGAGCTCGGCGTAGAGACCACCGAGGACCACGGTGGGAAGATCCAAGACGTTGAGAAACGCGGAGAGCGCGATGCCGAGCGCAGTTCCGGCCTTCTCCAGGGCGAGAAGCGTCCTCGGGTCGCCAGTGATCGCTCGCCGGACGATCTCTGCGACCGATGTGAGGGAGTTCGCGCTGGCGGGCCCTGCTTTTGCCGGCAGCCCTGCGGCCCTGAACAACGCCTCTTGGCCAGCGACGCGTTCCAGGCAACCGCGGCCACCGCAGCTGCACTCCGGTCCCATCGGATCCACCGTCACATGACCGAGCTCGCCCCCGAGGCCTCGGACGCCGCGAAACAGCTCACCGCCGATGACGATCCCGGCTCCGACCCCGATCTCGCCCGACACGAACACGAAGTCCTGCAGATCATCCCTGCGACCGAACCAGCGCTCGCCAAGAGCTGCCAGGTTCGCCTCGTTGTCGCAGTACACGCATCGTAAAGGCCGGCCGATCATGTCGGCGACGACCTCGGCAAGTGGGATGCCCTGCCATTCCACCAGGTTGGGAGCTCGATGGAGAACACCTTCGAAGTCCACCAAACCCGGTACGCCGACGCCGAGCCCGAATACGGTGAGCCCTGCAGCATCGGCCTTGCGCCAGGCAGCACCTGCGGCCCGGACCGCCCGCCGTAACACGACCTCGGGTCGGCGCAGCCGGTTGTCTCCCACGATCGTCTGCCGGAAACGCACGGAACCGGTGAGGTCCACGACGCAGCAGGACACGTAGTCGACGTTGATCTCCATGCCGAGGCCGGCAGGGCCTCGCGGATTCAAGTTGAGCGGACTACCCGGTCGCCCGATGAGGCCTCGTTCCGGATCGCGCTCGACGACGAGCCCCGCATCTATCAAGGCATCGGCGAGTGTCGAGACCGTCGCCTTGGTGAGGCCGGTCCGCGCGGCCAGCTGTGCACGGGACAAGCTCCGCGAGGCCGCGATTTGTCGGAGCACGAGAGAGAGGTTGTGGCGCTTCAGCAGCTGCTGACGCGCGGGCGCGCTGGGAAGCGCTCTCCCCGTCTGATTCGGCATCCGGGCAAATTCGGGATTGCCCCTAGCCATGGTCCCTGTTATCTCTCGCCTACACGTGCACGGGAGATGTGTTCGTCGCGAACTTCCGCATATCGAGCACGTACCTGAGGAGACGGTTCGGCGTCGAATCGCAACGTCCCGCTCAGAGGCCAGGGCGCCGGCTTGTGACCCGGATCGAGTACCCACATCGCCTGGAAGGCGGCGCCGTCGGCCACGTACTCGCCCGGGGGCGGCACGAGGACCGGGCGGCCGAAGATCGCCGGCGCGATCCGCCGGAGGGCTTCGGAGCGGCTGCCTCCGCCGATCAGGCGCACACGCTCGATATTGACGCCATGTGACTCGATGGCATCAAGTGCATCAGCCAGGCCACACAACAGGCCTTCGACCGCGGCCCGGGCGAGATGGGCGGGGCTCGAGGTCTTGAGGCTGAGCCCGAAAAGCTCGCCGGTCGAGTCAGGGAGATTGGGAGTTCGCTCTCCTTCGAAGTAGGGGAGGAGGACCATTCCATCGGCTCCCGATGGCCCGGACAGTGCCAGGTCGGAGAGGCCTTGTTGATCGACACCGAGGATCCGGGCAACGCCGTCTAGGACGCGGGCAGCGTTGAGAGTGCAAACGAGCGGCAGATAGCGCCCGGTCGCGTCGGCAAAGCCTGCGACGGTCCCTGAACTGTCTGGCATCAGGACGTCCGAGCTTGCGAACGCCGTACCGGAAGTCCCGACCGAGACGACGACGTCACCGTCCATCGGGGCGACTACAAGAGCGGCCGAGGCGTTGTCACCAGCTCCAGGCCCGAGCCGTGCAGGACCACACTGGCCGGGGCTCTCCGCCGGTTTGAGGACGCGCGGGACATTGACGACGCGTCCCAACGCACGCTGCAGCAGGTCGAGTCGGTAGTCGTCTGTGATGGCGGACCAGTAGCCCGTGCCGCTCGCGTCGCTGCGATCAGTCGTCAGCGACCCGATCCTCAGACCGTCCTGGTGCTGGGAGCCCAGCAGCTTCCACGTGAGCCAGTCGTGCGGAAGGCAGACGGCCGCCGTGTGTTCGGCGTTGCCAGGCTCGTGTTCGGCGAGCCATCGGAGCTTCGAGACGGTGAATGCCGCCAGCGGGACGCTTCCGACGGCGTGTGCCCATGTGTCGGCACCGAGCTCCGACACGAGTGCTTCGGCCTCGGGAGCCGACCTCGTGTCGTTCCACAAGAGTGCCGGGCGTATGACGTTCCCGTCCTCGTCGAGGCAGATCATGCCGTGCTGTTGCGCGGCGATCGAGACCGAAGCGATTCCGTCGAGGCCTCCCGCCTCGGCAAGTGCGGTCTGCAGGGCGTTCCACCAGTTCTGCGGGTCGACCTCGGTCGAATCCGGATGCTGGGCCCATCCCTTGCGGACGAGCTCACCCGTCGCCGCGTCGCGGACGACAACTTTGCAGGATTGAGTGGACGAGTCCACTCCGGCGACGAGCGTCATCGGAAGATCGGGCCCTCATGCCGGGTCGTTATGCACGGCGGGAAGTCGCACAGCGTCAGACCGGTCAACGGGCACCGAGCACGTGCTCTACAGCGAGCTGATCGAGATGGGCGAATCCGAACCCGTGCCCGGCGGCCGTCTTGAGGTCGAAGTCCTCGAAAGCGGTCCGGTCGGCGAGAAGATCGTGATAGGACTCGCCCTCGTTGAGTGTCGGGGTTGCCAGCTCCGCGACCTGGCTCGCTCGCAGGGCATCCTGCACGGCAGGATCTGCGCGAAACGCTGCCGCCCGCTCCTTTAGGAGGAGGTACGTCTGCATGTTGGACGCGGCAGAGGTCCAGACACCGGCCGCATCCTCTGTTCTCAGGGGCTTGTAGTCGAAATGCCGAGGTCCGTCGTATGCGGGCCCACCGGCGACCCCGCCGTTTTCGAGAAGATCGACAAGGTAGAAGGCGCTCAGTAGATCGCCATGACCGAAGACGAGATCCTGGTCGAACTTTGCTCCCCGCTGACCGTTGAGGTCTATGTGGAAGAGTTTCCCGTGCCAGAGAGCCTGTGAAACGCTGTGGACGAAGTTCATCCCAGCCATCTGCTCGTGGCCGACCTCGGGGTTCAACCCCACCATTTCGTGATGCTCGAGCGTCGAGATGAAGGCGAGCGCGCTCCCGACGGTGGGCAACAGGATGTCGCCGCGCGGTTCGTTCGGCTTCGGCTCAATCGCGAACCGGATGTGGTAGTCGCGGTCGATGACGTATTGCGCGAGAAGGTCGATTGCCTCCCGGAAGCGGTCCAAGGCCGCCCGGACGTCCTTTGCCGCGTCGCTTTCAGAGCCCTCGCGCCCACCCCAGAAGACATAGGTCGCTGCCCCGAGCTCCGCGGCGAGGTTGAGGTTACGCATGACCTTGCGGAGGGCGTAGCGACGGACCTCGCGGTCATTGCTCGTGAAGGCCCCGTCCTTGAAGATGGGATGGGAGAAGAGATTGGTCGTGACCATCGGCACGACCAGCCCGGTCGCGTCGAGAGCATCGCGGAATCGCTTGATCCTTCGAGCGCGCTCGGCATCGTCGGACCCGAAGGGGATCAGGTCGTCGTCATGAAGGGTCACACCGTACGCGCCCAATTCGGCAAGGCGAGAAACCGCTTCAACTGGGTCCAGTGGGTCACGTGTCGCATCCCCGAACGTGTCCCGAGCCTGCCAGCCCACCGTCCACAGCCCAAATGAGAAGCGATCATCACGGGTCGGTACGAGCATCAAAGACCTCCTCCGTACTTCGTTGATGAGTTGAACTTAACCATGGGCCGTCGTGGCGTCAACCGAAAGGGCGTCTCGGTGTCGAGCCGTTCCTCTCATGAGCGCAGGGATCCCTTCAGTTCAGGCAGCGAGAGCGCCCAGGCCCCAAGGCGAAGCGATCCTGTCTTTCTCGAGCCGGTGGCTGCAGCGGCTAGCGGCGGGACGGCCGGTTTCAGCCCCGAACTGGCGACTGCGGTGGTCAAGCGATGTGGGGACCGAGCAGGCTGAGATCGGCCGGACTGAGCCGATCGGATATGTTCCCGACTTGGTGCCAGTACGGGTAGCGCAGCGGCTCTGCGCTGACGTCGTCCAGCCGCGCCAGCTCCTCGTCGGTGAGCGTGAGCTCAGCCGAGGCGAGGTTGTCGGCGAGCTGTTCCTCGGTGCGTGCGCCGACGATCACCGAGGTGACGGCCGGCTTGCCGATGAGGTAAGCGAGCGCGATCTGAGCCGCCGACACTCCGCGCGCCGAGCCGATCTCGACCAACACCTCGATCGTGTCGTACAGCTTCTCCTGGTCGTGTATCGGCGGTTCGTTCCACTCACCGCTCAAGTGCCGGCTGCCCTCTGGGGCGTCGGTTCCCTCTCGACGGTACTTTCCCGAGAGAAGGCCCCCGGCAAGCGGGCTCCACACCAGGATGCCCAGACCCTGATCGATCGACACCGGCACCAATTCGGCCTCGGCGTCGCGCGCTTGCAGCGAGTAGTAGATCTGCTGGCTGACAAAGCGCGGCAGACCTGCACGCTCCGACGCGGCCAATGCCTTCATGAGGTGCCACGCGGAGAAGTTCGACGCACCGACATAGCGAACCCTGCCCGAGCGGACAAGGAAGTCCAGCGCGCCCAGCGTCTCTTCCAGCGGGGTCTGGCCGTCCCATCCGTGCAGCTGGTACAGGTCGATGTGGTCAGTCCCCAACCGGCGCAGGCTCGCCTCGGCCGAGGCGATGATGTGGTGACGCGACAGCCCTGCGTCATTGGGCTCGTCGCTCATCGGGAAGCGCACCTTGGTCGCTATGAGCACGTGATCACGATCGCTGCCGAGCGCTTTGCCCAAGATCTCCTCCGACAACCCGTACGAGTACACGTCGGCGGTGTCGATCATGTTGACGCCGGCGTCTCGCGCAAGGCCGATCTGTCTGCGGGCACCCTCGACATCGATGTGACCGACGGGACTTGCCCATCCCGTTCCGCCGAAGCCCATCGTTCCGAGTGTGACGGTCGAGACGCGCAGTCCCGAGTTACCTAGTTGGCGATATTCCATGCGACGGAAACTAGCGACGGTGAGCCCGTCGACCGGTCTTCAGCAGGCGGCGCAAGATCTATCGGTGTCAGCGCTCTCACACGAACGCGAACGTCGTGGTACTGCCTCTCAGGTCTTGGACAGCTGGTAGACCGACGTCTGGCTGTAGATCTGACCTGGCCGGAGCACGGTCGAAGGGAAGTTCAGCCGGTTCGGCGAGTCCGGGAAGTGCTGGGTCTCCAACGCGAATCCGTCGCTTTGCCGGTGACCGCTCGTACCGACGAGCGTCGCAGTCGAGAGATTGCCGGAATAGAACTGGAGACCTGGTTGGGTCGTGTAGATGGTGAGCTCGCGGCCGCTCGAGGGGTCCCATGCCCGCGCCGCCAGCATCAGTGACGGCGGGCTTGTCTGGTTGAGGGCCCAGTTCAAGTCGTATCCCCTGCAGGTGTGCAGCTGTTGATTGTCCGCATCGCTGAACTGCGGACCACCGTCGATGTTCTGGCCGATGGGAGTCGGTTTTGTGAAATCGAACGGCGTTCCCGTCACCGGCTCGATGATGCCGGTAGGGACGAGGGTCGAGTCCACTGGCGTGAAGTGGTCGGCATTGATGTACAGCATCTGCCCGTAGACCGATCCCGAGAACTCACCGGCCAGGTTCCAGTAGGTGTGATTGGTGAGGTTGACCACAGTCTCCGCCGTGGTCGTGGCGTGGAAAGTGAGCGTCAGGCGGTTCTCGTTGTCCAAGGTATAGGTAGCGACCGAGGTGAGCGTGCCAGGGAATCCCATCTCGCCGTCCACGCTGACGTACGTGAGCCGGAGCGAGACCGTCCCGGGACCCGACGAGGTCGCGGGTGTCCAAAGCTTCCGGTCGAAACCGACCGTCCCACCATGCAAAGCGTTCAGGCCGTTGTTGACGGGTACTTGGTACTTGACACCTTCGATCGTGAGCTCGCCACGGGCGATCCGGTTAGCGTAGCGACCGATCAGGGCTCCGAAGTAGACGCCGGCACCGGTGCTGTTACCGGGGTACGCCGCTGGACTGTAGGCCTCGTAGTCGGCCAGCCTCGCGAAGCCCAACGTGACCTCATCGGATCGACCCTGACGGTCGGGGAACGAGATCGACTGGATGATCCCTCCGTGATTGAAGATCTTCACGACCATCCCGTTGCGGTTGGCGAGCGTGTACAGGTTCACACCCGCCATCTCGGTGGGCGTCGCGCTGATCGTCGGGGGGTAGGAGAGGTGATCCATCTCGCTCTTACATCGCGCGCACAGTGGGGCTGGGCAGTAGGCGAGAACGGCCATGAGCCTGGCGTTCGGTGCACAGGTGGGTCATGCGACGCTTCACCTCAACCATGTTCCCATGATTTGGCCGTTCGTCCGTCACAGGTTTGAGGGCCGCCCTTCGCACGGCGTCGAGCTCTCCTCGATCCACCGCGGTTGGCCTAGTTGGCGGCGATCGGGATCACTATGATCGCCTGCATCATCGACCATGACGTACCCCGGCGTTGCCACGCGCGAAATCTGGCGCTGTCAAAGGCGAAGTCCCGCCCATGTGTAGCGTCGGCGAGCCACAGCGGAGGGCTATGCCCTGCGAGGATCCGGCCCACCAACGATCAGCTTGCGGCAGTCGGCGTCAAATGGCCGTCAGTGACCAATCTAGAAGGAACTCACAGTGAACGAGACCGATGAGACTCTTGAATGCTGGTTCTTGACCGGCAGCCAGGCACTCTACGGGGAC
>JBEKBX010000006.1:0-144903 GCA_050015175.1 Acidimicrobiales bacterium | reverse complement strand
GGCACGCCACGGCGAGCGTCGTCTTGCCTACTCCGGCCGCGCCTGTGATCACCGCCCCGCGCTTTTCCAAAACGGCGGCGCTTAACTGAGACAGCTCTTTGCTCCGGCCCAGAATCGGCCAATCGCGCACACTCAACTGTATCTAAGCTGGCCCGCTCCCACCTAGGCGCACTTGCGATAAGGACCCAAATCGATCAGTGCGCCCCTAGCCGAATCAGCAGCGGCCACCGAGGACTGATCATGCTTTGTGAGCTTCGACGACGATTCTCACCGGACGGTGAATCCGGCCGCTGCTCGCTAGACACCTGCTCGATCAGGCTGAGCAGCTCGGCCGTAGGCGACACTGCGGCATCCACACCACAGGCCCGTCGATCAACTATGCGTTCTCTGGGTGGTTCTCGAAGACGACGATACGACTGATCGCAAAAGTGCCTGTTGGAAACAAGGGAGATCAGCAAATTCTCCGCGTCGGTGCTTGTGCGGGCGCCTCGAGAACCTCCGAGTGCAGGACACCCGCCACCTGGAGTGTGAGAGAGACAGCGGCATCACGTCGCACGGTCGAGTGGTTCAGTTGTTGACCGTCTCGGCCCTCGCGACGCTCGGCTCGATTGGCGTGACGTCGCGGCCGTCCGCGTGCAGCCTCTCAATCTAACCCGGCCCATTTGGCGCCCGTAGGAGAAGGTGTTTGGTCAGTTGCCGCCTTCTCGCGCACGACGTAGGTGAAGTACCGGATTCGGTCACCACATTGACGCGGGTACACGCCTTGCATCTCGCTCTCGAAACCTGGGAAGAGGTTGTCGTTTTCTTCGAACAGCTGTAGGTAGGCGGTGGCAGCTGAGTCGTCTGCGAAGCGCTCCCCCGGCACCATTACGGCGATGCCGGGCGGGTAGACGACGATCAGGGTGGCTGCTATGCGCCCGCCGACCTCGTCGAGTGGGACTAGGTCGACTTCGTTGTCGATGAGCTTGGTGTGCGCTTGGGCAGGCGAGAGCACTATTTCGGGCTCGTGCTCGGCGTTGAAGGCCGCACGCTGGAGGACGTCAGCGTGGCGGTGGCGCAAGAACTGGTGCATCTCCTCGCAGAGACCGGGAAGAGTCATCGCGCCGTAACGCTCAGGGTGGGAAGCGACGAGATCGGGGAGCACCTCGGTAAGGGGAGCGGCCGCGTCGTAAAGGCGCTTGATCTCGAGCAGCTCCGAGAGCACGGTCGCCGACTTGCCCCGCTCGATGGCGGCGGTCACCAACAGCAGGATCGTGTAGAAGCTCGTCTTCTCGTTCACGATGCCGCGTGAACGCAAGATCGCGGCCGGGATCGCGGCCGGGATCCCCCAGTCGTCGAACTCCCGACCTTGGCGGATACCGGGTGTCGTGATCGAAAGCTTCGTCGGGTCAAGCATGATGTAGTCAGGCACAAGACCCTTCAAGTCATGCCAGTCATCACTCGCGTGGAACATCCAGCACTCTGGGACGCTCGCTAGTAAGTCGTCGTCGAGGTCGCTCCACCGGGCAGCGTTCACGCCACCTTCGGCAATCGCCTCGCGGATCGTCTCGCGGGTCTCCTCGGTCAGGTCCGGCACCGCGAGGGCGGCTTCGAGCTGCTTCGGGGTGACGGTAACAGTGTGCGGTCCGAAGATGTCGAAGAACCACTTTGCGCTAGGAGAGGTCTCGCGCAAGACGATCTGGTCGTGGTAACGCTCGACTTCCTTTCTCAGAGCGATCGACTCGCGCACCGCGTCGTCGATGAGCTGGAAGCCTTGCCTGCCGCGCATGATCTCGGCGCCGACGTCGAGCGATGCAATCATGTTGTACTGGGGGGAGGTCGAGGTGTGCATCATGAACACCTCGTTGAAGCGATCGTGCCCGGTGCGTCGCTCCTGTCCTCTTAAGTGACTGTCTCGGACGTGGATCTGGGAGGCTTGGGACATGCCGGCGAGGCACTTGTGTGTCGATTGAGTCGTATAGATCCCGGGATCATCCGGGCCGAGGGGGCCGAGGCCCATCCCGAAACGGTCGACGTAGAGGGGGTGGAACTTCGCGTAGGCCATCCAGGCCTCGTCGTAGACGAGGTAGTCGCTGAGGTGGCCCAGCTTCTCGGCGAGAAGGCGGGCGTTGTAGCAGATGCCGTCGTAGGTTGTGTTGGTGACGATAGCGAGGCGGAAGGGCCGCTCTTTGAGCCAAGCTTCGGGATCTGAGACGAGGGGGTTGTCGCGGATCTGGCGACGTATGTAATCCTCGTCGAGGTACTGCCAGTCAATTGGTCCAATGATGCCGTTGGCGTCTCGTGTGGGGTTTAGGTAGACGGGGATCGCACCGGCGAGCATGAGCGCCCCGTGGTGCATCGACTTGTGGCAGTTCCGGTCGAACAGGACAAGGTCGCCCGGTTTCAACAGGCTCATCGTGACGATCTTGTTCGATGTCGAAGTGCCGTTCAGAACGAAGTAGGTCCGCTCAGCAGCGAAGATCTCCGCGGCGCGTTGCTCCGCTTGTAGGACCGGGCCTTGGTGCTGGAGGATCGAACCGAGCTCGGGCGAGGCGTTACAGAGGTCGCCGCGCAGGAAGTTCTCGCCCACATGATCAAAGAAGATCTTGCCGAGCGGCGTCTTGCGGTAGAAGATGCCTCCGTTGTGACCCGGACAGCACCAGGTCCAGTTGTAGTCGTCGACGTAACGCTTGAGCGCTCCGAAAAACGGTGAGAAGAGCTTGGCTGTGTATTCGGCGACGAGCAGCTCGGTCCGGCCCGCCACGAACGATGTCGTGTCTTCGTGTATCCAGAACGCGCCCTGGGTGTTCTCGGCGACAGCCAGAGGCACATCTTCTATGTCAGCCCGTTCACGGAGGGTCAGGACCGGGATGTTGTCGTTCAGTCGGTGGATGTGACCGACCGCGGTCAGAAATGCCGCCTGTCCTTCGAAGACCTCGGGATCGAGCAGAGCCGCGCCGATAGCCGGGTTGCGGGAGATCGTGAAGTCGACGTCCGCAGCCGACTTTGCGAGCGTCACGGTGAGGTGCCGAGCTTTCAGTGCCTCGACCAGGTCATCGACCGCTCTGGCGACCGTCGAGCCGGTGCCGAGTTTGTGGTGTGCCAGCAGGACCGGATAGCTCTCGTAAGGCTCCATCGTCTCTCCTTGTGACCACGTTCAGCTGACGCTGTTCAGTTGCTCGGCGATTGTGACTCGAGTTCCCGGCCTTCGGACTCGAGTTCTTCGAGCAATGCCGCGTCCTTCCAGTGGGGCTTCCGGAATCGGGCGAAGAGCAACGGTGGGACCGCCAGCACGGCGGTGAAGAAGATCATCAGGCATACGTAAACCACGTGGTTGCCCGTGGAGATCTGTGACGGTGGGACGAAACCGAGGAAGAAGGCAAACGCGCACCCGGCCACGCCGAAACATCCCACAATCCACACGCCGATCTTGCCTCCCGGAATCTGGTAGGGGCGTGGCGTGTCCGGCTGGCTGTAGCGCAACCGGATCACCGCGGCGAACATGAGCACATACATGATCACAAGCAGTTGGGTCGTCAGTGCGGAAAGGATCCAGTAGGAGGTCGAGATCGTTGGCTCGAACAAGAAAAGCAGCGAGAAGAGCGTCCCTATGCCGGCCTGGATCAGCAGGACCGCCGTCGGCGCCAGCTTGTCGTTGTGGCCTTGGAAGATCCTCGGGTAGTCACCTTGTACCGAGGCCCGCATGAACCCCTTCGCCGGACCGTACATCCAGGTACTGAGCAGAGCGATGCCTCCGACGAAGATCAGGAGCGACATCGGTCGCAGAAGCCAGCTCACCCCGAACTTGTTGAAGAACACCTGGAAGGCCTGGAGCAAACCAGAGTTGAGCTCAATCTGCTTCTGCGGCACGACGAAGGCGATCGCCAGCGTACCGAGAACGTAGAGCACGACGAGAACCAAGCACGCGAGAAGGGTCGCTCGCGGGATGTCCCTTTTCGGGTTCCTCGCCGACGCTGCCGAGAAACCGGCCATCTCCATGCCAGCGAACGCGAGCAGGACACCCGAGAAGAAGACGAGGTTCGTGATGTTCAGGCTCGGCATGAGCGAGTGGACGCCCGAATAGGGAGCCGCGAGGGAGTGGCCGCTCGCCCACCATCCGATCCCGAGGAGGATCAAAACGGCCCCAGGGACGATCGAGCCTGCGATCGTTCCCCAGCTGGAGATGCGAGCCGAGTCTTTGACACCGAGGAAGTTCGCCAACGTGGTCGCCCAGAAGACGACCATCATCACGACGAACAGCCACCACTTGTTGTTCGCCCATGAAGGCACCATCACGTAGGCGAGTGCCGCGGCGATGAACGACAGCACCGTCGGATACCAGACCAGGTTCTCGGCCCAGTCTGCCCAAATGGACAGGGACCCGCTCTTTTCGCCGAACGCCTCCTTCACCCACAGATAGACGCCACCGGCCTTCGGCCAGCCGCTCCCAAGCTCGGCAGCGACGAAGGATATCGGGATCATGAAACCAAGAAGGGCCAACCCAAAGATGAAGATCGATCCCCAGCCGTACTCCGCGATCGTCGGGAGGTTCCTCAGGCTGATCACCGCCGCCACGTCGATCATGGCGAGACTGAACATGCCGAGTGTTCCCCTCTTTTGCACCAAACGAGTTACCGGATGCAAGGAACCGGCTGCCGGGGCCTTCTGCCCGCCTGACGGTGAGATAACTGTCTGACTCATTGCTTTCCTTTCTCCAGCATGGTGATGGGGAATCCCTCCTGGGTCGCGTCCCGACGCGTGTCGGGACACTCCGTCCGGCGCAGCGTCAGACGCGCTCTGGCCAAGTGGAGGGAGTCGGCGATCCAGCACGGCCGATCAGGAGTCGTGCGACTCCAGGGCTCAGATAGCAGGACCGCGTTCATGGATGCAGCTAACCCGAAGGGAGGCCGCCGGTCTCCCGTAGTCGGTACTGATTCTTGGAGCGGTACTACTGACCGACTGGACCTAGCCATCTTGACGAGCTTCTACCTCCATGGCCTGCAGCAACGCCGACAACACCTGGCACGCCCGGCGCCTATGCACGCCCCTTCGGGCCCTCGAGCTGTACTGGCGCGTTGACCGGGCGCCGGCCGGCGAACCCCTGGCGCAGATGCCGGCGGACCTCGTGCCGTTGCTGCGGTGTAACGACGAGCTCGAGTTCACCGACACCCAGGCGGCGCCACTCATGAAGATGAGCGCGGCGACCATCACGGCCTGCAAGGGCTGAGACTGTGATCTCGGCTACTGGTGGTTAGGCGCCCTCTTCGGGTCCGACGTCGGCCGGACGGGCGCTCACGTTCGCCCACGTGGCAGCAAAGAGGCTGGCTGCTACGGTTTTTGGTAGCAGAGAAGAGGTCGGGAGGCGCATGGGCGAACGGGGCTCGTACCACCGGGCCCCGCCGGCCCAGCCAGGGAGGGAGCCGCAGACGCAGAACGGACGCTGGAGCGCACAGCTAGAACCGGAAGCTTCGGGGAGGGCACACAGGCCCACATTCGCCCACGTGGCTGCGTAGCGCACGGATGGAGCTCGAGCCTCTGGCGCCAGAAAGGAGCGATCGAGATATACCTCCGAACGCTGGCACTTGCCAACCATGAACGTGTCCTCAGCAGCCGGTGCGACAGTGTCAGGGTCCTAGGAAGCGGTTGACAACGACATTGCCATTCTTGCACGATTGCTTGACACTTGACGCGGCAGGTATGTATCCCCGCTAATGACCAGGTTGGAAACCATTCGCGGACTGTGCGCCCGTCGTGGGCCACGACGTCGTGCACCTCACGCTGGCAAACCCTTCTTGTGAGAAGGATCTCTGGTTCCGTGGTATCGACTCGTTGTGAGATCGTCGGATAGACGACTATCTCGGACACCTAGACGTTTCGACTTTTCTTCCTTCCGGGACTTCGATGAGTTTCCGATGCTGAGTAGAGTTCATCGGGTGGGGGTGCAGCAGACGTGGTGATCTCGTAAGGCCCTGGCGCGGGTTCCTAGTTGGCCGATCAGCCTGACAGTGTGCTTGAAGTCGTCAGCCTTAACCCGTTGCCGGCTCTGATCCTGGAGCTTCCCTCCGAAAGGATCGTAGATGCCAGCCCCGCGGCTGTAGAGATGTTCTCGCCGCAAGATGGAGAGTTGATCGGTCGTAATTTCGAGTCGTTCACCACCGATGCTCCGTCGGACGCCCTCGAAGTGCTCATCGCGGGTCGGTTGGAGGGCTATGAGACGACGCGGCACTTCCGCGTGAGTGAGAGATCGACGATCCAGGCTCAAGTTTGGGTGCGAGCAATCGGCGAGGAGATTCCCCCGCGACATGTTCTTGTCGTCATTGTCGAGGACGGTGGGCCACCAGGAGGGGTCCGCGCTCCGCTGCCCGAGGACTTCAACGCTCTCATCGGCACGACTGACGTCAACCTCAGAATCGAGCGTGTGCATAGCGACGCCGAAGCGCTCGTGGGCAATGTGCCGGAGGGGCTGATCGGTCAGACCCTATTCGGGATCGTCCACCCGGACGACCTCGCCCGACTCATGTGGGCGCTCGCGCAAGCTACTTCGACAGGCAAGGGAGTAGCGCTGCATGTCCACGTCAACAACGCGACGGAACAAGCACGGCTGTGTCAGATGCTGCTGCTGCCGATGGATCCTCCTCCGAGCTCCGCTTTCGCCCTCTTTTCGTTCGAAGACTCCAACGGCTCGCCAGACTCGGACGTCGAACCTTCCTTAGGCGAGACGAGAGGGTCTGATCTTCTCGACATCTCGCGCGACCTTGCCAGCCTGACCGAAGCACAGGTCCCTGGCATCCTCGAGCTGTCGTCACGCGAGCTCGAAGTGGTCACGAGGTTGCTCGCCGGCAAACGGGTGCCGGCGATCGCGGAAGCGCTCTTTGTCTCTCAGAGCACTGTTCGCAACCATCTGTCCTCGGTTTTCAGAAAGCTGAACGTGCAGTCCCAGCAGGAGCTCATCGACCTGCTGGTTTTTCGGAGAGACAACGCGCCTGACGATAAGTGACGGTTCTTCTCTTTGCTGTCTCGCCGGAAAGGCCGACACCGTCCGAACCTCTTTTTGCAGGTGTCTGACACCGCAGCACATGAGGAGGGGCTGACCCGAGTCCATTCACGATGAAACTGAGCGACGACGTTCGGCGGAAGCCTGGTAGCCCGGCCAGGAAACCTCTATGCGAAGACCTCCGAATCTGGTACTCGCGTCAACGCGCCAACGACCTCCGGTAGTCCGGACAACCGAATCGGCAATCGCGAGCCCGAGCCCATGACCACCTGCCTGATTGGTACCGCGCCGAAACCGATCAAATAGCCGCTCACGTTCAGCCAGAGGAATGCCAGGGCCAGAGTCTTCGACTGCGAGAACGATCCGTGGACCGATCCGACCTACTTCGATGCGCACCGAGCCGCCCTCGTTCGCGTACTTGCAAGCATTGTCCACGAGCACCGCCGCGAGACGGTCGATCCACTCGGCAGGTGCCGTGATTGCGGCGGGAGCCTTTCCGATCCGTTCCAGCCGCAGGTTGAGCGATCTCGCGCTGGCAAGTGCCCGAAAGCGTTCCGCACATTCCTCGGCGATTCTCGCGACATCGATCGCGCCTGAGGCCGGGGGTGGAGGGGCCGCGTCAAAACGGGCCAACCACAACATGTCCTCTACAATCCGCTTCAAACGCTCGCTCTCTCGCGCTATCCGATCGATGACCGCGGGCTCAGGGTCCCCTTCGAAGCTCTGGGCGAGCGACAGCTCTGCCTCGATCACACTCAACGGCGTCCGCAACTCATGGGAGGCATCCGCCGTGAACTCCAGCTGCCGGCGATGAGCAAGCTCGATGGGCTTCGCCGACCGCAGGCCAATGAGCAACGACGCCAAGAAGATGGCCAGGAGAAGTACCGGCGCGGCGACGAGCTCAGAGTTGGTGAGTACGCTCTCGACATGAGTTAGTTCCGTCAAGCTCTCACCAGCAACGAGAAGGCCGCCTCTATAGCGCACCGACAAGAGCCGGTAGTCAGTACCCGAGAGGCTCCTAGTGACCGATCCTGCACCCGCCCTAGGCCAGGTCAGCGAAGGTAACGGCGGCGATGCGTCGTTTGCCTGGGCGACCAGGCTTTGCGGACGAACCTCCCAGACGTAGATCGGCTCGCCATAAATTCCGAGCCCATATTGGATGCTGCCACCCGGCGAGTCCGGCTCCTCTGTGGCAAGCGCAGGTGATCGGCGCCGGGCCGCCGCAAGGCGACTGTTGAGCTGGCGATCTACCTGAGCAACCAAGCGGTGCGCCACCAAAATGTCGAGGACAACGACCGCTCCCGCGTACACGACGATCACAATCAATGTGGCTACCAACGCGACCTTGAATGAGGGTGCGAAATGGCTACTGCTGGGCGCTCGTTGCCTCAACCTCATGTGGGCACGAGACGGTAGCCGACGCCGCGGTGGGTATCGATCCGAACCTGTGCCCCGGAGAGCTTCGATCGAAGGTGGGCGACGTGAACGTCGATCGTATTGGAGCCAACGGCATCGGCCTCGTACTGCCAAACCTGCAGGGCTATCGACCGCCTGGACACGACGGCAGGAGAGCGCTGCAAGAGAAGCTCCAGTATGCCGAGCTCGATCTGCGTGAGACCGATTGCTTTGCCGCTTGCCCTAACGGCCCGCTCCGCCGGCTCGTAAACAAGGTCTCCTACCAACAGGTGGGGTGGGTGCGCGTCTGAAGGTCTACGCTGCAAGGCTCGCAGCCGTGCAAGAAGCTCGGGAAAGTCAAACGGCTTCACCATGTAATCATCGGCGCCTTCGTCGAGGCCTAGCACGCGATCGGTCGGCATATCCCGCGCGGTGAGCATCAGTACAGGCACGCCGGCGCCCGAACGGCGTAGTGACCGAAGGACTTCGATCCCACTCACGGCTGGCATTCGCCAGTCGAGGATGGCGACCTCGTACTCGTATGACAGCAGGTAGAAGAGCGCGGCTGATCCGTCGGCGACGCCGTCCACGACGTAACCGGCTTTCTTCAGCCCCCGTTCCAGCACGGACCTGAGAGCTTCGTCATCCTCAGCGACGAGGATCCTCATCACGCTCCGTTATACCCGACAAGAGCCCGGCCCGGTGAGTTGGGAGGCTGAAGCCGTCCGCAAGAAGCACGACTTGGCCGGCTGCCAAGACTTGCCTCCCGCGACCGAGCTACCGGTCTCTGGCTTCATGAGATCTTAAGGGAGCGTCTCTAGTCTGCTCCTCATGTCCGATGTTGAAGCCGGCGCTGAGTTGCCGGACTCTGACCCGCCTCTCGTTCGACGACGATTCGGCCGTCGGCCCAGGAGTTCGCGGCCACGTTGGCTCCGCAATCTCGTCAGGATATCGCTGGCCCTCCTGGTGGTGGTCGTCGCTCTTGCCGGGGCCGAGATCGCGTTCGTCGCCTTCCGGCTCCACCAAGTCCATCGGGTGACCGTGTCTCAGCTCACGCCGCCTGC
Organism: Acidimicrobiales bacterium; assembly: GCA_050015175.1. GTDB lineage: Bacteria > Actinomycetota > Acidimicrobiia > Acidimicrobiales > Bog-793 > Fen-455. The sequence continues at coordinate 135,471 of JBEKBX010000006.1, read as the reverse complement.
AACCTCGGGTCCGGACGTCGGCACCCAGACGTTCCTCCTCATAGGCTCGACGTCCCGCTGCGCGCTGAACAACAAGCAGACCTCGGCGTTCGGCAGTTGCGCGCAAGGCATCACTGGCGTCAACTCAGACGTGATCCTGCTGCTACGTGCCGACCAGCGGACTCACTCGGTTTCCGTCCTTTCCATTCCGCGTGACCTCGTCATGAACAACATCCGGCCCAGGCAGTTCTTCAAGATCGATGCCGCCCTGGCGGACGGACCCGGCCAGCTTGTCGCCGCAATCGAACAGAACTTCGGGATCCCGATAAACCACTTCGTCGAACTCAACTTCGACAGCTTCCAGAACATCGTGACCGCCCTTGGCGGAATCAAGATGTACTTCCCCTACCGGGTCCGCGACGACAGCAGCGGGCTCCACATCCGAACGACCGGTTGTGTGTCCTTGAACGGGTTCGACGCACTCGCCGTGGTCCGGGCGCGCAACTACTGGTATTTCAAAGATGGTCAGTGGATGGACGATGGCAGTGGCGACCTCGGACGCATCATTCGGGTACACGAGTTTCTCCGCGTGCTGGCCACCGCGGTCGCGAAGCGCGGCCTTTCGAACCCGCTCACCGACAACTCGCTTCTCGGTGCCGTCGCCCCAGACCTCGAGATCGACTCGAAACTGTCAATCGGCGACATGGTCGATCTGCTGCGGGTGTTCCGTTCGACCAATATCGCCACGGTTCCTGAGCTGACCATGCCGAACATAGAGAATTTCGCTGACTACATGTACGAGGGTTACGACTACGGTTCGGTCGTGTTGCCCACCTACCCCCAGGATCAGCAAGCGATCGACAAGTTCCTCGGACTAAAGACTCCACCGGCCTCGGCGGTTGCCCCCGGCTCGTTCACAGTCTCGGTAATGGACGGTACGGGGATAACCGGTCAGGCCACGACAACAGCCGATCAACTCTCCTCGCTCGGGTTCCACATCGTGGGGACAGGCAGCGCTACATCGGTCGGGCCGATCTCGGAAACGGTCGTCTACTACGAACCGGGCCATTTGCTCGACGCCGAGCGGGTCGTTGAGGACCTCCATGGCATCGTCGCGATGGCCGAGGGAACGACGGATGGCGGCGCCGACGTCACGGTGGTTACAGGCTCGGACTATTCCGTGCTGGTCAACCACGCTCCTACCCAGAACACGACGACAACAGCGGTGGATCCGACAACAACAGCGGTGGATCCGACAACAACAGCGGTGGATCCGACGGTGGCCACCGTAGAACTGACGGCGACCACCGTAGAACTGACATCAGCGAGCAGTCTGGGACCGCCGAGCCCGGCTATACAGCCACTTCCGTCCTACGACCCGAGGGCTTGTCCCTCCGCGTGAGGAAACGGCCGTACGACGCTTCGCAGCAAAAACTCCCAACATGACGTCACGTAACGCGTGCGATCATGACTCCTGCGGATGCCGACCGAGCGACTGCCGCTGGATTCGACCGCCCGAGACCGAGGACGATCAAGAGCGCTACCGCCGAGGTTCCACCAGCGCTTTCCCTCGACGCGGTCACCTCCGTCAGTTACGCGCCGGAAGGGATTGTCGTTCCTCTCGCAGGAGCTTGAACACCTGTCGCGCATCGTGATCGTAGTGCTGCTTGCAGTCCCCGTCTTTCCCACAGAATGGTGATCGCCTGTCTTGGAGCACCTGCCAGACGTCACGGATCAGAGAGCTGCGGAAACGACGGCCGGAGAGCGCTCCCACTTCCTCGAGCAACTCCTTGAGGCGATCCCGGTGCCTGTTCACTACAAAGACGCCTCTTTGCACTACGTAGGCTGCAACGAGGCTTTCGCGAGGTCTTTGGGTCGCTCCAAGGATGAGATCATCGGCCGCACCGTCTTCGACCTCCATCCGGCCGGACTGGCGAACCGCTTCGATGCCGATAACCGCGAGCTGCTCGCGCACCCGGAGCTGCCCATCGAGGATGTGGTCGGGTCGATTGGCCCGGCCGGCACTCGTCGGGAAGTGCAAACTCACAAGGCCGTATTCTCAGACGTAGCTGGGAAGCCCGCTGACATCGTCGCAATCGACTTCGACGTGACCGAGATGCGCCGAGCCGAGAGGGAGCTAGCGGCCACCGCCGAACAACTTGCGCTCACCCTCGAGGGGACGGTCGCCGCCCTCGGCGCCACCACCGAGCTGCGCGACCCTCACACCGCCGGTCATCAACGTCGCGTGGCCGAGCTTGCCTGCGCGATCGGCGTCGCGCTCGGCTGGAATGAGTCACGCCCTAAGTCGCTGCGCATCGCCGCTGTTCTCCACGATATCGGCAAGATCGTCCTACCTGCTGAGATCCTCGCCAAACCAGGGCGTCTCAGCGACACCGAGATGGAACTCATCCATCAACATGCCGCTGCGGGCGCCGAGATCGTCGGTTCCATCGGCTTCGAACGGAACGTGGCGAAGATCATTCATCAGCACCACGAGCGCCTCGATGGCTCCGGATACCCGGAAGGTCTCCGTGATGGAGAGATCCTGCCTGAGGCACGTATCCTGGCAGTGGCCGACGTTGTCGAAGCGATGATCAGCCATCGGCCCTATCGACCCGCGCTGCCAATTGAGGTAGCTATAGCCGAGCTCGAGGACGGCACCGGCATTCGTTACGACGCGCAGGCCTGTGAGACAGCCGTTTCCCTCATCCGTGAGAAAGGGTTCAGGTTCACCACATAGCTTTCCGTCTTGACAAGGCCACACGGAGCGAGCGCGCCGTGCGTCTGGGAATCAGCCGACGTCCTCCCGCAGAGGACCACCCTAGGTTCGAGTTTCTTCGGTTCCGCCGGTCCTGATCGTGAGCGTCCGGCCCATTTGGAAAAGGGGTCGAAAACAGCAAGGGAGGCAACAAGAATCGCGCAGAACAGCTGCGCGAGTTGGCCTCGGGTGCTGAACGGTCGCTTTCCTGTTCACGCCACCTGTGGAGCTGATCAGCTGGTCCAGCTGTCAACTGTCGGACTGGACGTGGCGATTGCGGCGCGACGCGTCGCGATGACACCCGCCAATGGCGGCATTGAGAAGTAGGCGCCCTCGCACGTGGTCGGCGCGGCAGCGCTCATGCTGGCATCGTCGATCAAGGTCACCAAGAGGGGGTCGTTGAGCTGGCCCCTCGCCGCTACGGTAAGTGGCTTTGTGAGAGTGTGCGGGCTGTCCTTCGCGGAAGTCGAGTAATTCCAAGCAACATCGCTCGGAGTGGTGGACAGGCAGCCTGCCTTCGTTGTCGTGAGGAAGCTCGTCGTGTACCCGGTTGCGTACTTCGTGTCCGCTGGCAGGTTTACAGCGGTAACCGTGACAGGATATGGGTTCGGGTTCGAGATCGTGACAACGACATCACTGTTTCCACCGGGGTACAAGACGTCTGTTGCGACGGGTGAGACAACTGCGCTGATCACCAGATGGGACATCGTCACTGACTGGATTCGTGCTGCGAGTGAGCCAGCAATTGTCCACCTCGCCGCGGCATAGGCCCCAGTCCCTGCAATTAGGGCTCCGGCTATGGTTACGGCGACGAGACCTGCGGCGCCGGTCACGACGTCTAACTCCTTGCGCCGCATTGAACCCTCCTCGTCAAGAGGATTTCCGGGTGCCTTTATATCGGCTCATCCGACGAGTTACCGAATAGGCGAAGCGTCGCTAGGGCTAGACGCTCCGTCTTTCGCGACATACCGCGGCTCTTGGTCGCAGAGTTCGGCGATTGCTAGGATTTTGTCGGAGGGGAGGTTGCGATGAAGTCGGAGTCCAACGAGGGGCCTTCGTGGGTCGGACTGCCCGAGGGTGTGTTGGAGGTCGTCAATCGCAGCCCTTTGCCTGCTCTGATCATGGAGGTGCCCTCCAGGCGCATTATCGTAACGAACCCGCCAGCTCGGTCCCTTCTCTCGCCTGAAGGCAGCGAGCTGTTTGGCCGTGATGCTGAGTCATTCGCCGCGGACCCTCCATCCGGCGCTCTTGAGCTGCTCATCGCAGGTCGGCTGAATGGGTTCGAGGAGGTCCGGCAACTCCGTTTGCGCGATGGATCGGTGATCCCGAGTCACACCTGGCTGAGGGCGATCGGCCAGGAACTTCCTCGCCGACACGTTCTTGTCGTCGCAATGATGGAAGGCAGGCCAGCCGGAAGCGTCCGCTCGCCGTTGCCCGAAGACTTCAGAATCGTCATCGGTACATGCGACGTCAATCTCGTGATTGACCGTGTGAGCTCCGACGTTGACGCGGTCTTGGGGCGTACGCCGTCGGATCTTATTGGTCAGGCCATCTTCCGCATTGTGCAGCCAGAAGACCTCGCCGGGCTCATGTGGGCGCTCGCGCAATCGACCGCGACGGGAAAAGGCGTAGCGCTGTACCTTCACGTCGACGATGCACCGGGAGGAGCAGAGTTGTGCCAGATGCTGCTCTCGCCAATGGACCCTCTCCCGAGTTTCGCATTCGCGCTGATTCCGGTCCAACAGCCCGAGGGCTCGCAGGACTCTGACGTTGAAGCGCTCTTATGGGAGACACGCAGAGCCATCGAGGCCCTCGGCTGCTCGCGCGATCTCGCTTACCTCACTGCAGATCAGGTCCCAGGCCTTTCCCTGCTGTCCTCGCGTGAGCTTGAGGTGCTCACGAACTTGCTCGCCGGAAATCGGGTGCCAGCCATCGCGAGGAAACTCATCGTCTCTCAGAGCACAATACGCAACCATCTCTCGTCGATCTTCAGGAAGCTGAACGTTCGATCCCAGCAAGAGCTCATCGACCTTTTTGTACCGAAGACGGACGCGACGTCTAGCGACAAATGACGGTTCGTCCATTGGCTGTCTCATCGGGAAGGTCGATACTTATGACCTCTTGAACCTGCGAGAAGGGCGTCCCCCATGACCGAACGAGTAGGCCTTGAGGAGGCGATCAGACAAGCAGCAGACCCCGCTGTGTTGATGCAGCGGGTTGCCGATGAGGCGATGTCCCTCGTCAAGAGTGTCGAGGGAGCAGCGGTCGGTTTCGTTCACGACCCGACATGGTTGAGCTTCGAGTGCGCCACGGGTCACTTGAAGGACAAGGTCGGCTACCGGGTGCCCATTGAGGGAAGTCTCGCAGGGCTCGCGTTCAAGACAGGTGAGACGCTCCGCTGCGATGATTGCGAAAACGACCCTCGTGTCGCACGCGAGACCTGTCGCATGCTTCACATTGTCTCATTGGTCTGTGTGCCGCTCTGGCGCGGCAATCAGACAGTCGGAGTGCTCGAAGTCATCTCTTCTCGGCCGCGGGCGTTCGACGACCGCGCTGTGGCGACATTCACGCGCCTGGCCGAATTCATAGGCGTCGTCATCGCGGCTGCCGTCGACTTGGCGGTTGTCACCAACACGTTGCTCTCCCGGGCCTGGCACGATACGCCCGGCGCGGCAATTCTCCATGGAGACGACGCTCGTGCAGAAAGACGGTTCATCGCCAACGTGTTGAACCCAGGAACTCTAGGCAGGCTCGAGGTCCGAGGCCGTGTGGACCGTTTCCTCAAAGGTCGCGGCCTCACGCATCTCTTCCAGCCTGTGTTCGACCTCACAAGCGGTGATTGTTTCGCAGTCGAGGCACTTGCCCGGTTCTCGGGGCGACTGAAGCGAGCTCCGGACATCTGGTTTGCCGAGGCACATGCGATGGGCATTGGTGTCGAGCTTGAGATCGCATCGGTGAAGGGAGCTCTGAGTTCCCTGCCCCTCCTTCCAGAGAACATCACCTTGTGCGTGAACGCAGGCCCCGAGGCGATCATCTCCGACGAGATGTGTCAGCTCCTTGCCACCTGTGAGTCGCGGCGCGTCGTCGTGGAACTGACCGAGCAAACCAAGGTCGACGACTACCCAGGACTGTCGAGTGTGCTCGATCAGTTGGGCCTGCTAGGTGTGCGTCTGGCAATCGACGACACCGGTGCAGGTTTTGCAAGTTTTGCTCACATCTTGAAGCTCGCCCCGGACATCATCAAGCTCGACCGGGAGCTGACCTCTGGTATCGACCAGGACCCCGTCCGCGCTGCCCTTGCGACCGCCTTGGTGAGCTTCGCATCGCGAATCGGAGCCGAGATCATCGCCGAAGGGATCGAGACCGCGGCGGAGCTGGACGTACTCCGCAACCTGGGCATTCACTACGGACAGGGACACTTGCTCTGTCGGCCGACGTCGATCGACCTGATTCCAAGCAGCCTTCCACAAGAACTGTGGTTGGCCACAACTGAGGCAACAACTGAGAGAGCGTCGTGATGTTCGCGTCGTTCTCGCGGGCCAACGAAGGGAATCTTGCGAGCCGGGTCCGCCGCACGTCCGGTGTGGTCGAGCACCACGCCGCCGACAAACCGGGGCGGCCGAGTACGACGGTCGTGCTTGCTCTCAGTCTCGCCACAGACGAAATCGCGACGATTGACGTCTATCTGCTGGCTTCGTCTGGACTCCACTGACGGGAGTGGCGGCTGCGTCACCATCAGCCGGCAAAATCCGTTTCGACTCACGGGAGTGGCAGTGGGAAGGGAAAACGCGGTTTACCTCGATCAGGAAGGGGGAGCGGGAGTCGGTCCACCAGCCATGGTCGCCATGTCCTCGAAAGGAACGGTAACGGTTCTCTGGACTGTGGGGAATAGCGAGAAAATGCAGTCGAGTTCCACTTTGCAACGTCCTCCGGGAGATCGACGGCCGTCGTAGGGACCCACTTGCGTCCTTTCACGGCGTCGGGACCCTGGTAAACCTGGGCATCGTGGCAACAAGAAGGCACGTCGGGTTAGGGCTCGTGGTGGGCTGCGCGCTTGCGCTCGCGGGCTGTGTTCGTACCGTCGCCCCGATTCCCGTGCTTGGCCAGCCGGCAGGTGCCTTCCGCCATGGCGAGGGCTTCGGGAACGTGACGCCTTCAGTGATCTACAACGGCGGCGCCGACACTGGTTATCTGGGCCACGTCGTGTGGAAATCCTGGGGCGGGTCGCGTTCGGTAGGAAGCGGAGTAGCCGAATATGTAAGACCTGGCCGATACCCAGCCACTGGTACCGAGGAACCAGCCACCATCGTTGCTTTCAAGCCCGGGATTTGCGACGGCAAGCTTATGTACCAGGCCATCGAGTGGTACTTCCCCCAGTACGGCCAGAGGTTCAACCCGCATCAGTACGAGGACATCTGCACCGGCACCTACGTAACAAGCGCAACGTCTGCGGGAACCTGCCTGCCAAGCCGTATCAAGGTAGAGAACGGCCCCCCGGTCGGAGGAGTTATGGAGGAACGCGCACTCTCGCTCACGCTCACGAACCGGGGACCCGCTCCATGCGTTCTGGACGGTTACGCTCGTGTGCGACTGATCACATCAGCGGGCGCGGTCCTCAGCCTTCCGCAGGTCGCGCATTCCCGGTACGTCACCTCAGCCGGTCCGCGCACGGTATTGCTGGGCATCGGAACCACGGCATACATCCTCGTTGCCAAGTTCGACTGCGTCCTGGGCGACCTTCAGGTGGCATCTCAGGTACGACTCACGTTGCCGGGAGCGGGAGCGGGCACCGCGTTCACCGTTCCGATACTGCGTTCCATAGGCTCAGTTGCACTCTGCAAGGGCGGTCCAACCGACCCAGGCAATGTCATTGCCGTCACCCCGGTGGAATCCACGCTGGCCCAGTCCCTGCCCTAGGGTCCACGAAGATGGCCGTATGGGATGAGCTGAAGTTGGTTCTGCTTGAGCTGGAAGGCTCGTGAAGGTCCACCGCACTTAGCGCTTCGGCGGTTCGGGAACTCACGCTGCCTCCTGTTTGATGCTTGCTCCAAAGGTGAGGAGACGGCCGGGGACGGAAAACGAGCAAGTCCCCGCTGAAACTCGAAACTAGCTCGGTAGGTCGCGACAAATAACCCCTTTTGAGTCAGTCACGCCCCCTGTCTGCTGACACCGTTCCGCACTCACAGCGTAGGGAGAGTCGAGTCTCGGTTTTCGGGACAGGTTTACAATCCTTGGAGTGACCGACAGTAACCGTCGCGAGCCCCTTGCCGTTTACGGGAAGAACATCCGAGAGGGCCCAAGTCGTCAGGTAGTTGGGCTGGGAACAGCCCAAGGCGGGCCAAGTCGGTCGCGGCGGGACCATCGTCTTGGTTGCGGAGACCGTCTGGGAGGGCCTGTCTCATGGGTAGCTCACAACGTCCACGGGAGTTGACGTTCCCGGGGTCGTCGAGGTCACCGGACCACCAACCCCGTTAATGATCGACTCGTCTCCACCGGAACCACCGATCCACACCGCGATGACATCATGCAACTGCACACCGGCCGTGTCGGGGACCTCGAAGGCTTGGGTGTCGTACAAGGTTGCCGAGGTATCGATGAACACGACGTAACTGCCCATGCCGTAGCCCTGGAATGTCTTGACGTTGGAAGCGACGAAGAAGGCGGGGTAACCGTCTTGGTTGCGAGCCGCCATCCAAGCCGACTGGCTGGGCGGGTCGTAAGGAAGCTCATTCTGGAGAAAGACGTCCGTGCCACCCTGCCCACTCCAGACCACTTCGTATTTCTGGTAGTGCTCGACGGCCAGTCCGTAGGCAGTGACGTCGGCGCCGGTGACCGTGATACCCGTGCTGGCAGTGTTCTCGGTCCAACCCACTAGCTTGCCGTGATCAGCGCGCCATGCCCATACGTCATCGATGATCGAGTTCTCGGCGTTGTCAAGCAAGCTGACAGTGGCTCCCACGGGCGTGGTCTCCGCACCACCGATCCTGAAGAAGACATCCTGGATCAAGTCTGGGTCGCTTGCGGTGCGAAAACTCCGCGTGCTGGTACCGACCGAGAGCAATAGCGGCGAATTGACGGGACCCGCATCGATTATGAGGCCAGACAGTTTCACTCCGTCATTGGAAGCAATGACCATAGCGGCGTTGCCATGCCGTGGGACCAGGGTGGCGAACCCCTGCCCCAGCACGACAGTGTTGTCACGATTCACCACGATGGGTTGGTCAAGTTTGTAAATGCCGGGCGTGAGGATGAGGTTCCGGCCCAGGGTGAGCGCCGCGTTGATGGTCGGAGTGGGCATGCTCGGACTGGCCACGAGGAAGGTCGAGAGCGGGATGGGCGTGCCGGCTTCCTCGCCGCTGGCCCAGGACGGCCCGGAGGAGTCGTGCTGCACAGCCGGCACGAAGACGCTGTAGTGATCGTCCCTGTCCAAATATGGAAATGGCTCCTCCTCGGTGACGGGGCTCGTCGAGAGAACCGTATTCTGCTCGCACTGGCCGGATAGAACGCGTGATGGCGCGCCCTCGACTCCTGAGTAGACCATGTTCCAGAGTCCTTGCGGACACCCGACTGCGCCACCGATGTCGCTGTTGCGGACCATGTACTGCTGGTTACCGTAGAAGTCGAGGTCGCGGCTGACTTGGCTGTCCGCGATAAAGCCGCCGCTGGCATAGTCGTTCGACGCGCAGTGGTCCTGGAAGACGAGGCTGCCATTGACGATGACCCTCCTGATCGGGTCTGCTTGCGATGCCGACCAACTCTCTTCGGTGTTGGTGCAACCGGGGCAGCGAGCATCAGCAACCGGTGGCGCGTAGACCGGAGGGGAGTCCGGTAGGTCGACGTTGAGCGTCAGGTTGGACATCGATCGCCAGAAGTTGTTCTCGGAGTTGCATTTGCTGGTCCCGGGTACACAGGAGTTGCTGAACACGTCGATGGCCCCGTTTATGACCGTGTCTTGGGCATATGACCAAGGCCCGCGATCTTCGTGTAGTAACCGACCTGGAACACCAGGGGATCAGCAGCTGACCCGTAGGTCCCCGGCTCGAACAGAATGGCGTAACGGTCACTGTCGAACTGGCTGGTGATCGGGACCTGCTGAGTGGAGATGCTGTTAAGGTCGGCCTGGATCGCTGTCTGGCTCATAGTCTCGTTGAACACGCAGGCGTTGGGGCCGAAGGCGACAACGTTCGCCGCCGGACACATCGACGCAGGCTGGGATGCGAGAGGGCTCGACGTGGCCACGCCGACAACGGCAAGCCAACCACTGGCGACAAGTGCCACCACGAGGAGGACCCGTTGGCGCCGCAGCCAGCTGACGCCATTCTTGAACCGGCTCGAGTTCCCACGAGACGAATGGTTGCGTTCTCCCATCACGGCCTTGCTCCCTGTCTGGCGAACCGAGTCTCAAGGGTCATCGCGCGCGCCACAACTGGTGATCTAGGACTTTCTCTCTCCGAAGTCGGCCGCCTCGCCAAGATTCGACCGCGCAGTTGGGTGAGCAACAGAGAAGACTGCTTATCGAGCGTCGACCTCGACGCTGATGGAAACCGACTGCCCGATAGCTCTCCACATCGAGACATGCGGCGTGCGCTCCCCCCGGTCGGTAGTCGGACGCGGACGCGTTGGAACAACCGGCCGACGCCATCATCTCAGAAGAGGGCACGGCCACGAGCCGCGGCAAAATGTCCCACAGGAACAGCGCCGGCGCCCTGTCCCACTCCGACGCCGCCCGCTTGCGGACTGCGACGCCGCGCCGGCCTCTGATCTCTGGCGTCGTCGCGAGGTCGACGACCGTGTACGCCTCGCAGCAGACGCAGCGATAGTTCTGCACAGCCGTCCGCAGTCGGGATACGCCCACAGCGGGCGAGCACCGGCGGTAGCGGACTTCTGAAATGCGGTCGAAGACGTCGCTGCGGGCCGGGCCTGGCACGTCTTCACGACCGTCCACGCAGGTCGGGTACGGCTTCGCGCGACGGGACTGGCGGCCGAGTAGGTGCCTGCCACCACCCTGTCGAAGACGTGGGCGATATGTTCGACAACCGGACCGAGTGACTAACCCTGCGGTGCATTCATGGCGATCACTGGGTCTGGTGACGACTTGATGTCAGGAGGCCGGTAGACCCCGAACCGCCGGCCAGCCCGGTACCGATCGGTCGCGCGTTCGATACCGTTTCAATTCAAGCGGTGAGGCTGTCGATCGAACCGTTACTACGGTGTGAACGAAAGCAAGAGCGATCCTGAGAGCATGTGGTCACGAGTGCCTTAGACATGTGCAGACTTAAGGACCATTAGTCGGGCGGAACACCGAAAAGAAATGTGGGGTGCCAGATGCGAGTGGTAGTAATCGGAGCAACAGGCCACATCGGTGGTTATCTCATTCCTCGGTTAGTGGGTGCGGGCCACGACGTCATAACCCTGAGTCGGCACGCGCGTCCCTACTACCGTGAGCATGCGAGCTGGACTCAAGTGATCAAAGTGACTGTGGACCGAGATGCTGACGATGCGGCAGGCACATTCGGTCGACGAGTGGCTGATTTGGAGGCCGATGCGGTGGTCGACCTCATCTGCTTCGAACCCGACTCAGCCCGGCAGCTTGTCGAGGCGCTCAGGCCCAAGGGGACATACCTCATCCATTGCGGAACCATCTGGGTGCACGGCCCGAGTACCGTGGTGCCGACAACTGAGGACGCTCCGCGGCGGCCATTCGGTCAGTACGGGAAGGCCAAGGCGGCGATCGAGGACTTTCTGTTGAAAGAAAGTCGGGGCGGAGGCCTGCCGGTAGCCGTGCTCCACCCGGGTCACATTGTCGGACCGGGCTGGGTGCCGGTGAACCCGGCCGGTAACATCGAGTTGTCAGTGTTCGAACGGTTGGCAGCCGGCCAGGAGCTTGCTCTCCCGAACCTCGGAATGGAGACGTTGCACCACGTGCACGCAGACGACGTAGCCCAGGCGTTCGCTTTGACAGTCGACCGCCCGGAAGCGGCGGCCGGTGAGTCGTTCCACGTCACATCCGAGCGTGCGATCACACTCCGGGGATACGCGGAGGCTATCGCCGATCTCTTCGGTCAACCGAGTCGCCTCTCCATGCTCGCCTGGGACCGATGGCGGGACACGGTGACCGAAGCCGCCGCCCAACTCACTTGGGACCACATTGCACACAGCCCCTCCATGAGCATCGACAAAGCGAGGCGAGTACTCGGGTACAACCCTAACTACACCTCGCTCGAGGCGATCCGGGACTCGTTGGTGTGGCTTGTAGCCAATGGCCGACTGAATGCACCGGCACCGCCTCCGCAATCAGTCTGACCGAAGATGACCGAAGCGACCAGACATTGCGTGTCCGTCGCGCGGCCGTGGCGGCCACGGGCCGGGCAGTGGGGACGGGGCGGACAGAGACCGGGAAGCCGCGCGATGCTTTGGCTCGTGAGTGTGTCAACTTGAATTGGCCCCACCGTGCTCACGAGAAATGGCCCCGCCTGATGGGGTCCGAAGTCGCAGGGATCAGTCTTCGACCGGCGTGCGGTTCTTCTCAGTTCGGCCGGCGTAGCGCTGCCATGCACTCGCTCTCGTGACGCCGAGGAGATCGGCGATCTCGGCCCAGGAGTACTCCTGGTCTCTTGCGTCGGCGACCGCCTGAGCAACCCGGCTCTTTGCCTCCTCGAGCAGACTCATGAGCAGGTGGAGATCGACACCGGCATCGCCGACCCAGCCCCCCATGTTGCGGAGCCGGCCGAGTTAAACAAGGGCTTCGTCGAGCACCGTCGCGCTGTCCTCGCCGGTCGCCGGGGCTCGGTGGTAGTCACGTCGCTCGTTCATGTCTGCGCGGACAACCATACAGTTCGCACGCTCACGACCGCTGTCCCCGAGTCGCCTTTGTCGTCTTGAGCCGGTAGGACTCTGTGCCGGCCTCGATGATGTGGGCGTTGAAGGTGACCCGGTCGACGATGGCAGCGACTAGACGGGGGTCGCCGATGACGCCGCCCCACTCCGAAAACGGGAGGTTGGAGGCGACAGCGACCGACACGCTGTCGGTCTCTCCGGTAAGCCCTGGCGACCTGCTCGTGGTCGGAGTCGAGGCCGACAGCGCCACGCCTGCGACAGGGCTCGTCGGCGGCGGGGTCGCCACCTGGAAACAGATCGGCTACGAAATACAGACCGGCATAGGTCTTACTTACTACGACGTGGAGCTGGGGCCGGCATCGTCGTGACGCCCGGGCCGAGCACCATCACTATCAATGGGGTCGGCCCCTACGCCAATCTGACGGCACAGGAGTACTCCACCGGGTTCACCACCACCGCCTTCACCGTCGGGCAGTGGCAAGGCACCACCGGGCACAACACCCAGCGGAGCACCGTCAGCTTGCAGCCGCAGACAAGCCCGAACGAGCTCTGCGTCGGCATGCTCTCGTCGGGCCGCACCGAGACCTTCTCGCCGACGACATCATCGTCCACCACCGTGCCGACGAGTCCGCGCAGCCGGGATCAGTTACGGCGTGTACTGGGCGAGCATCCTCGCACTCGAGGGTGAAAGACCCGGCCAGCATCGACGTCGCCAAAGGCTGGTGCCGCCTCATGGGGCTCGTTCCGATCAGCCTGTTCCTCACCTGTGCCCTTGTCGTGCGCAACCTCGCCGTCTCGGACGCCTTCAGTGAGCGCGCGTTGGAAGAACAAAGGCGCAAGGACGCCGGGCTCGGACCGAGAAGAAGAAAGCGGCGCAGGCGGAGCCTCAACGACCTCGCCGGGCTGGCGGTGAGCACTTCTCGATAACCACCCTCGAGCTCTCGCCAAGACCGGATCGAGCCTCCAACCCGGCTACCGCAACGTCGTTTGGAGACTCAAGAGAGACCAGCGACGAGGGACTGTTACAGCCAAATGTGAAGATAAGTCCTGGTCAAACGTGAAGATCTCTTTGTGACACCAGGAAGAGCGAGAAGGGCCGGAGTGGCCGGAGACCGGGCGGGAAGTGGGAAGGCGGCGGACCGGGACGGCGAAGACAGGGGACGGGCCGGGACGGCGCGAGGGGTGGTAGGGCGGGAGGTGGGGGGGAGGGGGGGAGAGCGGGACAGGCCGCCCGCCCTAGTACCGAATGGTGGAGTGCTCAGTGACATAGGCGCGACGACCTGCTCCTCAGCGACTCTGACCGCCGGCCGCTCGTGATCCAATCCTCGGCCCCTAGTGCCATCGCGAAATACCTGATCAGTGAGCCAATTCGACGGTAGACTGTGCAGTATGGCTAGTCGACTGCGCGACTGCGACATTCGCTTGGCCTTGGACACTTACCTTCGGCAGGCGCACGGCGCCGAGCAGGACACACTCATTCGTCACGAGCTCGGCCTCTGCGCTGGCACTCGTCGTGTTGACCTCGCGGTGCTCAACGGGGAGATCGCCGGTTACGAAATCAAGAGCGACGAGGACACGTTGAAGCGTCTCGCCGGCCAGGCCGACGTGTATGGGCGTGTTTTGGATCGCGCGGTGATCGTGACGACTCAGCGGCACGTCGAGTCCGCCAAGGCAGAATTGCCACAATGGTGGGGCGTAACTGTCGCAACCCACGAACATGGTGCTGTGAACCTCCGAACCAAGCGGAAGGGTCGTCGAAACACCGCGCAACAGACCTTCGCCGTTGCCCAGCTCCTCTGGAGGGATGAGGCGCTGATCGAGCTCCGAGAGCGGGGCCTAGGTCGTGGTCTGTCCCGAGAACCTCGCCACTATGTCTGGCTGGCTCTCTCCGAGGCTCTCGCTCTGCCCGAATTGCGTGCAGTCGTGCTCGCTCGACTCAAGGCACGCTCAGAGTGGCCAGGCGGTCAATAACGTGCGCCATGTGGTGCGACGTTCCGAACGCTCGCCACTCGGTTGCTGTTCCACCCCTTCCGATCGACGCGGCGCAGCGGGCTATCTCGCTGTCTCCCCACGAATAGGCCCTTCCTGAGGCTGGCCAATGCCTTGACCTCACCACCTTCTCGCAGAGTGTGAAGAAGGAATCGTGGCCCGGTAAGGTTTTGGTTTCCCGGTACACCTGCCAGTCGCGGTCCGACGTGTAGCGCAGGCTCGGCAGTGGGCTGCGACCGCCAAGGGGCATCGAAGGATGGCCAATCCCGTAGTCCCCGTAATCTGGCAGGATCGCCGGGCCGGCCGCGATGACGGTGTCATACAAGTCAGCGTCGTACCGATGTACCGGAGTCGCCTGACCGGTAGGCAGGTTCGAGATGGATACCGGGAAGGCTCCAGCAGCGACCGTGACACTTCGCCAAAGACTCCGAGGCGACCGACTTGTTCGACCGGCCCACGTCAAGACCGCAGACGCCACCTGAGCAGCTCGTGTCGCGTCGCGCGCGGAGTCAACCTCCCACAGGTCAATAACGAGATCCAGTGTGTCAAGAGTCAGGCCGGTCTTATGCTGAATGTTCGGCATGCTCGCGGCCGCCGCATTCGGATCGGGGTCAGCCTCGCTCGATCCGAGTCGCAGACAGGCACCCTGTCCGTGAAGCGCGACAGCGGCTCGAACATCTCGCAACACATTGTCGGAGTCATCAAGATGGATCACTGGCTTAATAGGGACGCTGCTGGCTTGTAGTGCCCTAGCCAACCATAAGATCGGACGCGCTCCGGTGCCATCGACTGCTGTGTCTTGGCCCAATGCCCCGGAGTCGACCGCCACGTTATCGCCCTGATGAAACGAGTTTGTCTGTCGCTGTGCAAACAACGTCAGGTCGCGTAGTGGGTCACCACTGGGCACGACCTCGAACAACACTCGCGCATTGTCTCGGACCGTCCTCTCAGCGTTGCGCCACGCTTTGAACTCGCCTGGCTTGCCCTTGAGGATGGGAACGTAAGTCGCCATCTTGGACCACCGCCCTCGGTCGTACCGCCCCCACGAAATACTACAGCGACCGGTTCACGGACCCCTCTTGACCGACTGTCCGACGATGCCAGGACGACCGCAGAAGGGGCACGGAGCCGTGTCTGCCGTGACGCCAGGAGCCAATGGGCATGACAGATTCGCCTCATGTCCGCAATACCACCGCGTCATGGCTCCCATCATGAGCTCGTAGCCAGGTTTCGAAGGAGTTGCCATCTTACGTGGGGAATAAACGTACGGGTTCCACGCGGGTGAGGTGCGAGCAGTCCGGTCGACGGCCCTCGTGAACAACGTCGGAGCCTTGTCGCGACGCAGCCAGATGACGCCTGCGATCACGATGATCACCACAAAGCCGATAACGACAAGGACGGTGGCTCCCGAGTATGGATTCTCGTCGTCTTCGCTGTTCCAAACTTCCCTGTGGGAAGGAGCGATGGAAGGACGCTCGACGCCGCCACTACTGGCTCCGTTGCGCACGTGCGCCGGCACGTAGACGACAGTGCGGCAGGCTCCGCAGCGAGTCCGTGCAGAGCTGGCGCTGCTCCACCACGAATGTCCACAGTTTCCGCAGGTCAGCTGCCCTGACACGGTCGGAGGATAGAGCCAACACTGGCGTAGCTCAATGACGTCGTCAGCGTCGACGGCAAGAGGTCCGGTAGCCATTCTGAACCTGAAAGAATCCCTTCCTGGAGGTTGCAGGGGTTGAACGACGACGATCTGCTTGCGCGGCTGCCACCCGAGGAGCGGGCGAGAGTCATGATCGACCGCCTGCTCTCTGCCTCCGGGTGGGCAGTCCAGGACACAGCAAGGGCGAACCTGTCGGCGAGTCGTGGCGTCGCCATCAGGGAGTTCGTTTTGGAGCCACCCCATGGGCGGGTCGACTACCTGTGCTACGTCGACGGAAAAGCGGCTGGCACGATCGAGGCGAAGCCCGAGGGTTACCCGTTGATCTCTGTCGAACCGCAGACCGCTCAGTACGTCGGTGGCTTGCCGAGGGATCTTCCTACCTGGGGCGACTCGCTTGCGTTTTCCTACGAGTCGACAGGCTCCCAGACGCGCTTCACGAACTGGCTCGATCCCGAGCCCCGAGGACGCGAGGTGTTCACCTTTCACCGCCCGGAGACGCTTGCTGTCTGGCTCGACGATTGGCAGCGTGACGCGGCGACCCTCCGCTCACGCCTTCGCCAGATGGCACCGTTGGAAATGGGACTGCTCTGGCCGCCGAAGGACGTGGCTATCGCCAACCTCGAGCGTTCGCTCGCCGAGAACCGACCCCGCGCCTTGATCCAGATGGCAACCGGTTCCGGCAAGACCCTGCTCGCAGCGTTCGCGGCCTATCGTCTCGTGAAGTTCGCCGGAGCCAGGAGAGTCCTGTTCCTGGTAGACCGGGCCAACCTCGGCCGCCAGACGCTGAAGGAGTTCCAAGGCTTCACCACGCCCGACGACGGCCGGAAGTTCACCGAGCTCTACAACGTGCAGCGCCTCTCCTCCAACGTCATTGATCCGGTGAGCCGGGTGACTATCACGACGATCCAGCGCCTGTACTCGATCATGAGAGGCGAGCCCGAACTGGACGAGGAGATCGACGAGCATTCCTCCTATGAGCTTCCCGGACCGGACGCCGCACCTGTCGTCTACAACCCGGCCCTGCCGATTGAGTTCTTCGACTTCGTCATCGTGGACGAGTGCCATCGCTCGATCTACGGGCTCTGGCGACAGGTCCTCGACTACTTCGACGCCTTCATCATCGGCCTGACGGCGACCCCCAACAAGCAGGCCTTTGGGTTCTTCCACAAGAACCTCGTCATGGAGTACACCCACGAACAGGCCGTCGCTGACCATGTCAACGTCGGCTTCGACGTGTACCGGATCACGACCGAGATCGGAGAGAAGGGCGGCAAGGTCGACGCCGGCGTCTACGTGGGACATCGCGAACGGTCCACTCGGAAGGTGCGATGGGAGGAGGCGGACGAGGAGATCGAGTACGAGGCCAACCAGCTCGACCGCGCCGTCGTTGCCCCCGACCAGATCCGAACGGTGATCAGGACCTTCAAGGACCGGCTTTTCACCGAGATCTTCCCCGGCAGGACCGAGGTCCCGAAGACCTTGATCTTCGCCAAGGACGATTCGCACGCCGAGGACATCGTCGAGATCGTTCGGGAGGAGTTCGGCAAGGGCAACGACTTTGCCGCAAAGATCACCTACCGCACGACGGGCAAGAAGCCGGAGGACCTCCTCGCCGAGTTTCGCAACTCCTACAATCCCCGCATCGCAGTCACCGTGGACATGATCGCGACCGGCACCGACGTGAAGCCGCTGGAGTGCGTCTTTTTCATGCGTGGAGTGAAGTCCCGGACGTACTTCGAGCAGATGAAGGGTCGCGGCGTGCGGGTGATCAACCCGACCGACCTTCAGCAGGTGACCCCGGACGCCAGGATCAAGGACCACTTCGTCATCGTCGACGCGGTCGGCGTGACCGAAACGCAGCTCATGGAGACCAAGCCCCTCGATCGCAAGCCGAATGTTCCGTTGGACCGGCTCTTCAAGGACCTGGCTTTCGGCAAGCGGGATCCCGATCTCGTTTCTTCCATCGCCGATCGGCTTGCCAGGCTCGACTTGCGCCTAAGCCAGGCTGACCGTGCGACCCTTCAGGAGATCGCCAGCGGGACCAGCATCAGGGAGATCACCGAGGCGTTGATCGCTGCTCTCGACCCCGACCGCCAGTACGTAGTCGCGGAGGCTGGCACCGATGCCGGCGAGCCAAGCGCAGAGGACGTGAAGAAGGCAGCAGCCGACCTGATCGAAGCCGCCGTCTACCCACTGGCGTCGAACCCGGAGCTGAGGCTCAAGATCGTCGACTTTCGTCGCTCTTACGAGCAGATCATCGACGAGACGAGCATGGACAAGGTGCTACAGGCTGGGTACTCGACCGAGCGGGCCCGGCGAACCGTCGATGACTTCCGACAGTTCATCGAGGACAACAAGGACGAGATCACAGCCCTTCAGATTCTCTACAGCCACCCGTACAGCCGGCGTCTGAGCTTCAAGGACCTTCGTGACCTCGCGAACGCCATCGGGCGACCGCCGCACCAATGGACACCTGACGTTCTCTGGGCTGCCTACGAGGCGCTCGACAGGTCAAGAGTGCACGGCTCAGGGCAGCGCGTAACCACGGACCTCGTCTCTCTAGTCCGGTTTGCGCTCGGTGAGGAGAATGAGTTGGTGCCGTTCCCTGAGAAGGTCAACGAGCGGTTCGCCGCGTGGCTCTTGCAACAGGAGAACACCGGACGAGAGTTCACGGACGAGCAGCGGCACTGGCTGGAGGTAATCCGTGACCACATCGCCGCGTCGATGGACATCTCCACCGATGACTTGGACTACACGCCGTTCGTGGAGCGAGGCGGGATCGGCAAGGCATGGGAGATCTTTGGCGACCGACTTGCTCCTTTGCTTAGTGAACTCACCGAGGTATTGGCTGCGTGAGTGATCTCCCTGCCGACTGGGTTCGGATGCACCTCGCCGACTTGTGTCGTGTCGAATACGGAAAGGGTCTTACATCCGGAGATCGCGTTAGTAGCGGAAGCGTTCCGGTTGTGGGTTCTGCCGGCGTCGTTGGAAACCACGATGTCGCTCTGGTATCTGGCCCCGTCGTGGTAGTGGGCCGCAAGGGAAGTGCCGGCGCAGTCCATCTCATGTTTGACGATTGCTGGCCAATCGATACGACCTACTTCATCAGGGTGCCCCAGACACTGAACCCGAGGTTCCTGGCATGGCAGCTGACGCGAGCCAACCTTCGATCGCTCGATTCCTCGACCGCCGTCCCGAGTCTTCGACGTCCTGACCTTGAAGCCTCCGAAGTCGTCGTTGCTCCCAGAGCGGAGCAGGACCGCATCGTCGCTGCCATCGAGGAACAGTTCTCCCGTCTTGATGACGCACAACGAATGCTTGACCGTGCTCGCGTTCTCGCAGTTCGAATGCGAACAGCTCTCATCCTGCGTGCAGTCGGAGGCGATTGGCCAACGAAGCCGCTGGGGGAGTTCCTTCTTTCATTGCGGAACGGGATCTTCGTCTCGCGCCCGGCTATGGAGCCACCGGGTATCCGGATCTTTCGCATCAGCGCCGTGCGTCCACTTGAGTTGGATGTGACCGACGTTCGATACGCATCCATTCCGAGCAGGCAAGCTGCTCCTTACCTCGTCGAGCCGGGTGACCTGCTCTTCACGCGATACAGCGGTAACTCTTCGTATGTTGGATCCTGCGCGGTCGTCCCTGTGGGTACTCAGCCAACGGTTCATCCGGACAAGCTGATTCGGGTCGTACTCGATCGACGTCGGGCTGTGCCCGAGTTCATCGCGATGGCCGTCAATGTCGGCGCAGGTAGGCAACAGATTGAAAGGCGCCTCAAGACGACAGCGGGACAAGTCGGCATCGCGGGTAGCCAACTGAAGACGGTCGAGATTCCCATACCGCCAGTCGAAGAGCAGTGGCGGCTCGTCCGAGGAGCTGAGCACCAACGATCGATTCTCGAGGAACTCATGCGCATGATTGACCACACTCGAATCCGGTCAGACCACTTGCGACGGTCCATTCTCGAACGAGCCTTTTCCGGCCAGCTCGTTCGCCAAGATCTCAGTGATGAACCGGCGTCGGAGATGCTGATCCGCATCTCAGCCGGCGCGATGTCGACCGTCCTCGGACCTGAAAGGCGGCCAGTGTGACCGATCCAAAGGCTTTCGTTCAAAAGCTATGGAACTACTGCAATATTCTTCGCGATGACGGTCTTTCCTACGGAGACTACATTGAGCAGTTGACATACCTGCTGTTCCTCAAGATGGCCGATGAGCAAACCAAGGCCCCGTTCAATCGCCCGGCCCTCGTCCCTCCGAACCTCGACTGGCAGTCGCTTCTGCGCCGTGACGGGGATGACCTCGAAGTCCACTACCGTCACATCCTCACGGAACTTGGTCGCAGGACGGGCATGGTGGGTGTCGTCTTTCGCAAGAGCCAGAACCGTATCCAGGACCCGGCGAAGCTCAAGCGGCTCATCTCGGACCTGATCGACCGCGAGAACTGGATGACGCTCGACGCGGACGTAAAGGGTGATGCCTATGAGGGGCTGTTGGAGAAGAACGCCGAGGACGTGAAGACAGGAGCAGGTCAGTACTTCACGCCGCGCCCGCTGATCAAGGTGATCGTCGAAGTCATGCGACCCCAGCCGGGGATGACGATATGCGATCCTGCCTGTGGCACCGGCGGGTTCTTCCTCGCTGCACACGACTACATCTCCACCAACTACCTGCTCGATCCCGACCAGAAACGGCATCTTCGTTTCGAAGCCCTCCACGGCTGGGAAATCGTGGATAACACCGCCCGACTGTGCGTCATGAACATGCTCTTGCACGGCATCGGCTCGGAGGACGCAGACAGCCCGATCCGCGTCGAGGACTCGCTCAGGTCCGACCCCGGCGACCGTTTCGAGATGGTCCTCACGAATCCGCCTTTCGGAAAGAAGTCCTCGATGACCGTGGTCAACGCGGAGGGCGACACCGAGCACGAGGACCTGGTGATCCTCCGCGACGACTTCTGGGCCTCCACATCGAACAAGCAGTTGAACTTCGTCCAGCACGTCAAGACCCTTCTCGCCATGCATGGGCGAGCCGCCGTCGTGGTCCCCGACAACGTGCTTTTCGAAGGCGGAGCCGGGGAGACCGTCAGAAGGAAACTCCTGCACGAATGCGAGGTTCACACACTCCTCCGGTTGCCAACGGGCATCTTCTATGCCCAGGGCGTGAAGGCGAACGTACTGTTCTTCGACCGCAAGCCCGCTTCAGAGACGCCTTGGACCCAACGACTTTGGGTCTACGACTACCGGACGAACGTCCATCACACCTTGAAGCAGAACCCGCTGCGGTATGAAGACCTTGCTGACTTCATCGATGCCTTCCATGCCGACAACCGATTCGCACGCGTCGAGTCGGAACGCTTCCACTCGTTCAGCTACGACGAACTGCTCCAGCGCGACAAAGTGAGCCTCGATTTGATCTGGCTACGGGACGAGTCACTGGAGGACTCCGCCAACCTGCCGCCGCCCGACGTGATCGCCGCAGAGATCGTGGAAGACCTGGAGGCTGCGTTGGCCGAGTTCGCTCAGATCGCCGCCTCGTTGAAGCTCAAACCGTAAGACAACGCTTCGACACCGACCAGCTCCGCCAACGCTGGCCAGTAAGACGGATGCGGCACCCTTTTCCCTCTTCGGTAGTCGGACGCTGCTGCCTTGGTCACTCCGGCTGCTTGCATGATTTGCCGCAGGGGGACCTGTTGGAGCTTGGGCGTGATCGTGGCGAGAAAGTCGTCCCGGTCGATCACGGCGTCAGGATGCTCGGCTCGCCATCCTTCCTGCGCGGACCGCGCCGCTGCGATCGCTTGCCCCCGGCGTCGGCGTACGTCGCGAGTCTGGTTCGGCGTCGATTCCGAGCAGGCCGTACAACGAAGGTGACGGCTTCTCGCCAGAGGGCCGCCGCAGTCGACGCACGTAGCGAGCACTGTTGCTGCCGTGTCAGTCGCCACACGTTGCGCCTGTCGGCGCGGATCCACCGACTGTCGGGAGATTGTCCCAGCCACCTGCCGTCGTGCCCGGACACGGGCCTGTGCGGCCCTTTGGTTGCGACCTGTGAGTGGCGTTCGCGCTTGCCACTTGCCAGCGACCGCCCGACCTAGCAGGTGGGCCAGTTGTTCAGCATACGGAGCGACCGCCCGCGCCCACATGGGCATCGTCGCGGCCAGGAGCTGCACGAGGTCCGGAGCGATGCGGATCGAGCCGTCCGAGCGTTCGACGAAGTCACGGCGCGAGAAGGTGCGCTCTGCAACGAGCTCAAGAACGAAGCGCTCGATCTCGGGTCTGACCGGTTCGAGGAGGTCGAGGGCCAAGTTGTCCCTCCCGGGCTCGTCAGCGTGGACGAAGCCCAGTGCCGGATGGAGCCCGACCGCTTCACACGCAAGCCGAGCTTCAATCGCAGCGAGCGAGTACAGGAGGTTCAGCACCGCGTTGAGCGGTCTCTCGGCCTTGCGGTTGGAGGTGCCCTTGGTGAGCAGGCTGCGCCGGCCGTCGAAAACCGGCCAGTGCGTGGGCACCCTGCGAGCGTCTGCAGTGGTGAACCGGAGTGTTGTAGCCGGGTGCTCGCACCAGGCGTCGAAGTAGCACGCCGCCGCCGATGCTTCAAGCTGCCGAGCCTCGATCACGTCGGTCGCATCGTCCAGAGCTTCGGCTAGCCCCGCGATCGTCTCAGCCAGGTCCAGTCGCCCAAGGATGGTCTTCGTGATTCTTGCCTGCCCGCGAAGCTTGGCCCCGAGCAGGATCGTGGCAGCTTCGACGTCGAGGCCATCCGGTGGTGCCGCTTGCAGACGGAGAAGCCGAGGGTCGCAGACTCCTGCAGTCGGAGCGAGCAGCACCTTGGCGTCGTCGTCGACAACCAGCACCGACACGTCGGCCTCGGAACACCAGCGGATCGCTCCAAGAGTGATAGCGCCCGATTCGGCGCCGATGATCAGCCGCGAGAGTCGGGCGGTCGCCCGGTTCCAGCTCCGCTCCCGCCGGTACCAACCCTCGCCGTCGCGGGCGCGGAGGTGGCCCGAGAAGACGTCGACGCGGGCGCCATGGCCCAGCACGACCGCGACCGACGGTCCGGCGTGATCGACCGAGAAACCGGCCTCTAGGCCGGACAGGACGTCATCGATGTCGCTGGTTGAAAGGGGTGGCCCTTCGCAGACAACTTTGACTGAGCCGTCCGGAGTGACGCGGGTAACGTCGGACTTGGCCATGGAGCTAATACCTCCTGGTCCAGCCCCTGGGGTGTTCGTAGCACCGCCGGGGGCACGTATGTAATCGCTCTAATCATACGCTTCAGGAGCGACACGATCGACGCTCCAGGAGCCAATACGCCCAGGTCAGCGACTTGGCCGAGCCTTTGTGTGGCTTCCTGGGACGGCGCCAGGATGGCCTCGGCTGCCTGACGGCACAGCGGGGGGTGCAGATCCGAGTCGAACCTCTGTTTCGCCCTTCACGATGGCCTGAAGCATCTTGCGGAGAAGCGTCGACGTCTTGACTGGCTCGGTGGCGCCGCACCGGCGGCAAAGAAGTGTCGAGCGGTATACCTCTCCGGCCCATCCCAAGCCCAGGACGTTGCCCGAATCACAGTCCGGCGGAATCGGCTCGTGGAAGGTCGCGGAAGGCCCAAGCTGGAAATAGGGCAGGTCTCGTCCGAAGATGGGGGTGTCGTTGGGATCGCCGAAGAACGACTCGTCAACATCGGGGTACACGCGGTCCACGCCGAAGATCCAGGGCGCCGGTCCACCGCTCGGAGGAAAGAAAGCGAGATCCCCGAAGCCGCCGGTCCGTCGGTTCGCCGGTTGCAGGTAGGGGGTCGCCGCCACGGCCACGCCATAGAACTCGTCGATCACGATGGCGCAGTAACCAGCCAAATGCCCACAGGTGCCGACGAGCCTGAGCGCCGGATGCGACTCGACGGCCTGGCAGGCCTTGACGACGTTGTCGAGCATCAACTCGCTCTGCTCTTCTGGCATGCGCTCGTGCCATCCGGGCAAGAAGCCTTGCCAGGCGGGCTCTTCGAGGGCTCGCAGCGCCGCCTCGGCGGCCCTCCGCAGCTCTTCTGGGCCAGGTCGCCCCTGGCGACGATTCCGAGGCTCGGGCACAACAAGAGCCTACGCGGCACGGCCGACCAACTATTATTGGAGCAGTAGTAGCCGTAGGGAAGATCGGTCGAGTTCCTTACGGGTTCCGCCTCGGAATAACCGAGGTCGACAGTCCTCGATCGGTGGGTGCCTCCCAGCGGCGGCGCCGAGGAGTTTTCAATGTCCTCGCGCTACGTCGCCGGATCAAGTCATGGGCACCTGAACACCGCTGATCGCGAGCTGACTCGCGGCCTGCATGCGTCAAGGGGGACGGCCCATGCCGTCCGCTGAGCGCTATGCACGCGAGAAGGCCCGAGCCGATAGGCGTGGGTCGAGCCCCTATCGCCAACGAGTAGCACGAGGGGGCCAACTCGGCCTCACTCCTAGTCAGTCGGTCGGCAAACCGCGTCGTGACGAGCGACCGGCGAGCGCAGTCCTCTCCGAACCCGCCTGGACCACGACTTTCTACGCCGCCGATCCTCCACGCGCCGTCACGGTCACAACTGACCGTCGAACGGCCCAGCGCGCCGGACGGTATATGCAACTGACGAGGGCGCTGAGGGAGGAACGGATCAGCCCGGAGACCTTCCGAGACCGCGTCCGGCGCCGGCCACGGATTGCCGGCTACCGGCTGCTTGACGACCCGCGTGCCGTCCTCGCCCTCGCGGAGACCACATCACGCGACGACCTCGTATTCGAGAGCGGCCGGTCCCGTCCCCGGCGGACTCGGAGAGCCGCATGAGCGCCACCTCGTTGACATCTCCGTTCGTGGAAGTCGCCGACGACGCGACCACCATGACGTGTGTCTATTGCGGGGCGCCCGCGACAGATCGGGACCACCTGTCCGGTCGTCGGGCCAGCGACAACGCCCAATCCGATCCGGACCTCTGGGTGCCGTCGTGTCACCGCTGCAACGTGCTCGGCTACCAGGCCTGGGAGGCGAACGGTCTCACAATCGTGACGGACCCGGCCGAGACCCGCGTTCGCCGCGTTGCTCTGAGCTTGCTGCGCATCGCGGACAACGGCCTTTGCATCCCCACGCCGCCACGGTTCTGCGTCGCGCAGGCACGCCTTTTGGTCGAGACCGGCGACGAACTGAAGAGGCGGGCTAGCTCGCTATGACTCAGCCATCGCTCGTGCGCGCGAGCTTCCGCCATTGGCCCGGTAAGAAGCATTGGAGGACACCGAGCGAGGCTCCCGTCGAACGAATCGGATCTCGCCTCTGCCTCACGATGTTCTCGCTGCCTGAGCGCGACAAGACGCCCGAGTGTCTCGGGCTCGGCGCTTTCCTGGTATCCAATGGATCAAACGTCCTCGACGGTGGCCTCGTCTATGACGACACCCTCGGCGAGCGCTGCCCCGAGGCCTTAGCCACGCTTGCTGACTGGGCGAGGTTCCATCCCGTCAAGACGGCGACGTCGATTCGAGACCGACGATTACTCCCGCTGTCACAGTTCAACCGGACGGTGTTCGCGAGACGTGGCTACGTCGGTCAAGGATTCGTCACAAGTGCCGATCTCGGACGGACCCTGGCGCTCGGGGCCGACCACATCGCCCCCGCCCGTCTCGATGGGTGGGCGGAGGGCTTCGCGCTCGGCCTGCGTGGCCTCGGCGTGGTCACGACCAAGCGGGGGCGCCGTGAGTGGGTGCGCAGCACGGGCCAGAGCCTCCTCTACGTCCAAGCCGTGTCGGCTCACGGCACCCGGGCCGCCTTCGGCCGACCACGCCCGAGCTTCGACGCGGATGGCAGGAACTCGAAGAAGAGAGGAGTTTGGGTCCCGAACGGCAGGGGGAGCTTCACCCACTACCGGGGCCGCTTCCTCGACCTGCTTGGTGCGAGCCACGGTTTGAGCGGCGTCGATTCGTCCGATCTCGACGACCACCTCGTCGCCTGGGGCCTGACTCCTCTCGGGCTTCCCTACGCGGTCGCCACCGATCCGGAGGGCGCAGCCGCCGTCACGAGTGCTGTCGAGACTTTGCACCGACTGTTTCTGCTCCTCGGCAAGGAAGCCTCCGAGTGGGCAGGCGGAATCGACCTTATGAAGATCCATTCTCCGGGAGGAGTGGCGAGCCAAGTCTTGGCACACATGGGCCTTCGGGTCCCGCTTGATCACTTCGACCTCGGCGACGACGAGCTTCAGTTCTGGATGGCCGGTCTCCATGGCGGCTGGGTCACGGCAAGTCCAGATCGTCTCGGTTCGCCTTATCTCGCCGCCGACATCGACCTTCGTAGCGCCTACCCGACCGTCGCCGTACTTCTCGGCTGGTGGGAGCATCTTTGTGCCGAGGCGGTCGAGCGTCGGGACGTGACCGACGAGTTCGCTCGCTTTCTCGCGATGCCCGACCTTCCAGCACGGATGCGCGACCCGAAGACATGGCGTAAATGGGGTGTGACACGAGTGGTGCTCCGACCCAGGAGCGAGCCGCTCCCCGTAGAAGTCGGGGGCGACGACGGCAAAAGCAGGCTCATCGTCGTCCCGACCGATGCCGACCGTTTCGACGCCGCCTGGCCGGACGCGGTCCTCGCGACGGCGCTTTCGGAGCGACCCGTCGAGGTGCTTGAAGCCACCCAGCTCGTCCCCGTCGGGCGACAGCGAGGTCTGCGGACTGTCCAGGTCCTCGGCACCGAGCTCGACCCCCGCGAGGATCCGGCCGTCATCCTCGGTCAACGCCGGCGGCAGGCAAAAGGTCAAGGCGAGTGGCGACGGACAGACACGTTGCGCTCGGTGATGAACGCCATGGTCTGGGGAAACCTATCGCGATTTGACCCGCGAACAGATGGAGGCGAGCGTCCCGGCCCATGGTGCTGGCCGCCGCTGGCATCGACCGTGACGGCGGGCTCGCGCTGCCTTCTTGCCCTGGCCGAGGTCGACCTCGGACCGGTCGGCTACCTGGATACTGACGGCGCCATCGTCGCGCTCGATCCTGCGCAAGGTACTGGCAATGCTGCCGAGGGGGCCAGCGACCCGCGGCTCGCAGCTTGGCTCTCGGGCTTCGACCCGTTCGACGCATTTGGCGACGGCACGTGCCCGTGGGAGGTGAAGGCCGAAGGCACGGCCGTCGTCTTCGGCCCTAAGCGCTATGTCATCAGCGACGACGCGGGAGAGGTGCTTGCGTTCACCGAGCACGTCATCGGCGCGTTTGTGCCGCCGCCCGGGACGACCGGGCTCGACGAGGACGGGCAGCACCTCTGGACGCGCCAGACCGTCCAGGTTCTTGCGAAGGCCCGGATGGCAGGGTTGAGGCTGACGCCGAGCTTCCCTTGGGAAGACACCGCGCCAGACTTCCCCGCCCTCCGGCGTCAGAGCCTGTCTGGTCCGGAGGCGGTGTCGAACATGCCTCCCGCGCTTGGCCTCCGGGCCTTCTCACGGATCGTTCAGGGCATCAGTACTCACCGCGACGCCAACGTCGTTGCCCCGGACCCGGGCGGGGACCTCGCCAACTGGCGGAATCTCGACTGGCACGACGCGAGGACCGGCAAGCCGGTCTCTGTGACGACGGATCCGGGCGAGATCGGATCGGTGCTCGTCGACACCCTACGAGCGCGGGCGGTGGCCTGGGCTCGGCCACCTGCTCATGACCTGCCGGATTCCGTGCGTTTGGACCCTCTCCTCTGCCGACTCGTGGGGAAGGGCGGCGGAGCCTTCCTCGACGGGAGTCCCCAGGCCGTGCTCCGGGACGTCGACGCGGCCGAGGTCCTTTCGGTAGCTGCGGACCGGCTGGACACCTCTGTCTTCGTCCAGGCGACCGGGATCGCGCCTCGCACGGCGCGGCGCCTCGCGAGAGGTACTCGCCCGCGGCGTTCCACCGTAGACAGAGCCCTTCTCGGCCTAGCCGACAGTCTCGGCGGCGACGGACTGCTCAGGCTCCTCGAACGCGCCGAGGCCAAGCGAACCTGCCGGTGGCCTGGGTGCGACGTTCTGGTCGAGCCGAGCGCAGTCTGGTGCCGGACTCACCGTCGCCGCTCAGGCGCTGACAGGGCCAGAGCACGCGAGCGGACTGACACGTTGCCTCGTACTTGCGCCGCAATGGGATGTGACCGGCCAGCTCGTTCTCGCTCGTCAACATGCTCAGAGGCCTGCAAGCGAAGAGTGCTAACGGCGTTCAAACGGCCGCAGCGGCCCCTGGACAAGCCGACGCTGGTTCCTGTACGGCCCGCGGCACGAGAAGCGGACGACGTGGAGGAGCGTGGCCGGCGCTTCGCCCGTTACCTCGTCGAAGGCCGTACGACGGAGGACGAAGCCAGGCGCGCCCTGGCGACGCTCAGTCGTCCAGTGGATGCGATAGAGGCCTTTGAAGCGGAGCTCGCCGAACTGGTCGCGGTATCCAGATGAACCGTTCGTCGCAGCGACCGAAGGCGGAAGCCACATGCCTCCCGATCGCCATCAATCCCTGGCAGGTCCTGCCGGCGTTGTCGGACGAGGAGTTCGCCCAGCTGAAGGCCGACATCGCCCAGCGCGGTGTGGCCGTGCCGGTCGTCGTGGACGCCGACACCGGGCTCGTCATCGACGGCGTTCACCGAGTTCGAGCCTGGGAGGAGCTGAGGAAAGAAGGCACCCGGGTACCCGACTACCCGCGAGAGGTTCACCGCTTCGCCTCGGACGAGGAACGGCTCTCGTTCTCCGTGGCAGCGAACCTGTTCCGCCGCCACCTCACGCGAACTCAGCGAGCCGATGTCGTGGCGAGGCTTCGGGAGATGGGCTGGGCGACCCGACGCATAGCGGGCGTGATGAGCGTGCACCACACGACCGTCGTCCGCGACCTCGAGATTGGTGCCGGCGCACCGTTCTCCGGACCGGAACGAATCGAACGCCAGGGCGGCGGTACCTACCCCGCGCGCCGGCCGAAAGCCGTACCGGCGATCGTCGTCCGCTCTGCCCGTGACGAGGCCCGGGCACGCGCGGCCTTGGCGGCGCTCGGTGACGAGGCGCCTGGGACCGATCTCCGTCGTGCCGAGGAGAAGGCCCGCCTGGCTGCCCTCGCTCGTAGGAGGGCCGAGGAGGTGCCCTCGAAGGTCGATGGTCCCGGCTGGGAGATCAGGACCGGCGACTTCCGCGAGGTCCTCGCGGACATCCCCGACCAGTCCGTCGACGCCATCGTGACCGATCCGCCGTACAACGTGGAAGGTGTCCCGCTCTACTCGGACCTGTCGGCGTTCGCAGCCCGGGTACTCAAGCCCGGGCGGCTCTGCATCGCGTACTGCGGGAAGATGGCGCTCCCGGAGCACTTCGAGCGCCTCGGCGAGCATCTTGAGTATGTCTGGACCGGTGCGATCTTCTTGCCGGGCCGCCACACGATCTTTCGGCAGAAGATGATCTTCGGCCGTTGGAGACCCGTTGCTTTCTTCTCGGCCGGCCAGTACGAAATCCGTACGACGATTGTTGACGCGCTCTGGGCTGAGGGCAGCGGCGAGAAGTCGCTGGAAGACCATCCTTGGCGGCAGGCGGTTGAGCCGGTTCGGCGGCTCGTCGAGATGGCTACGATGCCAGAGGAGCTGGTCCTGGATCCATTTCTCGGATCGGGCACCACTGCCGAGGCCTGCGCCACGTCGAGACGGAGGCTCATCGGCGCGGACGTTGATCCGGGCGCGGTTGCCCTCGCCTTCGAGAGGCTGAGACAACTTCTGTGATAATCGCAGGTCAGCGACGTTGGCGTGATCAAGCCGCTTCTAGCTCGGCAGAAGCCACGCCTACTGACGTAGGGTCACACCCAAGTGCTACAAGAGATCTTAAAATCGAACATATGTTCGGGGTGATGAATCCGATGGAGCTTACGAGCGACCGCCTTGACCTCCTTGCCGCATGCCGAATTCACGGAATTAGCTGGGAGCTCGTTGCTCGGGAGGCGCAGCGAGCAGGCGGCGTCAGGCCTTTGCTCGCAGGGAACATAGGCGAGGAGAGCCGAGCCGCCACGGAGGCGCTTGAGTTGATCGCGGCGGCCAGCCCACGCGAGGAGGAACGTCGCGAGGAGGTCCTGCGAGAACATGAGGCCGCCGAGACAGCAGGAGCCCGGCTAGTCACTGTTCTCGACGAGGACTACCCGGAGAATCTGCGAGTGATCTTCAATCTGCCACCGTTCATCTATGTACTTGGGACTCTGCGGCCAGAGGACGCGCGCTCCGTCGCTGTTGTAGGGACCCGGGTGCCCTCAGAGGAAGGCGTCACCCGAGCTACGAAGATGGCGCGACTCCTCTCAGAGCGAGGCGTGACCGTCGTCTCCGGACTGGCTGCTGGGATCGACACTGCGGCGCACGAGGGCGCACTGGCGGTCAGCAGCGGTCGCACTATCGCTGTCATGGGTACGGGGATACTCGGTCGCTATCCGAGGCAGAATGCACACCTTGCTGACCGCATTGTGGACTCCGGCGCCCTCATTTCGCAGTTCTGGCCGACATCTCCCCCACAGCGATACAACTTTCCGCGACGAAACGTTGTGACGTCCGGCATAAGCCAGGGCACCGTAGTCATTGAGGCGTCGTCAACGTCAGGCGCGAAGATGCAGGCTCGTCTCGCGATCGAGCATGGGAAGACCGTCTTTCTAGTCGAGTCTCTCGTCATGCAGCAGGAGTGGGCTCGCGACTACGTCAGCCGTCACGGTCGGAGGGTGGTAGTAGTCAAGAACGTGGAGGACGTCATCGCACTGCTCCGCTCAGTGGAGCAGGTAGGCGTGCTCGCCTCGCAACGTCGGCAGCTTGCATTCGATCTTGCCTAGGTGCTTCCGTGCCCGCAGTCAATCTCGAGGCCCTTGATCCGAAGCCTCGGTCCTTCGGCGAGTGCCGATCCTGTGCCTACAGAGAGGGGGGCTCAGCAGCGATCTGCTTCACGTGCGCGTCTCGACAGGTGGAGCTTGTAGGTGGTGGTCACTGCCGCATCTGCGACCAAAGGCTGCCGGCGTCGGGCTGCTGCAGCAACTACTGGTGTCATCGCCCCTCTTCGGACCGGTACTTCGAGTTCGTTTATGCAATCGCGATGCGATCCGGTGCGCTGCAGGCTGCCATCAATCGCTACAAGTACCAAGGGCAGAAAGGGTGGGCTTCGATTTTTGCGCGTGTGCTTGTCGGGTACCTCGACGAGAGCCCTGGCATAGTCCAAGGCTGGGACGCGATCATCGCGAGCCCCACATACACGGGTCGCGGATCTCGGCGCTCCTGGGACCACATTGCCTTGATCCTCCAGCGTGCTGCCGTTGAGGCGGGTGGTCGGTGGCCAATACGCGAGGGATCACGTCTAGTCATAAAGACGTGCGACACCCCGCCTCTCGTGAAGCTCCCCCTGACGCAACGCCGTCAAATCGCGGAGACTGATCTCAGGGCATCCTTATCAGTCCCCGAGCCATCGCAGGTGACGAACCGATCATTTCTCGTCTTCGACGATGTGTTCACCGATGGTTGCACTCTCCGTGAGGTCGCTCGCGCCCTTACGCTCGCCGGTGCCTCTCAGGTGGCGGGTATTGTCCTCGCCAGGCAGCCATGGCAGCAGCAGTAGGTCTGTCGCCGTCGTAGCGCACGTCAGCTACTTGGAGTGAACCGACCGTCGAGTCCGAGCGGTTCTAGTGTCTACCCATGAGCATGGAGCCAGACGGAGCGAGCGCCGAGACGGCAACGGAGGCGAGAGAGCCTCAGGCCCCACCGTTCGAGCTGCCGGAGTACCAACGCGCCTTCATCACTTTCACGCGGCAAGCAATCGAGGGGCTGTCGAGCGCCAAGGACCCCATCCTGGCAAAGATGAGGAGGAGGAGTCGGCCGCAGAGGAGCTACGTGGGCCGCAACTCGATGCCCGAGGGTGAGGTGCACGAAGCGGCGCCTATGCCGGTCAAGTCGGAGTTCAGTCTCACAGCCACCGAAATGCTAGACGGGGATCCGACTCTCCTCGCTGGCAAGCTTGTCGATCTGGCGGAGGGGTACTTGGCTTCGCTCATGCCTCAAGTGTTCGCGGCGATCGCGGCCGCAACGGAAGCTGCTGGAACCACCATCAATGCTGGGGGTCAGCCCTTCTCGGCAGACCTATTCATCGGAATGCTCGAGAAGTTGGAGCTGGAATTCGATGACGCTGGTCAGATCAATTTGGACATTGTGACCGGACCTGGCATGAGTGTTCCGACGTATTCCGAGGATGACCAAAGGAGGATTGGTGAGGTCATTGAACGAAAGCGCCAGGAATTCGTTGCTAAACGACGTCGTCGCCAACTTCCTCAGCACCCTCTCAGAGGTTGAATTCTTCGACGCATTCGCTGCCATCTTGCGCGCAAATGGGTTCTATGACGTGCACCTGCTCCATGGAACCACCGAGTATGGCAAGGATTTCATCGCGAAGAGGATGTTGGACGGTGCGCCGAGCCAATATGCCATCCAAACCAAAGTGGGGAATATCAACGCATCCGGCTGGCACGCGGTGAGGGATCAAATTGAAACCATACGCCTTTCTTCACTGAGTCACCCGTCCGACGATCTGAGCCTGCCCCGGCGGGCAGTATTAGCACTTACCGGTAGGCTCGTTGGTCTAGCACCCACCGAGACACAGGACTACAAGCGGCAGTACGACACTGCCACCTTTGAATTCGAGGTGTGGCAGCTCGATGACCTCCTGTCGATGATGACGGATGCACCAGAGGCAGGACTGGCGGGCGAACCGGACGCGCCGCTGCTAGGCGCCGTTGCGGCGATCTATGAAGACATGTTCACAGAAAGAGACCTTGAGGCTCTTTCTCGAGGCTGGACAAATCCAGTTGGTGAGACAACCGGGATCTGGCGCTCAGCCCTGTCGGCCTTCGTCTTGGCCCACCGTCTCGCACTTCATGGTCGTCGCGACCTGGCTGCACTCGTCGGCGCTCACTTGGTTCGATCGACGTGGGGGCGTTGCCACAATGTAGATCCGCCTCCAGACGAAGTTCTCGGGGTGGCGGATGCTGGGAGAGGTCTACTGATGTTCCACAGCCAAGTTCTCTTCGATGAGGTTCGAGCCTTGCCAGAGGACCCCGAGCAGTTCATTATGGCCACCGCCTCCTTCGGTGACTTCGTCGTATATCCGGTGCGATGCATGCGACTCCTTGAGCTATTGGGGCTCATGGGAATGGCAACGGAGGACCCTGATCTTCGCCGACAGGTCGCCGAGTACTGCGCGCGCTTCGTCGAGCGGCACCCAGGAGCCTCGCATCCGATATCGGACCACTGGGCAGTCAGTGTCGCTCCAGCGGCATTGCTCATCCACGAGGTCAGCCCGGAAATAATGGGCAAGTGGCTCCAAGAGATCTGCGTCTGGATTGTCGACCACTACGAATCAGGAAAGGCTGGCTTGGCGCAACCCTGGACGGTTCCCGACGAGGAGGTCGTGCAGTTGCTTTTCGGCGGTCTGTCTGGTAGCGGTCTGGAGCGGCGACCGGATTCCTTCCTCGCGGCGATACTGATGGATCTCTCCGCCTCCATGGAACAGGGTGACGTCTACGACAGCCTTGTCAACGAGGTGATGGCCGTCAAGATGTTCCCTACTGTTGTTCAAGCGAATGAAGGTGTTGGCTTCTATCAGGACAGCTTTGGGGATGTCTTCATCGAGCCGTGGGTGCGGTATGACGGCAAATATGCAGACTACGCCGGCTGGGAATGTTCGGAGCCACACCGGAATCTCGAGTCGTCTTTCTTGCAGCGGATCGGGAGGGCATGGGACCTCTTGGCGCTCTCGGCTGTCTTAAGAGACCGGTGGTTCCCGTTGGCTTGGCGCGAATTGGAGGGCCTGGGGGCTTAAAGAGTCCTTCCCGGGTCACATCACTGCCGGGAACCGAATACTCGCGATCGCCCCCACCTCCCGCCCTACCACCGCTCGCGCCGTCCCGGCCCGTCCCCTGTCTTCGCCGTCCCGGTCCGCCGCCTTCCCACTTCCCGCCCGGTCTCCGGCCACTCCGGCCCTTCTCGCTCTTCCTGGTGTAAGATCTCTTTGTGGGCGCTGACGGACTTGAACCGCCGACCTGCTCGTTGTAAGCAAGACAGGCTTAAACGCCCTACTCAACGGCATAATTGCAGGTCATTCGCGAGCGCAAGTGCCACTATTAGCAGGTGTAGATCACTCCCAGGAGCGCCGCATCGCAGCAGTTCGGTGACGACCTTACCTCTCCAGCGCGCTGCCATGCTCGGCGTTTGCGGTCGGAATTCGGCTTTCTAGCTGGGCTTTGCTGGAGGTTGTCCACTTGCCGCAGATGAAGCCCGCCACCTTACAAAACCCAAAGTCCCGCGTCAGGATCCCAGTGCCCCTCCCCATCCTCGGCCAGTACGGGATCGAGGAACGCCTTGACCCTGAAGAGCCCCTCGCTGAACTGCACGAGCTTCAGTGTCGGGGCGTCCTCACTTCCGACGTTCCGCCACCCCCTTTCCCATGACTCCCGGTCAGGCACCGTGAATTCGGAAGGGGGTTCCAGGTTCCGTTTGGCGAGTTCAGCGAGTACCACCTCGCGAAGCTGTCGCCGGTCGAAGGAAACCTGGTCCTGGAGCAGATAGAGGTCCGCGAGGTCGCGGTAACGGCTGGACGGAGTGCCGTTGTGCATCTCGCGGGAGGCGGCGACCTTGTCGGCCACTACCCGAGAGAAGGGCCACGCCGGATAACCGACCTCGCGGAGCCCTGGGATGTCGATCGACTCGATCCGTGGTGCTATGTCGAGTTCTTCTGGATCGGGGAAGTTCGCGCTGATCGACAGGTCCATCTTGAAGCTCGACAGCTGGCGAGCACCACAGTAGACGGTGACCCGGAACTTCTTGCCGGTCGCGGAGCTCAAGTCTGCTTCTTCGTCAATCTGGAATCGCAAGAAGTCACCGGTGTCCGTTGCCGCCGCCTCACGGAGAACTCGTTCGGCGGCGTCCAGAGATTCTTTCGTCGCAATGTCGACATCCTTGGAAAGTCGAGCTTGTCTCAGTCTGGCCATGAGGGATGCCGCACCTTTGAGCGCCCAGGTGCCGTTGGCTGCCTCGGGGTGCGAGAAGACCCTCGACAGCAGACGGTTGAAGCAGAAGAGACGCTGCCGAGTCTGGGCATCACGCGTGGGGTCTACTTTTGCTGCGTTTCTCGTCAGAGCGAGCAGCGCGATCCTGAACGAATCGGCCGATGTGTAGCGAAACACCGGCTCCCCAGCGACCTCATCGCTCAACCGAGAACCTCCAGCGCTCGGACACCGCGCGGTCCCAATTCAGTGAGACGCGAACGAAGCTCCTCGGTGTCAAGTCGGTGACGCTTGGCGTCGACGACGATCATCTGCATGTGTTCCAAGTCGGCGCCCTCCGCGACCATCTCTGCAACGACCCAGGCTGGCCGGGCAACCGGCAGGCCCTGCACTTGGGTCCAGTCCCGCGGTCCCCACTGGCGGACCTTGAGGACAACGTCTCGCCGGCGCAGGCGTCTCGGAGCCTTGACAGCAAAGACGTGGCGGTGCGCGGGAAGATCCCCTAGGTCGAGGACTTCGAGAGCGGACCGACCGAAGACAAGGGCGTCAGGGTCGATGAGACGCTCAGCGGCGGTGCGCTTGGGGTCGAGTAGGAGCCAAGCGGAGTAGAGGTCTTCGTGAGGATGCCCAGGACTGGCGGAGAAACGGTAGACACCCCGAGTAGGTGAGACGAGCCGACCGTCGCTTACCGCCCTGCGGAGAGATACGTCCGTGATGAAGGCCGTGGCCTGTGCGCGCGTCACATAGCCTTCCTGCCCGTTGGCGATCTCGGCTATGTCTCGCAGCCGGTAGTTCACACTGTCAGTGTAACATAACTAACTCATAGAGTCAGCTTTGTCACAGGTGTGCGACCCCTAACTTCCCCTGTCAGGGTCGGGGCTCGACAGCTCTGATCCTGCCAACCGCGACGGCGGGACGTATGGCCAATCCTGCTCCGGCCTGTATCAGAGCCTTCACAAGACCCAGCACGATACAGAGTAATGGGTCCGAAAGGCGGACTATAGCCTTGACTGCCAGTCTGTAAATGTAGCGTCCGGCTGGTAGTGTCTAGTACGCGTCAGTCCAGGTAAATCGGCAATTCCGCCGTAGTCACCGTCCGCCTAGTTATGTCCAGTCCGGCTAAACGTAGCCAGTATGGCTATCAACTTGGCTACATTCTGGGAAGTTCTCAGGCGGAACGGCGTTCCTGGCACCACCGGAGGCTTTATCGGACCGGGCACGGCTGCGCCAGATACAGGTGACGTAGGGAT
This sequence comes from Acidimicrobiales bacterium, assembly GCA_050015175.1. Lineage (GTDB taxonomy): Bacteria > Actinomycetota > Acidimicrobiia > Acidimicrobiales > Bog-793 > Fen-455. The sequence goes on along the minus strand of JBEKBX010000006.1, from coordinate 99,020 downwards.
ATCGTCGGCAGTCCTTCATCGCAAAGCCTTGGCCATGGCGTCCGCGGCCTGCCTGTTGGTCTCCGGCGACACGTGGCCGTAGATGTCGGCGGTGATGCGGATGGACGCATGACCGAATACACGGGACACGACCTCGATGGGGACACCTTGCGCAAGCATGATCGTGGCCGCAGAGTGGCGCAGGTTGTGCCACGGCATCGAGGGCAAGCCCAAGTTGGCGCTGACCCGGTGCCAGTGCTTGCGGATGTTCGAGTCGTACAACGCCGTGCCCCGCGCACTCGTGAAGACGAGATCGTCGCCGCCTTGTGTCCCCTCGAGGTTCTGGCGGACCTGGTGAACCTGCAGAGCCTCCGTGGCCTGCGAGGTAAGCGGCACGCTGCGCCGTGACTTGTCCGTCTTCGGATCAGTGCGTTGCCTGATCTTGCGGTCCAGTGTGCCGGTGACGGTGAGAGTGCCGGCTTCGAGGTCGACATCGGACCACCTGAGCGCCAACAGCTCTCCTTGACGTAGGCCGGTGTGGATCGCGACCACATAGAGAGGCAACAGCCGGTCGTCATGCAGGGCGTCGAACAGCTGCTTGGCCTGTTCAGGTGTCAGCACCGGCCGTTCGTCCACCTTGACAGCAGGGGCATCTGTGAGAGCCACCACGTTGCGAGCGACATAGCCTCTGCGCTCGGCTTGTCCGAGTGCCCGGCGCAGGATCGTGCGGGCGAGCCGTTGCGTGTTGCCACTCTTCCCCGCTTCGGCGAGCGCGCGGCCCATCTTCTCGACGTCTTCAGGTGTGAGCCGAGCAAGGCGGATGTGGCCGAGATGGGGCCGGACATAGAGATTGACGACCTCCTTGTAGCTGCGCCGCGTCGATGCCTTGAGCTTGCTCGTGGCGTCGATTCCTTCCAACCATTGGTCGAGCCACGCAGACACGGTCATGTTGCCGCCAGTGGTGACGATGCCCTTGTCCCGGGCGTCCTGTGCCGTCTTGAGCTTGGCCTGAACTTGCCTCTTGGTCGAGCCGTACACCGTCTTGCGAAGACGCTTGCCGTTCGGACCCTTCCCGAGCTCGACTGTGGCAACCCAGCGGCCATCACTCTCCCTCTGGAAGATGCCACCCTCGCCTGATCCTCGTCTGGCCATCTACTTCCTCCGTCCCTCGGGGAGCTCACTAGCTGTCCGCAGTCTACCCAGTCAGGACGTTTTGGCCAAAACACGTTGATTCGTAAGGCTTATCTCACTAATTGCTTGGCTACACTTGGCTCAAGCGACGACGGTGTTTCAAGCAGTGTGTCGAGTGCGGGCCTTGAGATTAAATTCAGAGCCTTCGCCCCAACCGGATTACCGATGGCTTGCGTAGGCCGTGAGTGATGCATCGCCGCACGGATCCGGGACGCTGAGGGCGGAACCGGACTGCAGATAAGTCCCGAGCAGCTCGCGAGGGTGAGCGGAGTGGGTGTGGAGATTCGAGAAGAGCTGGTCGGATCGCTAGAAAGGCATGGTGAGATTCCGATTGCCTTCCGCGTTGACGGGATCCTGGAGGTGTCCGTCCCCGGAGACGGTCTGGCAGGATCGTGCTGCGAGAGAACCGCTCGAGGCTGCATGCGTCAAGGATTACGACGCCATCGAGGGAGAGGGTCAAACTAGGTAGCCGAACCGGCCCTGAGCCGTCCCACGAACATTCCATCTAGCCCGCGAGAATGTTCGGTTTCGCACTGCATGGCGGCCCCGCATATTGGATGACCGCCAGACCAAGGGCGCCGGTTCCGGGCCGCGAAAGCGACAGTCTGGCTCAGTCGGAGCAGAGGACGATTACGGTCGGCGCGACGATGGAAACGCTATCGTGCAGCACCGAGAGAAGCTCTTGTGACTGTTGAGCGGACTGGCTAGGGACGGCCGTTGCCAGCTGGGCTTCGAGCGCGCTGCGGCTGAGTCCCGGTTGAACGATGGCGATGCGCCCGGAAACGATTGGCCGCCTTTGTCGCAGCGATAGGCCCGTCCAGCGTCCGGTCTCGCCACACACCGCGAGCAGCAGGTCCTCGTTACCATCGAGCACGACGGCTCGCGGCGAGGCCCGTCCGGTCAGGCGAGCACCGAGTTCTTCCCAAAAGCCGATGTCGGTGATCCACCGTCGACTCTTTATCGCCTGTGCGACGACCTCCTGGAGATCGCCCACGCGAATCGACGGGGTTACGCCGCCGGCAAACTTAGCGTGCCATAGGCCGAGATGGGTCCCGGACCGTCGGTCCGTCTCCACGACGATGTAGTCGGCGATCTCGCCCGGACCGTCATTGCAGATAATCCAGCGGTGCCGGGCGTTGCGGGGCTGGGCACGAAGGTAATCCGCTAAGGCTTCATGCACGGAACAGCCAATGCCGTGCTGGAGCGCTCGAGCAGGGGTCTCGGCCGTGATGTCAACACCGGCCCAGTCGTAAGTGTTCAGCAGACCTGTGGGAATGGCGCGGCTTCTGATTCTGCTGTCGAAAACGGACGACCCGTGAACCGTTGTGCCCTCCACAAAAAAGACGGTGGGTGGGCGCTCGGTAAGCAGGTCCGCTAGCCCGACAGCACTACCGAACCCGCGCTGGGCGATCAGCTCCGGCGAGGTTGACGTGACGTTCCCCATCAGATCCTGGTAGCCCTGCCACACGACAGGCTGACCATCGACGTGCGCCGCGACGGCTTCGAGCGGTAGAAGATCGGGGGACTGTGGATCTGGAGACGATGCCCGCAGATCGATGAGCTCAATCGGACCGAAAGGCCCTACGTCCCAGCCTGCGCCAAGAAGGGCGAAATCAAGCTCCACCGCCAGCGGGGCAGCGTTCGGCCACGCAGTCAGTCGACGGCCGCGGGCGACCTGAGGGAGAAGCTGCCCGAGAGCAGAGGCGGTCGGAAACCAATATCGTTCGGCCAGTTCTGTGATGAACCCGTCGTAGACTCGAAGTGGCGCATAGCGCGTCTCCCAGTACTTCCCCTGACCAGTTGCGACACCGGCGGTGAATGCCCCGGCGGGATCGGCCACCTGCACCATGGCGTGGCCAAGCGACCCGAAGGCGGTATCGGCGTCACGCAACCCTCGGTCGACGCCGCTGCCAGCGAAGATGCGGTAACTTGGAACGCCGCGACCACCTCCGTAAGTGTTGCGTACCCCAACAGACGACACCGAGATCCGGTCGAGAGTATCGAATGCTTCCTGGAGTCGCTTAGGGTCGGCAGGGCGTACTGCGGTCTCTCCTCCGAGCATGCCGAGAAGTTCCCTGATAAACCATCGTTCACCCGTATTGAACAGCAGGAGACTTGGCAGGGTCACGCGGCGCGGCCGCCGGAACGAAGCCAAGTGCAGGTCATAGCTGGGAGTATCGAGCCCTGCTTCGGTGTGCCATCGTGGGCGCTTCAAGACGGCAGTGATCACCATCAAGGTGTCCGATGACCCGCTGAGCCCGGCGTATAGCACCGTCTGGCCCCGCAGCAGAGAGCCGGGTTGGAGCTCTGCTGGGAGTGACCCGCTCAGGAACGGTGGGCTCCAAGTCTCCTCGGGGGGAACTTCGAGCAGGATGGATCTGCGGATCGGCTCGATGGCCTCGAGGGACACCTCTGGCGGCGGAGGTGTGTAACGGCGGGCGTACTCCCGGTTGGCGATGTCCTCGGCGATCTCCTCGTCGATAATCCCGGGCAGGACGTTCGCCCAGTCGGTGTCTTCTTCATACAGTGCCCGCACTGCGCCCTGTAGCTCCGGGAACACATCCACGTCCCGTACGGTCACGAGCACCGACGGTTGCGGATAACGCTCGTCGACCCGGGCTAAGCGACCGACGAGCTGGGCAGTCGCCGGCAACGACTTGTGTTTGTCGTGGTAGGCCAAGACCCGGAGGCTGGGCAGGTCGAACCCCTCGATCAACATCCCCACTACCGCCACGGCACGCAGCTCCCCTGAGCGGAGGCGCTCGACGATTCGCTGCTGAGTCCGAAGCGACAGCCCCGAGTGGAGCACATCGATGTCAATCCCCGCGGCCTCATATTTGGAGGCGAGGCTGATGGCACGTTGGCGCGTGGCGGCCCGAACCATGATGGTGCTCGTGGCTTGATCGCCGGCCTGAGCGAGACGAGCAACCTCAGCGACGATGAGATCATCGAGGGAGTCGCGCGTGTAGGCTGCCGGCAAAGCGAGCACCCGAGACGTAACGAGCTTGAAGATTCCTTCTTCGACGGCGTGGCGCAACGGGTAGTGATAGATGTGGTCGCCAGGCACGCGCTGCCCGTCTCGCCGGCGCGGAGTTGCGGTAAGCAGCACAGCGCGGGCGGTACTGAAGTATTCGAGCAGTGCTCTCCACGTCTGGGCGGGCGCGTGATGTGCCTCGTCGACAACAAGGAGGTCGAACAGATCGGAGGGCAGCGGGTCGTCAGCGTAGTGCTCGGGGCTAATCGAGTTCGGCAGCGCGACCACTACATCTGCTGCTTCCAAGGCGCTCCAGTCGTTGACGCGCCCGGTCACCTCGGTCACGGTGGGATGCGCGTCGGAGTCGAGCGCTCCAATGCGACGTAGTACTTCTTCGTCGCGGTACGCGTCGACCATTTGCCGGCGCAGCTCTGTTGAAGGAACAACAACGAGCACTCGCCGCGTCGGTCGCAGATGCGGTGCGGCCACTCCGACCGCCGTCTTACCGATCCCAGTCGGGATCGAGATGAGTGCGGGCGTTCCGCGCGAAAGCGACCAGTGAGCAATAAGCGCGCCCAACGCGCCGAGTTGCGGTGATCGCCAGGCCGGTACGTGCGGCGTGGCAAATAGCCGGAACGCTCCCCGGCTGGCGTGGTAGTACCCGTTCTGATCATCCATGGTCTGGATCCATCTCGGAGTTACACCTTTGAGATTCTCCCACAGCAGGGCACGACCGACCCGTCGGCGACAATTGTGCGTCCCCGAGTCTTCCTTCAGACGGACCAGTCCGGCGTTCGTCTGTCCGGCGTTCGTCCGCTTGAGCCCACAGCGGTCGAAATAGAACCGACGTAGGTGGTCATCAAAGTCGACGTGAAACCACGCGCAGGCCGCGGCCGTGGTCTCGCGGACGGCTACGGCGACGGCGACCAGCTCGGTGCCCACCCCGCGATGCAAGTGCGAGCGAGCGACGACAGTGTTCAAGGCTCGGCACGCCACATTCAAGAAGTCGATCAGCTGTCCGGACTGGCGAGCACAGATCCAGCCGAGGCTGTGGCGATCAAAAGCTGGGCCCCCTAGTCGAAGACGGCGGGTTCATGATCGAAGCCCTTGGCGTGCAGTGCTTCGATCTCGGCGCTGGCGAACGCTCCCCGCTCCCTCAGCCCCTGCACGAGGTGGGCGAGCATCGCGAGCGCTAGCTCGCGGCTGAGGCAACTGGGCGCCTGCGGCGGGAGAGTCGCGATCAATCATCGCAACACCTCCGCTTCCTCCGGGGACAGGATGTAGATGCAGCGGCGGCCTGAAACTCGGTGATCACGTAGTTCGGGTCTTGTGTTCTTGGCACAGCGACATCTCGGCTGACAGGGCGCGCGCGCCTTCGAGAATCAACGCTTCGGAAAGGAACGGACGATCGCTTGGCTGGCTGGTCGCGCGCGAACATGAAGATGTGCTTGATGACGTGCGAAAGTTGGCCGCGCCGGGAACAGTCGTGCTACTCGGAGCCGGAGCATCGGTGGATGCGGGACTGCCCACGTCAATCGAGCTTCACGAACAGCTGAAGAAGACTCTGCCTCAGCTGTACTCAAACTTGGCCAAGCTCGTTTTCGCAGACGGGGAAGATATCGACCCGGAACGCCTTTTCCGCGTCTTGGAATTCCTGCATGTCGTTGAAACTGGCGGCCGTCCGTACGACCGCCGGCCAGTGACGGACTCACCTGACGTCGCTCGGCTTGTCAAGAGCTGGGACTCCAGCATCGAGGAATACCTGGAATATCAAAAGGACACCGTTCGAGGTGGCTCAACCGGTCGTGTGATCGATGGTCTGTGGAAAGCGCTCGCTGACATCTTCTTGATACCGATGCTGATTGGAGGACGCCAGCTCAGCTACCTCCTTCAACTGGTCTCGGCGATGCGCGGTCAGACGATCGTTACGTTGAACTACGACAACGCCATCGAGGTGGCGATGAGTCAAGCCTTGGCCTTCTCGCTGGATGACGATCCGCGTCCACGACCGACCCAACCGTGGTTTGAGCCCAACAGATCACTACGGCTGATCCGGCTTCATGGCTCGCTGCAATGGAGACGAGATCGGCGGACTGGTGACGTTAGGGTGCTCTCGTCTGAGGAAGTTGCCAATTTCACGCGAGATGGTGTGGCTGGCTGGGACGGAGACACGCCCGGCGTGATCTTCGGTGCGGGCAACAAGCTGCGTCCAGACGGACCCTACCTGGATCTCTACTCCGAGTTCCGAGCTGCGCTCGCTGAGGCGCGTCAGGTTGTTGTGATCGGCTACTCGTTCCGAGACGCGCATGTCAACGAAGCACTTCGGCGCTGGTTCTTGAGCGCACAGGAAGGCTCTGTGCTCAGACTTAGCCGTATCACCCCGGAGATTCCCGCCGTCGTTGAGAACTGGGGCGATAGGCGCCAAGTGGACCTGCAACTCGTGGCTGGTCCTGTTCAGAAGACAATCTCCCGGCTTGTGGGTCCTAGCCCGCGCCTCCTTCTGAATGAGAACGTCGACGAATGACCTCCATGAATCTTGAATCCCCAAGCTTCCGGTCCGTAGATAGCCTCGCCGTGTCGACTCGTGTCGATCTGAGTCTGTGGCATGGGACTTCGCTCGCCGGTTGGCGATCGTTCTCGGGTGAAGTCGACTCTCCTGGCTGCAACATGGTTGCCAAGTCCAATCGTCGAACAGTAAGTAGCGAGGAGGCGGTGAGTCTCGGACAAGAGGTGAGCATCTGATTCCGGGTCAGATGTTCGCCCATTGCGGGTGAGGGGATCCCGATTGATGATCCACTTGATCAGTCCATGGGACCACGGTCACCCCCCCCGAGGTAGAGAGTCACGGCCGTATCGCTGGAGAATCCCCCGCATGCTGACAGCAAACTGGAGAAATTTAGCAAGCGCATCAGCTGGGCTATCCCCTAAATAGCGCCCACCCGTATTAGACAGGAGGGTCTCGCGTGTCCGGATGGGATCGTTCGACATCGAGAGATTGAGATCCCCGAGGTCAACATCACTCAATTTGGCGGACATCATCAATGCAACCTGCAGCCGCCCTGAAGCTAGCGCGGCGGCGCCTATGCGCAAAAGGTGCAAGGCGTTCCTTGGCTGCTGACGTCCATCCTTAACGAGCCCGTAGTACCACTCACCAAAGCGGGGCGCTTCGTTCGGGCGTAGCCAACAGGAGTTAGCAGCTATGATGCTCCCGGAGTCTTCAAGGGCTGGGCGCTTCTCTGTTTCTCTCATGAGTGCGGCGATAGCCGTGCGAATGAGGACCAAACTATTGCGGTCATCGAGTTCTAAGGCGCGGATTGCAATCAGTACAATCAGACTCCCGAGCTGCTCGGGGGAGGCAACCACCTCGGTCCAGCTGCGCGGCAACAGGCCACTCGCGACCGCACACGCGCCGTCTGCCAACGTGGTTGCTTCGAGCAGCCCGCCCAAGATGTACTCTGGAACGTCACCTAACTCACGTGCAACATGCAAGCGATTGTTCACCGCGAGTCGGACAGCAACAGTCAACACAGGGCTAACTGTCGTTAACTCTGTATCACTTTGACGCGTCTTCAGACTTGCCGCATCGACATCTGGACGTAGGACGTTACCTCCCTCACGTGAGTCGGTCCTGCGCTGATCGAATGCCCTTCGGCGCTCCCGTCGTGCGGCGACGACATGCTCGGCCACGAGATGCGTGGCACGATCCGCGACGAGATGGGCAGACCCGGTATCGCCGCGCATCGCGAGATCGAGAGCAAGTGAGGTAAGGGCCGATCCGGCAGCGACGGATTGGTCTAGTCGTCGCACGCCCACGAGTCGGAGAGCCTGAGTCGCTGTCTCGATGTCGCGTCGAGCAACCGAGCTGGTCTCGTTCGGGCGAAGCGATGCAACGACCGTGCCCTTGTCTAGCGGGACTCCAAACGGAGCATGGAGCCTGAGGTGCATCTCGCCGGTCATGAATGATGTGCCGCGTCCGAGTCGATCTAGGCGTGAACGCTTAGGCAAAAGGAGTCCCCTTCTTGATGCAGCAATCGGGACCCTCCGACCGACGAACTGGGGACCGAGAGCAACTTCCACCCACAGGACTCGATCTACGTAGGCCCTAAGCTCCGTCGCAGTTGCTTGGACCCTGCCGAACCGTCGACCACTTCGCTTGTGAGCTCTGAGAGACGCGGAGACGTAGGCGTGTGCCGCGCTGGCGGGGTCGGTTCGACTGGCAATCAAGATGAGTCCGATAACGAGTGAGATGATCGAGCCGATCGCCAACGCAGCCATCGCCCATCCTGTTGGAATGGCCCAGCGCTCGGAATGGAACGGCAAGAGCGTCAGCGCGAACAGAGTAAGTCCACAGTTATAGCTGACCTTCAACCAGATGGGTTGAGCGGCGACCCTAGCCAACGACCCAGGCAGACGGTCGGCCGAGAGCTGCACGCTGAAGATATTGATAGTGGCGATCAAGGCCAATACTGCGATCGCGTCGCCAATACCTACTGTCGTACCTGGCCCTGACCACTTCCAGTGACGCGATATGAGTCCGATGGCTAATGCAAGAGCCGGGCCGATGATGAACACGACTGCAAGCCCACAGAAGTCTCGGACGGAGTCTCCGACGTCATCGCCTCCGGGACGAAGCTCCTTCATCGCAGTGAGAGGAGACTTGTCGGAAGCCAATTCAGCGACCCCCGCCAGGTCGCTAGAGCTACCGGCTGTCCACTTTGCGGCCAGACTCATAAAGGAGCGTCCCCAGTCAGGAGGGCGCCCGGAGATTCCGGCGGCGGCTAATTCCACCAGCGGTGGGGTCGCAGGCAAAGGCGGGGACTGACCGATGACCTCCTCAATATCGTCCTGCGCCTCGGGCCTGGCAATGAGAAGTGCGACGAGGGCCGAGCGATGATCCTCGGTCAGGGCATCGGGTGCGTAGGGGTTAATCGGAGCACCCACGCGACCCATCAATAGGGTAATGATTCTATGCAGCTGACCCGACCCGAAGGAGTTTGCGACGAACTGCACCTGCTTCAGAGCCTTGATGTAGCCCTCCTCGGTGCCCGCTGCTGGCCTAGCTGCGAGTTGCTCCACGATGAGATCCGCGAGCGCTGCACTCGGAGGGCGTCGCTGTGCCAGCCATGATTGGGCAAGCGCCCCAAGTGGCGTGTCATCGATTCGTTCGTAGACGGCAACAGCGTCCGCGTCACCAAGCCGCGACAGCACTAACGCTACAGCGATTGGATCACCCCTCAGCTGACTCCCGAGACTTTGCCGAAGGGTCTTGGTGCCCGCGCTCCCTAAGTTGAGGCGAGCTGCGCAGGAGCCGACGAGGCGGTCGATCCGTGGGTGATGGTCCTCTCGGGACACTCTGCTCGTAGTCGCCCGGAGCAGCACCGTCATACTCACAACCAGGATCATCCGCCTGAGCCGTTCGTAGCGGCTTACGATCCACCGGGTTCCTGTCACTCGGTGTTCCGTCGCACCGGATCACGAAACCGGAGCCTGTCCGCGGCGTTGTCCATAAAGGCAAGCCCCGGAAAATAGAGCGCTTCGGCGGAAGGATCACGTAGTGACGCTGTGGCTCCTCCCAAGATGGTTGCTACTCGCTCGGCATTCTCGGCAAATGTACGCTCGCGAAGGCTGATGACCTGTTGGAGCCACGCAGAGGCTTCTTCCACCCTGTGCGGAGGGGGTTGCAACAGCGCAACTTCTTGGACTCCGGACTCCAGGGCCTCATTGGTCGCGGATATCTGGATGAATGGTTCGAGTAACGAGAGCCCATAGTCACTCCCGACTTGTTTCGCTCCCGTCAGATGTAGCACGTAACCCACGACAGGTCGAAACTCACCACCGGGCTCCTCCCGTACTTCATACTGACCCTCGCCAACATGGCGTACGAGTTCCGGCAGAAGTAGGCGCATGGGTGATTGATTGCGGTCGCCGCCCAGAGCGAGGTATCCGTTGCCGCAAACGAAAGCGTCACGCATCAAATGGGCTGAGAATCTCTGGAGAGCACTGACATCCAAGAGCGCCTGCATATGCCGAAAGGCTTCGGGTGGAACGTCATCTCCCACTAGATAAAGGGACAGGACGATACCGGCAACACGATCAACAGCCTTCCTGACCGTCTCTTGGGTGTTATACACACGCCGAAGAAGCGGCACTCGAACGTCGATCTGATCCTTTTCCAACAGGGGTTCGGCGAAGCGTACTTCCAATGCGTACCCATCGTTACGGGCCCGATCAGAGATCCTTCTGGCAGTCTGTTCCCAATCTCCAATTCGCAGATCATCTTGCACCTGCCGGGTTGCTGATTCGTCGGCACTCAAAGCTATGGCGTCGATGTCGGCGATGCCGCGACCTCCAGAACGGATCTCGGCAGTCAGGTGCTGTCGAGCGAGGAGGGTCTCCAGGAAGAGTAAGAGAGTCGTGATTTGGACCGACACTGGCTGATTTGCGACCATCGCCAGAACGACCTCTCCGGAATCGGCCACGTTCCGAAGGTAGCCCTCTTGGTCGACCTCCATCATCGCGAAGCTTCGTAACTGGAGACTTAGGAAGGCACCGTGATCGACTAGACCCACTCGTACGCGGCGCCTGGCCCTCTGGCCCGACTCATCCGCGCAGCTCGCTAATGCCGCTATGTTCTTTAAGGCCGCTGAAGCAGCTTGGATGTGCTCCAGCGTGAGGGTCGGTAGATATTGGAGTTCTGCGGTCATCGCTACCATTCCTTGGTACCGGGAAGGTACTTTGCCGGTGACTCTAAAGTGTTGCGGATAGGCGATCTGATCGGCACGTCTACGGTTGAGGGCAGTCTGACCCCGAGAGTTTCCGCTGGTCGGACACTACGTGAAGAACCTGTGGGGTTCAAATACTCGAAGGCCAGCTGGGAATGCAACTAGCGGAAGCGGCGAGACGAACGGCGGTCACCGACGCGTCCTCGCTCGTGTCTGCCGGTGCCGAACGCGTCGAGAGGAGCGGCATTCTCACCGACTTCCGCGGTGCGCTGGAAGAGGAGATCGACGTCGAGCGGCGAGCGATGGAGCCTTCGACGGACGACTGTGGATGTGACGCCCGGTGAGCGCAGACGAGTGGTCGGGTGACGGCTGGAAGATCACCGTCACTGACACGGAGGTGACCGTCGCTCAGGCGTCGGGTCCCGTCAGCGTCCCCGGCACGGAAGCCTCCCGGCTCGAGGTGCGGCGCCGTTGGTTGCGTTGGAGTCTCCACAACGACGGCAAGTTTCTCATCCGCCTCCGTGGCATCAAGAAATCCGAGGCCTCCGCCCTTGCGCGGGCTCTCCGACGTCTCTTTCTGACACCGGCGATCGCTGACGCGGTCGCGTGGCACGGCACCGCCATTCGCCTCCTCGCCGCGGGGCGCGCCGAGCAGCGGTGGATCCCGACAGAGGCCGTTGACGCGCTGCTCGCGGCCCGTCCCGAATCGCGACTGCTCGAGCGTGTCCGTGCTGGCGGGTGTGAAGCCTCCCTCACCGAGGCTCAGCTCGAGGCGGTGGGCTTCCTGGACGCCGACCTGGAGTCACTTGTGTCCGACACCAACGAACACATCATGGCCGCCGAGCTGTCGTCCCGTCGGCCGTTCTTCGACACGATCGAGAAGAGCCCGCTCACAGACGAGCAAGCACGGGCGGTCGTGTGCTTCGACAACCGGGTCCAGGTGCTGGCCGCCGCCGGATCCGGGAAGACCTCGGTGATGGTCGCCCGCGCCGCCTACGCCGTCAGCCGCGGGTTTGTCGCCCCTGACCGCATCCTGATGCTCGCGTTCAACAAGGATGCCGCGACCGAGCTGCGAGAACGTGTCTCGGCGCGCTTCGCCGCCGCCGGGATCGACTCGTCCGGGCTGCGGGCCTCCACGTTCCACTCCTTCGGGCTCGACGTCATCGGCCGGGCTACCGGCGAGAAACCCCGCCTGGCTCCGTGGCTCGACCAGGGGGAAGACGTCCGGATGGTCCTACGAATCGTCGACGAGCTGCGGGATGCCTCGGAGTCGTTCAGGTACCGTTGGGACCTTTACCGGATGCTGTTCGCGAACGCGCCGACAGACCTCGCCGAGAACGAACCCGATGGCTACAACAAGGAGGCACACGAGACCGGCTATTGGACCTTCGCCGGCCAAGTCGTCAAGAGTCACAGCGAACGGCTGATCGCCAACTTCTTGTACCTGAACGGGGTGCACTACGTCTACGAGCGGCCCTACGAAGTCCCGGTCGCGGACGCCACGCACTCGCAGTACCGCCCGGACTTCTACTACCCCGACATCGGAGTGTGGCACGAGCACTGGGCACTAGACCGTGACGGCAAGCCGTCCGCCGCGTTCGCGGGATACGCAGAGGCCATGGCGTGGAAGCGCCGCGTGCACGCCCGGTACGGGACGACGCTCGTCGAGTCCACGTGGGCCGAGGTCATGTTCGGTGACGGCCTCAGCAAGCTCAAGGACGATCTCACCCGGCTCGGGCTGAGCTTCGACTGGAACCCAGACCGTCCACTCAACGACGAGTGGGCGAAGCCCATGAAGCACGAGGACCTGGCTCGGCTCGTCAGAACATTCATGGCCCACGTCAAGTCGAACTCGTCGACAGCAGAAGACCTCGAGCGTCGACTGGCGTCTCAGATGGCACACCTTGACGGCTACCGGACCCGGCTCTTCCTAGAGGTGTACTGGCAGATCCACGCCGAGTGGGAAAGGCGACTCGCCGCCGACGGCAGCGTCGACTTCGAGGACATGCTGGTCCAGGCCGCCGGCCATCTCGAAGCCGGAAACGTGGACTGCCCCTACGACCTGATCATGGTCGACGAGTTCCAGGACGCCAGCCAGGCCCGCGCCCGACTCGTCCGAGGCCTTGTGAAGACGCCCGGCCGATTCCTGCTCGCGGTGGGCGACGACTGGCAGTCGATCAACCGGTTCGCCGGGGCTGATCTGTCGGTGATGACGAACTTCGAGGCCTGGTTCGGCCGGGGACACCAAATCGCGTTGACGACCACCTTCCGCTGCACGCAGACGATCTGCGATGTCGCCCGCAGCTTCGTGTCGAAGAACCCGAACCAATTCAACAAGCCGATGCGGTCCGCATACCAAGATCCCGGCGTGCCCGTCACGGTCATCCGAGCCGACGACGTGGCCGGCGCACTGGCCTCCTACCTCGACCGTCTGTCCGCTGCCGTCGCCGACGGCAGCGTCTCGAGCGAACGCTCCGGAACGGTCAGCGTCGACGTTCTCGGACGCTACGGGTTCGAGCGCGATGTCGTCCCCAGACGCCTACCGTCAAACCTGCACGTCACGTTCCGGACCGTGCACGGGTCCAAGGGGCTGGAGGCCGACTACATCGTGGTTCCCGGCATGACCACCGGCACGTACGGGTTCCCGAGCAACATCGCCGACGACCCCGTGCTCGACCTGGCCATGCCTGCACCCGAATCCTTTGCGCACGCCGAAGAACGCCGTCTCTTTTACGTCGCGTTGACCCGGGCACGCCGACAGGTCACGCTCATCACGCCGCCGCAACGGATGTCGCCGTTCGTAGTCGAACTCCTCGACGACCCTCACGTGACCGTCACCGGGGACAGCGACGCCCCCGTCGAGATCTGCTCACGGTGCGGTCGAGGGACGATGGTCGAACGAAACGGCAGGCACGGCCCGTTCCTCGCCTGCTCCACCTTCCCGGCATGCACCCACACACGCGCCCTGCAACAGCGGCCGACGGGTACCAGGTCAGGTTATCGGAAAACCTCGCCGAGCTGACCGGCCGCCGACCGGTATCGCCCGCTGATGGACACCCTCGTGCCTCGCACGACAGCGCGGTGGAGCTGTACCACCAGCGCGGAGCGGTTGAGCGGGAGTTTGGCTACCTCAAAGCACGAGTGTGCGACCATCGGAAGTCCCCAATCAGGCGGCGAAAGCAAATCGATCAGCTTGATTCCGAAATCGGCGAAGAGGTCGGTCTCGCCGCATTCGCTGAGGAGATCTCTGCAACGTTCGACCTAGGACGATCGAAAGCCGATGACGCCGCGACGCGCGAGCTCGGCAACAAGCTCGTCGCCGGTTCCCGGCTTCGGCTTTGGGAGTTTGGCGTTAAACCAGGTGGTGAAGAGCTTTCCCTTGGCTGCAGCGCGATTTGAGGACAGCCAAGCCGTCGCCGAGCCGTACACCGACTGGTACTGCCTAACGGCTGCCCGGAACGCGGGCTCCGTGCCGCTGATCAGCCCGTCGAAAGTGAACAGCATGAGACGCAGAACCTCGGAGAAACCGACCACCTCGTATCCCGAGATTTCAACGGGCTCACCCTCGACGATGACTGGGATGTGCGGAGCGGTCTTGGTGATACCTGGCCAGCTGGCAAGAACCGACTGGTACTCGTTGTACTTGTCGACCGTGTACGCGGAAGCGCGGCACCCGGAATGCGCAAGAGCGTTCCGTAGCTCCTTGAATGCCCGGAAGCAGCTCCCGAGCTCGAGCAGCTTCGTAGGCATGCAGAGCTTGCTTGCCTGACAGACCGCGGCGACGTCTGCCATTGGAGCGAACTGAGGACCCAGAAGCTCCTCCACTGCGTTTATCGAGGAGGACGCATTGACCGGCTCGACGAACGCCTTCCAGGCACTTCGCTTCCGGTTGCTCACGAGGCCGAGTTCCAGCGCAGCAGACTCGAGCCAGCCTTCGTAGATGGAGATGACCGAGACGAGCCGCATCTGACTCAGCAGCGCGACCGTGTCGGTCCACTTGCGCTGCAGGATCAAATTGAAAGCGTTCGACCCCTTGTTCCCGAGGAAAGTAGCAAACACCGCCTTCACATCGGCTTGGGATGCCTCTGGGTACATGCTCGTGAACCCGACCATCTGCCACCGAAGATTCGTGAGCGCGACCTCGGAGCCCGCGAACAAGTCATGAGACTCCGCGAGCCCTGCTATCGCCTGCCGTGTCGATTGGAGGAGGAGCGTACCGTTCGCCATGCAGTCTCCTTCTGAAGTGGACGCAGCTTCGCCACACCGAGATCCCAGTCTTTCGCAAAACCGCCGGCAGCTCCGTGCGAACGACGAGCCGCGGGACCACCGAAGTCTGATGTTCTCCAGGCCTTGAGGCCCTGACCCAACAGCGATTGCCTGAGGCTGCTCCCACATTCTCGAGACGACCGGCCCCTAGCGACGCCGACCGCTACCCTCATGAGCGCCATACTCAGACGCTGCCTGAAGACGCCCTCGCATGTCCGCGGCAATCTCGTCCCGAACGCTCGCTGGACCGGCCAGCTTCGCGACCATCGATTTAGAAACCCCGAGTTCGTCGGCCACCTTCTGCATCGACATACCTGGCATCACCACCGCGGTGGCCACTGCCCTGCTCCGCCGCTCCGCCGCCCATGCGAGGCCATTGTTCAGCCGCTCAGCGACGCGGCTCGCCGCGACGGCTCGGCTGATCGGATCCATTCGGCTGTCGATGGAAGACATCGCCCTATTGATCGCGATTTCAAGCTCGACGCTTTCAAAATCGGTCTCTGGTATGTCCGTTCGCATCTCTGCTCCTCCGTACTCGATCTGGATATATCGTACACCTATGGTATACGGATACGGCGACGTGGACACGACGGTGCCTGACTGGCGACACAGGTTCGGTACCGAGTTCCTAGGCTCATTACGTGAGCGATGACCTCGATGAGGTCTCAGTGGAGGATGAGATCGCCACCCTCAGAATGGGTCGCCCGCACGTTCTCCTCCTGGGCGCCGGCGCAAGCAAGGCTGCCCTGCCAACGGGTGATCTGCATCGGCGGCCGGTTCCGCTGATGCGCGAGATCGCTGAGGATCTCGCGCTAGGAGATCTGTTCCCGACGGACCTTCGCGACCTTGCTCGCACAGACTTCGAGGCCGCTTACTCCAAGCTCTTCGATCGCGGCGAACCGGTCGTTTCGAAGCTCGATGATCTGATTGGCAACCACGTCAGTGATCTCCGGCTCCCGCGCGAGCCCAACCTCTACGACTACATCAACCTGTGCCTTCGCGCGAAGGACATGATCTTCACCTTCAACTGGGACCCGCTCGTCATCGAATCGCAGCTGCGTCTCCAACGCCTCGGAGTCGAGCTGCTCCCGAAGGTGTTTGCGCTTCACGGAAACGTCGCGATCGGCTATTGCGTGACCTGCGAGCAAAGCGGCCTCGGCATGGTGGGACGCCCATGCGGTGGCTGTGGCAAGCCCTACGAGGCGTCGAAGCTGCTCTTCCCCGTCGAGCACAAGGACTACACGAGCGACCCCTTCATCAATCGCGAGTGGCGCGCAATGAAGCACTTCCTCGCGGAGTGCTTCATGTTCACGATCTTCGGTTACAGCGCGCCCGTGACTGATGTCGAGGCGGTAGCCATGCTGAAAGAGGGTTGGGGCGATGTCGCCTCCCGAGCGATGGAACAGACGGAGATCATCGGTCGGCCTAGCTCCGACGAGGCTGAGCTGCGGAAGAAGTGGGACCCCTTCATCCACACCCACCACTACGACGTCTTCGATGACTTCTTCAACTCCTGGATGGCAGGACATCCGCGGCGTACCGGCGAGGCCTACATCTCCCAGTACTGGGAGGCGCAATTCATCGCCGAGAATCCGGTACCGCGCAACGTGGCGACCCTGGAGGAGCTCGTCGAGTGGTTCCAGCCGCTGCTCGCGGTCGAGAGAGCACGCGGCGGCGAACCCACCGTCAGCTTCTGAACCGTCGCCGCAGCGGGACCATCGGACACCGCCTACGGGTCGCCTCAGTCAACGGCACGGCGATCGACGCAAGCAGCGGCCCGAACCTGCGGAACGGGGCGCCGCAGTCTTGTTGCGTACCCAATCAAGATCGAATTCGTTCGGCGCGATAGGAGGGGAGCGTCCGCGGCGAGCTGCCGGCGCATGGAGCGCATCGCGCGCGAACCTTCGCTTCGTGGACGACTTCATTCGTGACGCCCGGTGGGATCTCATCGACAAATTCGGCACCATGGTCGAAGGCACGCCCGTCGACTCAGTGGGCGATCTCCGGCGATTTGCTGACAAGTGCGCGGCTCTGCTGGATGATTGGCCTCCGGACGGAGCATGCGACCTACTTCGTGTCGCACGAAGCCTCTTCGTTCACGCCTGGCTTGACGTCGACTTCTTCATGGTCTGCGCGAACGTGAGCCTTCAGGCGATCGAAACGGTCGTCCGACAGATGTACCCCCTCGACACGAAGGTCCCGCTTGCCGCTCTCGTCAAGCGAGTCGAGGAGGCGAACCTCCTCCCGCCCGAGATCCTCGAAGTCATGCGCAACGGAGTCGAGATCCGCAACCAGCTGTCACACCCCCTGGGCGTCGCAACCTTCAAACCGTCCATCGCGTCGTCGATACTGATCGTGGCGCACCGTTTCGTGGCAAGCCTCGGTCACCATGCGGCGTAGGGGAGGACGAGGACGGGACCCGGGTACGGCTACCACTTGGCAACGCGAAGACACTTCGCACGCTCCTTGAACGCCGCCTCGCCGCCTTCGAGAATGTCACACCGCGCCTCCGATGCCACTATCAGCTCGGCTTGCCGAGCGGGTAGACGAGCGGCTGGCGGGTGAGGGTCGCCGCTTGCACCTTGTCGTTGAGCAGGTCCTCTATCGGGTGGTCCATCGAGAGCGCGATGACGATCTCCTCCAGCTCAACCATGATCACGGTCCTTTGCGCGAGCGCCGTCTTGAACTCCGCTACCGCCGAGTCGTGGTACCCGGACGCCGAGATGAAGACGCCACCGGCGTTGCGGCCGTAGACCGACACGAGGTGGGACGAGACGTCCGTCCTGCCGAGAGCTTCCTTCCACCATTTCATCTCGACGAGGTAGAGCTGGTTCCGCAGCTCGATGGCGCCGTCGATCTGCTCGACGATGCCGTGGTCCTCCCCCTCGCCACGGACCTCGAAGGCCTCCCGCACGGTAATGCCCGAGGCCGCGAATAGCCGGTTGAGGACCGCCTCGAGAGCCTTGCCACGGCGCCGCGGATTCTGCTCGGAGTACAGCCCAAAGAGGTCGTCCTTCACCGACGCGAGCTCGGCGCGTCGCCGCTGCAGCTCGGTTAGCTCCGCTTCGCGCTCCTTGCGGTGTTGCTCTTGGGCCCTCTCGCGCTCGATGTTCATGCGCGTAAAGGAGTCCTTCTGGTTGACGAGCTGCGCCACGGTCGCAACAGCACCCCGGGCCTTCAACTGGTTGTCCGGGTAGCAGGTGGAAAAGTCTTCCCACTGCGAGACGCGCTGGACGACCTGCCGCCGGGCGGCGAGCCCCCGGTCGCCGATCTCGTTGAGGTGGGTCAGAATCTCCCTGGTCGCGTGATACTTGCTGTACTTCGGATCCGCGGCAATCTTTGCGCTGACGCTCTTGAGGAACTCCCGCGAGACTCCGCAACCCTGGAAGAACGTGATGACGTCGTACCGGCCGCGGGTTAGGAGCGGGACGGCGTCGACCACGGCCGACAGGAAGTCGGGCGGGAAGTGGAAGACGACGTCGTCCGTGTTCTTGGACATCGGTCACATCATCGCGCCCGCGGCCCTCGGCCCCGCGGGGCTTAGGCGGAAATGTCGAAGCCGAGCGAGCGCTTCGCGGGCGGAGGCCAGAGGCCACGAGAGGCCCAGTCGAGCCATCCGCGCTCGTCTTCGCAGCGAGAGCCAAGCGGTCGCCTCGTCCGTCGCGTCCGCACCGAAGGGCACGATGATGGTCTCGCGGACGCGGAACGGGTCGAACGCTCGCCTCAGTACATAACCACCGCCCTCGACCCTGCACCGGCCCTTGACGCGCGGCGCTCTCGGTGGCCCGCTCCTCAGCGAAACACGACTCGATCTCCTTGGCGGTGTCGCCGAACGAAGGTCGCCGTCAGGCTTGACCTTGTAGCCGATGCAGACGGCGCGGACCCGCTGCGGCAGGTCGTCGGTCCGGACCGCTCTAGAAGGTGAACGGCTTCTGGTTGTCCAGGAAGCTCTCGATGGCGATGTTCGACCCGATGCGTTGGGTGTGCGCGAGGAATCGGTCCTCGGTGAGAACGGTCTTCGGTGGCCAAGAGAAATTCGGGGTCGGAGGAAAGACCGGGATCTCGACCGGGGCGGCGAACTGGACGGTCTTGAACGCGACCTCGCCGCCCATTGGCGGGTCCGAGCGTAGGACCTGAAATACGAGAGTCCCGACCTGGATGGTGTGGACGTGAATCCACGCGACGACCTCGTTCGTCGCGTTGACGACCTGTCCGCGCGCGACGGTCGCGCGACATGGGCCGATGTCAGTCTCGATGGCGCTCGCCATCACTGCGACGTGCGCTGGCGGCCGCTGCTCCGTCATCACGATTCGTCGCTCTTCGGGGCTGAAGTTGAAGTCGTGACCGTGGACCAGCTCCGCAGTCATCGCTGTCTTCGTCGCCCAGGTTGCGACGGTGATCTGCTCATCAAGCGTAAGCCTTGTCGGAACGCCGGTCATCATCGGAGTGAGCAGTGGCTTCGCCTTCCCTTCGAGTCGGCTCATCCAGCCCGTGTTGCACTCGTGACATACCTCTTTCGTGATCTGCGTCGCAACGCCCGTCGACTTCCAACGTCGTTCGGTGGAATCGCCGTCGCGGGCGAGGGTACCAAGCACCGCTTGGGGCTCGCCGATGACCAAGACGGGAAAGACGTCGTTGATCCAGTTCGCGAAAATGTGCTCCGCGCTGCCGGCGCGGCGGCCGCAGAACACGCAGAGTCGGCCCGTTTCCGAAGGTCGGTCGCTCATCGAGAAGACTTTCGCGCCAGGATGTCTCAGACGGATCCTAGACCTAGAGGCTCATTCCTATCCGGATCGCTGACCTTAAGTGCGGTGTCGAACTGCTCAATCTGATAACGGACGTGAGCAACATTGAGATAGGCGCCGTCGTCCTCGCATAGGTGCCAGAGACGGCTGTGGACCCGTTCTCGGATCTTGCCCAGAATTTCAACATTTCATCGAGCGGCACCATGCTCCGTTCGTCTGCAGCAGATTGCCTCTTCAGGCGCGCCCGAATCGCAGTCCGCGAACCCGTGGACCCTGTACCAGACCAGACAGGATCGGATCGCCTCTGATCGCCCTCTCGACACCCCTCGGCTCTTCCGGCCTCTGCCGTTAGCCTGTGAGTGAGGCACGTGTGAGACACGAGCAAGGGGTGAGCGGCAGGATCGACCTCCGGGCACGTCTAGGACCTGCGCTGACGGCTTGCATCGGCGTCACGGCAAGGGGCGTCCGGTCCCCACACGCTATGCACAAGGTGCCAGGCCGGCGGCGGCGCTCGGCGCGGGCGTTCGAGCGTCTCGGCACTCCCGATCGCGCCGTGTTCGCGGAGCATAGTCACTCACGAGGACCTTCCGTCGCTCGACACCGGCCTTGGTGCTGGATTCAGGTCGTCGCCTTGCCGATCAACCGCCACTCCGCTCCGAGGGCGTCGGCGAGACGAAGGAGCGTCTTCTCGTTCGGGAGGATCGAACCACGCTCGATCCTGCTGATGTCGCCCTGGTCGATGCCGGTCTTATCGGCTAGCTCGATCTGAGTGAGGCCGAGGAGCTCCCGGCGCTCCATCACCCGAACCGCGAGCCGGTAGGTCTGTTCGAAGACCGCCCCGTCACTTCGCGTTTCGGCCGCAGGCGCGCACGGCGGGTCGCCGAAGCCTCTTCGAAGCTGCGAGTCATGTCGCCTCCTCGGATCATTATGGGCTTTCACCCATAGCACGCCAAACGCGATCTATGGCGTGCGCATGGCCGTCAACGACGACGGGAGCGGCACCGCCCCGGCGTCGCTCCGACCCGAGCCCTTTCTACTCACAGGGCTCTGACCTGGGGCTGTGAGTGTTGCTGTGAGTGTTGCTGTGAGTGTTGCTGTGAGTTGCCGGGCCGCGCAGAGCCGTACTGCGTGATGGCCGAACCGGAAAAACCGTCCCGCGAGCTCGTCTGTGAGTGTTCCTGTGAGAGGTGCTGTGAGTCGATCGGCGCACCATTGCGCAATGGCTCGGCTCCGCTCCGCCCGTCGCGCGTCCACCGGTACGTCTCCCCTGTTCCCCGAATCTGCGTCCTGGTGGCAGCCCGTAGCCGGAAGGCCACCGGCGGTGTCGCAACTGGCAATGAGAGATGGCCGTGCATGAGCGAGGGGGGTTGACCCCTGCACAACGATCCCTTCGCTCCCGCTTGGCTGCCTACAGCCTCCACGCCCAGCGTGACCCAAAAGAGACGACCCAAGCGGCCCGCGCCGCGTTCCTCAACCGTTTCGAGCGTGAAGTAGACCCCGATGGCTCTCTGCCGCCTGCCGAGCGCGCCAGGCGTGCCGAGGCAGCCCTGAGGGCGCACATGACTCGATTGGCCTTGGCGTCGTCGCGGGCGAGGTCGAGAACAACATGAGAACGCACTGACGCAAGGGTCTCTCGCCAGTGGCGCGAGAGCAGAGACGACCAACCGCGACGCGCACACCGAGAAACGCTCCGGGGCACAACGGTTGTCTTCTAGATGCGGTTGCCGGGGAGGATTCGTCGGTAGCTGTCGCGGGCGCGCTCGTCGGCGTTGGAAGCACCGTACCTGTTCAACATGACACGACTTTTCCATCCGAAAAGTCTCATTGCGTCGGTCTCGCCTCCGCCAGCAGCGAGCCACGCATGGGCGGCAGTGTGTCGGAATTGGTGCGGGTGTAGCTGGGGGATACCTGCCGCCACGCAGCGTCGCCTGAGTATCTGCGCCACGCCGCTGGAGGTTAGGCCACCTTTCGGTCCGAGCCACAGTGCTGGGCAATGCGACTGAGGATGGCGCTTTCGCAGACGGAGATACCGGTCAAGAGCGGAACTGGTCTTCGGTCCGTACGGTGCCGACCGCGGACGCTTTCCCTTGCCGACGACATTGATGACCTCGGCCTCCAAGATGACATCCTCCACCGCGAGGTCCGTTATCTCGGCGAGCCGACACCCCGTGTCAATGAACAGACGCAGAATCGCCATGTCGCGTCGGCTCTCGAAGTCTGTGCCTTCACAAGCCTTGAGCAGTCTCCTGAGGTCATTATCGGTCACGATCGGCACCGGCACGTCGGGGATGCTCGGGGGCTTCATGCGGGCCATCGGCGAATCGGTCAACTCCCCTTCGTCCACCAGGTAAAGGAAGAACTGCCGCAACGCCTGGTGTCGTGTAAGCGCTGTCGTTGGCTTCCATCGAGCCAACTGGTCGGCGATGAACGCTTCAACGTGCTCGCGCTTGACCTCACCAACAACAGTCGGCATCTCGTGACCGCGCAGGAATTGGAGAAACAGTTGAACGGTCTCGCCGTAGCCACGGATTGTCTTCTCCGAGCGGTTGCGCGCTCGAAGGCGACGGCCCCAGCTTTCGAGATACTCGTCGACCTCGCCACCTTCCGCATCAGCGAGCTTTGTTGCCACTCGGTCCCCTTGCGGCCACCGGCACCGAGATTCGGGCCGCGCCAGATTTTACGCTAGCGCTATTAGCAGGTCTGGGTGCGCTGTGCGCTGTGCTCAGCGACCTGTTGCACTGCGTATATCCAGGTAGATGGCACTTTGTGGGCGCTGACGGACTTGAACCGCCGACCTGCTCGTTGTAAGCGAGCTGCTCTGACCACCTGAGCTAAGCGCCCGTCGCCTCGAGAGCGATCTGACCGTACCCGCGCGACGACAGTCCTCTCGTCAACACCATCCTTCCACGTCGACAAGAGCAGATAGGCTCGACCGGTCAGGCCTCAGGCCGACTGCAGAGCACTCTCCGGGACGATCGCTGACACCGAGATGGTGGGGCCCCCACAGGCGGTGAACGTCTCGGCGACCGTGAAGCTTGAGGCGATTCCGGGCAGGGTCACCTCCATCGAGCTCACGACAGGGCACGTCTGCTCCCCATTGGAGGGGACATCACTCGACTCCACCATAAAACCGACGTTCGCGGCAGCACCGGAAGAAAGCGTCAACATAGTCGGCGCGATGTCAAAGACCGATCCCTGACCTGTGGTGCGAACCGTTGTCTGCAGTTTCGCCGACTGCGCGCCTTGTATTGATCCGATCAACGCGATGCCGGGTCTGCCGTCAAGCGTGCACACCGTTGTCGAGGTGTTCAACACGTTGACGGGGCTGAAGATCGAGCCTGCAGCTCCAGTTCCTTGCAGCGCGACAACCTTCAGCTGGCCGGCAGTGCACGGGCCCGACGTCGGCTGGGTGGAAGTCGTCGTGGTGGAAGAAGTGGTAGTCGTCGAGGTCGTAGGCGTAAGCGTTGTCGTGGTTCGCGGTGTCGTGGTTGGCGGTGTCGTGGTTGGCGGTGTCGTGGTCTGAGAACAGCCGGCAACCAAGGCAGCCAAGCCGACGATCATGAAAGCTCGCCTGACAACTGCTGATCTCGAACGGCGCATGAGCCTCCTGGCTATAGAAATCGTTCCGGGAGCCCAAGCTCGCGAAGGGCCATCCGAACCGACATCCACACACAAGTATGACTACGGGCCGGACACGATCCGGGTCAATCACCCTTCACGCCTCTCAGGCGCGCTCCTTCGGCGGCGTCGTAGTTCCAGAACCGGGGCAACGCGGCAGCCAACGCGACTGTTCCCACGACACAGAGCACGCCCCCTGACACGATAGAAGCGCGAAGACCTGCGAGAGACTCTACGAGTCCGGCCTCCACGTTGCCGAGTGTCGGACCGGATGAGTAGCTCAGCATCTCAATCCCTGCGAGGCGCCCTCGCAACAAATCCGGGATCGACTGGTTCCACATGGTGGTCCGACACAACCCGCTAACCATGTCGGCTCCCCCCGCCACCACCAGCCCCACAATCGCCAAGGGCAGCGACCTGGCAAAGCCAAAGCCGATGATGCCAAGCCCCCATGTCGCCGCGGAAAGCGCGACCACGCGACCGTGACGCCGGACGCGGTGTGCCCATCCGCTCGTAAGAGTCACCGGGAGTGAGCCGGCCGACGGTGCCGCGTAGAGAACACCGAGCACAGCTGCGCCGCCGAGATGACTTGCGACCTGGGGAAACAGTGCTGTCGGAATCCCGAAGAACATGGCATTCATGTCGATGACATACGAACCAATTAGGTCCTGACGGCTCTTTGCGTACCGAAGCCCGTCCGCGATCGCCCGGAGCGAAAGTCCTTCGGATTCAGGCGGCGGGGGCACCGCACGCATCAGTGCAAGCGCTACCAGCGACGCGAAGAAAGTCGCCACGTCGACTCCGTAGGTGAGCGGCAACCCGACGGTCACGATGAGGACGCCGGCCACCGGCGGGCCCGCGACCATGCCCAGAGTGCCCTTGAGTGACAAGAGGGCTGCGGCCGCCGCCTCGGCCGAGACGAGCCTCGGCACCATTGCGTCGAGCGACGGCCGCTGCAGCCCGTCAATGCCCGCCGCGGCAAAGGCGACCACGAACAGCACCCATAGTCGCGGCTGCGCAGAAAGCGAGTTCACGACGAGGGCGCCGGTGACCAGGCACATCGCGCTCTCCGTAAGGCGGACCATGTGCCGCCGGTCGACTGCGTCGGCGAGCGCTCCCCCGACGAATGCCGTGACGAGCAGCGGGACGAGTTCAGCGAGGCTGAGCAGTCCCACGATGAGCGACGAGTGACTTATCCCGTACGCCTGATAAGGAAGCGCGACATAGGTCACCATGCTCCCGAAGAAGGACACCCCCTGGCCGATGAAGAGCAACCGGAAGTCCCTCACGCGCCGCAGCGGTGCAACATCGATCCGGAAGATCGTGACCAGGCCTTCGCCGCGACTCGCCATCTCGGCAGCCTCCGCCAGCTGCTCTGGGACCGCGACGGGTTCCGGCAGTTCAGGTAACGGACCAGCGCGCGAGCCTTCCGGCGCCGGATGGGAGTGATCCATGCTTTCCAATCTGTCCGCCGGAGCGGGTTACCGACGGTCGTCAGGATCGACTATCGAACCCCTCGCGGACAACCGCTCGACGGCGGACGTCCTCAGTGTCGAAGGGCCTGCCCGCACTCAGGCACAGGGCTCGTTCCCCAAACGCTCATGGAAACAGGCCCCTTACTTCAATCGCTTCCCCCACTCTCTCGAGCGCTACCGCTACCGCGCCGCGCCGTGGTGTCACCTTAAGTTCCCGTGAACGGCGCCATACCGCGTCAAAGGCCGTCGACATGACGCGCTGGAGACGCTCGGCAACAAGATCCCCCTCCCACGCGAAGCCCTGACGGCTCTGCGCCCACTCGAAGTAGGAGGCGGTAACCCCGCCGGCGTTAGCCAGGATGTCTGGGACAACGACGACGTCCCGCCGTTCGAGGATCGGGTCTGCTTCGGGCAAGGTGGGCCCGTTGGCCGCCTCCACGATTAGCCGCGCCCCCATCTTCTCGGCCACCCCGGCAGTTATGACCCCCGCAAGCGCCGCCGGTATAGCCAGCTCGCACTCGAGCTCCCAGATCCGGTCCGGCTCGAGCGGGTCCGCGAGCTCGAACCCGGCGACGCTGCCTGTCCGATCAACGTGACGAGCAAGCAGAGCCGCGTCCAAACCGGCAGGGTTGTAGACACCGCCTCCGGCGTCGGTCACGGCTATCACGCGCATGCCCGCCGAGGACAACATGTACACGAGCGGGCCGCCGACCTTGCCGTGGCCCTGGATCACGGCCCGCGCTCCGGTCATCGAGAGGCCGAGTTCGTGGAAGGCCGCCCGAGTGCAGATGAGCACGCCCTGGGAGGTGGCTCCGACATGACCGCGGCTACCGCCGATGGCCAATGGCTTGCCGGTCACGACACCGGTCATGGAGTCCCCGCTGACCATCGAGATCGTGTCCATCAGCCAGGCCATCACGTTCGCGTCGGTGTTGACGTCCGGCGCCGGGATGTCGCGGTCCGGACCGATCATCGAAGCGATGCCCATCGCGTACCGGCGCGTCAGGTGCTCGAGCTCGACCACCGACAGCGTCGTCGGGTCGACCTGGACGCCCCCCTTGGCGCCGCCGAAGGGTACGTCGACCACGGCGCACTTGAGGGTCATGTCCGCTGCCAGTGCCATGATCTCGTGCGCCGTGACGGACTGGTGAAAGCGTATCCCGCCCTTGCCAGGACCCCGGGCACTGCTGTGGTGCACCCTCCACCCCCGGAACACTTCGATCCTGCCGTCGTCCCGGCGGATAGGGAGGGCTACCTCGAGCACCCGCTCGGGCTGGGAGAGCATTGAGAGTGTGTCGGGGTCTAACCCGATGAGCGATGCCCCGTCCTCGATCCGTTCGAGGATTGCCTTCCATGGGTCGGAATCGGACATCGCTCGGCCTCCAAGACTTTCATTCGACTTCAAGCTACTGACGGGAACCACCCTGCCACACAGGACGACTACCCGGCTCGTCCCAGGCACCAGTCGTTATCGCGCTAGCCGTCCTCGAGCATGGCCGCCTCGTCTGTGAGGATGAGGTGCCACGACTTGCGGTGTTCGTCACAAGGCCCGACCTCGAGCAGGGCCGCGCGGTGTTCCGGGGCCGCGTACCCTTTGTTCGCCTGCCAGCCGTACCACGGATACCGATCGGCGAGCTCGACCATGTACCGGTCGCGCGCGACTTTCGCGATCACGCTTGCTGCAGCCACAGAAGCGCAGGTCAGATCGGCCTTCACTTTCAAGGTGACCTGCTCAGGCTCGATCTTGGTGGGTGAGGACACCGAGGGCTCGGGACGCGTGAACCAGTCGTAGTTGCCGTCGAGCAGCACCAGGTTCGGGCGAACCCGCAGAAGGGCAAGTGCTCGCTCGCCGGCCAGCCGGAGTGCCCGTAGGATCCCGATCTCGTCTATCTCGGCCGCGCTCGCATGGCCGATCGCCCAGCAACACGACCAGGACTCGATCCTCGAAACGAGGGACTCGCGGACGTGAGGTGCAAGGAGCTTGCTGTCTCTGAGACCAGCGGGCGGCCGACGTGTGGCGGCATTCACGACGACCATGCCAACCGAGACCGGGCCACCCAACGATCCCCGGCCCACCTCGTCGCACCCGGCGACAAAACAATTGCCTGCCTGAAGCAGCTCGCGCTCGAGCTTGAGGTTCGGAGGAGGTCCGGCGGTCATGTCGGCTCCTTGCCCGACGCGGTCGCGCCACTCACGCAGATGAAAGTACCTCCCGATGCGAGTCAGGGGTGGGTAACTCGTTGGTGACGAGCGGTGCTTGCAAATAGTTAGTTATGCTTGCGTCCCATGAACCTGTCAATCACATCACGCCTTAGCGTTGCGGCAGCCGCCCTCCTCGCCGTTGTGGGGTTGGCTGTCTCTTCAGGGGCCGCCTCAGCAGCAACGGCCACCACCAGCACGGCCAGATCGACCACGCATGGAACGGCCAGCGTTGCCTATGCCGGCTCTCTCGAGTTGTGGGCCGCCACGGACCTCGGCCCGAAGTTCAAGGCCGCGACCGGCGACGGCTTCCAAGGCCGGGCGGCAGGCTCGGGCACGCTCGCCTCGGAGATCCTCGCGAACGAGATATCCCCCGGGGTCTTCATGTCGGTCGACAAGAAGAACATCAAGCGGCTGTGGCCGAACAGGTCGAAGTTCGTCATCCAGCTCGCCACCGACCCACTCGTCGTGGCCTACGATCCGAACAGCAAGTTCGCGCCCGAGTTCAACGCCATCGCGGACCACAAGGCCTCGTTTGCGTCACTTTTCACGCTGCTCAGCTCTCCTGGTATCCGCGTGGGGCGCACCGACCCGAACGCAGACCCGCAAGGTGTCTACTTCATCTTGATGATGGAGCTCGCCCAGTCCACGCTCCACCTGTCGTTCGACCCCGCAACCACGGCGCTCGGCGTGTCCAAGTCCACTCCTTTCGGGTTGCCGGCACAGATGGTGGACGAGGACTCGCTCATCACCGACCTCCAGGCCGGCGAGTTCGACGCCACGAGCGCCTATCTGACGCAGGCCATCCAGTACCACCTGCACTACATCACGCTGCCGCAGAGCCTGAACTTCGGGGTCCCGGCCGACCTCAGCAACTACGGAAAGGTCAGCATCACCCTGACCGGCGGAACCGTCGACCAGGGCGACCTCATCACCCTGAACATCACCCTCGTGCTGTCAGCCAACGTCAAGAGCGCTCCCTCGGCAGCCGACCAGGCCGCCGACGATGCCTTTGTCGCATGGATCGTTTCCGGGGCTGGGCGCGCCCAGCTGAAGAAAGGCGGCTACCCGCTCACTCCTCCGGTCT
The DNA here is from genome assembly GCA_050015175.1 of Acidimicrobiales bacterium. Taxonomy (GTDB): domain Bacteria; phylum Actinomycetota; class Acidimicrobiia; order Acidimicrobiales; family Bog-793; genus Fen-455. The sequence goes on along the minus strand of JBEKBX010000006.1, from coordinate 70,764 downwards.
ACATCGGTGCCACACCCGCGGACACCGCGGCGACAACGTTGCCTGCGAATGTGCTGAGCGCGTTCACCGCCTCGGGTGGTACAACCTCGTCCTGATGAGCACCACTACCCCGGCAGGCAATCTGGCCGCGTCCGGGGTGGTGCCGGGGTTCCCAATCGCCGGGCGCTTGGTCGCCCGTGGGTCGACGGCACTGGCAATACTCGGCGCCCTCGTCATCTGGCTGGCGCTGCTCGGGCCCTTCGCGGTGCTGATCCAGCACCTCTCGTTCCATTCCATCCGGGCGGCACTGGGGCCGCCCGGAGCCCTCGATCCACTTTGGGCCTCGCTCGGGGCGAGCGCCATCGCCCTCGGCTCCATGGTGCTGCTGGGTACGCCGCTCGCCTACCTACTCGCCCGAGGCCGCCTGCCACTGGCGCGCATCGTCGAGCTCGGCATCCTCCTGCCGCTCATGATGCCGCCGCTTGTGATCGGACTCTTGCTCATCTTTCTCATCGGCTCTGAGGGAACGCTCGGGAACCTCCTCGCCGACATCCACCTGACGGGCGTGAACACGTTCTTCGCGCTCATCGTCGCCGAGTTCTACGAGGCCGCGCCGTTCTATGTACTCGGTGCCCATGCCGCCTTCGCGTCCGTCGACCCCCGCATCGAGCAAGACGCCAGCTTGCTCGGTGACCGCCCTCTGCAGGCCTTCCGCCGCATCACCCTCCCCCTCGCAGCTCCCGGGTTGGCGACTGGCCTTGCGACCGCCTGGGCGCGTGCCATGGGCGCCTTCGGGGCGGTAGTCATCATTGCCTACTACCCCCGTGGGCTCCCGAACCAGATCTTCATTGCGTTTCAGGAGTTCAGCCTGCCCGGCGCGCTGCCCTTCGCACTGCTGCTCGTAGTTGCGGCACTCCCGCTCCCGGTCCTCGCATACCTTTGGAGCGCGCGCACGCGCTCGCGGGTGGCTGGAACCAAGGCGCCGTGAACACAGCGCCCGCACGACTCCTCGAAGTCGACCTGGAGGTGGAACGCCGGCAGGTAACAGTGAAGGCCGGATTCACGCTCGAAGCCGGCGAGCGCCTCGCCATCTTCGGCACGTCGGGTGCGGGAAAGACGACGATCCTCGAGTCGATCGCAGGTTTCGTCCGCCTGAGCAGCGGCAACGTACGCGTCGACGGCAAGCTCGTCGCCGGAAAGGTCAAAGGCGAGGCCGCACTTGAGGCCCGCCACAGGCAAGTCGCCCTGGTGCGCCAGCCCACCACGCTGTTCCCCCACCTCACAGTCGAGCAGAACGTAGCCTATGGGGTCCGGCGCTCAGCCGCCCGAAGCAGGATCGCCGAGCTCCTGGAACGCCTCGGGCTAAGCGCCCTCGCGCGAGCGCGCGGCGCCGCTTTGTCCGGTGGCCAGCGCCAACGCGTGGCGCTCGGAAGGGCTCTGGCGAGCCCGTTCCGTGTGCTGCTGTTGGACGAGCCCTTGTCGGCTGTAGATATCGCGGCGCGTGAGGCGCTACGCCTGCTCACGATCGAGACCTCCCTCGAGCACGACGCGGCCGGGATCCTCGTGACCCACGACCTCGCCGAGGCACAGGCGTTCAGCGATCAGCTCGCGATCATCGACGAGGGAAGGCTCTTGCAACTAGGTGGAGCACACGAAGTGGTGCTCTCCCCCCTCACCCGCCGCGTGGCCGAGCTGGTCGGCTACGGCGGCTTCATCCCGGCCCCGTCGGCGGCGAACATGTCGTTCGCGATCCACCCGGACCGGGTCGTACTCGGAACCCTGCCAGAACGTGGCGTCGTTCTCACCGGGACCGTCCTCGCGACGCGCCCGTTCGGGCCACGCTACGAATGCACCGTGCGCGAGCACTCCGGAGCGCAATTCGCCATCCATGTCGACCAGCCACCGGCGACCGGCGCCGAGTGCGCTCTCACCGCCCTCGACCCGCCGGTCGTCGCGCCCTGATACGAATATGGGCTGATGACAACCGGCAGCCACAGGAGCGATGACCGTTTCCGGCTCGCACGTCTCGCGCGTGGGCTGTCCCAGGGCGCGCTCGCGGATATGGCCGGAGTCACGCGCCAGTCGATCTCGGGGATCGAGTCGGGCCGTTGGTCGCCATCGCTCGAGGTCGCGCTGGCACTCGCATCGGCGCTCGGCACGAGCGTCGAAGACCTCTTCGGCGCTGCTCCCGAGCTGCCGACCCTCGATGCCAGGCTCGCCGCTGCAGCGAACGCATCGGCACGCCTGCTCTTGTCGGAGATCGACGGTGCTCCAGTGGCCTATCCCCTCGTCGGCGACTTCGGCTTCGTCCCGGGCTTCCGGCCCGCCCTCGCCCTCGCGACAATCACGCGGACCGAGGTCGCCGGTTCGCTCATCGCCACCCAGCCGATCGCCACTTTGCGCCCGGGGGTCGCGATCGCGGGATGCGACCCGGCACTCGCTCTGTTGGCCGGGCCACTCGAACGGCACCGCCCTCCGACGAGCCTGGTGTGGTGGGCGTGCAACAACACGGCCGGGCGCCGGCTGCTCGAGGCAGGCACGGTGCACGCAGCGGCCGTCCACCGGTGCGCCGCGCAAGAGCCGTTACGCACGGCGGATCATGAGGTCGTCGGATTCGCCCGCTGGCGCGAAGGTCTCGTCGTCTCGGGGACGCAAGCCGGCTCGGTGCGTTCGCTCGCGGACGCGCTCAAGGCCGGTCTTCGTCTCGTCAACCGCGAGCCGGGCTCGGAGGCGCGCAGGCTGCTCGACGACGCACTCGGCGAGCTCGGTGCAGATCCGACAACGCTCCCCGGCTACGACACCGCCTGTAGCGGCCACCTCCTCGTCGCGTCCTCGATCGCGGCCGGTCTGGGAGACATCGGAGTCGCGAGCGAACCGGCCGCGTTGGCATACGGACTTGGTTTCCTGCCCTGGCAGGAGGAGGTCTGCGAGCTCCACATCCCGCGCGCACTGCTGGGCACCCAGGAGATCCACGCCCTCTTGGACGTGCTGGCGGGAGCCGAGCTCCCCGCCCAGCTGGCTGCGATCGCCGGCTACGACACCGGCCCCTGTGGCAGGGTTTCCGAGGCGTAGCCTGCACGACATGGCCGACAAGACAGGTGATCGCGGGTCCTCGCCCGTGGCCGACCGCCCCAGCACCGCCCGCCGCAGGGTCAACATCGTCCCCCACACGCACTGGGACCGCGAATGGTATTCGCCGTTCCGGACTTTTCAGCTTCGTCTGGTCGACCTCGTGGACAAGCTGCTCGAGCTCATGGAGAACGACCCGTCGTACGCGCGCTATCTCTTCGACGGTCAGATGGCGGCCGTGGACGACTACCTCGAGGCTCGGCCCCAGAACGAGGACCGCCTTAGGCGGCTCGGGGCTTCTGGACGGATCTCCTTCGGCCCGTGGTACGTCCTCATGGACGAATTTCTCGTCTCCGGCGAGACCATCGTGCGCAACTTGCAGCTCGGGCTCGAGCGCGCTGCCGCTTTCGCGGGCGCGATGGAGGTCGGCTACCTCCCCGACATGTTCGGCCATGTCGGCCAGATGCCCCAGCTGCTGAAGGAAGCCGGCTTTGCCGAAGCCGTCGTGTGGCGCGGTGTGCCGTCGGCCGTCGACAAGACCGCATTCTGGTGGGCTTCACCCGACGGCTCGGTGGTGAGAGCTACGTACCTTCCCGACGGGTACTCGACAGGTGCCTCGCTGGGCAACGACGCAAAGGCGCTCGTACGGCGCCTCGAAGCCTTCGAGGAGGAGAATTCGGACTTCTTCATCGGGCCGGACACGGCGATCCTGTACCCCAACGGAGGCGATCACGAGGAGCCGGAGCCGTGGCTCGGGCGCGTTGTGGCGGAGGCCAACGCGATCCAGGAACGTTTCGACATAGTGATCTCCTCGCTGCCAGAGGCGCTCGCAGAGGCTCCTCGCGCCGACTTGCCGAGCTGGCAGGGCGAGCTCCGCTCGAGCGCCCGGACGAACGTGTTGATGGGCGTCGCGTCAAACCGCGTGGACGTCAAGCAGGCAGCCGCCCGCGCCGAACGAGCGCTCGAGCAACTGGCGGAACCACTGGCGGCTCTGCTCATGGAACCCCAGCGATACCCGGACGTGGTGCTCGGAATCGCATGGCGCGAGCTTGTGCGGAACTCGGCTCACGACTCGATATGTGCCTGCTCGCACGACGAGGTCGACGCCGCAGTGCTCCAGCGCTACGCCGAGGCGACCCGGATCGCCGAGGGGGTCGCCGGGCGCGCCCTCGCACGCCTCGCGTCGTCGTTGTCGGAGCCATGCCACGTCGCCGTGAACGCCTCCTCCCGGCCGCGGTCGGGAGTTGTCGAGCTGGTTCTCGGCGGGCAAGGGCCAATCGACGGAGTCCAGATCCTCGACGAGCGGTTCGGGCTGGCGGCCGACCTCGTGCTTACCACGACCGAGGTGCGCGGTGTCCTGTCCCAGTTCGGCGGGCAAGACCAGCTGGGCGAGGGAGCCTACCTTGCGGGCGTCGAGGTCGAGGAGGACGAGACGGGCATCGACGTCGTCGTCCGCGTCCGGCCGGAGCGCACGAACGACCTGCAGGTCGAACAGATCAAGAACGACCTCCTCGCCCGGTTCGCTCTCCGTCCCGACGCCCAGGTCAGGGTGAAGCTCGACCAGGCATCTTCCCGGCGTGTACTTGCCCGGGTGGAGGACATCCCCAGCTTCGGCTGGAAGGCCTGGCAACCTCTGCCATTGCGTGACCCGGTCGCCGCCACCGAAGAGGCGGACGGCCGTATCGTGCTCGCGAACTCGCTCGTGGCAGTGACACTCTCGCCGACCGACGGTACCTTCGACGTCAACGGCTTGGCGGGCTTCAACCGCCTCGTCGACTCCGGGGACTTCGGCGACACCTACAACTACTCGCCCCCCGAGCACGACCTCGTCGTCGACACGCCAGTTTGGACGACCTTGTCGCTGATCGAATCGGGTCCAGTGCGGGCAGTAGCCGTCGCCGAGCGGATGTACCGCTGGCCCGAGAGGATCGACGAAGGCCGGCGGGCCCGGACCGGCGAGCAGGAAGTCGTCGTGAGCTCTCTGATCGACGTCCGGGCCGGCGAGGCGACGGTCCGGGTGACGACGAGCTTCGACAACGTCTGCCGGGACCACAGGCTCCGGGCGTGGTTCCCCTTGCCGGAGCCGGCCGACCACTCGAGCGCCGAGTGCGCCTTCGCTGTGGTGGATCGTGGCCTCCTCGCCGAAGGCGGACCGAGCGAGCGGGCACTTGCGACATATCCCTCGCGTCGTTTCGTGAGCGCCGGCGGACTCACCGTCTGCCACGAGGGGCTCTGCGAGTACGAGCTCGTCGACCTCGATGAGACCGGCGGAGAAGGCGCGTTGCGAGCACACGGCTTGGCGCTGACCCTGCTCAGGGCGACCGGCATGCTTTCCCGCCTCACGATGGTGAACCGTCCGCTTCCTGCCGGGCCGGTCGATCGTCTCGAGGGCCCGCAGCTGCAGGGACCCCGCACGATGCGATACGCCGTGGCCATCGGCGGCGAAGACCCCTACGCGCTCGGCGAATGCGCGCTCGGTGACCTGCCGGTCGTTTCGAGCCTGGGCGGGGGCCGACTCCCGCTCGAAGCCTCGATGCTCTCGATAAAGGGCGCGGAGGTGAGCGCCGTCCGGCGTGTCGCCAGCGGGGTGCTCGAGGTCCGTATGTTCAACCCCAGCGGCGTCACAGCCGAAGTCGTCGTGGGCGCGAGCGCTCCTGGCACTGAGGAACCTCGGAGTTCGGGGCCCTCTCGCGGACAGCTCGTCGACTTGCGTGGTCGCTACATCGCCAGTTTCGAAGGCTCCTTCGAGCTCGGGCCGTACCGAATCGCAACGGTGAGGTTGTCCGACGGCCCTTAGACTCGCCCGTGTACAAGCCGTGCTCGTCCCTGTGAAGTCGTTTCGTGCCGCGAAGCTGCGACTCGCAACAGTCCTGGACGCGCGCGCTCGTGAAGCGCTCGCCCGTGATCTGGCCTCGCGGGTGCTTGCTGCTGCAGCTCCCCTCCCGGTCCTCGTTGTGTGCGACGACGAGGAGGTCGTGACATGGGCCAGGGAGCACGGTGCCCGGGTCGCTTGGACACCGGGCCTCGGCTTGTCGGCGGCCGTCATGGCAGGTGTGGACCAGCTCGCTGCCGAAGGTGTCGCACTCGCGTGCGTTGCCCATGCCGATCTTCCCTTCGCCACCGGACTGGCGACACTCGGTGCCCCGGGCACCGTGACACTCGTGCCTGATCGCCGCCGAGATGGAACCAATGTCGCGGTTGTGCCCACTGGCGCGGGGTTCTGTTTTGCCTACGGAGCGGGAAGCTTCGAGCGCCACCGCACAGAGGCGGCTCGGCTCGGCCTGCCCTGCCAGGTCGTCTACGACCGCCGGCTCGCGCTCGACATCGACCTGCCCGAGGACTTGGCACTCCTCCACGTGACAACCTGAGCCCATGGAATTCAATCTGCCGACCCCCAAACGAGCGCTCGCAGTCGCGGCGCACCCCGACGACGTCGAATTCGGTTGCGGCGGAACGCTTGCCAAGTGGGCAGCAAGCGGCTGCGAGATCTTCCACCTCGTGTGCACGGACGGGTCCAAGGGGACGTGGGACCCCGCACACGACCCGGCCGAGCTCGTCGTCACGCGCCGCAGCGAACAACGTGCAGCGTCGAGAGCACTCGGAGGCAAGGGCGAAGTCATCTTCCTCGGCTGGCCAGATGGCGAACTCGAAGCCGGGCTCCGCCAGCGTTTCGAGGTCGCGGCCTGGATCCGCAAGATCAGGCCTGAGGTAGTCCTCGGTCATGACCCGTGGAAGCGCTACCGCCTGCACCCGGACCACCGCAATGCCGGTTTCCTGGTCACCGACGGGATCGTCGCCGCACGCGACCCACTTTTCTTCCCGGAGCTCGACGCTTTGCCGCACCGGCCGGAGACCCTGTTGTTGTTCGAAGCGGACGAGCCTGACCACTTGGAAGACGTGACGCACTTCGTCGACGCGAAGCTCGCCGCGCTCTTGGAGCACCGAAGCCAACTGCGCTCGACAATGGGCATTGCCGCGCCGGGCGCTGTCGAGGACGACGAACACCCCGAAGTCATTGAGTTCAAGCACCGCGTCACCGACCGCCTCGCCGAGAACGGGCACAAAGGCGGCTTCGCAGCCGCTGAAACCTTCAAACGCATCGACGATCTCTGAGGAGCGAAACGGCGCGCTCACAAGGCGCGGTGACTCGCACAATGCCCCCACTTGTCCAACCTGAACGTGCGCGACGAACGCGACGAGGCCTCGCGGCAACAGCGCGCCGCGAGGCCTCGTCGGTAGCTGCCTTGTTACAGGCCTTCTAACTTCCTATCGTGCAGCCTTCTTGGCCGGGGCCTTCTTGGCCGGGGCCTTCTTGGCCGGGGCCTTGACGGCAGGGGCCTTCTTCACCGGTGCAGCCTTCTTCACCGGTGCAGCCTTCTTCAACGGTGCAGCCTTCTTTGCCGGTACAGCCTTCTTTGCCGGTGCAACCGCCGGGGCCGAGTTGACCTTGCGGGCCACAACGGCTGCGGGGGCCACCGGTACAGGCTTCTTCAACGCGGTGCGCGAGTTAAGGTCGGTCTTCAACCCCGCCCCGGCTGCGAAACCTATTCCCTTGGATGCCTTGATCTTCACGGGTGCTCCAGTCTGCGGATTGCGGCCACGTCGCGCGGCACGGTCACGGACCTTGAAGGTTCCGAAGCCCGTGATACGAACCGTCTCGTTGCGGCGAAGTGCCGACTTGACGACGTACTCGAACGCTTCCAAACCCTTTTCCGCCTGATTCTTCGTCAGCCCTGCGAGTTCACTGACCTCGCCGACGAGTTCTGTCCTGTTCAATTTCGCCTCCTGGCATATTGTCCGACCTTCCGCAATACAAGGTGATTTTCCCGCGGAAATCAAGCATTGTCGGATTGGGGGCACGTGACTCCTTTATTCTACGGCCTGTTCCAGACCGACGGCACGAGCCACCGACGCCGGCAAGGCTGACTTTTCATAGGAAATACAAGGTGTTTCTGGCTCATGGCTGGGCGTTAGGGCCGCGATGGGCCCGTCTGCCGAGCAGGCGATCGCACGTCTGCACTCTCTCGGGCGATACGTCAAGTCCCGCAATTTCGCTGTCGCGGTTCGCGCCGGCTGCTCCCACAAAGAGTAATTCGCCACGAATGCACGAACTGGGCCCGGTAGCTTCGCGGCGCGGGTCAGGGCTCCTTGTGCCTGCGACGTGACAGAACGGGATGGCCCGACGTGCTGGCTCTTCGCCATCTGCGGCACCGGCATTCCACCATGAGGTCGGTTGGTAGGAACCCCGACTACCAAACGGAGGTGGCCGGACCTCGAGCTGATCCGCAGGCTCTGGTGCTCGCGACCTCGGAGCTGCACGCCCACGGCATTTATCTCGGATCCTCACTCGGGGCGCGGAATGTGCCTGTGTTCGCACGCCCACAGGACGGCGTGCTCTTGTTGGGACCGCCACGTTCTGGAAAAACTGCCGCCGTAGTCGTTCCGAATGTTCTCGCGGCGTGCGGACCCGTGATCGCAGCCTCCACTAAGGCCGACGTCCTCGCCTCGACCTGGGCGGCCCGGTCCCGCATCGGGCCTGTCCTGCTGTTCGATCCCAGCGGCTCGGTGCCTTGTCCAAACGGGGTGGAACCGGTGGGCTGGTCCCCGCTCGCCCTTTCGGACAGCTGGGACGGGGCCGTTCTCGTCGCCGAGTCCATGGTTCGGGCCGCGCGCCCGGGCAGCGAACGTGGCGAGTCATCGCACTGGAGCGAACGGGCAGGAGCGCTGCTCGCCACCGTGTTCCACGCAGGGGCGCTCGAACAAAGGCCCGTTCCGGAGGTCCTTGCCGCCGTCAACAGGCACGATCCCGACGAGGTCCGCGCCGCGCTCGCGCGTCACGGGGCCGAACGGGCGCTCGATCTGCTGGAGGGTATCGTCGCCACCGAGGGGCGTGAACAGAGCGGGATATGGTCCACTGCTTCGGGTGTGCTCGCCGCTTACCGTACCGATGCGGCTCTCGCCACGGCGCAAGGTCGCATTCTCGATTCAGCAGAGCTCGTGGGCGGCCGGGCGACACTGTACGTCTGCGCCGGCAACGATCATCAGCGGCAAGCCGCCCCTCTTGTCGCGGGGTTGCTTCGCGAGGTGCGGTCGGCCACCTATCAAAGCTTTCTGAGCGCGACTGTGGCCTCCTCCGGCGATGCCTGGACGGGAGAGTCCCGAGCCTCGGCGCCTCCTCTTCTTCTCGTGCTTGATGAGTTGGCGAACATCGCTCCTCTCCACGACCTCCCTACGCTCGTCGCCGAGGGTGGCAGCCAGGGTGTAGTGACCTTGGCCTGCCTGCAGGACCTTGCACAGGCCCGGGCACGGTGGGACCGGGAGGCCGATGGTTTCCTCTCGCTGTTCGGCACCAAGCTCGTGTTCCCTGGCATAGGAGACACTCGGACCCTCGAGGCGATCTCCGTTCTGGCCGGCGAGCACGAGGTGCTCACGACCTCGGTCACCCGCGGGCCACGCCGGTCCGGGCTCGGCGTCTTTGGGCGGGCCACTACGCGGACGGTGTCCACGCGCAAGGACCGGGTCCTTCCTGTCGACGCCATCGCCCGGGGACACCTGGGGTGCGTGCTAGGCATCGAAGGCGCCGAGCCCGGGTTCTTGCGGATGACTCCTTGGTACTCGAGCTCGCCGTGGCGCGAAGCCGTCATGGACGGCCGGGCGCACGTTCTGCAGCGGCACGCGGCGGTGACGCCCACTGCGGCTGTCCGGGCGATCACGTCAGGTCACGACCGGACGGCCGGATTGCACTGAGCGGTCCCGATCTCGTTTCGACTGGCCGAGGAGCAGAGCAGTTTCTCGGTCCGAGCCCACAGGCCGGCTCCCTCACCGTGACCGGCCTGGCGACTCCAGAGTGCGGCGCGTCGAAGGGGTCGCTATTTCGATCGTCCTAAGCGCCTTGCGTAGCTCTAGCATCGTCTCCGCCACGTCCCCGGCGGCGGCGAGCCCCCGCGACCGCAATGTCGTTCGATCGCCGACCGCCCGCTCGTGATCGTCGATAGACCAGCGGCGGCGAAAGGACTCGATCACCGTCGCTCCGGCGCGCCACGCCGCGCGATCCGAGGTTCTCGAGCAGACCGCCCCGAGCTCCGAGACGAGGTAACGCGGCCGGGCGACCTCTGCTGCTCGCCCGAGCCGTTCGGACGCCTGGCGTTGCGGCGAAACGATCGCAACATGAACACATTCGCCGGGCGCGACGTCCGCGAGACCGTTCGGCAGTGCGCCCAACACGACAAGTTGGCCACACGCGCCCGGCCCCGCACGCCACCTTGAGAGCCGTCCCGCCATCCTACGAGCCTCGACGACGTCGTCGACCGAGCCTCCGGCATCCCCGACACTGGCGCGCAGCGAGACGACGACCGCGTCGTCGCTCGCGACGACAAGAGGCCGTCGCCCCGATTCCCGTTCCCTTCGCCACGCCTCCAGCAGTGCCTCGCGCGCCGTGGGACCGTCTCCGACCAGAAGGACCTCGCGGCCGGCGAAACAGTGCCTTTCCGGTACGGCCACGACGCCACGGCGAACATTCGATGTGTCGGAGCAGTCATCGGGCGCGAACGGGACAAGGTCGGGCGCAAGAATCGCGGCCGTAGCGAATCGGGCTCCGAGTGCCGCCGATGGCGCGAGCAGGATCACCCGGCCCCCTGCGGCGATGCACGGCTCGACAACCGACGAGAGCTCCCACGGGCCCATTCGTTGCGCCTCGGCCACCACGACGTCGCCGGTCCAGTCGCAAGTCAGCGGGGTGTCGCTAACCGCCGTCGTCTCGATGCCGGTGACCGCCTCGAACGACGCCGCTGCGGCACGCCCGGGTGCAAGTGCGACGACAGGCGCGCCGGAGCGGGCCAACCCGCCGAGCGCGTCGAGCGCCGCGAGCCGTCCGCCGGGGCGGTAGGAAAGGAGTTGGACGGTGCCCGGGTGATCCCGCACGAGAGTCGTGAGCCTGTCGTGAATCCCCAGAACCGCAGGGGTCGTGTACACCGGCTCGGCGACACCTGCCGGGATCCCCCGCCGCGACGCTCCCTTGAGCAGACGGCCGAACGGGTGGGTCGACACGGGAACGGCGACGACACGACCTTCGGTCAAGAGCCCTTCCACCTCGAGCTCGACCTCTTCGACCGGGGCGCCGAACGGCAAGGTCGCACAGCGCGCCCGGACGAGATCACCCCGCCGGCACGTGCCGTCCCGAGCGGTGACGCCGTGCTGGCCGAGAGCTCTTTCGGCCCACCCACCTTCACAGCGTGTCCCCGCCTCATCCACGACGATCGATTCGCTGCGGATGGCGGGCGGTCTTCCTGCCACCGCGGCGAGCCGCGCATCGGAGACACCGAGACGGTACGAGCGCTCGCGCCAGCTCTCCACGAGGTCCTCGTACGGGGTCCCCAGATCCTTCTCGGGTCTCGTCTTCAGCGAAGCGATGCGCCCGGCTCGTGGACCGGACCGGCCAGCTTGCTCGAGGGCCGCTTCGATGTCGGCCGAGCGTCGGGAAAAGGCCCGCCTCACGCTCGGGTCGATGCCCACGAGGTCCGCCCAGGCGCCATTGAGCTCGCGCCACGAGACACCCAGGCGGCACGTGAGCTCGGAGCGCAACTGCGTTTCGTAGAGGTCACGGACTGTGCCCAGCTCGAGGAACAACCCTCGCGCGTCGAGGGCCGACCACCGACCGTCGGGTCCCGGCGCCAGGTTCGCTACCAGCACGTGGCTGTGGAGGTGAGGGTCAGGTGCACGGCTCGTCCGATGAAGGAAGGCCGCGGCCACGAAGCCGCCGGCGGGGAGCGACGATGCCGCTTGCCCGCGTGCCATGCTCCGCCGCACACGGGCACCACGACGCTCCAGATACCCGAGGGCGGCGGCTGCGGCCTCTTCGTGGCCGGCGCGCACCTGCACACGGACCTCCTCAGGACCGAGCGCGTGCAACAGGCTCACCGACTTGGGGGTCGAGTAGGTGCAGTCGTACGCGGCGACGCGAACCCTGTCGTGATACGCCGAGAGCACCTCTCCGGTCGACGGGTCGACTCCGGCGAGCAGCGCAGTCAACTGGGCGCCGTCCACCATCCCGACGAGGCCGAGCTTCGAGGCGGCCTGACCGAGCCAGCGCCCGTCGGGCTCGGCCAGGAGACCGGCGCCCTCCCGGCCGGGGGCCACGGTCTCGAGGTAGTACGCCTCCCTGCCCCGGGCCAGCTTGGCGACGCTCAGCACCCACCCTGGTTACGCGTTCGGCCGACCGCGCCACCTACCGGTTCGGGGAGCGACGGCTACCGGCCGTAGCGACCCAAGGCACGGCGGGCCGCTTTCATTCCCGCGTCGAGGAGCGCAGGCGGATCGACAACCTCGGCTCCGGGTCCCAGCAGCAGGAGGAGGCGACCGAACCAGCCTTCCGTATCGCTGACCGGGATCGTCGCGACGACTCGGCCGTCACCGGTCTCCTCGAGTCCCTGGGTGACGAGCCCTTCCACGGCGAAACGCGCCTCGGACGGCAACACGACCGTCGCCGTCACCGCCTCGGACGCACCGAGAAAGGCCTCCGGCCGTGACAGAGCCTCACGTTCTCCGGCCGAGAGCGAATCGACGTTCTGGGTGGGCCGCCCGGTCGGCCGCACAGCCTGCACACGGTCGACCTGGAAGCGCCGCAGGCCGTTCGCCTTGTAGCACAGAGCGTCCAGGTACCACTTCCCTTCCCGGACGACGACCTGGTAAGGGTCGACTAGCCGGGTCGAAGGCTCCGGCGCGGAAGCACCGAAGTAGTCGATCTCGACCTGCTCGCCCGAAGCGAGCGCCGCCTGGAGCGGGCCGAGCGACGGTGGCGTGTCGAGTTCCACGGCGAGACGCGACGATCCGAGCACTGCCTCGAGCTTGCCGAGAGCGCTGGCGAGATCACCCTCGTCGTCGGCCCCTGGCACGGCGAGCAGAGCGCGGGCCGCCACGGCGAGGGCGAGGCCCTCTTCGGGGGTGAACCGTCGGGGGTGCGCGAGCTCGCGCAGGCCCTCGGCGACGACACGGTCCTCGTCAATCAACAGGTCGATCAGCTGGTCGGGCGTGTACGGCGGCACGCCGCAGCAGGCTGCCAGCTCGAGGTCGTGGAGGAGCTCGGTCGCCGACACCGAGAACCGGCCGGCCAGATCCGCGAGACGTGCCTCGCCGACTCTCGCCAGGTACACGAGGATTGCAAGCAGCCGGTTCAGCCGGTCGCCGGCCGTCGCCTGCGGCGCCGGAAGCACGCGCTTGCCTGCCGGAGTGTGATCAACGGGCGGTCCGGCCTCAGGCGGGGCCGCTGCGACCGCTGGGGGCGCCGGCACGTCCGGTGACGAACGCGGCACGCTCTGCAGGTCCGTCCCCCGCCGCGGGCGGGCCACCAGGCCCTCGAGCCGTCGTACGACCGCCTCGCGCAGGTCCGAGGGCGCGAGCACCTCCGCCGTATCGCCGAGACCGACGACCCAGTCGACGAATGCCTCCTGCTCCGGTGCGCCGACGCGAAGGCGGACGGCGCCGGACGGCTCCCAGGCCTCCACCGATCCGGCGCCGAGTGTGGCGACCACGCTTCGGGCGAGTCGCGCGTCCACGACCATCGTCGCTTCCACCGCGGTGGGCTCACAGCCCTCGGGCTCTGTTTGCCTTGCTCCGAGCTTCCAGGGGAGAAAGCGCACGGCTTCGGCGAGGTCGAAGCCCGCCGGCAAGTCGAAGGCCGCGGACTCCCCGAGGACCGGCGCGTCCTCGAAGCGGTCGACGCGGAACCGGCGCAGCCCCGAGTCGGGCGCTGTCCTGTCGCGTCCGACGAGGTACCAGGCTGTGAACTTGAACGTGAGCCCGTAGGGCTCCACTTCGCGGCGCCGCCCCCGGTAACCGAAGGACACGAGCGCTCTGTCACGCACCGCCTGGTGAAGGGGACCGAGGGCGGGCAACGACGGCAGGACTGCTATCGGCGGAAGGCCCGGCTCGGGAACTTCTCCCGCTGCACCGAGCTTGGCCACCGCATCCCGGCCTGCCGCGCCGCCGAGCTGCACCGCGGCGACAGCGAAACTCAGAGCCTGCTCCTCGTCCGGGTCGAGCCGAAGATCGGGAAGGTAATAGTCCTCGGGGTGGATGCGGTACCCGAGCTGTTCCTCGCCCCCCAGAGGCTCGACGCTGATGGGTATCCCGAGCTCACGAAGCGCCCGCTTGTCCCGTTCGAAGGCCTGGCGGCTCGCCTCCTTTCCTTGCGGGTAGCCCACGACGTTCGAGGCGATCTCGCGCAACGACAGTGGTCGTGACGCCTCGAGGAGGACCAGGACCAGGTTCGTCATCCGTTCGAGCCGGTCTTGCCTTCCCGTGGTGGCCATCTGTTGCATGGTAGGTCGAGACAGCCAGGGGACCTACCTCCCGACCTCCCGTTCCGAGGCGCGCGATGCGATGACCCCAGCGGTGAAGCACTCGAGCGCGTGGACGAGATGCACCGTCCGCGGCGACCAGAAGTTGTCGAAGGCGTGCTGGGTGAGTGGGAGCTCGGCATAGCACACAGGCTGGGCGCTCCGAGTCCGTAGCGTCGCGACGAACGCGCGGGCGCTCTGGACAGGAACCAGGACGTCGTTGCGACCGTGGACAACCATGAACCGAGGCGCCGACTCCGTAACCCTCGAGATCGGCGACGCCGCCGCGAACGCCTCGGCCGCGCCCTGCTCGAACACTCGGTGCTCCAGGATCGGCGTGAGGTTGGGGTTGCCGATCTTCTCGGGGTCCACAAAGTCGTAGACGCCGTAGAGCGGGATGCACCCCGCAACAGTGGTGTCCTCGTCTTCGAAGCCGGGCTGCCAGACCGGGTCGTTGGCGGTGAGCGCCACGAGCGCCGCGAGATGGCCGCCGGCCGAGCCGCCCGACACGAACACGAGGTTGGGGTCGCCCCCGTACTCGGCAACGTGCCGTTTCGCCCACGCGAGCGCCAGCTTGCAGTCGAGGACGTGGCGCGGCCACTTCGCCTTCGGGCTCAGGGCGTAATTGGCGGTCACGCACACGAAGCCTTGCTCGGCCAGGTGCTCGAGCACCGGGATGCCCTGCTCGCGCTTGTCGCCCATCACCCAGGCACCGCCATGGAAGTACAGGAGCACCGGAGCCGCTACAGGCCCTTCGATCCCGACCCTGCGGTAGAGGTCGAGGCGATGGGAGTGGTCCGCTTCGCCGGCGTACGCGATGTTGCGGAGCCGTTCGACGCCTCGTGGCCGGACCGGCACGACCGCAAGGACGCGGCGTGAGTCTTGGGCCCTCCAGCGCCACCGCTGTGGACGCTCGCCCGCCTCGGAAAGGGCCGACTCGAAATGCCTGCGCGACTTGAGGCCGGAAACGAACTGTGACACGAGGCCTGTGCAAGCCGCCGCGCTCAGCACAAGGCCGACCCGGACCGGCCAGGTCCCGAAGCCGCCCTCGACCCCGCAGCCGATCGTCGCGCCGGCAATGGCGGCAGCAAAGTGCAGCGGTGCCTCGCCGACCACCCAACTCGGCACGAAGGAAAAGCTCGAACCCACCGGCCCGCGCAACGGCAGAAGCGAAGTGAGCGAGAGCACGATCGCCACAACACCGACCGCGAAGCAAGCCCAGGTCACCCCGGCATGTTATCTGTGAGCACAGTAGGGACTTTCGGCCCTACGGTTCGTGACAAGCCTCGGCCAAGATGCGGGGTAGGTGACGACCGGCAGTCACGCTTGAGGGAAAAGGGGGGACGGATTTGCTCGCAGCGCTCGTGCACCTGGGCGGGACAGGCAAGTACATCCACTGGGGAGTGGTTCAGATCTCGCTTGCGAACCTGATCATCATCGCGGTGATGCTCGTCATGCTCGTGGCAGCGATCGTGGTGCCGTTCCCCAAGCATGAAACGAGGCGGAAGTGAGCTCGCCTCCCGCCGAAACCTTCACCGTCGCCGTTGAGAAGGACAACTGGACCGGCAAGATCCGCGAGAGAGCGCTCAAGGCATTACCGCCGGACCGTCTGCTGCCGGACCGCCAACCCGCGTACGTCGCCTCTTGGTCCTACGTCTTCGGCGCCCTGTCGATCGCGGCGTTCGCCGTCGTGCTGTTGTCGGGCGCGGTGCTCGCGGTCGAAGGCCCCGCGTGGTGGCACAAATCCAACGTCGGGCTGTTCGTGAACTCGATCCACCTGTGGAGCACCGAACTCTTCTTCATGTTCATGGTCGTGCACCTCTGGGTCAAGTTCCTCATGGCGGCATGGCGCGGCCGCCGCAAGGCGACCTGGATAACCGGGGTCGTCGCGTTCGTGATCTCCATCGGGGCAGCCTTCACGGGTTATCTATCACAGCAGAACTTCGACTCGGAATGGATCGGCACCCAGGCGAAGGACGGCATCAACTCCACGGGCGCCGGTGCTTTCTGGAACGTCCTCAACTTCGGCCAGATGCTGATGTGGCACATCGTGCTGCTCCCGGGCCTGGTTGCGCTCGTGGTAGGGCTTCATGTCCTGCTCGTCAGGCGCCGCGGGGTTGTCCCGCCCTTCGCTCCGACCGAGACCCAGCTCGCAAGGGCCGGGCTCACCCTGGCCGTGGCAGTCCCGGGCGTCGCGTCCGTGCCTGTGTCGCAGGAACCTGCAGAACCTCTGCCAACAAGTCAGCCCGTGTCGAACGAGCCGTCGGCCATTACCCCTCCGCCAGATCCGACACCCACTCCCGAGGCGCCGCAGCCGGAGCTTCCCCAAGCGCTGTCGTGGAACCTGCCAGAGGACGAGTCATGAGCGCGACCATCGCTGCCGACAGCTCCCGTGCCCACCGGGCTCGCCGCTTCAAGCCGGACCGTGACGTGGTCGAGTGGCAGGGTGCCTACCGGCGCTACGACGTGGCGAAGGAAGTCTTCGTCTGCTTCCTCGTCGTCCTTCTCCTCGTCGTCGTCTGCGCCGTCGTGTTCTCGTCGCCCGATGAGCGGCCCGTGACAGTCAAGTCGTGGTCAAACGCGGCTCCGGTCGACTTCGCCCAGACTGCGATGGCAGAGCTCGACGGCACGAGCGGGGTGGCGACCTACGGCCCGCCGTACACGCACACCCCCGGTGCCGGCCAGATGCTCGGCCCGATCTCCATCGAGCGGGCTGTCGGAGTCAGGATCCCGATCAACACCGCAGAGGACTTCGTCTTGAAGCCGCTCGCGACGCTGCCGGACCGACCGGCACTCGATGCAGCCCTGGCCGAGTACCGCGGCGCTTCGGCGGCAAAACAGGCGAGTTGGGACACCGCCTACAACAAGGTCGTCGCCAACGCGAACTTCTCCAATGGCCAGCTCGTCGTCAAGGCCGGGCCCTACGGCCCCGTCGGTCTCATCATCAGCAACCTCGAGTCGATGGCGCGCAGCGGCGCCCTCGACGGGGCCCTGCTCGCATCGCCACAGCTGTACGCGACCGACTACACCAATCCACTGCTGTTCATCGCCGACGGCACGTATCTGGCGGACCAGGCGGGCCTGCGCCATCTCCAGGGAAGCCAATGGGGAATGATGAACGAAACCGGGAACTTCCCCGGTCAGGCCTGGCTCTGGCTCTACACCTTGTGGTACCAGATCCCTCCGATGAAGACCTCGTCCAACGGGGACGTCGAGGTGTGGGCGATCATGATGGTGCTCACGCTGCTGCTAGCCCTGTTGCCGTTCATCCCCGGACTGAGGTCCATACCGAGGTGGCTCGGCGTCTACCGCCTCATCTGGCGCCACCACTACCGCTCGCTCGGTCCCGATATCCTCTCGCAGCTGCCTCCCGGTCGTCAGGCCATGCGCCGTTAAGGTCTCGGGAGACCGACGGAGGGCTGAGATGGCTTTACGGGTGTTCTTGGTGGACGATCACGAGATCGTCAGGAGCGGATTGCGGAGCATGCTCGAAGCCGACGGGGACATCGAGGTGGTCGGCGAGGCAGGAACCGCCGCAGAGGCGACCACGCGGGGTGTCGCTCTCGGTCCCGACGTGGCGGTCCTCGACGTCCGACTCCCGGACGGCGACGGCATCGAGGTCTGTCGCGAGCTGCGTTCGCGGCTGCCTGGGGTCCAGTGCCTGATGTTGACCTCGTTCGCCGACGACGAGGCCCTCTTCGCCGCCATCATGGCGGGGGCGTCCGGGTACGTGCTCAAACAGATCCGCGGCAACGACCTGTTGGACGCCGTGCGCCGGGTTGGCCGGGGCGAGTCCCTCATCGACCCGTCGATGACCAAACGTGTCTTCGACCGGCTTCGCGACGGGCCCACCCGCGACGAACGTCTTGACCGGCTTTCGGACCAGGAGCGGCGCGTACTCGATCTCGTCGCCGAGGGCCTGACCAACCGACAGATCGCCGATCGCCTCTACCTGGCGGAGAAGACGGTCAAGAACTACGTCTCCAGCATGCTCTCCAAGCTCGGCATGGACCGGCGCAGTGAGGCCGCCGCCTATGCCGCGCGGCTGTCGGAGCGTCAGAGCGCGCGGGAAGCGGCCAGGCGGGCCGACGGGGGCGGCTTCACGTCCGGGTCCTGAGTACAGATGTCCGCCCATGACCTCGACAGTGCCTGTGCCGAGCCAGGTCGACGGCGCTCTCACCGGCGCCGACGGGCCGATGCTGGAGAGCTGCCCGAAACCGGCGGCGCACCAGCCCGACCGACAGCCGCGTCGGGGACAGGCGAGATGATCGAGCACCCCAAGACCCCGGAAGAAGTTGCACGCCGCCTCAAGAGCGCGCTCGAAGCCTCGGACCTGGACGCCCTCGGCGAGCTCCTCGACCCGGACCTGCGGTGGGGGCCGCCCAGCGACCCGTCACCTCCGTGCCGGACCCGGGAACAGGTGATCACCGGGTACACGCGAGGGAAGAACTCCGGGGCAACCGCACGCGTTTGCGAGATCGTGGTTCTCGGAAACCGCATCCTGGTAGGGCTCGAGGTGACAGGCACGCGATCGACCGTGGAACGAGGTGGGCGAGTGGCGCGATGGCAGGTTCACACCGTGCGCGATGGCCGCGTGGTCGACATCGTCGGGTTTGATCAACGTGGAGAGGCGATCACTCACAACGGCGTGACTGGAGAGTAGGCCCCACCGGTAGCTCCTCAAAGCCCGAAGCGCGTTTCGCGCACGATCCGTTGCGCTGCATCAGGGCCGCTCAGTGAGACTCTCGCGACCTTTCCGCGCCCGCAGAGGAACAGCGCGAGCTCTTGGGGACCACCGCTGAGCACGGCACGCGGTTGCCCCCGACGGGCGACGATCCGTGCCCCGTCGGGCCGCTCGAGGTCGAGTCCGACGCCTTGGATCCTGCGTGTCAGCATCCGGGACGTCCGGCCGAGAGCGGCCCAGAGTGCGGTGTCGAGCTGGGGGTCGTCCCTCGGCTCGAAGGTGGGCACGGCTCGGCACACGTCCTCTGCGTGCACGAAGAACTCGACAGTGTTGGCGAGATCGTCCAGCGGCCGCAACAACAAGGCCGGCCCGTCCCGCACCCGGGCCACGAGGCCGGCGTATCCGTGTCGCCGCAACGCGGACGCCATCGACGCCGCCGTGAGCTTGGCAAACGGCCCGCCGAACACGATGCCCGGCATCGCAAGCGGGTTGCGCTCGCGCACGAACAGGTGCGCCACGAGATCCTTGGTGAGCCAGCCCTCACAAAGCGTCGGCGCGTCCTGCCCGTACTCGATCAACAGGTCACAAAGACGAGCCCGTTCCGCCTGGGCGAAGTGAGACGTTGGCATTCGGCCTCCCTCCGAGCTTGCGCCCTGCGACAGTAGCGGGCAGTCGTCGGCCTTCGGCCTCAGCGTGCCTCGGCTCCGTCGCGCTCGACCACGGAGGCCTCGTGTCGCAACAACCATTCCTTCATCCAAAGCCCGCCACCGTAGCCAACGAGGGCGCCGTTGGACCCGATGACACGGTGACACGGAAGAACGATCGCCAGCGGGTTCCTGTTGTTCGCCATGCCGACCGCCCGGCTTGCCTTCGCGTTGCCGATACGCGCCGCCACCGACCCGTAGCTCTCAGTTTTCGCATACGGAATGTCCGCCAGTGCTTGCCAGACCTGAACCTGGAAGGCGGTCCCCGTCAAGACGAGCGGGAGGTCGAATCGCGTCAGGTCACCCGCAAAGTACTCCCCGAGCTGTTCGACGGCCCTGGTGAGGGGGGCGCAGTCCGCACTCGGGGCCGATGTGGCGTCGCGAGGGGCGAACGTGCCTGGAAGGTGCAGCTCACGAAGGCCTGAGGCATCGGCGACGAGAAGGATCTCGCCGATAGGGGTCTCGCAGGTCCTCCAACAGACCGGTTGCCCGGCATCTCCGATCCCCGCGGCAGTCGCCTGCTCAGCACTGGGTGTCATCCGTTTGCTCCTTTCTCGCCGTCTGGCGGCGATTGTCCCAGTCCGGTCCGGCGCTCAGCGGACCGGCCCACAAGTACTGCAATGCATACGAGCGCCACGGCCGCCACGCCTCGGCGAGCGACGCGGCGCTGTGCGGGTCACCCGGGAGCCCGAGGGCCACGAGGGCTCGCCGAACCCCGAGATCGCTCGGAAGGAACGCGTCGGGGTCACCGAGCGCACGCAGCCGGATGTAGGCCACGGTCCACGGCCCGATGCCGTCGATGGCGAGCAACCGCTCGGCGACGGCATCCCAGTCGGCACCCGCGTCGAGGACCACGTCTCCCGACGCGAGAGTCGACGCGAGTCGGACGACTGCTCTCGCCCGGCTGGCCGGCATCGGGAGTTGCTCGGGCGCTAGCGCTGCGATCGCATCCGCGCTCGGGAACAGACATGTCAGCGAACCGAACGCTTCCGGCAGCTTTCGTCCGTGCTCGGCCGCAAGGCGGCGTGCAACGGTGCGGGCGCCGCTCACGCTTACCTGTTGGCCGAGGACCGCCCGGAATGCCAGCTCATCGCCATCGACATGACCTGGCGTCCTGAGACCCGGCAGCGCCTTGACCGACGGACCGAGGACACGATCAGTGCCGAGCGCCTCCACGACCGCGACCGGATCGGCATCGAGGTCTAACAAGCGACGCAGTCGGCGCACGGCCGTGGTTAGGTCGCGAAGGTCGTCGAGAGCGAGCAAGCACTGCAGGTAGCCGTGAGCGTCTGCATCGACCCTGACCTCCGCCACGCCGGACCCGTTCGGCAACGAGAGCGTCCGGCAGTAGCGCTCAGCGTCCCCTTCTTCGACGCCAGGGACCGCTCGGGCGGCAAGGAACCCGAAGAGCTGACCAGGCTGGAACGGGGAGCGGTACGCGAGCCTGAGGGTGATGGAGCCGGGCACGGCCCACGAAGTGCCGCGCGCCCCACGTCCAGCCGTCGAACGCGCCCTCAGCGCCATCGGCGCTAGCGCGAAGACCTCTTGAATCGTGTCGTTGAACTGACGGACACTCGAGAAACCTGCCGCGAAGGCGATCTCGGCCGCGCGTAGCTCTGTCGTCTCGAGCAGGACCCGCGCGGTCTGCGCACGCTGGGCCCGGGCCAGCGCCAATGGACCCGCCCCCACCTCGGCCAGGAGCAACCTGTTGAGATGCCTCTCGCTGTAACCGAGGCGGCGTGCCAATCCCGGGACGCCGTCGCGATCCACGGCACCGTCGGCGATGAGGCGCATCGCGCGGCCGACCAGATCGGCGCGGCGGTCCCATTCCGGTGAGCCCGGAGTGGCATCAGGGATGCAGCGCTTGCATGCCCGAAAACCCGCCCGCTGTGCCGCGGCAGCGGTCGGGAAGAACCGCAGCCGTGCCGGCCGGGCGGGCGGCGAAGGGCAGCTCGGCCGGCAGTAGATACCCGTCGAAGTGACCGCAACGAAAAACCAGCCGTCGAAACGGGTGTCGCGGCTGCGCACCGCCAGGTAACGGGCGTCGCCGTCGAGCGGCGCCGAGAGCGCGGCCCTCGCCGCCTCAGCACCTGTCATGGTCTCCCCCATGCCTTGAGTCTGTCAGGCATCCGGTCCCCAGTCTGGCGGAAATCAGACAAAGGCGTCGGCCTTGCAACGGTGAGCGCGCCGACGAATGAGAATTCCCGCACAGAACGGTTGCTGCAGTCTGTGTGCCATAACCACTCGGCCGTTTGTCGGATGATATAGCCCCGGGCACTCCCTCACCGGGCCCGAGAAGGGTCCTAGGTACGGACTCTCCAGTCGGTATTGCAACGGTCCTGGTGGCCACCATTCTTAGAGAGTTGGCCATCGCTAAGCCACGTACTGTCCGAAACCCGCGAGCAGCGCACGGGGTGAACAGAAGGGTGATTTGCCACCCTTTCTCTTTACCCCAGGGGGAGCGTTGTTAGTGTCTCATACAACGCCCTATCTTGCGATTTTCGTGCGATGAGGGTGGGGGTGAAGGAACAAGACGAAGGAAGCCCGGCAGGCTGGGTCGAGCATGGTCGCCCGCAACCCTTGCGTTAGGTCTTGCACTGTAAAGGAGGTTGCATGAACGGAACGAACTTCAGCGCCGGGCAGGTCCTCGACAATGCGCGCAACGGTTCAGGGCCGCATGTGCTCAATCGACACCTTCTCGAGGTGCTTCTGGAAGGCTCCGGCGAGCAATTCCTGATCCTTGATTCCCGTGGCGTCATCAAGTTCACCGGTGGTGCCACGGACGCCCCTCTCACGGGTTGGCACAACGGAATGATCGGCGTGAACGCGGGCGAATTCATCCAGCCGCGAGACCGCGAACGTAGTCGGGCGCTGTTCGCACAGTGCCTCTCGGCCAAGGGGATGACGCCGCCGGAGGACTTCTGGCTCGAGCACCCGGACGGCTCGTGGACCTGCGTACGCCTCGTGCTCAACAACCTCCTCGACGACCCCGCGATCCGCGGGATCATCGTGACCGGTCGCGAGATCACCGAGCAGGCGAACCTCGAACGAACTCGGGCTTACGCGCGTGCCGCCAACTCCGTGCTCGTGAACGCGAACAACGAGACCGACCTGCTGAATCGGCTCTGCGAGGTCGTGGTAGAGGACAACAGCTATCACCTCGCCGGAGTCGCCTTCACCGATCCGAGCCGACCCCTCGGCGTCCGATTCGTCGCCGGCGGCGCCAGTTTCGCCGCCTACGTCGAGGCGCTCGAGGTCATGGCGGGAAGCGGCACCTACCGTGGCCCGTTCGCCGAGACCATCGCGACGCGTGAACCCTTCGTCATCCAGGACCTGGGCGAGGCGCCCGAAGCCTGGCAGAGCCTTGCTCTCTACCACGGTTACCACGCACTTCTCGCGTTGCCGCTGTTCTTGAACGAGACAGACTACGGAGTCCTCGCGGTCTACTCCGAGCGGCCCAATGTCTTTACCCTCGACACGACCCGCGTTCTCATCGACCTGGCGAGAGACATCGCCTACGGCATCGATTCACTGCGCAGCCGCGAAGAACGCGCAATCCTCCAGGCACGCTTCGATGGAAGCATCGCGGCTGCCGTGCAGGCCGTTGCCATGGCCTCGGAGTTGCGCGACCCGTACACCGCGGGCCATCAACGCCGGGTTGCCGACCTCGCGTGCGCTGTCGCCGTCCAGATGGGACTCGACCTCGATGTCGTCGCGGGCATCCGGGTCGGGGCGAGCATCCACGACGTCGGCAAGCTGATCGTTCCGGCCGAGATCCTCTCCAAGCCCGGTCCGCTCAAGACGGCGGAGATGGACCTGGTCAGGCTTCACCCCCAGGCCAGTTGCGACATCGTCGCAGGGATCGAGTTCCCGTGGCCAGTCCCCGAAATGCTGCTGCAGCACCACGAGCGGCTCGACGGCTCCGGGTACCCCCGCGGACTCAGTGGCGACGAGATCGTCATTGACGCCCGCATCATCGCCGTCGCGGACACGGTGGAGGCGATGTCCTCCGATCGTCCATACCGTCCAGCGCTCGGGATCGAGACTGCCCTGAAGACGGCAAGAGAGGGCCGTAACATCCTGTTCGACCCTGTAGTGGTCGACGCATGCTGCCTTTTGTTCGACAAGAAAGCCTTCGCCTTCAGCCGGAACGAAACTGCGTATCAGGCCTAGACCTCGTGCGGCGTCCGTCGGGATCGGGACGGCGCGAGGAGGTGAAGCGCCGCTTATGCTGCCGGGATGACCAAGCTGGTCGTACGGCCGATGACCTCCGGTGAGTTCGAGGCTTTCCGGTCCCGACTCGTCCGCGAGTACGCCGCGGAGCATGTGAGGGCGGGCAACTGGACCGAGGACGACGCAGAGGCGCGTGCGGCCGAGCAGACCCATGAGCTCCTGCCCCAGGGTGCGGAAACACCCGGCACATTGCTGCTCATGGCCGAGACCGCCGACGGTGAGCCGATAGGACACGTGTGGGTAGGTCTCGAAGGCCGGCGCGGCTTTCCGGGCGCCTGGATCTATTCGATCGAGATCGCTCAGGACCACCGTGGCAAGGGCTATGGCCGTGCCCTGCTGGAGGTCGCCGAGCAGGAGACCGCGCGGCGAGGCGTGACGGCGATGGGCCTCAACGTCTTCGGCCCGAACACTGTCGCGCGCAATCTCTATGAGTCGGCCGGCTACGAGATCGCCACCTTGCAGATGCACAAGCAGCTTTCGCCCGACTGAGCCGCGCGATCACCCTCGCTCTCGTCCCCGGCCCAGGAGTCCACGTTCGAAGCTGGATCGGACCGCAAGCCGAACGCCCGACCGCCGCAGCCGCCAGCGTACTGTTGGCCTTGACGAGGAGGTCCGACCGTGCCACTGCACTCTCACACGCCTGATGGCGCCGGCGACGACGAGCTGAGCTTCCGGCCGCAGTTCTCCCAGCATGAAGAGGTCGGCGAGGTCCCGCGTCTTCGTATCGCGGACACGGGCATGCCTCCCCGGGTCGCCTTCCAGATCATCCACGACGAGCTGATGCTCGACGGCAATGCCCGGCTCAACCTCGCGACGTTCGTGACTACCTGGATGGAGCCCGAAGCCGAACTGCTGATGGCCGAATGCGCCTCCAAGAACATGATCGACAAGGACGAGTACCCGCAGACCGCTGAGATCGAGCGTCGCTGCGTGAACATCCTCGCGCGCCTCTGGCACGCCGAAGGCACTAGCGCCACCGGGTGCTCGACGACCGGGTCGAGCGAGGCGTGCATGCTGGGCGGTCTCGCCCTCAAGTGGCGCTGGCGGCAGAGGCGCGCTCTGGCCGGGCTCCCGGCCGACAGGCCGAATCTCGTGATGGGAGCGAACGTGCAGGTCTGCTGGGAGAAGTTCTGCCGCTACTTCGACGTCGAGGCCCGCCTGGTCCCCGTTGGACCGGAAATCGCCCATCTCATGCCAGAAGGCGCCGCCAACGCCTGCGACGAGAACACGATCGGGGTCGTCGCCGTCCTCGGATCGACCTATGACGGGGCCTACGAACCGGTTGTCGAGATCGCCGCCACGCTCGACGCCCTCGCTCGCGGAGGTGGCCCTGACGTGCCGATGCACGTCGACGGGGCGTCCGGAGGGCTGGTGGCCCCGTTTCTCGACCCCGAGCTCCACTGGGACTTCAGGGTTCCGCGCGTCCAGTCGATCAACGCCTCCGGTCACAAGTTCGGTCTCGTCTATCCCGGTGTCGGCTGGGTCCTCTGGCGTGACGCCGAAGCCCTGCCGGACGACCTCGTGTTCAAGGTCAACTACCTCGGCGGCGAGATGCCGACTTTCGCCCTGAACTTCTCCCGCCCCGGAGCCCAGGTGGTGGCGCAGTACTACAACTTCCTGCGCCTCGGTGCCAATGGCTACCGCGAAGTTCAGGCCGCCTGCAGGGACACAGCGCAGTGGCTCGCCGCTGAGATCGGCGATCTCGGCCCGTTCACTCTCGTCTCCAGGGCCGAAGGGATCCCCGTGTTCGCCTTTCGCCTGACAGACACTTTGCCCTACAGCGTCTACGAGATCTCTGAAGCGCTCCGCTCGTTCGGTTGGCTCGTCCCGGCGTACACGTTGCCACCGACGCTCGACGACGTGGCGGTGCTTCGAGTCGTCGTGCGCAACGGCTTCAGCAGGGACCTCGCGAAGATGCTCCTCGACAACCTCCGCGCCGTGATGAGGAGACTGGCGACCTCGGCTGGACCGAACCGGGGACCGACCGAGGTGAAGGACAGCTTCCACCACTGACTCGCGGACCCGCCGAGCACACCCGCCCCATCCCCCGAAGGCGAACACCCCCTCGTTACCATCTGGCGAAGCCTGATCCGAAAAGGGGAGTCCAATGGACCCGAACGTCACAACCGAGGTGGAGATCCGAACGAGCGCCCGGCGCCGGAAGACCGGCGTTGCCTTCTGGGAGGGAGGCCACGTGGTCGTGGTCGTGCCGGAGCGCATGTCGCGTGCCACACGGGACGGCTTCGCCGATCAATTGGTCAGGCAGCTGCTAGAGCGCACCGGTCGCCGCCACGCATCCGATGCCGGGCTCGCCGCGCGTGCCGCCGTTCTGGGGGAGCAGTACCTCGGTGGGGTCCTGCCCTCCTCGATCCGATGGTCCTCACGCCAGCAACGACGTTGGGGGTCGTGCTCGCTGCACTCCCGTGAGATCCGGATCGCGTCCCGCCTCCAGACGGTCCCGGAGTGGGTGCTCGACGGCGTGATCATCCACGAGCTCGCACACTTGCTCGAGGCCGGTCACACGGCCCGCTTCCACGAGATCGCCAACCGCTACCCGCGCCAACGCGAGGCGCACACTTATCTCGACGGGTTCGGCCACGGCCTTACGACAGCCGGCTTCCCGCTCGGCGCGGAGGCGGATGACGCGCCCGGAGACGCTGCAACCGACGGTGTCGCCGCCTGCGTCTGGTAACCGGCGATCTGGCGGGTGCTGCTTCGGGACGGTGAGGCAATCCGCGTCCCTAATGCTCAGCGCGGTCGAGTGACTACTTTGAGAGTTCGGACGTTCAGGTGAATCAGGACCCAAACAATGCGGGACCGTATCCAACTTGTCATGAACGAATTGGATGCTTGGGCCATACACTTTTCGGTGGAACCTGACTCTCGAAAGGAGTTCGTGCCCATCGGCTGCATGCAACCGGCCAGTTACGAGGTCGTGGCCGCGGGACGCGGGTTCTCTGCGGACGCACCGGACTGGTCGTCGTGATGTCCCCCTCGTCGGCGGGCGGCCATGGCCCGTTCGCCCGGGTCACGTCGCGCTCCCGCGAGGTCATAGAGCCCATTCTCGGCGATGGCGCTGACATCTTGACGCCACCAGGGGGCTCCGAAGAGGCGGAGCTCCACTTGAGCCGGATGCGCCGGCGCCTCGGCCTAGCGACTCTTCTGCTGGTGCTGTTCCTGACGTTCATGGACAACACGGTGATCAGCGTCACGCTTGCGAACGTCCAGTCGACGCTTCACACAGGGATCAGCCAGCTGCAGTGGGTGATCAACGGTTACGCCCTGGTCTTTGCAAGCTTCATGCTCCTGTTCGGCACGCTCGGTGACCAGCTCGGCCGCAAGAAGGTGATGCTGTCGGGCGTCATCTTGTTCTGCTGTGGCTCGGTCGTCGCCGCGGTGGCTCAGAACGCGGACACCCTCATCGCCGGCCGGGTCATCATGGGACTGGGAGCAGCCGCGTCCGAACCGAGCACGCTCTCGATGATCCGCCACCTCTACCCCGAGCGCCGGGCAAGGGCGAAGGCACTCGGGATCTGGGCGGCCGTCTCCGGTCTCGCGCTCGCCATGGGGCCCCTGATCGGTGGCGTTCTGGTGGGGCTGTACTCGTTCCGGGCCGTCTTCTGGTTCAACCTGTTCTTCGGCCTGGTCGCACTCCTCGGCGCGGCGCTGATACTGCCCGAGAGCGTCAACGCGGTCAGATTCCGTCTGGACTTCGCTGGCTTCCTTCTCGGTGCCGGTGCCCTTGCGGCTGCTTCGTTCGCCATCATCCAGGGCGAAACGGCGGGCTACAGGGACACCAGGATCGACATGCTGTTTGCAGCCGCGTGCCTCCTGGCGGTCTTCTTCGTGTTCTACGAACGCACCGTGGCGCACCCGATACTCGACGTCTCGTTCTTCAAACGCTCAGCCTTCGCAGGTTGCAATGTCGTCGCGTTCTGCACGTATTTCGGCACCTTCTCGATCTTCTTCTTCGTAGCTCTCTATCTCCAGGACGTGGGGACAAGCTCTGGCTACGGGACCGCCCTCGACTTCGCGCCGATGGCGGCGGCGATGATCATCGCCTCGCTGCTAACCGGACGTTGGGTGGCACGGTCAGGCCCGCGGCTGCCGATGACGGTCGGTTGTGTTCTCGCAGGAATCGGCATCGTCCTGACAGAGATCGTCCTGACGCCGAACTCGGGCCTGTCGACCATCGGCTGGACGCTGCCCATCGCCGGTGCCGGGTTCGGGATCTCGATCGTGCCCGTGACCTCGACCGCCCTCTCTTCCCTTCCCGCCCGGCACTCGGGTATGGCAGCGTCCGCCACCAACACGAGCCGCGAGCTGGGTGCCGTCGCCGGGGTCGCGGTACTCGGATCGATGGTGAACGGCCAGCTGATCTCCAGCCTCGTTCGTCAGCTCAACGTGCTGGGGATCCCGAAGTCGTTCCAGAACACCGTAATCACGGCGGTCACGACCGGCACGTTCAACTCCCAGGCCGCGCAGTTCAAGGGAACACCGGCGATCACGAAGATCGTGAGGGAGGTGACCCAGGCCGCCTACGTCGCATTCGGCCACGGCCTGGACGCAGCGCTCTCGGCGGCCGGGGCGATGATGCTCATATGCGGGATCGTCGCAGCCTTGACCATGCGCACACGGACCCGAACGTCAGCGCAGCTGCACATCGGGCCGCAAGGCTGAGATCGCCGGCCGGGAGGCGCCGCCGGCCGACCGCAAGTCCTGAGCGGCGACGAGACCCGCCCGCCCCGGCTCAAGACCGCCGCTACGCTTGGCAACCGACCTTGCACGGATTCGCCGCGGTTTCGAATGGCGCGTACCGGTTGGAGGATGTCTGGCTGAGATGAGCGGCCGAGCAGAGCTCGGCGACAGGGAGCCCGCGACTGGGGGCCGTGAAGGCGACTCGGCGGCCGGCCTGGGCGCTCAAGGGCGCGGGGCGCGGTTCGCGGGCCGGATTCTCACAAGCCCCGGCTGGCGCTATGTCGTACGCCGGATCCTCCTCTCGGTTCCCGTCGTATTCGGCGTGGTCGTCGTCACGTTCCTGCTCCTGCGGCTCATACCCGGCGACCCGGCCCGCACCCTGCTCGGCCTGCACGCGTCGTCGGCAGCCGTCGCGGCCCTTCGTCACCAGCTGGGCCTCGACGAGCCGATCTGGCGCCAGTTCTGGAAGTACCTCTACGGCCTCGTGCACGGCAATCTCGGCACCTCGATCGAGTACCAGAGCCCCGTGGCCTCGCTCATCCCCCCGTGCCTGGAGCTGACGGGCTCGCTCGTGCTCGTCGCGACGTTCTTCGCGGTCGTCATCACGGTGCCCTTGGCGGCGCTCGCCGCGACGCGCCAGGACCGGCCTGCCGACCACGCCGTGCGGCTGTTCTCACTGATGGGTCTCGGGATGCCGTCGTTCTGGTTCGGCATCATCCTCATCGTCCTGTTCTCCGTCGACGTGCACTGGTTCCCGGTCGGCGGCTACGGCACGGGCTTCTGGGCCCATCTCCACTCCCTCCTGCTGCCCGGACTGTGCGCTGCTATCGGCATCGTCCCCGTGCTGATCCGCAGCCTTCGCGTCGGCATGCTCGAAGTGCTCTCGGCCGATTACGTCGCGACCGCCCGAGCGAAGGGACTTCGCCCCTCGCGGGTCACCTTCGTGCACGTCGCCCGCAACGCGCTCATCCCGACGGTCACCCTGCTCGGGATCAACATCGCCTACCTCATCGGGGGCACGGTCGTGATCGAGCGTGTCTTCGCGCTGAACGGGCTCGGCAACTTGATGCTGGACGCCATCGACTTCCGGGACTTCCCTGTCGTGCAGGGCGTGACACTCATCTACGCGCTCGGCGTGATCGTCGTAATCCTGCTGACCGATCTCGCCACGGCGCGGCTCGACCCGAGGATACGGCTCAGGTGAGCGCGGCCGTGACACCGTTGGCGCGACTCCTCGAGACCGAACACGAGGTCACCCGCCGGCCGTCGTTAGGGTCGCGAGCGCTCCACAGCCCGACCTTCATGGCAGGCGCGACCCTGACCGCCACGATCGTCGCCCTCGCCCTGTTGGCCCCCGTCATCGGGCGTTACAGCCCGGTGTCCCAGGACCTCCTGCACATCCTCGCGGGTCCGAGCAGGGCCCACTGGCTCGGCACCGACGAACTGGGGCGTGACATCTGGTCCCGCCTCCTTTACGCCGGGCGCACCGACCTGCAAGTCGGGGTGCTGGCGGTGCTCTTCCCCTTCTGCTTCGGCGTGTTCGTGGGCACGGTGTGCGGGTACTTCGGCGGCTGGATCGACACGGTCGTCATGAGGGTCGTCGACATCGTGCTCGCCTTCCCCTTCTACGTCTTGATAATCGCCCTCGTCTTCGTCGTGGGCGTAGGCACGCACGGGATCTACATCGCGTTCGGGCTCACGGACTGGGTCATCTACGCCCGGACGACGCGGAGCGGGACCATGGTTGCGCGCAGCCTCGACTGGGTGGCTGCCGCGGAGGGGGGCGGCCTGTCGAGGACGCGTGTGCTGTGGCGGCACGTCCTGCCCAACACGATCACTCAGGCGATCGTCTACGCGATGTCGGACATCGTGCTCGTGATACTGGCCGTCGTCACCCTCGGGTACCTCGGGCTCGGGATCCAGCCACCTGCACCGGACTGGGGATCGATGATCAGCGACGGTCAGAACTTCATCCAGACCAACCAGTGGCTGGCCGCCATCCCCGGGATGGCGGTCGTCCTCACAGGTGTCGGCCTGTCGCTGCTCGGCGACGGCCTCGCGGACATACTGCGGCCGGAATGACTCCCCTGCTTGAGGTCGAAGGGCTTGTGGTCGAGATGCGACGGCACCGGGTGGCGTTCCGTGCCGTGGACGACGTCTCCTTCGCGCTCGAACGAGGCGGCGCGCTCGCGATCGTCGGCGAGTCAGGCTGTGGCAAGAGCCTCACGCTGAGGGCGATCATGGGCCTCCTGCCGAGCACGGGGCGCCTCAGCTCGGGTCGCGTCGTCGTGGACGGGGTGACCCTCCCGGCAGACGCGCGCTCTCGGGGACGCGGCCACCGCCAGCACCGACGCATGTCGATCGTCTTCCAGGACGCTCTCAGCGCCCTCAATCCGGTCGCGACGGTCGGAAACCAGATCGCCGAGGCGCCGAGACACGTGCTCGGCCTCGGGCGCAACGCCTCGAAGGCGAGAGCGGTCGAGCTCCTGAGGCTGGTCGGGATCCCCGATCCGGAGCGCCGCTACCACGCCTATCCGCACGAGCTGTCGGGTGGCACCCGCCAGCGGGTCATGATCGCGATCGCGCTGTCGTCGGACCCGGCGATCCTCCTGTGCGACGAGCCGACGACCGCACTGGACGTCACGATCCAGACCCAGATCCTTGCGCTCTTGGCAGACCTCCGCTCCGAACGCGGTCTCACGCTGGTCTTCGTGACCCACGACCTCGGCGTCGTCAGCCAGGTCGCCGAGCACGTCGCGGTCATGTACACCGGGCGGCTCGTCGAGACCGGTCCCACCGTCGAGGTCCTGGCCGCGCCAAAGCACCCCTACACGAGCGGGCTCCTCGCGGCGGCTCTCGACGTGGACAGCCCTGAGCACGAGCCGATCGCCATCCCAGGCTCGCTTCCGGACCCGCTGTGGCTGGCGAGCGGTTGCAGGTTCCAGCCCCGCTGCCAGCTCGCGACCCCCGAGTGCGTGACCATCGACGTCCGTCTCCAGCGCGTGGGGCCCGGTCACGAGGCGGCGTGCCTGCACTCGGACGTGCTCGCGGCCTCGCAGGGTGCCGGCTGCCATGGCTGAGGCTCTCATCGAGGTCGACGCCCTCTCGGTGAGGTTCCGTTCCGAGCACGGGCACACGCTCCGGGCCGTCGAGGACGTCACGCTCCAGGTGGCCGAAGGCGAGGTCCTCGGCCTCGTCGGTGAGTCCGGGTGTGGCAAGACCACGATCGCGAAGTGCATCGCCGGCCGGATTGCGCCGACCTCGGGGGTCGTGCGCTTCGACGGTCGCGAGCTCTCGGTCACGCGAACCACGTCCGACCGGCGGGCGATACAGATGGTGTTCCAGGACCCGTACTCGTCACTCAACCCGCGCCTGAGCGTCCGTCACGTGCTCAGCGAGCTGTTGAGGGTCCACGGGCTGGTCCCACGTGCCGACGTCGAGGCACGTTGCAGGGAGCTCGTGGCACTCGTGGGCCTGCCCCCGGGGGCGCTCGACGGCCTGCCGAGCCAGTTCTCCGGAGGCCAGCGACAGCGGATCGCGATCGCCCGTGCGCTGACGGTCGAGCCTCGCGTCATCATCGCCGACGAGCCCGTCTCCGCGCTCGACGTGTCGGTCCAAGCCACCATCCTCAGGCTCTTCGAGGACCTGCGCAGCCGCCTCGGCCTGACTGTCGTGTTCATCTCGCACAACCTGGCCGTCGTGCGGCACCTGAGCGACCGCGTCGCGGTCATGTACCTGGGGCGAATCGTCGAGCAGGGCGATCGCGAAGCGGTCTTCAGCGATCCGCGTCACCCCTACACGCGCGCCTTGCTGGCGGCAGCTCCGCGCCTGCACCAGGTCGAGCTCGTCCGGCCAATGGTCAAGGGCGAGCCGCCCAGCCCGATCGACATCCCGACCGGCTGCGCGTTCCATCCCCGGTGCCCGCGCTCGGAGGAACTGTGCACCCGTGCGAGACCGTGTCTCGAACAGGTGGGCGCTTGCGCGGAGCACGCCGCGGCCTGCCATTTCCGTGACGAGACGTCCGTAGGGGACCAACCGTGATCAACCCGTTGCTAGATCCTCTGGCGATCTCACCCGAGCGTTTCGAGCGACTCGGGCGCTCTGTCGCCGCGTTGCTCGAGACACGACTCGACGTCGTGCTGCCCCAGGCCGAGGCGGTCCTTCCCCTCGAGGCGGCAGCGCGCGGCCTCGGCCGCGTCGGCCTCGCCGTGCTGAATCTCGACACCAGCCCCTACGGCACCACGATCGGGCGCTGGCTCCGCGAGGCGGGGGCAACGATTGTCGATGTGAAGGCCGAGCCTCGAAGGGCCGTTGAACCCGACGCGGTCGAGCGGACGCTGCGGGCCAACCCCGAGATCTCGATGGTCAGCTTCGTCCACGTCGAAGCGGCGAGCGGATTGCGCAACGATGCCCCGGCCATCGTGGCGCTCGCCCGCGAGCACGGAGCGCTCGTCCTGGTCGACGTCGTGGCCTCGACCGGGGCACACGAGGTGCGGCTCGACGACTGGGGTGCCGACGTCGCCGTGGTCGGGCCACAGAAGGCCTTGGCGGGACCGGCGGGCATCTCGATCGCCGCGGTGAGCCGTCGCGCCTGGCGCGCGATGTCCGAGAATCCCGGCGCGCCGCGAGGCTCGGTGCTCTCGCTGCTCGATTGGAAAGAGAAGTGGCTGGACTCGGACAAGAGCGTGATCCCCGCGACGCCAGTGCCACTCGAGATCCTCGCTCTCGAGGCTGCAGTAGATCGCGTACTCGCCGAGGGCCTGCGCAGCGTTCAGCGACGCCATCGCGCGTCCGCGGCAGCAAGCCGCTCAGGTGCGCGCGCCCTCGGGCTCACGCCGTTCGCGCCCGACGCCGACGCGTCGGTCGTGGTGACGACGCTTCAGGCACCGCCCGAGGCCGACGCCCGCTCTCTTGTGGAGCGCGCACGAGCACATCACCATGTGGCGCTCTCGTCCGGCTTCGGCGGCCTTGCCAGCACGGTCGTACGGATCGACCATACCGGCCAACGCGCCCGCCTGAGTGTCGTGCTCGACGCCCTCGAGGCCCTCGGAAGTGCCCTCGGCAGCTCGTCCTTGTTGCGCGGCTCGGTCCCCGACGCCCTCGAGGCCGCCGAACAGGCCTGGTTCGCGGAGGAGGCCCGGTCCCTTCCCTGAACACGTCCGAACCGGCGTCACCACCGGAAGCAGGCACCTCGTGACCCCGACAAACCTCCTCGGTCAACCGCGTTCGGCGTCGACGAGGCGGGCACTGTCCGCTCCGAGGGCGTCCGGACCGAGCGGCCTCCCGTAGCTGGCGGCGCGCTCTGCCATGTCGAAGACCTCGGCGTGCCACCCGTGGGCCGTGAGCCACTCGACCGCCTGTTCGGCGCCTGCGAAGCGCCATAGCGCGACGTAGTCGCCCTGCCCGCCCCTGCCGTCAGGATGCGCCTGACGCCACGCATCGAGGCGACGGGCACTGGCCAGGGTGAGTCCCAGCCTGCTTCCCCGTACTGACATCTCGGCTGCTCGGGTCACCAGCGAGTCGCTGGCCTCGGGTGACAAGTAGGCCAGCAGCCCCTCTGCGAGCCAGGCGACCTGTGAGCCCGCGTCGAACCCGGCATCGCAGAGCGGCCGGCCCCAGTCCTCGGAAAGGTCGACCGGCACGGTGATGCGCTCGCAGGAGGGCCGCCACCCCTGCGCCCGGACTACCTGCTCCTTGAACTCCAGCACCTCGGGGAGGTCGATCTCGAAGACCCGTAGCTTGGCGGGCCAGGCCAACCGGAACGCACGCGCGTCGAGTCCCGCCCCGAGGATCACGACCTGGCGACATCCTCGTTCGCAGGAGTCGAGCACGAGATCGTCGAGGAAACGAGTCCTGACGATGATCCAGGCGTCGAGGGAGGCACGACGGTGGGTGCGCCCGCCAGCCCTGGGCGGGAGATGGGCCAACTCAGCCGCTCGCACGAAGCCGGCCGCAAGCGAGTCTGCGAAGAGCCGGTCAGGCCGTTCCGTCTCCGCGGCGCGCACGGCCGCGACGCCGACCGCCGTCGCTCCGACAGCAGGTAGGGCCGGTTCCCTCCCCGACATCAGCTCACCATCCCGTCAAAGGTCGTGAGCGAGAGGGTGTTTCGGTTGGTAGAGGAGCATCTCACCCGCTCCCGGCACCACGAGGGTCGCCGTCATGCCGAACCCGGCGTCACGGATCTCGCCTGCGAAGGTGGCACCCTTCGCCCTCAGCTCCGCCATGGTCCTGGTTATGTCGTCGCACATGAGAGAGATCTCGTGGTGTTGCTCGGTCGACCACCGCTTGCCTCCGTGATCGCCCGAAGTCGGGTGGACACCGAGCTCGGAAGGCCCAGTCTTGAAGATGAGCCACCCTCCGTGCGCTTCCACGTGCGGCCACCCCAGGACGTCCCGGAAGAAAGCTCGGGCCGCCTCGGCGTCGTCCGCGTAGACGAGTGTGTGGACTGCTGTGATCATGCTCACCACCTTACGCGGCGCTCCGAAACCGCAGGGCGCCCGTGACCACGTGGGCCCGAAACGGGCGCGAACCGGGAACGAAATGGCCCGGCGTGGTGTTGCCAATTGTGGTTCCCTGAGTGGAGCCGGGAAGGGGGGCTCGAACTAAAGCGTGCGAGACGAATTCCATTACATCCCCGAGGTTGACCGGAAGCCCGTAAGCGCCTCGTAGGAGAGTTGGCCCTACCGAGGTTGGCACTCAGGAGCGTCGACGGTGATGCGGCTCCAGAGCATTACGCAGCGGCCAGAGCGCACAAAGCTCGCCTGAGGCCTCAAGTTTCCGGAGACTCAACGGCTTCCTCGGGATGTAGACAACTGAACAGATGGGTGCCCGCTCCTCAACAAGGGGCGGGCACTGTCGCGTGGGACGCGACAGTGCCCTCAGATCTTGGGTTGACTCGGTGGGGCCGGGCGGCTGCCCTTCGGCACGTAATCGAAGAACCGGTGCGTCTCACCGTTGGCGGTCCACTCGGCGCGCAGGCGGGTCCGCCGCTCAACGCGGCGCAGGGCCGACAGCAAGAAGCGGTTGAGCTCGCGAGCGTCGGTTCCTCTCATCCAGCCGTCGACATGGAAACCGTCGGAGGTCCCGGTGACGCTGCCCGCGACGAGCTGCTCGAGCAGCGACCCGATCGCGCCGGGGCTGTCCGAGCTGACTTCGGCGACGAGATGGAAATCGGTGTCGGCCACGATCCCATTCTGTCAGGTAACTGTCTCGGCCCCAAGAGCCGAGCCTGTATACAAGTCGACGTGCTAGCTCCGCTGTTCGGTAGACACGAGGAGCCCAAATATGACGCGTGAGATCGTCGTCTGCGACTACGACCCGAACTGGCCGTCCTGGTTCGAGAAGGTCAGCGACAGCCTCTGGCCGTTCATCGCGGACATCGCGATTCGCATCGACCATGTCGGGTCGACTGCGGTGCCCGGCCTCGCGGCCAAGCCGATCATCGACCTCGACATCGTCGTGGCGTCACCCGACGACCTCGGTCCGGTGATCGAGCGGCTGGCGCTGATCGGATGCCGCTGCCGTGGTGACCTCGGAGTCGTGGGTCGTGAAGCGTTCGAGCCCCTCCCGTTGCAAGACCTGCCGGCGCACCACTTGTACCTGGTGGTGGAGAACAACCGGGCCCACGTCGACCACTGGCTACTGCGCGACGTCTTGCGGGAAGACCCCCGGGCGCGGGAACGCTATGCAGCTTTGAAGAGGCGTAACGCCAAGCTTGCCAATGGCAACATCGACTTCTATGTAGCAGCCAAGGCAGGCTTCGTTGCCGAGTTGCTGTCGCGGGCGCGTGGGGTGAGAGGGCTGCCGCCCGAGACGTACTGGGACCCTGAGAAAGACGGTTCCTGACCCGACCGGACGGCGGTGCTTCAGGTCCGGGCCGAGACTCTGCGCGCGGCGCCCAGAGCCGCGGCCCACCACAGGAGATCCGCGACCACCGTGTCGAGGCGTTGATCCAGTGGGGCGAACGCCTCGAGAGAGAAGGGATCGGCTTGCCTGGCGGGGATCATCAGCTCCGGAAGGATGTGGATGGCATGGCGGAGAGGGGCCATCTCGAACTCCACCGTGACCAGGCGCAGCTGTTCTATCGCTCTCGCCCCGCCGACGTTGCCGTAGCCGACGAACGCCACCGGCTTGCGGTTGAGCTCCACGAACACGTGGTCCATCGCGTTCTTGAGCGATGCCGGGTAGCCGTGGTTGTACTCGCTGGTGACGATGATGAAACCGTCGGCGCGATCGAGTGTCCGGCCAAAGCGGGCCACGTCCTCACTGGGATAGTCACGTTGCGCGCGGGCCGGCGGGACCCCGTGATCGTAGAAAGGCAGCGGATGATCCCTCAGGTCCACGATCTCGAGCTCGAGGTCCTCGCGGCGCCCGAGGCGATCTGCCAACCACGCAAGCGGTTTGTCCGCGAAGCGGCCCGGCCGCGTGCTACCGACTATCACCTGGACGAGTGGCATCTGTCGGAGCCTACTAATCGCCCTCCGTCGGTACGGATCGACCGGGGGACTTGTGCCTTTCCGATCTGATCAGATCTGGCACATGACAGTTGTCAAGATCAACATCATCACCGTGCCCGCCGACGCCGGGACGAGCTGGTGCAGCGCTCGCCGCCCGCGTCGGCGCCGTCAACGGTCAGGACGGTTTCGAGGGCTTCGAGCTGCTCAGGCCCACCGACGGCCGCAAGCAGTGGCTGGTCGTCACCAGGTGGCGCGACGAGGAAGCGTTCCGGGGTTGGGTCCTTGCCTGCTCTTGCGCGCGGCCATGCCGGCTCCGACCGGCCGGCACTTCACGGCAGCCCGGTTGCCATCTCTTCCGAGTTGTGGTCGTATGAACTGGCAGGTGGCCAGCCGACGGCCGAGAGCGGCTGAGAAAATGGCGCAGCCATGACCCTGGGAGCCAAGTCCATGTCCCGAGCCTTAGACCCGAACCGATCACCGGCGACGGCGGAGCAGCTGGTGCCGCCTCGAGCCCTGGGACGTGTCGCGCGGACGCTGCCGTTGTCGCTGTGGTCGGAGGGCTCGTTCCTCTCGATCGGGTCCAAGGGTTCGGTGCTGTCGATCGGATCGATCGGATCGGCCTGCTCGATCGGCTCGATCGGCTCTGCATGCTCGATCGGCTCCATCGGCTCGGCGTGGTCCATCTGCTCGATCGGGAGCTTCCTTTCCGCTTTTTCGCTCCTTTCGGCCGGGTCGTTCTTCTCTGTCCTGTCCAGCCTGTCGCGGCATTCGACGCTGTCGCACCGGTCCGGGGGCAGTCGCACCAGCGTGCGATCCCTGGCGCTTTTGCCCTCCAAACATTGATTTTCCAGTCGACAGGTGCGCGACTAGCCTCGGTCGCGCTAGAGCGCACAAGAACGACACCCCCCGAAAGGCCGCCAATGAAGCCGCGCCCGAATCGAACGCACAGGTGAGACTTCGCGACGAGGCCCGGCTCCTCAACGCCTATCTGACCTACCTCGAGTCCGACGCGACGCCTTTCATCACGCCGGGCCACAAGGGCCGCGGATCCAGTTTCGACCCGGGTCTCGGTGTTGTGCTCTCAGGCGATGTGCCCCTCTACGGCGGCCTCGACACCGTCAAGTTGGCCGGCGGCCTGCTCGCTGAAGCCGAGAGACGCTCTGGCCTCTTCTACGGCGCCGACTGGTGCCGCTACTCGACGTGCGGCTCCACACACTCCAACCAGGCGCTCTGCCTTGCGATCGGACGGCCGGGCGACAAGGTGATCGTCACGCGCTCGCTCCACCGTTCCCTGCTTTTGGGCATGGTCCTGGCGGACCTGGAGCCCTGCTGGCTCCCTACGGCGATCGACGCCGCCACGGGCATGCCGCTCGGAGTCGCGGTCGAGGACGTCGAGGCCGCGCTCGCGGCCAATCCCGACGCCCGCGCAGTGCTCATCACCGAGCCGGACTACCTCGGGACGCTCTCGGACGTCGAGCGCATCATCGACGTCGCACATCGCCGCGACGTGCCCGTGATAGTCGACCAGGCGTGGGGAGCACATTTCGGTCACCACCCGCAATTGCCGCCGCACGCCATGGCCCTCGGGGCGGACGCGATGGTCACCAGCATCCACAAGCTCCTCCCCGGCTACACCCAAGCGAGCCTCGTCTGCGCCCGCACGCGACGGCTCGACCGCGATCGCCTCGAGCGCGGCTTCGAGGCGAGCCGCACCACGAGTTCTGCCGGATCGGTGCTCGCGAGCATCGATGCCTGCCGAGCCCTGATGGAGACTCGTGGTCCCGAGCTCGTGGAACCGGTCCTCCTGGCCCTCAAGTCCGCCCGGCAACGACTGCGTGAAGAAGTCCCGGGGCTCGAAGTCCCCGACGAGCAGTCCTTCTCGGCGGGTCGTTTCGACCCGATGCGGCTCGTGCTGCTGCTCTCGCAGGTGGGAGCGAACGGTATCGAGATCGAGCGCATGCTCTTGGACCAGGGGCTTACCTTGGAGCTGGTCGACCGCGACACGATCGTGGCGCTGGTCACCATCGCTGACGACGAATCCACGCTGGACAAGCTCGTCGGGGCTCTGGTGCCGGCAATCCAGGCGACTTCCGGCCCACCGCGCTCACCCTCGGTCGCTGTGAGCTGGCACGTCCAGCCCGTGAAGGCGATGAGCCCGCGGACGGCCTTCTTCTCGTCCCACGAGACGGTTGCCGCCGACCTCGCCGTCGGGCGCATCTCAGCCGAGCTGATCGCCCCTTATCCACCGGGCATCCCGGTGCTCGCCCCCGGTGAGCTCGTCACCGAAACGCTGCTCGCTGATCTCCGTGCGGTGGCGGCGCACGGTGTCCGCGTCGCGTACGCAGCCGACCCAACTCTCTCGACGGTCGAGGTCGTGCGGACCTGAGCCGAGCCGGGCTTGGTCACCCCTGATCGGCCGTTCGGCTCGCTAGGCGCCGGGCAAGGCGACGCCGCAGAGGCCGGCGCAGACGGCCAGCAGCTCGTCCTGGATCCGGTGATCACCCATGGAGGCGTGAGGCTCCACAAGGCGCCGGTGGTAGAAGAAGGCACCTGACACCAGGGCCTCAGCGTCGTCGGAGACGGCCAGCCATGCCTGGGTGTCCGAGCCTAGGGACAGGTCGTCGGGTGCTCCTGGACCGCCCATCTTCGTGGCCACCCAGCCAGGATCCACCGTGTTCGACAGGACATCGCGCCGGTGGCGGGCGACTGCCGCCGCGAGTACCGCGACGAAGAGCTTGGAGTCCGAGTACGCCTGCGAGCCGCTCCAGCGGCGGTGCTCCCACTGCAGGTCGTCGAGGTGCGGATTCCCGCCACGGTGCATGCCCGAGCTGAGGTAGATCAGCCGGCTCGGCATCTCGACGGCGGCGGTGAGGAAATAAGGGGCGAGGACGTTGACGGCAAATACGTGGCTCAGTCCGTCGGAGGTCACGATCCTGCGGGGTTCGCTGGAACCGACGGCGGCATTGTGGATGACCGCGTCGAACCGGCCTGTCGCGTTGGCAGCCTCAGCGACTTGGCGCATGCCGGCCATGGTCGTGAGGTCTCCCACGACGACGCCGGCCGCCCCGGGCAGCGCTCTCATCGCGTCGGCGGACCGGGGCTGGTTGCGGGCGTGCAGCACGACCTCGTGGTGCGGCGCGAGCAGCCTGGCGGCCCCGAGGCCGAGCCCGTCGGAAGAGCCGGTGATCAACACGCGCGCCATGGGATGCCTTTCGGGAAGGGCCTCCAGCCTGCCCGGTGCCGGCTCATGGGGCGAGCAGGAGTGGGGCCAGGGCTTCGAGTGCCCCGGCATCGATCGCTCCGCCGGGAGCGAGCGGCTGCACGCAGACGTGGTCCGCGCCGGCCTCGAGGTGGGCTCGGACCCGGGTTGCCACCTCATTCGCCGTCCCGTGGGCCACGAGGGCGTCGACGACTCGGTCGCTGCCTTGCCCGGCCAGGTCCTCCTCGTCGAAGCCGAGGCGCTCGAGGTTCGCGCGGTAGTTGGGCAGGGCGAGGTATCGGCTGACGTACGCCCTCGCAGTCGCGCGCGCCTCTCGCGGCTCGGCCTCGAGGACGAGCGCTTGCTCAGGAGCGAGCAGGGGCGCGTCGCCGAGGATGCGGCGGGCTGATTCGGTGTGAACCGGTGTTGTCAAGTAGGGGTGCGCGCCCTCGGAGCGGTCACGGGAGAGCTCGAGCATCCTTTGACCGAGCGCAGCGAGGACCCGGGGCGTCGCCGAGGATGCGGCGGCATCCGCGTTCAGCTCCCTGGCGTCGTCGAGCCCTCGGAGGAAGGCTGCCATGGCCTCGAGGGGGCGCTCGTAGCGGCGGCCGAGCCGCTCAACGGCAGGCGCGTGGCTGACACCGAGGCCAAGAACGAACCGGCCAGGATGGGCAGTTTCTATGGCCGCAACGCGCCGAGCGAGCGCCGCGGGCTCCCAAGCCCAGATACTGGTGATACCGGTCGCCACGACGAGCCGGCCGGTTCCGCCAAGTGCCAGCTCGAGCAGGTCGAAGGACTTCTCGTCAGTATTGCTGCCGCCCACCCACAAAGCGCCATAGCCGAGTAGCTCCACCCGGGCGGCGAAACCGCCGGGATCCCGCTCGAGGGCTCCGGGCCCGACCCAGACCCCTACCCGGCCTAGCGACTCCCGCCAGCCGGCCGTAGCTGTTCCCGCGCTGCTCATCTGTCACCCTGCCTCGCTCGAGTACCGCATCCTTTCTATCGCGGGGCCATGACCGCGCGGGCGCCCGCGCGCCGTGGCCGGTAGGCCTCCGACGCCCCCCGTCCTAGCTGGCGGTGGTCAACTCCCGTCCGGGTACCCGCCCCGGTGCAGCACCATGGGATAGTGCGGCAACATCTCCGGCCTGCGCACCGACGCCCGCCAGCCGTCGGGATGGGGCTGGAGGCCCTCGAAGAGGGGCGACCGGAGCGCAGTCGCATCCCCGACCAGCGCTTCGAGGGACTCGCGCAGGCGCGAGATGCTTTCATGGCCATAGCGGACCCGCCACAGCTCCTCGGTCTGGGCGAGGATCCGACGGTACTTCTCCTGGGCCTTACGACCCTTGGGAGTGAGGCGGACGACTTTTCCCCTGCTTGCAGCCGGGTCCGATTCGACCACGGCGCAACCGAGTCTTGCGAGCAGCCCGACGGACATCGCGATCGCTTCCTTCGAAACTCCCGTCAGGCGGGGCAAGTCCCGGACGCGCACTCCCTTCTCGCCGAGAACCCGTAGCGCGTTGGCGCTCGTCGGCAGCGACAGGTTCGACTCTCCTTCGAAGTCGACCGTGAACATGAGCAGGACCTTGGCGAGGAGAACGGACAGATCCGGGCGGGCGCCATTGGCGCTGCCCGGGACCGGCGGCACACGCCTGTGCAGCTTCTCGATGCCCGCGAACATATGGATCGCGACCACGGGGAGGTACTGGGGCAGTTCGATGTCGAACCGTTGGACGAGCGCCTCGAGCGACTCCCGGAGCCTGCCTACCTGCTCGTCGCCGAAGCGCTCCTTCCAGCGCTGCTCTATCTCACCGGCCAGTGGTCGCCATATCGCCTGAGCCTTCCGGCCTGCCCGGGTCGGCCTGATGACCAGATCCGGGCGCGGGGGCTCTGTCAGCTCGCCCGCCAGGGCCGGCGCAACGGTGATGTATCCCCACCTCTTCATGCCCACCAGGTTCGTGATGCGGTCCAAGCCCTCGAGTTCCGCGAGGGGCACACCGTCCGCGTCGATGTACTGCATGAAGTTCGCCCACATCGCCTGCGAGACCAGCCACGGGCCACCTGCGTCCGCCGCCGAGCCACGCGTTGTCGAGTGCACACCGCGGGACTCGGCCTCGTTGTCGAACTCGATCGTGAAGGCAACCAACGCCTGCGACAGCAACGTCGACAGAGGAAGGCGGGCCGGCACGGCGCTCACGGCGCCCACTCGCGCGGTGGTCGCCTGGCTGGAGTCGGCCAGGAGGGCGGAGTCATCGGATCAAGAGGCGTGACGAACCGGCTCGCCACGATATGTGCCGAACGACCAACTGTTGCCTTCCGGGTCGCGTGCCGTGAAGTCCCGGGACCCGTAATCGGTGTCGTGCAGGCCGGTCACGATCTCGGCGCCGGCGGCCACTGCGCGGTCATGCAGGCCGTCAGGATCGTCTGTCACGACGTAAGCGCCAAAGGAACCCGGCCTGAGCGGCCATCGGTCATCGTCGTCGGGGCGTGCACTGCCCAGCATCACTCCCCCGCCGAGTGGCCACGACAGCTGTGCGTGGTCCACGCGATCTCCCGCTCCATAGACGACCACCGCCTCGAAACCGAAGGCCTCGACGAGGAACTTGATGAGGCCGTGAGCGTCGCGCGCTCGCAACGTGGGCCAGACCTGGGCAGGCGGAAGGTTCTCGCTCATGCCACCATTCTCAC
Source organism: Acidimicrobiales bacterium (assembly GCA_050015175.1). Taxonomy (GTDB): domain Bacteria; phylum Actinomycetota; class Acidimicrobiia; order Acidimicrobiales; family Bog-793; genus Fen-455. The sequence continues at coordinate 27,724 of JBEKBX010000006.1, read as the reverse complement.
GTCGCCGATCGGGCGATCAGGTCGTGGCACCGGCGGGCCGCGCCTCAGGAGTCGAGGGCGCCGGCGATGACCTCCAGAAGCCTTTCCGCGAAAGCGCGTGGCCTGAGAACGAAGCCCGCGTGTCCGCCCGGGAACTCTGCGAGCGGCCTGGGCAGCTCGTCGGCTAGGACCTGGGCACCAGTGGGCGAAGCCGTCCCGCGATGATCGGCCGGAGGCTGTCCTGAGTGCGGCCAAGTCGAGGCGATAGCGACGTACGCAAGGTGCGTCGTGGCTCAGGAAGAACTCGACGTTCGCGATCCGCTCAGGCTTGGGCCCGGTCAGCTCGACGCCGGGTCCCCTGTCGTCGGGTCGACGCCGGTCAGGTTCGCGAACCTCCTCATCGACCTCCTCCTGGCCCCGGACGAAGATCTGACGGGCCTGCTCCGCCAACAGCTCTGAAGTCCGCGGCGCCTGCGCCACGAGAAGTCGCACCTTTCAAGGTTGCGGGCGACGAGATCCAGGGCCAGCAGTGCGCCGAGGCTCGCACCGAACACGAGTGCCGGTTCGCTGCTCAGCGCTTGCAGCAACCGTGACGGGTCGTCGCGTGCCTCGACAGCTCGACGCCGGAGCTCGGATCGTCGAGCGGCTGCGCGAGGGGCCTCGCCTGTCCCAATTGAGCGCCGTGTAGCGGTTGATGAGGTGCGCGGCGAACGCGTCGGTGCCGTCGGCGTCACCGTCGCCGCCTTGAAGCATCAACAGCAGCGGCCCGGTTCCCCGGATCTTGTGGTAGATCGTGGCGAGAGGCACCTTTGCGAGGGCTGAGGTCGGCCCCGCCACGTCGTCAGCGAAGATAACCCTCGATAAGGGGAGCGACGACCGAGACCAGCTCGTCCCTGCTCGCCCGGACCACTGGTTCGAGCTTCACAACGTGGCGAAGCATGGCGATGCCGATGAGCTGCGCAACCACGAGCGATGCCCGGAGCTGGCCGTCGGGACGACCGATGAGCGCTCCGAGAGAGGCGAGCATTTCCTCGACCAGGAACTCGCGTAGCATCGTCGCTGCTCGTTCGCTCGACACCGCCGAACGCACGAGGCTGAGGACGACGTCTCGCGTCCGCTCCTGGTCGAGCACGCTCAGGTACCGATCGACGATCAGCCTGGCGGCCTCACGGGAATCGAGGTTGTCCAGTCCGCTGAACAGTGCGGACGGCTCGAAGGTCACCTCGAGCGCGGCGAGGAACAACCCCTCCTTGGAGCCGAAGTAATGCATCAGCAGTGCAGGGTCGACGTGGACCCGGTTGGCGATGCTGCGCAGCGACGTCGCCTCGTAGCCGCGATCGGCGAAAGCTCGACGTGCCGCGACCAGGATGTCCTCGCGGGTCTCCGGTGTCCCGGGCCGCCTGCCGGTGCGGCTCACCGATCCGCTCCTCCCGTGACGACGCTGACGAACGCCTCCTCCAAGTTGGCGGGCACTTCGGCCACTGTCCCGCGCAGTTCGTGACGGGCCAGGAGCTCCTCGACTTGACGCTGTGAACCGGGGACCCGGAGCACATCGCCCTGTACCTGCACGACGAGGCCCTCGGCGTCGAGCACTGCGAACGCCCTCTGCCAGTCGTCGCAGGTGACCTGGACCACCGTCCGGCTCCCGATCACCTCGGCCACGTCGCCGTCCGCCGCAACACGCCCGTCGGCCATCACGACGAGTCGATCGCACTGCTCGGCTTCTTCCATGTTGTGGGTCGTGACGAGGACCCCGGTGCCGTGTTCGGCGCTCTCACGGATGTCCTGCCAGAGTCTCGCCCTGCTCAGCGGACCGACTCCGGAGGTCGGCTCGTCGAGCACCAGCAACTTGGGGTCGTGGGAGAACGCCACAGCGAAGGCGACTCGTCGCTGAAGACCGAGAGGCAGGCTCCCGACAAGTTCGTCCTTCGTGTCGCTGATGCTTTCGGGAACGACTGGGCGTGCCGACCCGAAAGCGGCAGCCGTGAAGGTCCAGTTCTCGAGAACGGTCATGTCGTCGTAAAGACCGAGGGTTTGCGGCACGTATCCCACTAGGCGGCGGGTGCTCGTCGACGGGAGCGATCCGAAGAGCAGCGCATCGCCGGCCGAAGGGAGCAACAGCCCGAGCAGTAGCCGGATGAGGGTGGTCTTGCCGGCACCGTTCGAGCCGAGAAGTCCGACGACCTCGCTGCTGCTGACGGCCAGGTCCACCGACTCGACGGCGGTGAAGGTGCCGAAACGCTTGGTCACGAGGCGGGCCTCGGCGAGCACGGCCAACGAGCTAAGCCCTCTGCTCGTCCGCGAGGGCGGCAACGATCACGGCGTCCTCGAAGCCGGGCTGCACCGCTTCGGCGCCCGCCGGGAGCACACTGGACGGGGACCACACTCGCCACGACGTGCCCCATCGCCACGAGAGACCTCCGGGCTGTGCCGCCGACCTGACGACGCCAAGCTTGCCGGTCATGGCGGCGACGATCTCGGAGGGCGCGCCGGTTGCGATCGACCGGCCCTGTTCCAACAATGTCACCTTCGAGGCGCGGTGGGCCTCACCCACGTACGTGGTGCTCGCGACGACCGCGGTCCCGCCCGCGGCAGCCGCGGAGATGAGCCGCCAAAGCTCTGACCGGCTCACGGGGTCCACGCCGGTGGTCGGCTCGTCGAGAACCAGCAGGGCCGGCCGATGCAGGAGCGCCATCGCCACCGCGAGCTTGCGCTGCATGCCTCCCGAGAGCTGGCCGCCCAGCCGGGTCCCGGTGCCGGTAAGGCCGATCCGTTCGAGCAGCTCAGTCGACCTCCGGGTGAGCTCCGACCCGACCACGCCATAGGCGCCACCTGAAAACGCCAGGTTCTCCTCGACTGTGAGATCGGTGTACAGGCCCGCCGTGGCCGGGATGTAGCCGATCTCTTTCTTCGATGGTCGCCTGCTGACGCCACCGCTGAGCCGGACGAGCCCGACGAGCGCCCGTAAGAGCGTGGACTTCCCGGCCCCGTCGCCGCCGACGACGACGCTGACGGTTGCCGGTTCGGCCGACAATGTCACCCGGTCCAGCGCTCTCCGCGTCCCGAATCGGACGCTGGCGGCGTCAAGCCCCCACGTCACGGCGACACCGGCTCGAGCTCGGGTGCGGGGACGCCGCCACGGCGGACGCTCGGTGCCAGGTCCCGCCGGAAGCGGAGCATCGCAAGTCCCAGAACGACCACTCCCATGCCCGCCAACACCACGAGCGGTTCGGAGAGCGCCGTCAGCGGGGCATCCTTCAGCATCACGCCGCGGCCGATGTCGATGTACCACGAGAGCGGCAGCACATACGCGATCCACCTGACGCCTTCGGCCATCGACGAGATCGGGAAGATCAGGCCGGACAACAGGACCTGAGGCACCACGAACATGATGGCCAGTTGGATTGCCTGGCCCTGGTTCTGCGACACGGTGGAGATCAGGACGCCCATGCCGAGGGTGACCAGCAGGAACAAGAAGGCGCCGAGGGCGAAGGTGGCCACGTTCCCGACGAACGGCACGCCGAACAGCTCCTTGCCCACGACGACGATCACTATGAGGTCCAAAGACGCCAAGAGCAGGTAGGGAACGATCTTGCCCAAGATCACGTCCCAGGGCCGAAACGGCATGACGGCGAGTTGCTCAATGGTCCCGGACTGCCGTTCCCGGACGATACCGAGGCTCGTGATCAGGGTCCCGACGAACAGCAGGATCAGGCCCGTGAGCCCCGGGATCATGATCCATGAGGTCTTGAGCTTCGGATTGAAAAGGATCTGGACCGAGGCCCCGGGAAGCGCTGCGCCCGCTGTCTCGCCAGTCGCGGTCATCCGTGCGAGCGCGCCCTCTGCGGCCTGTACGGCGAAGAGCTGGGTCCCGTCCATCACTGCGAGCAAGGGGTGTTGGCCGGTGACGAGACCGACGGCTGCGCTTCCGTCGCGCAGTCGTGACTCGACGAACGACTTGCCAGCACTCGGGTCGACATCGACGACTTGGAACGGAGCGCGAAGTTGACCGGCGAACTGCTCAGCCAGCGGGCCGACGACGTCGACCGGGACGTTCGACACTTCGAAGCGGGCCGCGTAGCCGAAGACCACCAGCAGCAGGACCGGCAGGACCACCAGCATCGCCAGCGTTCGCCTGTCCCTTTTGAGCTGCCGGAACTCCTTGACGATCATCGCCCGCACTGGCTCACGCTCCTAATTCAATGTTCGTTGAACTCTACGCCATTGAATTGAGGCGTCAACCGTCCGGCAGGGCTCGCCGGTCGGGACCGGCCATCGCGCTCTTTGGAGGACGCCTTGCGGGAGCGGATCCGAGCCGAGTAACGGACCCGGTGTGCGTCAATCGGTCCTTTCCTGCGAGGGCTCCGCCACCAACAGGCGAGCCCGGGCGCTCGATCCGGGCGCGTGCTTGGCGCGCTGCACGTCGGCGCGGGTCACTGCGAGGAAGGCGACCATGCAGAAGATGGCGATCGTCAGAGCCACGGCCACGGTTCCATCGCCCCATCCGAGTCCCCCGACGATCCGGGGCTTGCCCATCCAGTCGGCAAAGGAGGCTCCGAACGGTCGGGTGACAACGTAAGCGAACCAGAAGGAGAAGATCGCGTTCCAGTGGAACCACCGGTAGCCGACCGCCGGGACAGCGATCACCGCTGCGAAGAGCAGGCCGGAAGTCAGGTAACCCAGGTGGAACGTCACCGCAGTCAGGTCCCCCACCGCTGTGCCCATGGCGAATGTCGCCACGACGGAGGCCCAGTAGAACAGCTCGCGCCGGGGCGTGTCGACGGTGTGAATCGACATTGTCTTCTCGGTCTTCTGCCAACTGACGAACACGGCTAGCAGCACGGCACCGTAGAGGACGCTCGACGCCGCGTACGGGACCGCGAACCTGACATGGAGGACATCGGCCCCCATGGTGCCGAACACGCCCACCATGACCACTCCAAGCCAGTAAGTCCACGCCACATAGCGGCGCATCGAGAACTGCAGCAACAAGGCGGCGACGAACCCGATGAAGCCCAGACCGACGGCCAGCTCGGGGTTCAGCCTGTGAACGGAGTAGTCCGACGTCGCTTCGCCCATCGCCGTCGACAGGGCCTTTATCACCCAGAAGTAAACTGTGATCTCCGGCACGCGCAGCGCGCCGTGAGCTGTCAATCGTTTGCGGAAGGCGCTCTCGGTCACGGCCACATACTGCCGTGGAATCGGCACCGTTCGGACGCGCGCCGTCGGCTTGGTCCACGAGGGCGCTTGCTCCGCCCGCGATCGTGGCGACGAGGCGCGCGGAGCCCGAGCGATGAGGCGAGCATGCCGCAGGCGCGGGTTGTTCAGCGCCCGCGGAGCCGGTCGATCTGACGGCGATCCCTCTTCGTGGGACGTCCCGACGAAGGATCCCGGACCAGCACCCGGGGCACGATCTCGCGGGGCGGCGGTGGGGGGCTGTGGTCGACCATGCACTCTGCGGCGATGGGGGCCCCGACGCGCTTGTCGATGGCACGGACCACCTCGAGAACGCGCTCGCGCTCACCGATGCGGGCGGTGACCGTGTCGCCGGGGTGCACCGTCGTCGATGGTTTGGCCGCCCTGCCGTTCACCTTGACGTGCCCTGCCCGGCACAAAGCGGTCGACGCCGAGCGCGTTGGTGAAGCACGCACCGCCCACAGCCACCGGTCGACTCTTGCGACCTCCACGGCAAGAGCGTCCCACGCTCGGGCGCCAAGCGCGGCACAGTAGGAGGACCATGTCTTCCAGTCTCGAGATCTCCGCGATGACCAGGGGGCGGGACGACGCCCTCGACAGGTTCCTCGCCTGGACAGCCGAGCGGGGCTTCACGCTCTACCCGGCCCAGGAGGAGGCGCTGCTCGAGGTCTTCTCCGGCGCGCACGTGATCGTGAACACGCCGACAGGGTCGGGCAAGAGCCTGGTCGCTCTCGGCGCCCATGTCGCTGCGCTTGCCGGCGGAATGCGTTCGTTCTACACCGCCCCGGTCAAGGCGCTCGTGTCGGAGAAGTTCTTCGCGCTGTGCGGTGATCTCGGTGCCGAGAATGTCGGCATGCTGACCGGCGACGCCTCGATCAATCCGTCCGCCCCGGTGGTGTGCGCCACCGCCGAGATCGTCGCGAACATGGCGCTTCGCAGTGGGGCCGAGGCGGAGATCGACCAGGTCGTCATGGACGAGTTCCATTTCTACGGCGACCCCGACCGAGGCTGGGCGTGGCAGGTACCGCTCCTCGAGCTGACCCGGGCGCAATTCGTCCTCATGTCGGCCACACTCGGCGACATGACAGCAATCTGCAGGGGTCTGGAACGCCGCACAGGCCGATCGGTGACGGTAGTGCGTTCCGCGACCCGGCCGGTCCCGCTGCGCTTCGAGTACCGCCGCACGCCGCTCAACGAGACGATCGAGTCGCTCCTCGCAGCGGACCAGGCACCGCTGTACGTGGTCCACTTCACCCAGGCGCAGGTGCTCACCCACGCCCAGGCACTTACGTCAGCCCAGGTGACGACAAGGGCCGAGCGAGAGGCGATCGCCGCGGCCATCGCGGGCTTCCGTTTCGCCCCGGGCTTCGGCCGTACGCTCGCGCGGCTCCTCCATCACGGGATCGGGGTCCATCACGGCGGGATGCTGCCGAAGTACCGCCGCCTGGTGGAGCGGCTCACGAAAGCCGGCCTCCTGCGTGTGGTCGTCGGAACCGACACGCTCGGAGTCGGGGTCAACATGCCGTTGCGCACCGTCGTGCTCTCGGGGCTCGCCAAGTACGACGGGTCGGTCTCCCGACTGCTGAGCGCGCGGGAGCTGCACCAGATCGCAGGACGTGCGGGGCGCGCCGGCTACGACTCCTCGGGTCTCGTCGTCGTGCAGGCACCCGACCACGTCATAGAGAACGAGCAGGCTGCCAAGAAGGTGGCTGGCGACACGCGCCGGACACGCAAGCTCGTCAAGTCCAAGCCGCCCAGGGGCTATGTCCCCTGGGACGAGGCCGTGTTCGACAAGCTCGTCGCCTCTCCGCCCGAGCCGCTCGTGTCCCAGCTCCGGGTAAGCCACGCGACCTTGCTCAACGTGCTCGATCGCCCTGGCGACGGCTGTGCCGCACTGGCGAAGCTCGTGACGGACAATGACGAGCCGCGCGCCGTCCAGCGCCGTCTCGTGCGCCAGGCGATCTCCATCTACCGCTCCCTGGTCGCCGCCGGGGCCCTCGAACGTCTCGAGACGCCTGACGAACAGGGTCGCCGGGTTCGCGTCACCGCCGAGCTGCAGCCCGACTTCGCCCTCGACAGCCCGCTCAGCCCGTTCGTTCTCGAGGCAGTCCCCCACCTCGACCGGTCGGCTCCGACGTGGTCGCTCGACGTCATCAGCGTCGTCGAGGCCACGCTCGCCAATCCTGCCCCAGTACTGGTGGCCCAGCTCGACCGTGTGAAGACGGAAGCTCTCGCGGCACTCAAGGCGGCCGGGGTGGAGTACGAGGAGCGAATCGAAGCCCTCGACAAGCTCGAGTACCCGAAACCGCTCCGCGACTGGACCTATGACCTGTTCGACGACTACCGACTCGTCCATCCCTGGGCCGCCGACTTCAACATCCAGCCGAAGTCGGTAGCCAGGGACATCTACGAGCGGGCAATGACCTTCTCGGAGTACGTCGCCCACTACGGCCTGACACGTTCGGAAGGCCTCGTGCTGCGCTACTTGTCCGATGTCTACAAAGGGCTCATACGCAACGTCCCGGACGACTTGAAGACAGAGGAGCTGCTCGACATCACCGAATGGCTCGGCGAGCTCGTCCGCCAGGTCGACTCGAGCCTCATCGACGAGTGGCAGCACCTCGCCACGGCAGCGGCGAGCTCGTCGCTCGAGGAGGCAGTCATCGAGATCGGCGTCGAGCTGAGGTCCGACGCGGCCGCCCCGCCACCTGTCACCGCCAACGCCCGTGCCTTCAAGGTGATGGTGCGCAACGCCGCCTTCCGCCGCGTCGAGCTCGCCGCCCGGCGCGATCTCGCCGACCTCGTCGAGGGGGAGATGCCCGGAGGTTTGGACGAGGCCGGCTGGTCCGAAGCGCTGGATCAGTACTTCTCGGCTCATTCGAGCATCGGCACCGGCGCTCAGGCCCGTGCCTCCACTTGGTTCGACCTCGCCGAGCAGCCCGACAGATGGCAAGTGCGCCAAGTGCTCGACGACCCGGAAGGCTGGCACGACAACGCCATCGTCGCCGAAGTGGATCTCGCGGCTTCCGACGAGGCCGGCTCACCTGCGTGGCGGACGCTCGGCATCGAGCGCGGTTGAGCCCCCGGGGCTCGCCTGCCCGGCCTCAGACGCCGGCGGCCGCCACTGCGGCGGCTAAGACTGCTGATCCCTGGCGTTCCGGTCTCGGAGCCGTGGTGCTGGTCCGCCCGGCGCGGACCCGGTGGCTCGAGGAAGGAGCGCTACTTCGCCCAGGGAAGCTTCTCGCCGGAGCTGCGGAAAAGAGCGAACGCGGCAACCACTTGCACCACGCCCGCGATGATGGTCAGGTAGATGCCCACGCGCGGGCCGTAGCTGAAGCCGGTGAGGCCAGCGTGACCGCTCGGCAGGGTGATCCATCGAAGTACGACGATCAGAGTCCCGAGCGCTGCTGCCCCCAGCACGACCACGGCCGGAGTCAGGGGCATTTTGGCCAAGTTGACCTCGGACCGGAGCAGTGCCAGGTACACGCCGGCGGCGATGATGAGAAGCCCGCCGAGCCATCCGTAGCTCGTGCTCCAGCCGCTGACTGATGCGCTGAAAAAGCCGTACGAGGCGCCGTACCACGGCAGAAAGAGACTGATGAAGCTGACAGCGGCCGCACCGACCACGGCCCAGTCTCCCCTCGATAACCGCTTCGCGTCGAACTTTGCCATCAGACTCCACCCCTTGCTCGCCTCCCACGATGTGCGACACCGTGGCTACCGTGGATGAGTACCAATATGTCTGGAACCGCCCCGAGTGCGCCTGTGTTCCTCGCCTCTCGTACTGCGTGAGAGGAGATTACTCGTCGGACTGGCTCCTGGCGATTGATCCATGCCTGCCCGGCCGCGGGTCTCGTGTCCCGACTGCGCCGAGGTCCCCCGACAGCCGGCTCCTCGTCGACTCAAGGTCCGATGCGCTTACGAGCTCAGTACGTCATCGAGTCTGTAGCGCCTTGTTCACGGGATGCTGGCGGAACGCGAAGGGCGATCCCTCCGGCACCACGCTCCGCGGCCTCGTCCAAGATGGCGGCGGTCGCGGTTGCGCCGAATCTCGTGACTCCTATGGCGAAGAGCTCCAGCAACCGGTCGAGCGTTCGGACTCCACCCGCGGCCTTGATCTGTACTCTCGGCGACGTCGCCCCGGCCATCAGCAGCAGGTCGTGCACGGTCGCACCTCCGGGGGCGAAGCCGGTCGAGGTCTTGATGAACTCGGCACCGGCGCGCTCGCCCAGCCTGCTGCCCGCGACGATCTGCGCGTCGGTGAGATACGCGTTCTCGAGGATCGCCTTGACCAACCCGTGCCCCGAGTGGGTGGTCTCGACGATCTGGGCGATCTCGTCCTCGACGTAGCCGTGCTCCCCGCTCCGAAACTTGCCGATATTGATGACCATGTCGATCTCGCGGGCGCCGTCGTCGAGCGCGCGACGGGCTTCGAAGAGCTTGCTCGCGGTCGCGGAGCTCCCGTGCGGGAAGCCGACGACAGTCCCGATGACGACGCCGCTCCCCGCGAGCCGGCGTGAGGCCAGCGTGACGTCAGCTGGCCTGACGCAGACGGACCACGTGCCGTATTGCTCGGCCAGCGCGCAGCCGCTGCAAACGTCGTCATCGGTCAGCTCTGGACGCAGCAGCGAATGATCGATGAGCGCAGCGACCTCGCGCACCGTCAGTTCGGGCGGAATGACCCTGGCGGCGGTGCTCATTGACGGACGCCTTTCGCGTGCACGGGTCCTGACTCAGCCGAAGAAGAGGCGCGACCCGCGAACATACGCTAGCCCGTCTGCCACATGGCCGGGTCATTCACGCGGCAGCAGTGAGTCGAGGCCGAGAAGCGAGAAAGGGTCTTCTGGACAGGAAACACGACGGCGCATGAGCCGACGGCCGCAACCGGACAGCTCTCTGGGCTGTGGTCGCCACGACAGTGCGAGATGGAGTGAGTGCGGCGGCGCTACCGCAAACTAGCTTCTCAAAGTCGCGTCAAGGAACTCGAGCTTCCTTCGCATATGGGTCGTCGCTCCGCCCTCGTGACCGTTGAAGGGATAGACCGCGATCTGCTTCGCGCCTGCGAAGTGGTTGAACGCGGCGAACACAGTCGACGCGGGTGTGATGTCGTCGAGCAGACCGACCGAGAACAGTGCCGGGACCCTCGTTCGTTTCGCGTGGTTCACAACGTCGATATACGAGATCGTTCGGAAGACCTGATCGATCTCGTCATGATGGACACGGCAGTACTGGGCGAGTTCGCCATACGGAAGGCTAGCGGTGATCTCGGCCGCCCTCCGGGGGTAGGCGAGGAACGGGACGTCGGGCAAAGTCGCCACGACACCTTCGGCGAGATGTGCGGCCGCGAGCGCGAGTCCTCCACCTTGGCTGACTCCCGTGGTGGCAACTCGCAGCCCGGCAAGGTCTGGATGTTCCCTGGCGGCGTCAACGGCCCGGACGCTGTCTATGAAAAGGCGCGTGTAGTAATAGCTTCTGGGATCGCCGATGCCCCTCGTCATGAAGCCGGGGCTGGCGGGCTGGCCACCGTCACCGGGGTCGTTCGTGTCGGCGCTTCGCCAGGCGCCGCCTTGGCCACGGGTGTCCATTACGAGGTGGGGGTAGCCGGCGCCACTCCACGCGAGCCAGTCCAGGGGATCACCGCGTCCACCGCCGTAGCCGATGTACTCGACGATCACGGTCTCTTCCGGGCCGCGGTCGTGGGGGACGAGCAGCCAGGCCTTGATGGGATCGCCTCCGTGGCCGGAGAAGGTCACATCGAACACGTCCGCGTAGCGGATGGCTGTGTTTACTGGTCTGAACTGTGCGTTGACATCGCGGCAACGTGCCTCATCGACTTCGCGTGCCCAGAACTCATCGAAGTCGGAAGGTTCGTCGACTTCCGGCAAATACGCACGAAGCTCGGCAAGTGGCAGGTCGACGAACAAGGCGCTCAGTCCTCTCTGAGGTCATTCGGACACGAAAGCTCCAAGTCGCGGACCTCGCCTGACTCGGGGCGACAACAGCGACGTTTGGAATGTAGCGCGGCAAGGTGCGAGACCCTCGGCTCTCGGCTCGGCCGCCCGGCGCCCCGGGACCGGCACCGCTGTCGAGTCCGATTCAGGTTGCCCAGCAGGCTCTCTGCACAGACCTGAGCGCGCAGACCGGGTGCGGGGTGCACCGCGCGCCCGGTGTCGCGCCCGCCTACAGGTGGACAGTGCTCGAGGCCTGCGCGGCGCACCGCCTCGCAAGTACGAAGACTGGAAAAAGATTCCCCAACCGCTTGTGTGGTGTTTGCCACAGCGCTATCGTGCCGTTCCTCGGATCTGTGCCCGAGAGAGATTGAATGTCGCAAGTGGCCAGCCGGGTGTGGGGGTGCCATTGGCCAACAGGACGATCGAAGAGGTAATGGGGTGGGCGGGGAATTCTCCCTGCAACGTGCCTCGATCGTTCCGCGCCGTCGCCGGCACCTCGACCAGAACTACACAACGCCTCCTCGAGGCAGCTTGGCGGACCACTGACAGCATCTCTCCTGCCACGCGCCTTGCGTCCGGACACCCGGTCATCGCAGCCCGCTCGCCGCCATGTCCGGGACTTGGCCAAATGGCTTCTGGTGCCCTTCGAACACTGCAGCGCGTGGCCTGGTCAGCCGCCGAATCGCCCGGAACCGGGCACTTCGCCCGCATGCTGCCAACGGCCTTCATCGCCACCCCGGGGTCTCCAGGCAGTCACGCTGTCGAGGACAACCGGCGTCCGAACCGACGAGCGTCGGGCAATTCGTCAACTCAATGCACAAAAGAGAAAGAGAAAGGTGAGGCACGATTATGAGGCCGACAATTGGAGGAAGCAGAAACAAGTCACGGACCCGAGCCATTCTTTCGGCGCCCCGGAGGCACAAGCTGTTCTCGATAGCAGCATTGACCGGGCTACTGGGCCTGGCAGTCACCATGGTGCCGGCAAGTGCCTCAACCACCACCCGCGCCTTTTCCCACATCGGGGGCTCTGTGTCGCTCTGGGCCGAGTGGACCAGTGTCGAGCAGCAGGACTTCGAGGCCGTGCTCTCGCCCTTCGAGGCGGAGACGGGAGTCACGATCAACTACAGCGGCAAGGGAAGCAACATGGACACGGCGATAGACGCCGCCGTGGCCGGTGGAGCGCCACCCCAGGTGGCGCTGGTGCCTGATCCCGGCACGGTGCTCGCCCTGGCCAAGAAGGGTGCCATCCAGCCACTCGCCCCTGTCATCGGGAGCGAGGCATCCGACTACGGAGCTGCTTGGAACAACCTCGTGACCTACAACGGCAAGCTCTACGGGGTCTGGTTCAAGGGTGCCAACAAGAACACGATCTGGTACAACCCGGCCGAGTTCGCCATGGCGGGCATAAAAACCACACCCACCACGTGGCAACAGCTGCTCACCGACGCGGCCACGCTCAAGAGGGCCGGGGTCACCCCGGTCTCGCTCTGCACCGACATCGGTTGGCCCGTCGCCGACCTCTGGCAGAACGTGTACCTGAAGACCGCAGGGGCGACCGACTACGACGCACTCGCCGCCCACAACATCTCCTGGACAGGCCCAACTGTGACAACGGCTTTCGACACGCTCGCGCAGTTGATAGGACAGCCCTCCTATCTCCTCGGCGGCACCAAGGGAGCCCTCGCCAACGACTATCCGGCCTGCGTGGACAAGGTCTTCCCCAAGCCAGGGACCATGCCACAGGCGGCCATGGTGATCGAGGCTGACTTCGTCGTCAACGAGATCGTCGGCAACTCCTCCGGTTACACCGCCGGGACGACCGGGGCCGGCGGCAAGAAGTGCACCGCCAACCCTGCCCAAACCCCGTGCTTCGACTTCTTCCCCTTCCCCGCCCCGGCGGCCGACCAGAAGAACAATTCCGCGATCCAGGGCTCCGGGGACGTGGCGATGTTGTTCAAACCCACCGCGGCAGCCAAGGCACTCATCAAGTACCTGGGCAGCGCCGAGGCCGGTGAGATCTGGGCGCACCTCGGGGGCTTTGCTTCGCCAAACAAGATGGTGCCCCTGACCAGCTACCCGGACCCGGTCACCATGGCTGACGCGTCGGAGCTGCAGCACGCTACGAGCTTTGTCTTCAGTCTCGACGACCTGCAGGGCAGCTGGGAACCGAGCTTGTGGCAGGACATGCTCAACTTCGTCAAGAACCCGAGCACGAGCAACATCACGTCGATTGAAAAGACCATGCAAGCCCAGGCCACGGCCGCGATGGGCCACTGAGCATTGCCGCTCGAATGAACCAACCAGGGCACGCCCGGGAGGACACGGGCGTGCCCTGGCCCGTCGCAGGACCGGGAGACCTCTGAGATGGCAGCAGTAGCCGTTGCCCAACAACAAGGCCCTGCCAGGAGAAGCGCCCGGCGCCAGGGGCAGCACCACCTTCAGTCCCTGGTGTTCCTGGTCCCCGGAGCCGTCCTGCTCGTGGCGATAGTGATCTGGCCGGCCATCGCGACGGTCCGCTACAGCTTCTACAACGGAACGGCGACCAAGGCAGTCGGGTTCTCCAACTACAAGTCCTTGTTCTCGACGGCCGACACCTTGATCGCGGTCCGCAACAACGTCATCTGGGTCCTGGTCTTCCCCTTCATCGTGACGGTGATGGGCCTGGTGTTCGCAGTGCTGTCAGAGCACATCCGCTGGTCCACTGCCTTCAAGACCATCATCTTCCTCCCGATCGTCTTCAGCGTCACGGCCTCCTCGCTGGTCTTCACGCAGATATTCCAGCTGGACCCTCATGTCGGAGTCCTGAACGCCATCGTCCAGACCGTGGACGACTACTTCCACCCGCCTGGCGCGTACCCGCTCTCGGCAGGCCAGAGCGCCGCGTCGCTAGCGACCAGTGGTGTCGTCGCCGGCCCCCACGGGACGCTCGAGTCCAGCGCGGCGGTGAGAGCCGGCGAGACGGTGCGGATGGGGCTCACGGGTGTCAGTCCCGACACCCTTACAGTGCTGGGAGCTCGCCAGGCCCGCCTGCCCGCGCCGTCCGCGGGGGCGGTCACCGGCTTGGTATGGCGGGACTTCTCCGTCTCGAACCCGTCCAACGTCTCGGGGGTGCTGCCGGGTGAGGACGGGTTCACCAACCTGCACGTTGCCCTGCTCCGCAGCGATGGCAGCACCGCTGCGACGACGACCACGGACGCGTTCGGACGGTTCGTCTTCCCCAACGTCGGCCCCGGGCCCTTCCGCGTCCAGATCGAGGCGTCGAACTTCACGCCTAGCTTTTCGGGCACGTTCTGGCTCGGCCCGCAGTCGCTGACCCCCACCGGCAGCCTCAGCCAGACCGCGCAGGCGCTGCTGAGCGTCCCGCTCATCGACATCTCGGAGATCCTCGCCTACCTGTGGATCTGGGCAGGCTTCACGATGGTCGTGGTGGCGGCCGGTCTGGCGGCCCTCGACCGCGAGGCCCTCGAGGCGGCACACGTCGACGGCGCCACGGAGTGGCAGACCTTCCGGCGCGTGACCATACCGATGCTGGCCCCGGTGCTGACCGTCGTGTTCGTGACCATGGTCATCAACGTGCTGAAGATCTTCGACATCGTCGTCAACCTGGGCATCGACAGTTCTCAACCCGGAGGCCAGTCCAGCACCCTGGCCTCCGACGTCTACTACCTGGGCTTCGGAGGAGGAGTCCATACGGGCCTCGCGAGCGCGCTCGCCGTCATCCTTTTCGTGCTCGTCGTGCCGGCGATGCTGTTCAACTTGAAGAGGATCAGCGGCAAATGACGGTCACCGCTGTCGCCGCTGCGCCTCAGGTTGAGGCGGAAGCCCCGGAACAGGCACGACGTTTCCTGAGGCGCATCCGCCCCTCACGCGTGGTCGTCAACGTCGTGCTCGGCGCGATCGCGTTGTTCTGGCTCGTACCGACCCTTTCCATGATGATCATCTCGTTCCGCCCGTCCGGACTCTTCGAGGTGTCCGGATGGTGGAAAGTGTTCTCCGCCCCTTCCCAGCTCACGATCCAGAACTACAAAGAGCTCTTCACCGGAGGGTCCTCGACGGTGCTGGGCGGCGGCGTACCTTCCGGGATCGCGCCCGGAAGCGTGCTCGATGCGCTCAGAACCTCGCTCGAGATCAGCATTCCCGCCACGATCCTGGTCACGGTCATCGCCAGCCTCACCGCCTACTCCATCGTGTTCGGCAGGTGGCGGGGCCGCAACGCAGTGTTCCTCACGATCGTCGGCTTGATGGTGGTGCCGTTGCAGGTGGCGCTCATACCGGTCGCCTCGCTGTACAAGGACATGGGTTCGGCCTTCGGCTGGAACCCCTTCGGGACGATAACCGGCGTGGTCATCTTCCACGTCGCCTTCGGTCTGCCCTTCGGCGTGTTCCTGATGCGCAACTTCTACACCGGGATCCCCACGGCCCTCATCGAGGCGGGCCGGATCGACGGTGCAGGTGAGTGGACGCTGTTCAGGCGCGTCGTGATCCCCTTGGGTGTGGCGGCCGCCGCCTCGTTGGCAATCTTCCAGTTCATATGGGTCTGGAACGACCTGCTGGTGTGCCTGGTCTTCCTCGGGGGCGATCCGCACGTCCCGCTCACCCTGTTCCTCTATGACCAGGAACGGACCCTGGCGGCCAACTTCTGGATCATCTCGACCGGGTCGATGGTCTCGATCGTCGTCCCGCTGATCGTCTTCTTGGCGTTTCAGCGCCATTTCGTCCGTGGCATGCTCGCCGGCGCGGTGAAGTGAGGGACCTCCATCGACCGGCCCTCGGCTGCTTGGCTGACGGGCCTCTCCGCGCCGCTGGCACGGCGGCGCCGGGTACCGCCCCTTAACGCCCTCAGCCCGCCGGCTCGAGGCTCGACGCGAGCGGAAGTGTCCAGCCTTACGTCGCGGTGTTGCCCGTGGCTCCAGTCGGCTGGTCGGTGCCGCAATACTTGCACTTGGTAGCGCCCAGCGGAAGGTCGTCGGAAAGGCAGGCGGGGCACGTCTGGGTTGGCGCCGGGTCGCCGAACACGACCTGGCCGTGCTTGGCCGAGATCTTCTTGTACGGGACCACGATGACGAAGTAGACGACGGCCATGAAGATGATGAAGTAGACGACGGCGGAAATGAAAGACCCGAAGTTCAGGAACGTGGCGCTATTGCCCGTCTGGCCGAGCTGTACGCCCAGTCCGACAGCCCCGCCCCCCTGAGCGCGCGAGATCAGCGGATTGATCACAGAGTCAGTGAAGGCCTTGATCAGCGTGCTGAAGGCCAGGGCGACTATCAGGCCGACCGCGATGACGATGACGTCGCCTCGCAATAGGAAGTTCTTGAATCCCTTGATCACCGAGGTGCCCCTTTCTTGAAAGTCGTGCCGTGAACCGAAAGCGAACACCAGAACTCTACGGCGGCTCGCTCGGCGGGACTGGAGGCAGCACCGCGCGGAAATCGCGACTTCTTGCCAACCCGCCGCGGCGTCCGCGTTTCACCGTGCGATCCGGGCTGCTCCATCGGAGCGGTCCAGGGCATCAAGGTGTCGCACCGCGGGCAAGATGAGAGGCGTGCAAGAAACTCCCCCACGACCCCAGTCCTTCATCGACGTCTTCACGGCTGCGGAGCGGCCGGACCTCTGGGAGCAGTCGCGCTCCGTCCTAGACGTATGGCCGGAGTACAACGAACACGGCAACCACACGGCGAGGTACTTCGGCGCGCTGCTTCCCCGCCACGCCCACCTCCAGGTTCTCCTTTACGACAGGACCCTGGACCGCATCGTCGCCAGAGGTAGGACGATCCCGTTCTGCTGGGACGGGTCTCTCGGGGACCTCCCCCGGGGAATTGACGCCTTAGGACTGCGCGGGGTCGATGACCCGCGCCCACCAACCGCTCTCGCGGCGCTTGCCGCCGAGGTTGCCCCCGACCAGCAGGGACGGGGCTTGAGCGGCTTGATCGTCCGAGCGATGAAAACCGTCGCCAGGAGAACCGGTCTTGCTCCGCTCGTGGCTCCCGTCCGCCCGAGTTGGAAGGATCGCTACCCGCTGACGCCGATCGATCGGTATGCCACCTGGCGGCGATCTGACGGACTGCCCTTCGACCCATGGATGCGAGTGCACGCCCGGTTGGGCGCGACGATCCTGCGACCCGAACCGAAGTCGCTCCAAATCGAGGCGCCCGTGGCCGATTGGGAGCATTGGACGGAGATGGCCTTCCCGGCAGACGGCGCATTCGTCTTTCCCTCCGGGCTCGCCCCACTTCATGTTCACAACGGCACCGGCAGCTACTGGGAGCCGAACGTTTGGATGGTCCATAAGGTCTAGGTAACGCTGCCGCAAGGCCTCCGGCACGGACCGCCACGATCGTTCGCACGCGTAAGCGAGCGAGGCGGCAAACGCTCCGCGCGACCGGCGGGGCCGGGGGCAGCCCAGACGGCTGAGCGTACGGGAGACCGAGTCGGGCATCAGTTCGGGAAGCAAGGGGGGGCCGCCACAATGGCCAGGCCGTCGCACACCGGTTCCCCCGGCGAGATCTGGCGGCCAGGAGAGCGACGGTGTGCCCTGGTTGGCTGAAACCCGACTGCAATCAGTTTCCAAGACTGGTCACAGGTCGGAGCCCTAGCTTGACAGCGCGCCTCCACGGCCGGGTCTGCTCCGAACCAGACGTCGCTCGCCTGGTGTCGGGAACACGAATGCCGGTTCGGGCCGGCAGACCCGGCCTGGCGGGCGCGCCAGCCAAGGAGAGGGACCATGCCGGCTCCGGTGAGTGGTGGGAGAGCCCACTTCCCAGGTGGCGTGCAAACCGCCGCCTCTCTCGGCCCGCAACGCAATAACGTCGCTCCTCTTCCGCAACGCAACTTGAAAACAGCCACTCGTGACCCGATCCGTCCGGGGGGACTCGCGAATGCCGCGTGCCGGGGTATGGATCTCGACTTCTTCTTTCCCACGAGCGGTCCCAGCCTGGATCGCGCGAGGCGTGTCTGCTCACGGTGTCCCATCGAGGACAAGTGCCTCGCGACTGCACTCGAAGACGTTTCACTTCACGGAATTTGGGGCGGCACGTCCGCACGGGAACGCCAGTACCTTCGAAGCGAGGAAGGACTGGGGTGGGGATGAGCTCACCTGTGCCGTGACCGGCACGAGCAGGTGCTCGCGGAAGCAAACCGGGTCCACATCGGCGCCTGTTCCGGCCAAGCGCGTTCAGGAGCCTTGGTCGAGGCGCTTCTCCCAGGTCAGGATCGTGCCGTCCACCTCAATCGGCCCGGTGCGAATCACGACGGTTCCCTTCACGCGCGTTGGCGGCACGCCGACGTCGCCATAGCCAGACCGGCTGTACAAAGCCTGCGCCCCCTCGTTGTCGGTGCTGACGTGGAGGCGGAGACGGTCGAAACCCCGTGCCCGTGCTTGGCGCTCGGCCGAGGCCGCGATGGCTGTCGCGACCCCGCGCCGCCGGTGCTCCGGTCGCACTGACAGGTCCTGCAGCTCCGGCGGGTTCGTCAGCGCCAGGTGTGCATGCCCCAAAGGCTCGTCGTGCTCCCATGCCACGAGGTAGAAGCCGTCGCCCTGATGAAGGCGCGCCAGACCAAGAACGGCTGCGACGCGCTCGAACTCGTTGCCGGCGAGCGGACGGACGACGAAGGGCTCTATCCCGGATTCGCTAGGCAACCTGACCCTCCCGTTCCAGAGTGTTACCGATCGCAGTGCGCTCGGGTGCCTACCCCTTGGCAACGTCACTGGACGTGATCTGCATCCCGGTCGCAGCCCCGCCGGGAGTGCAGATACTGCCACCGGACGACATGGCTCGGGCGAACCAGCAGATCGCCGCCCAGCCTTCGTCCGACACCGGCACGATCAGCGCCACGGGTGAGGCAGGGGCTGATCGTCAAGGAACGCCTCCAGATTGTCCAGGCATGCGGTCCACGACCGCTCGTGCCAGGCCACCGCCTCCGACCAACCTTCGTCGTGGCCGAATCCAACATGGCGCACGGTCACATCGGTGCCAATCGAGGTGGGCATGAGCGTGATCGTGACGTGGGTCGGCGGTGGAGGCGGGTCTCCTTCGTTCATGGTCGTGCTCAGCTCATCTGGTCCGCGCCAGGTGAAAGCGATGTGGCGGCTTGCGGCGATGGCCGTGACCCGGCACCCCACGGTGCTGTTGTGCTCAGGGGTCTCGGGTTGCCAAAACAACTCGTAGGCACCGCCCCGCTCCGGGGAGATCCTCGCACTCGCCGCGAACCACGTGCCGACTTGTTCAGGCTCGACCAGCGCTTGCCACACACGCTCGGGCGCCGCCTGGAGGTGGCGGTTCATTTCCACCTGGCACGAGGTGGTCTCACGCGCAGTCATCGGGCACCGCCTTGCTCTCGGTGAAGCGACAGGTCGTCGGTCATGGGCATCCGACCCTCGGGCGGGCGACCTAACCGGGGCGGCTGTAGTGGAACACGAAGTTGACGTTCGCGCGGTACTCCTCGAGACTCCGGGCGTTCATGTAGGACATCGAGCTTCGCAATCCCGCCCGGTACCTCGAGGTCACATCCGCTACCGACCCCTTGTAGGGCACCATGGTCTCGGCGCCTTCCACATAGTCGGGCTCTTGCCCGCCGTGCTCCTGCTGCACGGAGAACGAGGCAGCGCCCCTCATGATCTTGTACTTGCTGCCGTCGACGACGATCACGCGACCGGGCGCCTGGCGCGTGCCGGCAAGCGCGGAACCGAGCATGACGGCGTCGGCACCGAGGGCCAGCAGCTTGCAGAAGTCCGACGGCGTGCGGACCCCGGAGTCCCCGATGACGAGCGCATTCCTCTTGGCGTGGGCGCATTCCCAGACCGCGTACGGCGTGGGGACGAACACTCCCGTCTCTGTGCGCGTCTCGCAAACCGAACCGCCCGCGATCCCCACGCGTATCGCGTCGGCACCTTGATCCTCCAGCCAACGGAATGCCTCGGCCGAGGCCACGTTCCCCGCTACCAGGAAGACGTCGTCTGCCTGGTAGCGGCACCACGCAATGGCGGCTGCCACCTGCACGTGGGCGCCGTTGGCTGTGTCAAGGCAGAACACGCGCACGCCTGCCTCGTACAGCGCCGAGAACCGCTCCCGATAGTCGCCGCTGACTCCGACAGCCGCGCCGGGCGGGGGCAAAGGCGCTTCTCCGTCGTCACCTGACATCGCGGCATGAATGCTTTCGACCTGCGCCGAGATCGACTGGAACCGGTGCAGCATGCCCGCGGCACCGTCAGCGGCCAGCGCTCGGCACATCTCGGCCCCGCAGACGTCAGGCATGGGGGCACCAATGATCGGCAGGGCCAATTGCGTCGGCCCGAACTCGATGCTGGGCTCGGCGTCGACGCGGTGGGTCAGCGTGGAGACGAGGCGGGGCACGAGGCTGACGTCGTCGTAGTCGAAGGCGATCGGGGCTCCGTTGACACGTGCGCTCCAGGCTGTCTCGCCAACAGGGTCAGAGCTGGTCGTTGTCACCTCACAAGTGTGACGGGAGGAGTCGGTCCTTGTCACCCCATCGACCAGCAGCGGCCTCCGGCGCCGAGACATGCCCGCTGCGCCACACTGCGACAACTTCGTCAGTGGCCGCCACCGCCATCAGCCGCTACCGGTCGGGATGGTCGTTGAGCCGGCACCGCCGGATGGGCCTATCGTCGGCTCTCGTGCTCGACGATGAGCACCTCCGTCGCTTCCTTTCCGTCCTGCACAGGCGGCCACCGCCCTCCCCGGGTCGAATAATCTGGCCTCCCGCGCCATCAGCCACGTGCAGTGAGGGCAGTCACCGTGCCAGGAGGGTGAAGTCACCGCGCTCGAGAGGGCGGAAGCTCGAAGTCAAAGTGCCGGATTCCTCCCGAGTCGCTCGGCCGTTGGAACAGGGCGGGGACCGATTCTCGAGCGGACGAGGTCAGAGTGAGTGAGGGGCGGATCGCCCGAGTCTCGGCTCCACTCGTAGACTGAGTTCGTGACCACCACCGCGCGACCGCACATCGAGGTGCCACAGCCTGCATTCCTGTTCGACCTGGACGGGACACTTGTGGACTCCGTCTACCAACATGTGACCGCCTGGCAAGAAGCCCTCGCGGACTGTGGCGTGCCGCTCTCGGTGTGGCGGATCCACCGCAGGATCGGAATGAGCGGAGGATTGTTCCTCAACGCCTTGCAGCGTGAGACCGGTCGCGAGCTCGATGCCGAGACTCTCGCTCGGTTGTTCGCGCTCCATGCCGAGCACTACCTGCGACGTGTCGGAGGGGTGGTGCCACTTCCTGGCGCGAGGGAACTCCTCGGCTACCTCCACGACCGCGAGGTGCCGTTCGCGATCGCAACGAGCGGGTCACGCATAACAGCCTCGCCGGCCATCGAGCTGTTGGAGCTGCCGGCGAACACCGTAGTGGTGACGAGGGACCTCGTGGAGCGGGCCAAGCCCGACCCACATCTGTTCTTGGCCGCCGCAAGCCTGCTCGATGTCGATCCCCACCACAGCTTCGTCGTCGGCGACAGCGTGTGGGACCTTCTGGCTGCCCAGCGTGCCAACTCGATGGGCGTCGGTCTGCTCTCGGGCGGCTACGGGCGAGCCGAGCTCCAGGCAGCCGGGGCGTACCGCGTCTACGCCGATCCTGCGGACATGCTCAACCATCTGGAGGAGGTTGGCGTGCGCCCCGCCATGTAGGCGCGAGGCCAATCGGTCCGAGGCTTTTCTTAAAGTACTGCCCGCCATCATCGGTTACGACACCTCAGTCGGTGCGTCGCTGCGGTGAACGCGGAGGAAACGAGCCGAGTCCTGATCTCCGGGGACGGCAACAGGTAACGAGAAGAACCACGATGCTTTCGCACGTTTTCTAGCGGTCTTTCGATACTGATCACGGAGGAGACGTCGGACTGCGCGCCGCACGAAAACGCTCGGTCGTGCCTGACCCGCAAAGGGAGCCGACCGAGAAGCTCGTACTTCGACCGAGCACCTTGAACTCACGCCGGAGGAACATCGAACACCACGTGCTGCCGTCGGTCGGACGCTGTCGCGTCATGTCTGTGCCGAACACCTTGAACGGCTCTACGCCACCACGCTCGAGTCTGGTCGGGCGAACAGCAAAGTCGGTCTCGACACGAGAACAGTGGCGGAGGTCGCGCCTTCTTGCACAGGCGGCCGATCAGCGATCATCGTGGAGGACAACGGCCGACGCGGGCCGGACAGCTCGGGGCTGGCGCCGCTGGCCAGGGATGGGGGAGAACCATGGGACAAACCGGTACGCCGCAGGCGGTGCTGGTACCGCTCACAGAGGCAGCCATTTTCCTCGTCGCCACGATCGGCCCCGGCAACGACGCCGAGCGGGCGACGCTCGACCTGCTAGGTGACGTCGCCGCCCTGACTCGATCAGTTGGCTTCCGTATCCCGGAGGGTGAGCTGACCTGTGTGACCGGGATCGGCGCCAGACTCTGGGACCGGCTGTTCGGTACGCCGCGCCCGGCCGGGCTGCATCCCTTCCGTGAGGTGACCGGTGTGAAGCACACGGCCGTGTCGACCCCTGGGGACGTGCTCTTTCACATCCGCGCCCACCGGATGGACTTGTGCTTCGAGCTCGCCGGCCAGCTCGCGAAAAGACTCTCAGGCCACGCGCAAATGGTCGACGAGGTGCACGGGTTCCGTTACTTCGACCAGCGCGACCTCATGGGTTTCGTCGACGGTACTGAGAACCCCTCTGGCCCGGCGGCGGCCACCGCTGTGACCGTCGGTGACGAGGACCCCAGGTTCGGCGGCGGCAGCTACGTGATCGTCCAGAAGTACTTGCACGACCTCAAGGCGTGGGACGCGCTCGCGACCGAGGAGCAAGAACGTGTCGTCGGCCGGAAAAAGCTGAGCGACATCGAACTGCCGGACGACGTGAAGCCATCCAACTCGCATGTGGCCCTCAACACGATCACCGGCGAGGACGGTGAGGAGCGTCAGATCGTGCGGGACAACATGCCGTTCGGCACCGTGGGTGACGCGCAGTTCGGCACCTACTTCATCGGCTACTCGAGCACTCCCGAGGTCACCGAGCAGATGCTTGCAAACATGTTCGTTGGCAATCCGCCAGGCAACTACGACCGGATCCTCGACTTCTCGAAAGCGGTGACCGGAAGCCTCTTCTTCGTGCCCAGCGCGGATTTCCTCGACGACCCGACCAGGACGGCGGGCGCGCAAGAGACTGCCGCGGGTGACCGCGACGGTTCGCCACCCGACGACGGTTCACTTCACATAGGCAGGTCGAAATGAACAATGGCGGGGCCGCGCTGCAAGGCAGGTATACCAGGGCCAGTGCGCTAGCACGTGTCCTGAGCTGCGTGTTCCTTGGTGGGGTGTTCTCGAAAGTACCTGGCCTGGACCGCCATACCGCCCACGCGTCGCCGATCGCACGCAAGCGCTCAAGGAATCTCAAGGCGACACACGAATGCCTCGGGATCCGTCAATGCACAAGCAGGTGAGCCCCGTAGGTCGTGCGGCTTGGACCCAGGTGGGCATCTTGAGCTCGAGCTGCGCGATCGGTGAGCCCTACATGACCGGCGCACTGGAGGTAGAAAACGGACATGAAGACATCAGCAGAAGCAGCCCGGTACAGGGCCAACCTGCAGGGTGAGATTGATTCCGCGACCGTCTATCGCGCGATGGCTGCAGCTGAGAAGAGTCCGCAATTGGCCTCTGTCTACATTCGGCTCGCCGAGGTCGAGGAACGCCATCTGTCTTTCTGGGAGGACAGACTCCGGAAGATCGGCGTCGATCCCGGCCCACGAAGAGCTTCGTGGCGGGCCCGCGCGATGGCATTCCTAGCTAGCCGGTTCGGACCGAGGGTCGTCCTTCCTACCGTCGCCACTCTCGAGCAGGTCGACCAAGCTGGCTACGACGACCAACCTGAGACGGTTGGCACGAACATGTCTGATCAGGAGCGTTCTCACGCTCGCGTCCTGCGTTACATCGCTGGAGGCTCCCCGCAAGGCATTGCCGGCGAGACGCTTGCGACACTGGAGGGCCGCCACCGGTCAGTAGGCGGAAACTCGCTCCGAGCCGCTGTACTCGGTGCGAATGACGGTCTCACGTCAAACCTCGCTCTCGTGATGGGCGTCGCAGGAGCCCAGCTCAAGACGGCGGCGATCTTGATCACTGGTCTGTCGGGCCTTTTGGCTGGCGCCTTCTCGATGGCCATCGGCGAATGGATCTCAGTCCAGACCGCTCGTGAGTTGTACCAGCGCCAGGTGCGCACAGAGGCAGCCGAGATCCGCTCGGTTCCCGATGAGGAAAGGGAGGAGCTGGCGCTCATCTATGAGGCGAAGGGTCTTCCTCAGGAGGAAGCTCAAGAGATCGCGGAACGCTTGATGGCTAACGAGCAGTCCGCGCTCGACGCCATGGTCCGCGAAGAGCTCGGGCTCGACCCGAGTCAGCTCGGTGGATCTCCCTATGCTGCGGGCGGCTTCTCGTTCCTTCTCTTCGCAATCGGTGCCATCATCCCACTCGTTCCTTACTTCATCACGGGTGGCAATACGGCCCTCTTGGCTTCCATATGCTGTGCGGCGGTAGGCTTGTTCACGATTGGGACGCTGGTCACCCTTTTGACAGGGCGAAACGCCATCTTCTCCGGGACGCGCCAGCTTTGCTTTGGTCTCCTCGCTGCGGGCGTCACCTTCGGTCTAGGGCGACTGATCGGCACCGCTGTCGGCGCGTAGCCACTAACGAGCCGGCCTGACACTGCAGCGAGTGCGCTCGCTGTGAATCGGCTAACGGAAACAGCGTGCAACTTAACGGAAATAGCTTGCAACCCGGCGATACTCAGCATGCTCAATCGTTGGAGCTGAAGCGTTGCGACGCGTACCTGGCGATTCGGATCCGGGGAATCAGTCGACCGCGAGACCTGTTCCCCGGAGGACTCGCCATCGGTGCGGAGCCCATGGCGGTGGCGACTAGCAAACTGTATAGTCCGGGGCAGTCGTGAACTGGGCAGTCCGATGAGGGCTCTTTTGTCGGAGCAGATGCCATCGCTACACGACTGTGGAGGTTGACTGTCATGTTTTCACTACTCGCTTCGGCCGAGACAACTCTGACTTTCTCTCAGGGAACTCTGCTCTTGGCCCTGGTCATTGGTGGTTCTCTTTTGGCCGGGCTTGTCGTGATCTTGGGACGCAGTGTCATCACAAGCGGCGAGGGCGATCCGCCGGCGTCCATAGTTCGTAGCTGGATTGCCGTTGCGCTGGTATTCGGTTTCCTGGCCTTCTGTGCTGCCGCTCTACTTATCAACAACGCCACGTTGCAAAGCATGCTCTTCGGTGGACTCATTGCCAGCCTTGGAAGTGCCGTGGCCTTCTATTTTTCTTCAAAGACGGCCGACCAGGCACTCAGCACCGCAGTAACTATGTCTCAGGGAGGCACGAAACCAAGTGTCTTCTCAGAGTTGGCTCCACCGGATGGGACAGTGGGCACGCTGTATACGTATCGATTCGTAGCTAACGGGCGGCCAGCACCCTCCTACCGACTGGCAAGCGGAAGCCTACCGACCGAACTGGTTCTCGACCCTGATGGGACCCTGCACGGAACTCCCACCGTCCCTAACGCGTATACATTCTCCGTCGCTGCTAGCAACCCCGCTGGTCTGCTTCTGAGCCCCCAGGTCACGCTCACCATTACCTGAGATCCGAACGCTGCCAGCGCGCACCCGAAACTATACGCCTTGTAGCTCCTGAGCCTTGCGTGTATGTGGACATCATTGCAGGACAATTCGGACCGATGAGCATAGCTGCTCGTCCGCTGTCAAGTCAGTCCGAGACACTGGCTCGCCGTTAAGCTCGCCTTGATCGCAATCCGCTCTTTCGCACCGGGGTCTCATCGGGCGATCTGAGCTACGTCGACAGGTTCTCTCCGCTGATGTTCGCAGCGAGTGGCGTCGCTCCAGCCGGTTATGCAGTCTTTGCTTCCGTGCTTGGTGTCGTCATCGGTGCGCTAAGCCGCCGGATCCTGGCAGCCATGGCGCTTACGCTGCCTATCTTCGTCGCGGTACAGCTCGCCTGGCCCAGCTCGGTCAGGCCACACTACCCGGTCAGGTCCGCACGTATATCCCACCGATAAGTGCTCAATGTGTCGACAATAACGTCATATTGATCAACAATGACGAGCTGACCTTGCCAATAAACGCGCCGGGTGCCTTGGTGAAGATATCGGGCGCTCTCATTCTCTCCAACGAGGCTGTCACTCGGACCGGTCAAGAGTGCGTGCTGCCCAGTACGGACTGCCAGAGTGGAACGGTCAAGCAATGCACGGCTCTAACTGCCGGCCAGAACATCCACCAATCCGTAGTCTATCAGCCCAGTAGTCATTACTGGACGTTCCAATGGTGCGAGACTGCGATTTTTCTCGCTCTCTGTGCGTCTGCTTGCTGACCAATCTGGAAGGCCACGCATACTTGGCGGTCGTAGGGTTCAAATCGCATTCTAAGAGCCCCATGTAGATGGCATAAATTGGTTTGGTGGCGGGGGCCCGATATTCGCGTTGACTACGAGCGATCTACCTGCGGTGACGCTTGAGTCAACCCTGATATTGGCGGTCTGAGTAACGGGTCAGACGCGCCAGACGACTGCGCGGTGGATCGCGGCAACCTCGGGGGCAAGAGAGTCGTCAACTCCAGATGGCACCAGCCCGGTCCGATCCTTCCGACAAGCGAACCGCCTTTCCGCCAGCAATCCGATCCGCAGACCAGGCTGCGATTGCAGCGTCAAGCACATCCGCACAGCCGGCCCCTCCGGGACGCCGAGATCATCTGGCAAGGAGATCCCTCGCGATACGAAGATCCGCTTGCGCAAATGGATGCCGTTCCACGACGACTTGGACCACGGCAGATGGGCTCCACCATTCGCGTGTACGAACGACACGTCGGGATGCACCTCGTAAGCCCGCCTGGGATGTCTCGCCACCGATTCTACCTGGAGAATCAGCTTCAGGAAGGCGTAGGCCTGGGTAGAGATTCCGTCTCTGCCGTTGGCGACGGCGAGCTCGTTCGCCTGCGCATCGCCTTGACTAGTTGGCCTTCTTCATCATCATCGTCATCTTCTTCCTCATCCTCATCTTCGTGGCGTCCTGGTGTTCCTGATAGTGGCGACGGTCGTCGTAGCGGTGGTGGTGACTTCCATGGTGGTGATGGCGATGCTGATATGCCGGCGGCCGCTGAAGACAGCGTCGTACGTGCGAGCGGCCGTCAGCCAGTGTCCGAACCTCGGGGAAAGGAACACGGGCGTCTGGTTCTTCGGACGTTCCGGCGTCTCCAACCGGTATCTTGATTTTCGGACATCAGCGCTCTAAGACGCCATATCCGGATATTCAGATATAGCGCCATCATGCTATAATATCCGGATATGCAGACATCGCAGCCATATCGCATCTACACCCCGGAGGCTCTCGGCTCTGCGATCCGCCACTACCGGCAGGAAGCCGGCCTTACCCAGGAAGAGCTGGCCGAGCGTGCAGGGCTGAACCGGACATACCTGTCTGACCTCGAGCGGGGAAAAGAGACCGAGCAGGTAAGGCGGATCCTCCGCGTCTTGAAGCAGCTCGGAGTGCGGATGACCCTGGACAAGGCGGAGTGGTAGTGGCGGAGGGGCTGACGATCTGGCTCT